>NZ_JAFBFI010000016.1 GCF_016909175.1 Peribacillus deserti
CCATACGAGCAATTTCAATAAGTTTGCGAGTAAAAAATAAAGGGATGCGATCATGTTTAAGAAAATGCGAGCAAAAATTCTGATTAGCGAGCAACTGAGTACATACGAGCAATTTCGATAAGTTTGCGAGTAAAAAATTAGGGATGCGATCAAGTTTAAGAAAGTGCGAGCAAAAATTCTGATTAGCGAGCAACTGAGTGCATGTGAGCAGTTTCAATAAGTTTGCGAGTAAAAAATAAAGGGATACAATCAAGTTTAAGAAAATGCGAGCAAAAATCCTGATTAGCGAGCAACTAAGTGCATGTGAGCAATTTCAATAAGTTTGCGAGTAAAAAATAAGGATTGCGATCAAGTTTAAGAAATGCGAGCAAAAATTCTGATTAGCGAGCAACTGAGTGCATGTGAGCAGTTTCAATAAGTTTGTGATAACAAATAAGAGGAAGCGAGCAGGTCTACGAAAATGCGAGCAGGCTCAATAAGTTTGCGAGCAAAAATCAGGAGGATGCGAGCAAGTACCAATAGTATACGGCAAGCTCTCGGTAAAAGTACTGCGTATGCCCGCCCAACAGCAATCAAAAAACCTGCCGCTTAAGCAGCAGGTTTTTAATTTCAATCATCTAGCCTTTTCATTCGTAGCGCTCGTCTTCGAAGTATTTCCTGAATTCCTTGGTATCGGTAAGTTCTTTGTTCTGACAATACGGGTTATCTTCTGTTGAGTTGTCAGGATCGAGATTTGTTTTGATAACTAATGTTGGTCCGGATGTCCGTCTCTCAGCAATGATGCGGTCATTCAGCTCGTTGAAATCAGGCAGGTCTTTACTTCCTGGTTCTTTCGGTTCCATACGGATACACCTCCATTTATAGAATGCTACTCATATTCCAAATTATGTATGGTGAAAAGCTGGGAAATCTTCAATTTTCTCACCTAAAAGCCGCCGGCTCGTTGGATGGACCTTGAGATGGTTATATGTTTAGGAAAGGGGGACTCAGATAATGCATGGAATAATATGAAGTGAGGGAATTCGTTCATGGGCCACATGTTGAATACTGCGTTTGATAACAGAGTTGAGAAGGATTCATTAAATAAATATCCTTTAAATGTTACTTCAGAGATTGGAGCATTAAAGACTGTTCTGCTTCAGCGTCCAGGGGGAGAAATAGAATATTTGATTCCTGATTATCTAGAAAAATTATTATTTGATGATATTCCATTCCTGCCGGCCATTCAAAAAGAACATGACTTTTTTGCAGATGCTCTTAGAAAAAGAGGCGTAGAAGTCATTTATTTAGAAGATCTTGCTGCAGAAGCGATTGAAAAAGATGAGATCCGATTACAATTCATTGAGGATATAATAAAAGAAAGCTGTGCAAATAATGAAACAGCACATCAGCAGGTTCAGGAATATTTAATGAATCTTTCACCAAGTGAGCTAATCCGCCAGGTTATGAATGGGATGTTAAAGACAACTGTGGACAATAAAATCACGAAAGACCTTTATGATATGCTGGATCAAAACTATCCTTTTTGTCTGGACCCTATGCCTAATTTGTATTTTACAAGAGACCCGGCAGCGGTTATTGGAAATGGCATATCGATTAATAAAATGGACCGGACTGCGAGGCAGCGGGAATCGTTATTCATGGATTATATTATGAAGTTTCATCCTAGGTTTAATTCGTCTAACATACCTATATGGTATAACCGGGATAGAGAGCATTCTCTTGAAGGAAGAGATATGCTTGTACTGAGCAAGGAGGTTGTGGCTATAGGGATCAGCGACCGAACTTCTAAAAAAGCGACTGAAGATATTGCGCTTAGCTTATTTTCGCGTGATAATCAGGTAAAAAAGGTCGTTGCGATCGAAATTCCTAAAACTCGGGCATTTATGCACCTGGATACTGTTTTCACTATGGTAGACAGAGACAAATTAACCATTCATCCTGCTATTCTTGGACCAGATGGAAAAATGGATATTTATATGATTGAATCAGAACAAATGAGCGGCTTAAAAGTTACCCGCAGGAATAATTTATTAGAAGTTTTAAAAGAAGTGCTTCATTTACGTGATCTAGTTCTCATTCCCTGCGGCGGCGGAGACCCTATAGCAGCAGCAAGGGAACAGTGGAATGACGGCTCAAATACTCTTGCCATAGCGCCGGGTGTTGTGGTGACCTATGATCGTAATTATATTTCAAATGAAACTCTCCGATCTTATGGAGTTGAAGTTATTGAAGTGTTAAGCTCCGAGCTTGCGCGCGGGAGAGGCGGTCTACGCTGCATGAGTATGCCTCTTTTCAGGGAAGACATATAAGTTTTGGACCCATGTAATATGGGTCTTTTTAGAATATATTTTGGAAAATGGCCATATACGAGCGGTTGACCCATCTGGAAGTGTAGTCATTGTTTTAGTAGAATAAATCTAATTGTTCCTGAACACCGGCAATATTGCTGGTGTTCATTTTTTTAACTAAGGAATTCAAGTTAAATGGGTAAGTGAAAGGATGTTCGCGGTTAAAAGTTATAGTATGATTAAAGGGTAAACACCATATAAGGGGGAGCACCATGAAATATAGCAAGGCGGCCTATATCACGCTATTTTGCGTGTTGATAAGTCTGGCAGGATGCGATAATAAAGCTAGTTCGCCTGCTTTCTTTAAAAAAGAAAGTTCAAGTTCATTAAAAGAAATCAGGGGACTCGGTTATTTAGGAGAGAAAAAGGGTCTCTATGCGGCTTCCAGCAATGGAATACATAAATATAAAGATTCCACCTGGTTTTCACCAGCAAAAAACAAAAATAATTACATATCTTTTCAGGCAGCTGCCGGAGGCTTTTATGCCAGCGGATATAGCGAAGGAAACAAAAAGAAACCGTTAGGCGTTGTAAAGAGTGCAGATGAGGGGAGAAAGCTAAAAGTGGTTCCTTCTACTGATAAACAGACTTTTCCTCATCTTGCAGCAGGATTGAATAATCGAATTTTATATATGTTAAGCCAAAAAGAAGGCGGCATATTATATACAAAAGATGAAGGCAAGACGTGGACCAAGAGTAAGCTTACAGGCCTTACTTCCAATCAGCTCGGGGGCATGGCCGTACATCCTGACCAAGGAAACAGCTTTGCTCTGTATGCTAAGGAAGGTATATTTTTATCCAGTGATTTCGGTGACAGCTTTACACTCTTTCCCACAACAGGACCTGTTACTTCAATGATTTTTGGAAAAGATTCGATTATCTATTCTGAACTGCTAGAAGACGAGCCAGCTCTATTTGTGCTGGATTTAAAAACAAGAAGGAAATCTGAATTGTCTGTACCCTCGCGTGCTTTAAATAATCCTGTTTTATATCTTGCAGTAAATCCGCAAAATAATAAGGAGATTGCTGCAGCCACTTATAAAAATGAAATCTTTGTATCGAAGAACAGCGGCCAAACCTGGGATAAGATTACAACGGCTAAGAAGAAAGAAAAATAATGTTTATCTGCAGTCCTTTTTTTAGGGCTGTTTTTCATTTTCAAAATACAGGACTGATCTAAAAGAATATAATCCGCAAAAATAAGCTACTAATGAAAGGCCGAGCAGACAATCCGTTTAAGAACGTGCTGGCATCATCACTGCTTTTCCTAAAGTACACAAGGTTAAATTGCTATCGCAGCAGCACAATTAATGTTTATCTGTAGATCCTCTATAAAGTAATAGCGTTAGAACGTCCGGTTTTGATAGAATAGTAATAAGTAATAATACAGTTTTAAAAACATCTGCAGCATTCACTCAGCAAAGGATCCTTCATAAAGTTTTTACCCCAAATATCATCAAAGATCATAGTGCTTAAAGCACTCCATACATATGTCATGATCACTACATTCCCATGCTTACATTAAAAGTTTAGCTTTGTTTTAGTCACAAATGAATGGTTGTTCATTATTAGGAGGTTGCTGTATGGATATTAAGGAATGCGTTGCTGTTATCACAGGGGGGGCTTCCGGGTTAGGTGAAGCCACTGTGAGGCATGTAGCGGCAAGAGGAGGGAAGGCTGTCATTCTCGATCTCGCTAAGGGCAGGGGAGAGGAGCTGGCCGATGAATTAGGAAGGAATGTAGTGTATTGTCATACTGATGTTACTTGTGAAGAACAGGTCACAGCAGCGTTAAACAAAGCACAAACAGAATTCGGAAGCTTTAATACGGTTATAAATTGTGCTGGAATTGTAATAGGCAGAAAGGTATTAGGTAAAAAAGGCGTCCATGACCTGGAATCCTTTTCAAAAGTGATTCAAGTTAATTTAATTGGAAGTTTTAATGTAGTGCGGCTTGCCGCAGAACGATTAGCTAAAAATGAGCCAAATGAGGAGCAGGAGAGAGGAGTCATCATTAATACAGCTTCAGTAGCTGCCTTTGAGGGGCAGGTGGGACAGGCTGCCTATAGTGCCTCAAAAGGCGGAATCGTAGGCATGACCCTTCCGCTCGCTAGGGAGTTTGCATCGGCTGGAATACGAGTGATGGCTATAGCGCCTGGCCTATTTTATACGCCGATGTTTGAAACCCTGCCAGAAGAAGCAAGAGATTCATTAGGAAGAACTGTTCCATTTCCCTCTCGGCTGGGAAAACCATCGGAATTTGCAAAAATGGTAGAGTCAATCTTAGAAAATACTATGCTCAATGGGGAGATTATTAGACTTGACGGTGCCATCCGCATGCAGCCCTATTAAAAGATAAAAAACTGAATATTCAATAAAAGGAGGGTGTTTATGCGTAATCTCTACCTTCAAGATGAACATCATATATTTAGGCGTTCATTTCGTAAATTTTTAGAAAAGGAAGCCAGCCCTTTTTATGAGTCATGGGAAGAAAATAGAATGATTCCTAGGGAATTCTGGTTAAAGCTCGGCAGCGAGGGTTTTCTTTGTCCGGATGTTGAAGAAAAGTATGGGGGCAGCGGCACTGACTGGGGTTATTCAGTGGTCATAAATGAAGAACTCGAAAGGATCGGTTCAGGTCTTGTTGGGATCAGCTTGCATAATGATATAGTAGTGCCTTATATTACAGCCTATGGAACAGAAGAGCAGAAACAAAGATGGCTGCCTGGGTGCCTTTCTGGTGATCTCATAACCGCCCTCGCAATGACGGAGCCGGGAACTGGATCAGATCTTGCTGGGATTGCAACTACAGCTAAACGAAATGGGAATCATTATGTCATTAACGGACAAAAAACCTTTATTACCAATGGCATTCATGCTGATTTGGTACTCGTTGCCTGCAAGACAGATTCTCATGCTGCTTCCCGGCATAAGGGAATCAGTCTGATTGCTGTTGAAAGAAATAACCCTGGTTTCACCCGAGGAAGAAAGCTTAACAAAGTAGGCCTTCATTCGCAGGATACAGCCGAATTGATTTTTGAAGATTGTAAAGTACCTCTGGAAAACTTAATTGGTGAGGAGGGAATGGGTTTTTCATATATGATGGATAAATTGCAGCAGGAGCGGCTGGTTGTAGCCATCGCGGCACAAACTGCCTCTGAGGAAATGCTGCGTATGACCATTGAATATGTGAAGTCCCGGGAAGCCTTTGGAAAACCGATCAGCTCTTATCAGCATAATCAGTTTAAAATTGCTGAGATGGCAACTGAAATTGAGATGGGCCGGGTCTTCTTAGATTCATTAATTTCGGATCATTTAAAGGGAGAAAACATCGTAACAAAGGTGTCTATGGCAAAGTGGAAATTAACAGAAATGGCAAAGCAGACAGCTTCTCAATGCATGCAGCTGCATGGGGGCTATGGATATATGGAAGAGTACGAGATTGCCAGAAGATACCGAGACATACCAGCGGCCAGCATATATGCAGGAACAAATGAAATTATGAAGCTTATTATTGCAAAAAATTTAGGATTATAGAAATGAGGTCATTTTTATGAGGGAAGCAGTAATTGTTGCAGGAGTCAGAACACCTGTGGGCAGGAAGAAAGGGCTGCTAAAAGATATAAGGCCGGATGAATTGTTAGCGCTTACTTTGAAAGAGCTGATTAATCGCACAAATATGGATCCTTCGATGATTGAAGATGTGATCATTGGCTGTGTTTCTCAGATTGGTGAGCAGGCTGGAGATATAGCCAGAGTGGCAGCGCTTATGGCGGACTTTCCAATAGAAGTCCCTGGTACGACCATTGACAGGCAGTGCGGCTCCAGCCAGCAGGCAGTCCATTTTGCAGCTCAGGCGATCCTTTCCGGCGATATGGATATTGTGGTTGCCGGCGGGGTAGAAAGTATGTCGCGGATCCCTATTGGTTCCAACTACCAGGGAGTCAGGCCTTCTCCAATGTACACGGAAAAATATGAAGTCATCCATCAGGGGCATTCTGCTGAGCGGATAGCTGACAAATATGATTTTTCAAGGGAAGAGCTGGATATCTTTGCTCTTCACAGTCATCAAAAAGCGCTGTATGCCCAGGAAAAAGGATACTTCCAGAGAGAAACATTCCCGATAGAGACTACGCTTGAAGATGGTACGCCAGCAGTTCTAAGAGAAGATTCCGGCCCGAGAAAGGATAGTACTCTTGGGGCATTGGCCAATCTGAAACCCGCTTTTACTGAACAGGGAGTAGTAACGGCCGGGAATTCCTCGCAAATCAGTGACGGTGCAGCCTGTTTATTAATCATGAGCAGGGAAAAAGCGGAGGAGCTCGGGTTTAAGCCTCGATTTAAAATACATACGAGAGTAGTTGTTGGCTCAGACCCGACCCTGATGCTCACAGGGCCGATACCGGCTACACAAAAGGCTCTGGAGAAGTCTGGATTGACTGTTGACGATATTGATGTATTCGAGGTGAATGAGGCCTTTGCATCTGTGGCACTGGCATGGCTGGAAGAGACCGGAGCTGATCCGCGGAAGCTTAATCCAAATGGAGGAGCCATTGCGCTCGGACATCCGCTGGGAGCAAGCGGTGCCAGGCTGATGGTTTCCATGATTCATGAATTAGACAGAATCAATGGAAGGTACGGCCTGCAGACTATGTGCGAGGGCCATGGTATGGCAAACGCTACGATAATTGAAAGAATAGAGGCTTGAGAGAAAAACAAGTCTGGGTGCGGGCAGGCAGGCCGATGATCTACAAAATAACGTTTGGAGGTTTTTAGGATGGGAGTTACGATTGGACAAATTTTTGACTTAACCGTAAAAAAATACCCTGACCAAGAGGCGCTTTTTGATGTACGAAAGAACAAACGGATGACCTATAAGGACTGGCAGGAAGAGGTAAATGGATTGGCTAATGCATTCCGGGATGCCGGCATAAAGAAGGGAGATCTTATTTCAACTTATTTATTTAACACAGGTGAACTGGCGACGGCCTATTTTGCTTGTGCCAAGATAGGCGCCGTGTTTAATCCGATCAACTTCCGTTTAACTTCTGAAGAAACTGCCTTTATCTTGGAAGATGCCCAGCCTAAAATCGTTTTATTTGAAGAAGCAACAAGTCCAGTAGTTACATCCATTGAAAATCGATTTCCCTATATTTCTTTTTGGTATATAGACGAACATACGCCGGCATTTGCCCAAAATTATTACGACAAAACGGCTGCAGCACCAAGAACGCCTATTTCCATTGAAGTAGAAGAAACCGACTTATATGCTATTATGTATACCAGCGGCACAACGGGAAGGCCAAAGGGTGTTATGCACTCCCATCGGGATATGGCTGAGCAGAGTTTGTTATGTATAACCTCAACCGGAATTACTTCAAAGGACCGAGGGCTGATTACCGCTCCTATGTTCCATTGTGCTGAACTGCACTGTGCGTTTCTGCCAAGGGTGCATGCCGGAGCAAGCAACGTAGTGCTGCATCAATTTCAGCCTAAGAAAGTTTTAGAATTAATTGAATCTGAGAAAATATCCATTTTATTCGCAGCGCCGACCATGTGGAATATGATGCTTCAGGAAGAATTAGCTGAACATGATGTTTCCTCCCTTCGGCTAGGCTTATATGGTGCAGCGCCAATGGCTCCTGCGCTTGTTAGAGCCTGCCGTGAAAAGCTGGGGGCCGCTCTGGTGCAGGCGTACGGGATGACAGAAATGGGGCCAGCCATTACCTTCTTATCGAACGACGATCAAATAAGAAAAGCCGGTTCGGCCGGCCAGGCTGCCTTAAATCATGACATACGAATCGTGAAGCCAAACGAAGAAGGACCTTCTGAGCCTGATGACATTCTGCCTCCTTATGAACCGGGCGAGATCATTGTACAGGGTCCTTGTATCATGAGTGGATACTATAAACGAGAAGAGGCTACACAAAAAGCTTTGTATAAGGGCTGGTATCATTCAGGCGATATCGGATATTTAGATGAAGAGGGCTTTCTCTTTGTGAAAGACAGAGTGGATGACATGATCATCAGCGGCGGCGAAAATATTTATCCCCGCGAAGTCGAAGACACTTTATATGAGCACGAAGGTGTTCTGGATACGGCAGTAATTGGTGAACCGCATGACCGTTGGGGCGAATCGGTCACAGCGATTGTAGTGAGAAAAGACCCTGCCCTTACGGAAGCAGAATTAGATGAATTCTGCAAAAACAGTAGTAAGCTGGCTAATTTTAAAAGACCAAGAAGATATATTTTTATGGATGCATTGCCACGCAATGCAAGCGGGAAGATACTTAAGTTCCAGTTAAGAAAAGAACTTGAAACTGTTTATTCTGAAAGGCCATAAAATCAAAACAGCCCTTCATGCGGAAGGGCTGTTGCATTTTCAGGACCTGGGCTCAGATAGGAAACTTGATTGATTTAGGTTAGACAGAAATTCAATATTTTTGTAGAAAAGGTCTTTTGCCTCCCAATCTTGATAGCGGACTGGAATCTCTAAAGAGCGGAAGTCTTCGGTTTGACCATCTGTCAGTGTGATTAGGGTTTTAATATACTGCTCTGTCTCTTCAACGGCTGAAGCAGAGCTTACAGGACCGTGCCCTGGAATAAGCGTGCGGGTTTCTAAAGTTTTGAGCTTTTGAAGGATGTCTATCCAATGATCCGGATGGCCGTCAATTAGTAAAGGATGATTGTTGACTGTTACTAAATCTCCGCTAAAGAGGACTTTTTCTTTCGGCAGGTACAAGAAAGCATCACAAAGAGTATGGCCTCCTCCATAAGTCTGCAAGATAGCTGTCCTATTTTCACCGGAAAACACCATTCTATTTTCAAAAGTTAAAACACGTGGCGTAAATTCGAGTTTTGGAAGTGAAGCTTCTATTTCTTTTAAAAAATCCAGTTGGATTCGTAATTTTTTTGCCTTCGCTAAATCTTGCTGAGTTTTTATTTCCCTTTCCAGCTTTTCAATATTGGCTAAGAGCTGTGGGATTTTCGCCTTTTGATCAGAAATTCTCTCTGGATGGGTTTCTATCATCTTTGTTCTTGTAGCTAGTGAAGAAATGATGACCGCACCCTGAAAGCATTGATTTCCTCTTATGTGATCGCCATGCCAATGACTATTGATCACACAGGAAACTGGTTTTTTTGTAAGCTTTTCAGCTATGTCAGCTAACTCACGGGCAGCGTTTTGTGAATTAAAAGTATCAAAAATAATGGTCTTATCTCCCAAGTCTATAATACCTGAGTTAGACACCGCTCCACCGCCTTGTTTAGCTATAGCAGCAAATATCCCATTCTCCAGACGTTCAATTTCGAAATGATTGGTATTTTTAATGACCATGCTATCACCCGCTTTAATTATTGTTGTTTAGCCTCTTAATAAAAGGGAAAATGAAAAATACAATATATTCTTAGGGAGGCGTTTTCATGAAGACCTTACAAGTTGAAGTTAAATATGACGAAAGTGCATTTCAGGAAGGTAAAGTAGATGTATTCACTCAATTGAAAGAGCATTTAAAAGACACCGGCTTTCATGTATCAACCATAAGTGAAGGAGGAACCGGAGAAACTTCAGGGAATTTAAACAGCCGTCCTTATGATAAAGGTGCTCTGCCTAATCAGCCTGAAAATGCAGATCCTGACGTATTGACAGCAGGAGCCGGAGGAATGGTTTCCCCTGATTCTGATAACTACCCGATAGATAAAGAAGGCACTCGATAGAGAGTGCTTTTTTTCTTTAATCTTTTTCTATACAGAGACAGTAATCTCCTTCTATATTTACTGAACGGAAAAAAATAGATGGGTGGTCATGTATTTATGTTTAGGACTTTTGTATAACGATGAAGTTGATAGTAATGCCGAAAAGAAATTTTACAAATATAACATTCGCTCTGTTGGTTTAGACCCAAAGTAGGAAAGATTATCGAAAGTTAGCAGGATTACCTTAAAATCGGGCATTTACCTTTAAGGAACAAGTCTGTTTACATATAAGTTAAATAAGTAAGTAAAGGAGGAGTATATTCGTCTCTGCCCGAAAATTGTAAGAGCTATGACGTTATTCTAATTGGAAGTAAACAAAAAGCAGGAGAAACTTCTTCATTGGCTGCAACAGAATACTATACTACTTTAGTACTATTTAAATAGCCCGTTTGATGAATAGTCAGGTACATGTTCTTCTGCGATAATAAATAATAACAAAGCCCGCACTGGGTTTTGCCCTGCATTGGTTAGTGGCGACATTCGACCAGTGCGGGGTTTTTATTTGTTTTTTTTTATAATAGACCATAGAATATAAGTTACAGAATATTCAAAATAAGGGGTGGCTCAGTGGGCAGGGGACGTTTTCATACCAGGGAAGAATACTCAAAGCTTTTTCTCTTAGTTATTTCTATAGTGGGTTGGTTGTCTTTGTTTTTCTCGGCATTCTTTCTTCACATACCAAATGAACCGGTAGTATTAGTCCTTTTAATCCTGTTTGTTTTTATAAGTGAGTATTATCCCATGCCGGTTTGGAAAGGGTTTACTGCCATCTCATTTCCGCTTATATATGTGCTTTATATTTTATTCGGCACTCCTTATACTGCTCTCTGCTATGCGTTAGCAGTGATGCTTGTAAATATGCTGCAGCGACGTCCTTTGAGGATTATTTTTTTTAATCCCGCCCAGCTGGCTTTAAGTATTTTTGCAAGTACAGCCATTCTGTCCGTATTTAATCCCGTATTAGACTCGAGTTTACAACCCGATGTAATAGTTGGAATTGTGGAATTTTTTATCTTATTGATATCCTTCTTCATCTGTAACAATTTAATAGTTGATTTAGTATTAATCATTCGCCCTCAGCCTTACTCCCTTAAAATGTGGAAACAAAAAACGATTACCGAACTCAATAATGCTCTAATCTCCTTAGTATATGGCATTTTGCTCTATACATTGGGCAGTCAAAACCGGGGGGAAATTGACGTGTTTTCATACTTTTTCTTCTTTTCTCCACTGGTGGGCCTCAGTTTATTAAGCTCAACGATAGCTCGGCTTAAATTGGAAAAGAAAAGGCTGAAAGCGTTGTTTTCAATAACCACCGATCTAAATCAAATAGTGCCGGAATCACAATGGCTTTCAACATTGAAAAAAAGTTTCAATGAATTTATGAATGTGGAAGCTAGTCTTTTATGGACCAAAGAGGATGGAATTTGGAAGCAGCGATTTCAAGAAGGGAGAATCGCCTTGTCGTACTCCTTGCCGGAAGAAGTATATGAAAAATTTGAATGTATGAAACATCCAATTATTTATAACGATCGAAAAAAGGAAAGTGGAATTGCTGAGGATTGCTTTGATGCTGAACTCAAATCTTTTGTATACTCTCCTCTTGTTGTTGAAAACGAAACAGTCGGAATGTTTATAGTCGCAAGAAGCAGAACAAAGAGCTTTGTTCATGAAGATGTACAGTCATTAGCTACTCTTTCCAACCAGCTTGCAGCTGTAATTAAGACACAGATGCTTTTTTCTGAAAAAGAAAAACGTGTCATATTAGAGGAAAGAAACAGAATAGCGAGAGAAATTCATGATGGAATTGCCCAAACATTGGCTGGGGCAGTAATGAAGCTAGAAACAGCTGGGAAAATATATACGAAAAAACCAGATGAAACAATAAAACTGGTGGAAGAAAGTGTCTTCAGGCTGAGAGAAAGTTTAAAGGAAGTACGAGAATCTATATATGCACTTAGACCTTACCCAACTCAAAAAGAGGGACTGGTAGCCGCAATTTCGAAGAAAATAGAAGAACTACGAAAAGAGTACCAGCAACACATTTTATTTGAAAAAAGAGGTACTGAATTTGATTTAAGTCCTATGGCTGAAAAAATATTATTCGATTCATTTCAGGAAAGTATTCAGAACGCTATAAAACACGCTGAAGCTTCTAAGATTGAGGTTTTATTATGCAATCAGGCAGATCATATTATGCTTCAGGTAAAGGACAATGGAAGGGGATTTTCTCTTTTTCAGGCAATGATTAAGGCTCAAAAGCAGCCGCATTTTGGCATCCTGCAGATGAATGATGCCGCAGAAAAGCTTAATGCATCACTTCAAATAGACAGCAAAGAGGGGGAAGGGACCATTGTCGTCATTATGGTTCCGAAAATGGGATTTGAAGGGGGGAGTATTCATGATCAGGCTCATGTTAGTGGATGATCATGCTGTTTTAAGAGATGGTCTAAAGAGTATTTTGGATATGGAGGATGATATTGAAGTTGTCGGGGAAGCCGTCTCTGGTGAAGAGGCATTACTAGAGGTACCCAAGTGCAAGCCTAATATGATTTTAATGGATATCAATCTTCCCGTGAAAAGCGGTGTGGAAGTGACAGGTATTCTTAAACAGGAATATCCGAATATGAAAATCTTGATCCTTACCATGCATAGCCATGAAGAATACTTTATGTCTGCAATAAGGGAAGGGGCCGATGGATATTTATTAAAAGACGCTCCATATGGCCAGGTTATAGAGGCTATACGTTCAGTCGCGAAAGGCGAATCAGTTATTCATCCTTCTATGACTAAAAAACTGCTGTCCTTTCACCAGCAGACAAAGCCTGAAGAATCTGCATTAACAGAAAGGGAAAAAGAAGTCTTGCTCTGCCTGCTTGAAGGGTTAAGCAATAAAGAAATCGCCAGTAAATTATTTATCAGCGATAAGACTGTAAAAATTCATGTGAGTAAAATCATTAAAAAATTGAATGTAAAAAGCAGGTCGCAAGTGGTGATTTATGCTGTGCAGAACAAGCTTGTTCCTATTCCGCCGGGTTCCTGAAAAGGAGCCCTTTTTCCTTGAAAAAAAGATTATATAGGAAGCCATATTTACGTATCCGAAAGGAATTAACAATTGGCATATACTCTGACTATTTCTCACTTGAGCCTTTTCCAATGTTTTGTAGTAATACTTTAGTAGTAATCAGCTAGTACTCCAGTATATCCATTTTTACACCTTAAGCAGAATAGTGCTTTTCATGCGTTCATGAGAAAATACAAAAAAAGTATAGGAGATGAACTGTATGAAAATAAAAGCTGCTATTCTATCTGCTTTCCTGTTTACCTCAGTACTATTCGGTTCTTTATTATCCTTAGAGGCGAACGCACAGGAAATGAAAGCCGCATATATCGACCCAAATTTGAGCGAAACGCTGGTGGACTCAGTTACACCGGTTGAAGTAATTGTTACATTTAAAAATGCGGAATCGGTTTCTTCTATAGGACTGCAGACACTTAAAGATGCAGGTATCACGAAGGGTTTCACGTTTAATAAGCTTCCTATCGCTGGAGTTTTAGCGACAAAAGTACAAGTAAACAAACTTGCCGAACAAGAAGAAGTTCTTTCTATCTACTTAAATAAAAAACTGCAATATGAAAATGAAGAGGCCACCCAGTTAACCGGTGTGGATCAAATCAGGACAAATGAAACCATGAGAACTCTAAACGGAGGGCTGCCGGTTTCAGGCAAGGGTATAGGTGTACTGATCAATGATAGCGGAGTGGATGGAACTCATAAAGATTTGCAATTCGGCCAGCATCTTGTTCAAAATATCTTGGGTTCAACGAATCTTCATGCAGTAGATACATTATTGCCTGTTTCGTATGTGGAGGATGTACCGAATACGGATAACAACTCAGGGCATGGCACACATGTTGCCGGTATTGTTGGAGGAACAGGAGCGATGTCAGGAGGCAAGTATGAAGGTGCTGCACCTGGAGCGGATTTAATTGGCTACGGTTCAGGTGCTGCTCTTGCTATGCTTGATACGCTAGGCGGATTTGATTATGCACTTACCCATCAGCAGGCCTATAATATTCGCGTGATTACGAATTCCTGGGGAGATACGAGCGACTCTGGAACAGAGTTTGACCCTTATAACCCGATCAATATCGCTACAAAAAAACTCTACGACAAAGGCATAACAACCGTTTTCTCCGCGGGGAATTCGGGACCTGGTGAATCTACGATTTCAGGCAATTATAAAAAAGCTCCGTGGGTTGTTACGGTCGCAGCGGGCGACAAATCTAGAAATCTAGCAGATTTTTCATCGAGGGGTAAAAAAGATGCGGGAGGAACCGTAACTGTTGATGGACAAACTTGGACATGGGAAGACAGACCAACAATTACCTCGCCGGGGGTTAATATCGTTTCGACAAGGGTATTATCTCCTATCCCGCTTCTAGGGGCAGCGGATGATGCACAGTTTATCTCACCAGCTTTTATTCCTTATTACACAACAATGAGCGGTACATCTATGGCTGCACCGCATGTGGCGGGAATTATAGCCTTAATGCTTGAAGCTAACCAAGCGCTTTCTCCCGCTGAGGTTAAAAATATTCTTAAATCCACGGCAGCCCCGATGGCAGGCCATGAAGCCTGGGAAACAGGAAGCGGTTATGTTAACGCCTTTGGAGCAGTTGAAAGAGCTTTTGGGATAGGACAATAGCACATTCAATCAAGGAGGGTTGATAATCAAATGTCAGTCCTTTTTTATAGTTTCAAAGGTACTATATGCCCTATATCCTTTGTATTATTTGAGAATACTCCATCCGGTGGTTCAAAATAGAACCTTTGCGGAATAGAAAAATTCATTCTTTATGAGGATAATTAAAATAGAATTTAAAATATTTTGACAATGGAGGAGAATAGATGAAACGCTGGATTCATGTCTTATTAGCCATTTTATTATTTGTACCAGCCTATATAGGCAGACAGCAGGAGGTTAATGCTGCTGGTGGAGCAGAAGCAGTAGTTGATCCGTTAATTAACAAAGCTCTTGAAACCGCTGGCTCACTGCAGGTTATAGTTTCTTTTAAAGGCGATGGCCCCCCAACAGAATCACAGCTAGGCCTTTTAAAAACTCTCGGGATAAAGACAGGGGTTTCTATGAAATCACTGCCGATAGCGGGAGTGATTGCTACAGGTGCACAGATTGAAAAACTAGCTGATTCTGGAGAAGTACAATCCGTCTATCTTAATAAAAAGCTAAGCTACTATAACGAAGAGGCCACGAATGTAACAGGAGTAGATAAAGTAAGAACTGATCCAGGTTTTCAAATAGCTAATAATGGCCTTCCTGTGACAGGCAAGGGCATTGGGGTTGTAGTAAATGACAGTGGAGTCGATGGCACCCACAAGGACCACGAATTTGGAAAAAACTTAGTACAAAATGTACTGGGTTCTACAAATCTAAATGCTCTTGAACCAGCATTGTTACCGGTCACATACCAAGAAAACGTTCCTAATACGGATACGAACTCAGGGCATGGGACTCACGTCGCGGGGACTGTAGGAGGCACAGGAGCAATGTCCTCTGGGAAATACGAAGGTGCAGCCCCAGGAGCAAATTTGATTGGGTACGGGTCCGGTGCAGCCTTGTTCGTTCTAGATGGGATTGGCGGATTTGATTATGCCATTACACATCAGAATCAATATGGCATTCGTGTGATCACAAACTCCTGGGGAGCAAGCGGTAATTTTGATCCGAATGATCCCATTAACATCGCAAGCAAAAAAGCTTTTGATAGGGGTATCACGGTTTTATTTGCTGCCGGAAATGAAGGTCCTGGAGAAAATACACATAATCCCTATGCAAAAGCTCCATGGGTAATCTCTGTTGCAGCGGGCGAGAAAAATGGAAAACTTGCTGAATTTTCTTCACGGGGAACGAAAGGGGCTGGAGGTACATTTACGGCAGACGGCCGGGAGTGGACATGGAAAGATGAACCGACAATAACTGCTCCAGGGGTAGATATTGTATCAACTAGAGTCCTGGGTCCTGTATCCAGCTTAGCTGCCGAGCAGGATGCACAGACGATTCCAACTGCGTATTTCCCTTACTATACAACGATGAGCGGAACTTCCATGGCAACTCCTCATGTGGCAGGCATAGTGGCTCTGATGCTTGAAGCAAATCCCAAGCTTTCACCTTCAGAGGTAAAGGATATTCTACAGAAAACAGCGACAAATATGCCAGGATATGAAACGTGGGAAGTGGGATCAGGGTATGTAAATGCCTTTGCCGCAGTGGATAAGATTTTAAATGGAAAAGAGTATGGGAAAACAGTCAATGCATCTCAAACCTTTAACAGTAATGTCCAATCATCAACTGAACGAAAAGAATTTTCCGTGGATTATAATCCAGTTACCTCGCTATCCACCAATCAATACGAATTTACGGTGGAAGCAGGATTATCAAGCCTTGTAGCAAAAGTGGACGGCAAGGGTATGCTTGAGCAAACCGGTAACCCTATTAACCTTGTCCTTATTGCACCAGATGGGAAAGAATATAGTTCAGGTGTAAGCCTGTTATTCCCATTATATACAGACCGCACTGTTTCTGTTTCATCTCCAGTTTCTGGAAGGTGGAAGGCTGAGATTAGAGGAATTAGGGGAGACGAAGCGAATCCAGTAGGAATTGGACTTCCCGAAACAGTGAAGGGGACATTAGCCTTCTCGAAGGTCAGCGGATTCACCGGCTTAAGTGATATAATCGGACATCCTGCTGCAGAAGCTATTAAAATGGGAGTGAGTGAACGTTTATTTGATGGATATTCCAGTGGAGCATTTAAACCATCTTCCCTTTTAACCCGTTCAGAACTGGCAAAATATCTTGTTATGGGAGCAGAAATCCGTCAGTTCCTGCCGGCTTCCGGGCAGAATACGTATTCTGATGTATCCGCAGCCGAACTGCCATTTGCTGAGGCTGCAGGTGCAAAGGGTGCTTCGTTCAGAGATCAGCATCAAATCCAAAAGGGAGTGATTTTACCAAAAGGGACTGGCAAATTTGCTCCAAAGGAAAGTGTAACAAGAGCTGAACTTGCCTACTCTTTGGTTCAAAGCCTTGGTCTTCAGAAGGATGCTGAAAACTTTTCCGGCCAGCTTACTGTTCAATATAAAGATGAAAGAATAAATATAGAAGATACATTTAATACCCCAGTTGAATTAAAAGGATATGTGCAGCTGGCTCTAGATTTAAATATCCTGAATGCTTCTTTCTCTGTAAGCCAGGGACCTTATGATCTAAAGCCAATTGTCAAAGCTAGTTTCAATCCGGCCGGCCTAGTGGCTAGAGGAGATTTTGCAGTCGCTATGACAAGATATTTTAATGCATTTCTACAATAGAAATATCTAAAGAGCGAATCTGCCTTGAGCTGATTCGCTCTTTTCAATGAGGTTTCTCTTTCCTCTTAATCCTCCAGAATTCATGGGAAATGTTTTTAAATAATCTCAGAAACAGCATCTCTGTGCAGCTAAAAGGAGCGCCGCCATACAATGTGTGCATTAAGAGTCTTGATGTACATACTAATCCTAGCTTAAAAGGATTTCAAACTTAGAGGTTTCATAGTTTAAAAAGGCTGATTCGGCAAATAATCGTGCCTTATCTGCTCCTTTCGTTAGCCTGGCTGCCCTGTTCCAATTTACTGCCTGCTTGCTTTCCGGTTATTTTAGATTACATGCATAAAAAAATCCTTGTTTCAAAAGCTAATCCCAAAGGAGGAATATTTATGAAAAAAATGAACATTTTAATCATGGCCGTCCTCGTTCTATTATGGTCAGGGACTCTCTCATCGGCTCAGGCAGAAACAGTAAATAAAGGCGAAGTAAAGCTGACACAGCAGCAAAAAGAAGAGCTGTCAGCATTACACAGAAATATATTGGCAGAAAAGAAAAAATTGATAACAAAATATGTGGAGTATGGGATTCTTACTGAGGAAAAAGGAAAGAAAATCTTAACCCGCTTAGAAGAGCATTACAGTATGCTTGAAAAAGAGGGTTTTGTTCCACAGCATAAAATGGGAAGAGATAAATGGAAGCATCATCACCCTAATCATCAGAATAGACCCTGACTAAAACTAAAAGGGCACGGCAGAGAGCCTCGCCCTTTTGCTATTTTTTATAAAAAATTCTGGATACCAGTAATCCTATTGAACCTAATCCCATAAATAAAATGGCCCGTACCAGCATAGAGACACTAGGTATATCGAAGAAAATGAGCTTTAGGAGAGTGAGTAATAAAAGGCCGATTCCTGTATATCTGGCAATCTTTAAGCCTTTAATAAGTCCATATGCAATCACAGCCAGTGCGTATAAACACCAAATGGCGGAAAGGATTAGATGCTGAGAATTAATACTAAGTACTTCTGTAATAATCATCGTTTCCCTTGTTAGGAAGTAAAGTCCTAATAGTGTAAGAATGAGACAGGCTGCAACCGTAAGCACCTGTTTATCATCCTGTTTTAAGGGCTGGTCTTTAATTGAGACATTCCACAGCAATATAAAGGCTGAAAAAAAGGCAAGCCATGCCAACGTTTCGATGGAAAAGACTTCTGATAGATCGGCAGCCAATGTTAAAGCTGTTCCAATGAGAAAGATACTATATCCAGTAATCTGCTGAAGCTTCGTTCCGAGCTTCTTCCCTAACAACACAGCTAATGTTCCTTCAATCATAAGAACAAGCGCGATAAATTTCTGATCGAAGACATGGTATATAAAGAAAAAGATGGCTAATAGTGAAATCGTTGACGCGACAGTCCATTGAGACTGCCTATTCTTTCGATAAGCATAAAAGGACACAGCTGTATAAACCGCAATAGATATCAATAGAAAACCGGTTATTCCATGATCAGTAAATCCATACCTGACCCAGATATATGTAATTACAAAGCTGGCAAATACAGTTCCAATCTGTGACTTCATAAATTCACTGCGTGACAAAAAGGCTAAAACTAAAAAGGCATGCTGAATTAAAATGGCCCACGATAAGACGTTATTGTCTGCTCCAAAAAAAGGGCCCAGCAAACTGTAAATAGCTAAGACGACATTTAGCAGAATAGCAGATACAAAGTATAATTTCACATATTTAAACCTTATAGATAAATATAAAAAGGTTATATAGAGGAATGTTTCATATGCCGTGAAAAGGTACACATTTCCGGAGCTGCTGCCAATAAGGAAAGGAACCAAAAACCCGCCTATAACACTGAGAACAGCCAGTGCTTCTGATCTAAACTTGTTTGTGAAATAAATACCAAGCAAAATCCAGATTACATTTAATATGAACGCAATGTTTGAGGAAATTATTCCATACAGATTCGTCATAGCAAATGTAGTAAGCATTAATAAACAAATCGATCCGCCGAGCAGGACCTGGCCCAGTTTCTCTCTCTCTTCCTTAAATTGTGTAAGGCCGAGCCAGATTAATAATCCAGCTGTCAAAAACCCTAAGGAACATTTTACGGCAGGGTTTATAAAACCATAATCAGAGGCTGCCTTAAATCCCCAAATCAGACCAATCAATAAGACAAATATGAAAATTCTTGGAAGCCAGACTTGAGTAAGCAGTTTTTCATAATCGACTGCTTCTTTCACAGGTTTAGAGTGAGGAACAGGCTCCATGGGCCGTTGAGAAACAGGCTTTATAATCGGCTTTACATTTGGCGCTGTATTTACTGGCTTGCTGGAAAGGATAGAGATTTGATGTTCCAGCCTTTCAATTTTCCGTTCCAATTCTTCTACTCTATTTTCTATAGTCATTACGGTTCCTCCAGCATTTGGAATTGTATATTTATCATAACAAAAAAGGGCAATAAAAATGAGAGATTTTTTAAAAATTGTTAAAATTCACCAATACGCTTTAGGTATAATAACTATATAAAATTTTATAAAGGGTAATGACATGGAAAAGGATAACCCAAAACACATAGTGGGAGTGTCAGGATTGGTGACGAATGACAATGGGGAGGTTCTGGTTGTACAGTCCATTGATAGACTTGATACCTGGGAACTTCCCGGGGGACAGGTTCAGGAGGGCGAGCCGCTTGACCAGGCGGTAATAAGAGAATGTTTAGAGGAAACCGGAATACTAATCAAGCCGGTTGGTATAACTGGTGTTTACTATAATTCATCTTATGACGTTTTAAGTGTTGTATTCCGCTGTGAATATATATCAGGTGAAATAAACATTCAGCCTGATGAGATCAAAGATGCTAAATTTGCTGAAATCACTGAAGCGAATATGGATCAATACTTTACCCGTCCACATATAAAATCCAGATTTATAGATGCTCTGGGACCGGAAGTAATGGTTCCTTATGAAACCTGGGATGACCCCTATAACAGGACGGTAAGATTAGAACCTTCACTCACCAGCCCGCATCCGGAATGTAAAAACTAATGAATTTACATAATTATTTTATTAAGATTCTTTTTATTTTTACGAGAAATTTTTTCTAAATATTTCTAATTATCTGCCCTGCTCTGTCGATAATAAGTATGGACATACATATATTATGACAGAAGGTTGGAATGTATATGAAAATGAAAATGACAGTGGGCACTAAAATTAGAGGAGCTTTCTTAACTCTCTTCCTATTGCTTGGAGGTGCTGCGGGGCTGGCATGGTATGAAATAGGACAGGTAGACCGCTCATATACTGAGGTCCTGAAAACTGAAGTAGTAAGCATGGAAAGGGTAAAAGAATTGAAAGCGGAGCTGAACCAGCAATCAGGCGAAGTACGCGGCTATCTTATTACCGGGGACGAGTCATATATGGCAGCGTACCAAGAGTCAGCCAATTTGTTTGAAAAAAATGTACTCCTGATTCTATCCGAGACTAAGGATCCTGGGTTTAAGAAACTCATCAAGGAAATAGATGAAATTCATGGAGACTTTCAGATGGTTGTTGAAAAGGAAGTCAAAGCAAAAAAGGCCGGGAATATCAATGAATATATGACAATCGTTAAAACTAGCGCGAAAGATGTAGGAGCTGGTTTTAGAGCGGCCGTTGATAAAGCAGTGGCTTATCAAATGAATAAAGTGGATGAGGTTAGTGCATTGACTACTGAGGAGACTAAGCAGACTCAGTGGCTTGTGATGGCAATCAGTATTTTCTCACTGGCTGCAGCCCTAGGGCTTTCCTATCTCATCAATAACGCCATCACAAAGCCAATTATTGCTGCTTCAAGGGCAATCAATAAAGTCTCAGGCGGTGATCTGTCAATTAAAGAAATCAAGGTTAAAAACAAAGATGAGCTAGGAACCCTGATCACATCTCTTAACCAAATGATTCTCAATCTGCGTACGATCGTAGGAGAGGTTAATCAATCCGCAAGCCATGTAGCCGCAAGCAGTGAGCAGCTTGCAGCAAGCTCGGAAGAAAGCACAGCAGCTGCTGAACAAATTGCACATAACACACAAAGGGCCTCACAGGGAATGGAGATTCAACTGCAGCAGTTTGAGACCGTATCCCTTTCAGTTAACGATATGACTTCAGGCCTTAAGCAAATTTCCCATAATAGTGATGATATGCTTGCCGCGGCCGAACAAGCAAGTGCAGTCACAAAACAAGGCACTCAATCAATCGGCAATGTTGTCAGACAGATGGCTCTCATTCACGAATCAGTTAGTGAAGCTTCACAATTTATTCAATCACTTGATGTCCGCTCAGCTGAAATCAGCAATATTGTAAGCTTGATTACTGGAATAGCCGACCAGACCAACCTGCTTGCCTTAAATGCTGCCATTGAAGCAGCCAGGGCAGGAGAACAGGGCAGAGGCTTTGCAGTTGTAGCTGATGAAGTTAGAAAGCTAGCGGAAGAATCTAAGAGATCCGCAGACCAGATTACAAATATGATTAACCTGATTCAAGAGGAAATCAAGCAGGCCGTCCAGGCTATGGAAGAAGGAAATCAATTAGTAAATGACGGCTTAGGTGACTCTGCTGAAGCAAATGGGGCTTTCGATTCTATTTCGCAATCCATTGATTCCGTTGCTACAAAGGTTAAAGAGGTATCTGCTTCTGTTCAGGATTTAACTGCTTCGAGCGGGCAAATTACGGAGGCGGTCATAGAAGTCAGGGAGATCAATGAGATGAGTGCGGCTGCCACATTAGAAAGCTCAGCTGCCACAGAAGAACAGCTGGCTACTATGGAAGAAGTGACAGCATCAGCAGAAGCTTTATCTAAGCTTGCAGAAGATTTGCAGTCTTCCATTTCTCATTTTAAAATGTAAACAAAGCCCGGAAAGCTCTTTCGCTTTCCGGGCTTTAAAAACCGTTCTTTTGTAGGAATATATTTCTTGCTATATTCAAAACATAAGAGAGGTTTTCTTACTATTTGGAGGTTACATATGTATACATTACTTACACATAACGATTTAGATGGAGTAGGCTGCGGCATTTTAGCCAAACTCGCATTCGGAGACAAAGTGGAAGTCCGTTACAATTCGATATCTAGTTTAAACAGGCAGGTCGAACATTTCCTTGAAAAAAATGATCTCTCACAGATTTTGATGATTACGGACTTATCAGTCAATGAAAAAAATGAAGAAGGAATAGAAGAATTTATTAGCCGAGGAGGCAAAGTTACCTTAATTGACCATCATATTACAGCCATACATTTAAACCAGTATGACTGGGGATATGTAGCCGTTGAGGATGATGAAGGAAGGCCGGCTTCTGCCACATCGCTCTTGTATACATACTTAATTAAACAGGGTTTTTTAGCACCCTCTAAGGCGGCTGATGAATTTGTGGAACTCGTCAGACTGTATGACACATGGGAATGGGACCGCCTCTCCATTCAAGATGCTAAGAGGCTGAATGATTTATTTTTTATGTTCTCCATTGAGGAATTTGAAGAAAAAATGTTTGCCAGACTCAGTAAAAGCGAAGAATTTACCTTTGATGAACTAGAGATGAAGCTGCTGGACATTGAAGAAAATAAAATTGACAGATACATACGAAGGAAAAAGAGGGAAGTGTATCAAACCTTTATCGAGGGAGAATGTGCGGGAATTGTTCATGCTGAATCCTACCATTCGGAACTTGGAAACGAATTAATGAAGGAATTTAGCCACCTGGATTACATAGCCATTGTAATGGTAGGAGGAAAAAGGATCAGCCTGCGAACCACCCATGACCATATTGATGTTTCAAAAGTAGCTGCCCGGTACCAAGGTGGAGGACACCAGAAAGCATCAGGCTGCAATCTTACACAAGAAGGTTTTTCTATTTTTGTTGAGCAGCCGTTTTTAATTGAACCTTTAAAAGCAGATGCTTTCCATAATAGGTATAACATAAAAGAACCGGAAACCTTCTGTCTATTCAGCAACCACAATCAGGATATTATACTAATAAGCAGGGAAGCTGATGAAGAATGGAAACTAGAAATCAATAGAGAGGTAATTGGAATTTATCCGGCTTTCATGGATGCTGAACGGGTGGTAAAAAGAAAATATTATGCCTGGCTGGTCCGGGATGATCAATATGTAGAATTTCTTAGAAAAAGATACTTAGAAAAGCAATAATCGTTTTGGGAGAGCATAAATGATAAAAATCATAGCACACACTGAAATACAAAATGCGGAGGAAATTCTAAGAATTCAAATTCCTGCCTATAAAAAAGAAGCTGAACTAATTGGTTTTAACGGAATTCCTCAATTAAAGGATCAAATACATGATATCCAGCAAAGCAGAGAAATATTTGCCGGTTTTTATGAAAATCGTGCCTTATGTGGTTTTGTATCATATGAAGTTAAAGAAGACATACTCGACATTTGCCGGCTGGTCGTCCATCCTGAGCATTTTCTGAAGGGTATAGCGGGGAAACTTATTCAATATGTAATGGAATCTAATTCACATCTGCAAAAGGTGTCTGTAAGTACAGGAACTTTAAACACGCCGGCTATGAATCTTTATAAGAAAATGGGGTTTAACCCTATGAGTACAACTGAAATTGCAAAAGGCATTACAGTTACACATTTAGTTAAGCTTTTATAAATAACAAAACCAGGCTCCAAGAGGCAGAGCCTGGTTTTTTTTTATTTCAGCTTCTTTTCATAAACATCGGCAAATCAGTATGCCCCATCTCACGAACATAAACAAATAAGGCTCCTTTATGATGAACTTCATGATCCAAAGCAAGTTGTAAAAACTGTCTGGCAGTCATATTCCTGCCAACCATGGCTGATACATCTATCTCTCTTTCCAAATCGCGGTCTGACAGGGATTCAAGGATCTGCCTTGTTTTATCAGTGTAAATCTCTGCGAGTTTTTGAAGGTCAGATTCCTCTTCCACTTTTTCTTGAAAAGGAGCAAGATGTCCTTCCTTTGCAGCTGCTGCAAATTTATAAAACGATTCCAGTATGTGAGTGGCCAGTTTACTAGCAGGCATGGAAGTTTCTGTAGGCTGATACTGGTAATGCTCTTTTCCGATTTTGCTGATCAGCTCATTCGTAACATCCCGGTGAGATAAGAAATAGTGAAGAAAACGGTTTGCTTTGCTCATAATAGTACCGCCTAATTTTTTAGTGCTGAGATGAACGAAGGTATGTAAGAGTATTCGTAATGTTCATCCTCCATCATTATATTCTAATGAGGATATTTGGAAAAGAGAACAGCGGAAAATGGGAGATAGAATGGTATGGGGCAATATAAGGACAAAATTGAATTTCAGCGGCGGTCTTAAGTATTAGGTGAATTTTATATTTTTACATGTTACACGCAGAAATTAGAAATATCGCGCTGAAAATATTAGAATTGCGCAGAGAGTGGTAATTTTCGCGCCGAGTCTGGCAAGTTCTGCCGTGCATGGGTCGAGGACACACGCATTTTACTCAATTAATAAACCCATCTAGGACGAGACAAGAAAAAACCAGCTCAGGAGGTGAGCTGGTGTTAAACCATTGCTAAGTCAATTAAGTCCATTTCATTTACAATTTGATCCACTTCCCAGCCTTCAAGAGTTTCTTTTTTAAGAAGGGCGTTTACAAGAGCATCGAACTGAAAACGGTGAGTGTCAATTAACATTTCAGTTTGTTCTAAAGCTTCATGGAAAAGTTCTTTCATTTTTTGTTCTTTATCATCTTTGGTGAAGGAAAGGGTAAATCCATCCTGAAGCAGGCCTAAATCAACCATTTGTTCAATAATTTGTTTAGCCTGCTGGACATCTCCGCCTACACCGATACTATGCTCTCCAAGGAACATCCGCTCGGAGACACCGCCTGCAAGTATCATTTTAACTCTGTCCATGAGATCAGATGCAGTTGATAAGTGCATTTCTTTTTGGATAGGGGCTACATATCCTAAAGCCTGCCCGCGGGGAATGATGGTTGCTTTTCTGACTGAACCTGGCTTTGTAAGTGCAGAAATGAGTGCATGGCCGGCTTCATGAATCGCAACTCGGCGTTTTGTATCTGCATCTTTCATCGTTCTTGATGTGCTGCCTAAAATCGTTCGATCCAGGGCGAAATCCAAATCGCCTCTTGTTATGGTTTCCTGTCCATTTCGGACAGCTCTTCTGCTTGCCATTTCAAATAAGGAGCTGAGCTCTGCGCCTGAAAATCCAGAAGTGCTTTCAGCCAGTACGTCTAGAGAAGCTGTCACATCTTGTGCGAGTCTCTTTCCTTTTACATGAATATCAATGATATCCCGTCTTCCCTGTGTGTCAGGAAGAGGTACTTCAAAGGAAAAGTCAACACGGCCCGGGCGAAGGAAAGCATCGTCGAGCATATCTTTTCTATTGGTTGCTGCAATAAATAATATTCCTTCGTTATCAAGACCGCCGTCAAGCTGAACAAGAAGCTCAGTCAGGGTTTTCTCAGATTCCTCGCCACCATGCTGCTTACGCTTGGCAGCAAGTGCATCGACCTCATCTATAAAGATGACCGCAGGTGTCTGCTTCCGCGCTGTCTGGAACAAGTTTCTAACACGGGATGCGCCTACTCCAACAAACATTTCATTGAATGAAGCTCCGCTGGCAGTGAAAAAGCTTGCTCCGATTTCACGAGCCATTGCCTGCGCCAGCAAGGTCTTCCCAGTTCCAGGAGGGCCATAAAGAAGGACACCCTTTGGAGGTTTAATTCCCACTTTTGCCGATCTTTCCGGTTCTTTAATAATGGAAAGTGTCTGCAGAATTTCCTCTTTCATTTCTTCCGGAAGTCCGCCAACGTCATTTAGCGTGATGTTCGGCAGAGGACGGGACTTTGAAATGCTAGTTTTCATGGTACTGGCAGCACTGCCGCCTTTGGCTTTTCTTTGATACAGGAAGCCCGCTCCAATTAGGAGGATTAATAGACCCCCCATAATCCAGCCTCCATACTCGCTGCTATTTGTATATGTGTAATGAACATTATATTTTTCTACAAGCTTATCTACCATTTGACTGTTTGGAGGCACATAAGAAACATATTTTCCTTGCGGAGTAGTGAGAATCAATTTTCCATCCTGCTGCTCTTTTAAGGAAACTGGTCCACCTTTTTCGGATTGAATTGTTTCAGCCATAGAAGAGAATGGAATCGTCATTTCTTTCGTTGTCCCTTTAATGATCCAAAAAACCGCACCGACTATTATCAATAAACCTGCCAGGGGCAGAACGAACTTCGACATTAACTTTGGACGTGAATTCAAAGACTCATCTCCTTCTGTATGATACTTAAATTATAGAAAATTAAGATATATTATACAAAGGGAAATTTTAAGATTATAGCCGGTAAATAGTGGAAATTTACATAAAACAGGTTTAAAGTGCAAAAAAGTAGTTTTCTCTTTAAAGCCAAAAAAAAATAGTGCTGCATCAGCATCAGCACTATTTTGTAAGCTCAGCCTTCTAAAAATGTAGAGAACATCCATAAATGCTTCTCAAGAGAAACAGAAATACCTAACAGTAAATCGCTTGTTCCTTCATCACCTGCCGCTTGAGCTTGTTCCATTCCAGCTGCAAGTTCTTCAATCATCTGCTGAAAATCGGTACGTAAGGTCTCTACCATTTCCATTGTATTTTCATTTCCTGAAGCTTCTTTGATAGTCGCTGTCGCGAGAGCATCTTTTAAAGTGGCTACAGGCCTCCCTTTTATGGCTAATAGGCGTTCGGCCAATTCGTCAACATATTGGTTAGCTTCATTGTATAATTCTTCAAATTTGATATGAAGAGTAAAAAAGTTTTCTCCCCTTACAAACCAGTGGTAATTATGAAGTTTTGTATACAATACAGTCCAATTCGCTACCTGCTGGTTTAATACGCTTGATACATCTGACATTCCTGTTACCTCCTGAAAATGGTCTCAATGGTTATCATTTCGAAAAAAACATCAATTATACAATTGTTTTTTTTCAATAATATGTTTTTCCTCAAATCAACCCTAATTAAACATCAAGGAAAGGAACAGCTATTAAAAAAATATAAAAAGTCTAATAAAGGATTAAATGAGAAATCCCCACTATGGACTGTAGAAGGGAGCAGGGAGGACTCGTTTTTTTAAAAGTTTCAGTATTGGTCTTTGTTTTTAATTGGGATCCATAGAGGAGACAAGGAGGCCGTCGACGAAAACTTTGATGGAGCAAACGCGCAGAAAAAAACAGAGGGGAGAAAGAGAAATGGCATAAGAATTGAGAAAAAAATGTGAAAAATGTCTTCATTCGCTTAGAACATTTTTCAGAAGCTTATATCTGCAGCTATGAATGAAATTACTCGTTCATTTAATCACACGTGTCCCAATTTTAGAGGACAAACGGTACGCAGACCTAAAAGTAAGAGGCAGCCATAATGGCCTTTCTAAAGGATATTGCTCTACATGCATGACCGCTGCTATTGTTCCATATATATTGCTATAGACGACAGTCGGAATAATGCAGCGGGCGGTGATTAAATGGGCATTCGCGTTCGTAAGGACAACAGAGTTTTTTCGCTGGACGGAAAGAATAGCAGCTATTTACTGTGTATCGATAAACAAGGGCATTTACTCCATCTGTACTGGGGCGGCAGGATCAGCAATCTTGAAGACTTTGACCTGCCATTTGTAAAAGGAATATCTACTTTTGAGGCTAAAGAGGATATTATGGCAGAGGAATTTACACCCTGGGGGCAGCTGCGATTTAAAGAGCCCTCGCTAAAGGCTGGCTTTTTAGATGGTACGCGGGATCTTGACCTGGTCTTTGATGGCTACAGGGAAGAAGGGGAAGTATTATCCATTTCATTAACTGATTCCTTTTATCAGGTTAAGATTCAAATTGTTTATCAAGTATTTGCAGAGTTTGATGTTATTAAACGATATGTGATCCTTAATAATTTGGATGATCACGAAATAAGAATTCAATCGTTTTATAGCGGCGAATGGAATTTTTTAGGCAGCGATTTTTACTTTACTAATGTTCAAGGTACATGGGCCAATGAAGGCAATAGATTCCGGCAAAAAATTCTGCCGGGAAAAAATGTGATAGAAAGCCGAAGAGGAATTACCGCACATAACCATAGTCCTTATTTTATGCTGGATCGAGATGCTAAAGAGCACTCTGGTGAGGTATACTTTGGAATTCTGGCGCACAGCGGTAATTTTAAACTTACTATTGAACAGAAGCCTTATGATCAAACAAGACTTTTGCTTGGAATGAACGGTTTTGATACAGAGATTAGTGTCTCTCCTGAGGCAAGTTTTGAAACTCCGCCTGTTTACTTCGGGTACACTGTAGCTGGTTTCAACGGTGCATCTAACTCATTAAACCAGCTTGGTCTGCATCTTCTTCCTGAGAAGCACAGAGAAACAGTTAGGCCTGTTCTATATAACAGCTGGGAAGCGGCCAGATTCAACGTTACATGTGATAATCAAGCGGTGCTGGCGGAAAAAGCAGCACAATTAGGAGTTGAACTGTTTGTTGTGGACGATGGGTGGTTTAAAAACAGAAACAATTCCTCAGCGGGCTTAGGGGATTGGTATCCGGATGAGAGCAAGTTTCCAGAAGGTCTGGATCCTTTGATAAAAAAAGTAAAAAGTTTGGATATGAAATTCGGTCTATGGCTGGAGCCGGAAATGGTCAATCCGGATAGTTACTTATACAGAATGCATCCTGATTGGGTGTACGGCTTTGAGAACAGGAAACACAGCCTTTCACGGAAACAGCTGATTTTAAATATAACGAAACAAGAAGTAAGGAATTATTTGTTTTTTGTGATTGATCAATTATTAACAAAACATGATATTTCGTTTATCAAATGGGATATGAACAGGCCTTTTTCTGAGCCCGGTGCACTAAACCTTCCTAAAGAGAATCAGCAGGAAATCTGGATGCTGCACAACAGGCATGTTCTTGCCCTTATTAAAGAATTAAGAGATAAACACCCCCATGTGTTGTGGGAGGGCTGTGCATCCGGAGGCGGACGGGTAAATTTCGAGGCTCTCCAATATTTTGACCAATTCTGGCCCAGCGATAATACAGACGCTCTCGATCGATTGTCGATACAGCATGGATATAGCTTAGCCTATCCGATAAAGACCATGGTCTCATGGGTAACAGATTCGCCAAATATGTATACAAAAAGGGAAATTCCTTTAAAATTCCGCTGTCATGCTGCCATGATGGGAGCAATGGGAATAGGCTGCAACCTGAATAAACTTACAGCAGAAGATTCGGAAATTCTATCACAAAACATTGCCTTCTATAAAAAAGTGAGGACTATTATTCAAGAAGGCTGCTTTTACAGGCTGAGTTCAATTACAGAGAGCGGTTATCATGCGGTTCAATATACAAAAGATCAAAGATCCGTTATATTTGCTTTTAAGCGAGGAGTTAGTCGTCATAAAAAAAACTTTCAGCTTAAATTAAAAGGTTTTAAGCCGGAAACGCGCTATTGTATATCCCTGCAAGGAAAGGTAGCTGCGATAAAATCTGGGGATTATTTGATGAATGCAGGAATCAGCCTTCATCTAGAAGGGGAATATGACAGCTGTGTATTCGAAATCTTCCCGAAAATGGGCGAGCTATATAAAAATAAAAAGTCAAAAATTAACTTGTTTTAGATCCAAATTAGGAGCAAGCTGGTTAAAGCGGCTGAAAAGCCTAATAGCCTAGGTTAGTTTCTCCCATACTGATACAGACTAAGAGAGAAGAAAAACCGTACTGTACGGGGCGGAAAGGGAGGTTATCCAATGCCTATTTATCAATTTTATGCCTTGATTGAACCCAGGGACGATTCTTTTTTTGTAAAGTTTCCCGACATCGAGAGTTGTTTTACTGAAGGAACCACTTTATCCGAGGCAGTGAATCTTGCTGAAGAAACGCTTGGTGTATATCTTTCATTTTGCGAGGATGAGCGGGCGGAAATACCTAAAGCATCTCCGCTAAACCAAATGGAGGTTATCCAGGGAACCAGCTTAGTGCTTGTACAAGTGAATACCGATCATTTCAAGGGGCGGACGTAAGGCCCCTGTTTCTTTTTAAACAGGCAGTGGAGGGGTCTATATCATAGAAATCCCCTTAAGGACGAAAAATCCCCATAAATTTCTCGGAATCCCCATAAAATCGAATGTACCTCTCCAATAATTCAATTTACCCCATAAAATTGCATGCAGTCCTCCTAAATGGTTTAGCACACATCATGAAGCGTTCAAGGTTATCTCCCACTCACGGGTTTAGCATGAAAAGGACACAGTTCGCACACAGATAGATTAGAAGTGTGCCAGACCCCTTCTTTCGCCCCGAGAACCAGGTTTTTCTCCACGCAGCATGATCATCAATCAGATAGTCAGAGTACCCCGTCACGGAGCATGTGCCCTGAACAGATAATCAGTCTGACCCGCTCAACCCACCCTTAGCAATGATTCCTCTCTAGCCTCGAAAAATATACTCAATTTTTGCCAAAATAAAAAAGAGTTAATCCTGATAAAGGGATTAACTCATCTGAGAAGAATATAATAATAGCTGTTTAATAAAAAATCGGGTTATGATTTCTTATGAAGGTTTGGTGTAATCTTCACTAACAGACGCTCTCCGGCTTCCATTTTTTCGCCGCATAAAGGACAGTCTGGAAGATCCTCGAATGAGTAATCTTTTCTCATCCAGCCTTTGCAATCCTGTGATTGACATTCCCAAACTTCAATTTGTTCTTTTGGTTGTGGTTCTTCCCACTTTTTACTATTATACATGTATAATCACAACTCCTTTTACTTATTGTATCATGAATCGGGCATTATTTATAAAATAGGGGGATAAGAAATGTTAAAAATAGGCGTTATTGGTTTAGGAGACATTGCACAAAAAGCATACCTTCCTATTTTCAGCGGAATATCCGAGGCTGAATTTCATCTATATACAAGAAATCAGGACAAATTAAAAGATATCGGCCGGAAATACCGCTGGGAGCAGCTTCATGATAGTCTGGAATCTATAATTCAGTCAGGCATAATAGGTGCGTTTGTACATACTTCTACAGAATCTCATGAAGAAATTATCAGTAAGCTGCTAGAGAACGGCATACATGTTTTTGTAGACAAACCCATAACTTATAATTACCAATCTTCTAAAGCGCTAGTAGACCTGGCACAGGAGAAGAATGTCATATTAACCGTGGGATTTAATAGAAGATTTGCTCCTCCTTATCAATTTATTAACCAAATCAAAGACAGAAATATGATTCTCATGCAAAAAAACCGTAAGAGTCAGCCGGATGAGATTAGACGGTTCATTTTTGATGATTTTATTCATGTCGTAGATACAATACGACATTTATATCCTTATGAAATTGAACAAACAATTATTACAGGAAAATCTAACTCTGGAAAGCTGTCTCATGTAACTCTGCAGCTTCACTCTAAAGACGGCACTGCAATCGGTATTATGAATCGAGACAGCGGGACATCTGAGGAAAAGGTGGAAGTATTCGGGCCGGATGAGAAACGAGCGGCATTAAATGTTACCGATACAGTTATTTTTCAGAATAAAAACGAATGGAAGCCTGGCGGAAACGATTGGGAGCCTACACTCAGAAAACGAGGCTTTGAGCAAATGATTTTGAACTTCATAGATTCTCTAAAAGGAGACGCTAATCCATATATTACAGCTGAAGATGCGCTGATCACTCATAGGCTTTGTGAAAAGATTGTCATTCAATTAGAAAGAGAGTAATCTGCTGGGGGACTGAGGTATGCACAAGAAAAGTGCCGGACGAAAAAAAGTCAGGGCTATTTATTGGATTATAGGAGGAATCACCTTTCTTACACTGCTCGTTGCAGCCGGGGTAAGATCCGCGCCAGGCGTACTAATCATTCCGCTTGAAGAAGAGTTTGGCTGGAATAGGGCAGAAGTAACCTTTCCGTTATCGGTTAATCTGGCTTTGTATGGGCTTTGTGGTCCCTTTGCTGCTGCATTAATGAATCGATATGGTATTAGAAAAGTGATCTTAACCGCACTGTTTCTTCTTGTGGCTGGAACAGGGCTGTCACCTCTTATGACAGAAACCTGGCAATACACCGTGCTATGGGGAGTTACCGTAGGTATTGGCTCAGGGTTAACTTCCTCTGTTTTGGGAGCCGTTGTGGCTAACAAATGGTTCAAAGAAAAGAAGGGGCTGGTAGTCGGGCTTTTTACTGCCAGCGGAGCTGCCGGTCAATTGGTATTCCTGCCGCTCTTTGCTAAGCTGGTGACCACATTTAACTGGACTTTAGTAACAATGGTTAATGCCTGCACGGCCTTTATTATTTTTCTTCTTGTTGCCATATTTATGAAAAATGACCCGAAGGACGCAGGAGTGCTTCCCTATGGAGCGGATGAAAGTGAAGAGCAGATACAAAGTCCTGCAGAAAACCCATTCAAAGCCGTTTTAGGAGGACTCAAAACAGGGATACGCTCCAAGGATTTTTGGCTTCTTGCCGGGAGTTTTTTTGTGTGCGGCCTGTCAACCAATGGCTTAATCGGTACTCATTTAATTCCTGCCTGTATGGAAATGGGCATTCCTGAAGTTACAGCAGCAGGCATGCTGGCATTTATGGGAATATTTGATATCTTGGGAACTACTATTTCGGGCTGGCTCTCCGATCGCTGGGACAGCCGGAAACTGCTCTTATGGTATTATGGACTCCGCGGACTGTCGCTGCTATTTCTGCCTTATGCATTAGAATCTTCCGGCATTGCATTAGGAATTTTCGTAGTTTTTTATGGACTGGACTGGGTGGCAACTGTTCCGCCAACAGTAAAGCTCTGTAATGATGCTTTCGGAAAAAACAGCAATGTCGTATACGGCTGGGTTTTTGCTGCTCATCAATTAGGTGCTGCAGCAGCGGCATTTGGCGGGGGACTGTTGTTTACGATGTTCGGTACGTACACCGTCATATTCATGTCTGCCGGCATTTTGTGCGGTGCTGCCGCAGGATTTGTAACTCAAATCCAAAAGACGAATAATACTCCACTAAAAAACATAGCTTAATAACAATAATGAACTTCATTTTACTGAAAATTTGAAGTTTTGAAAGTAAATGGTTGACTTGGGCTATAGAAAGGTTTATAGTCATAATCATATTAATTGAATCGAATGGCTTTGACGAAGAGTAGTACCTTAGGCGGAATAATGCAGAGAGCCGGTGGCTGGTGGAAACCGGATAATTTTCCTAAGCGAATGGACTTCCGAGCTTTAAACCGAACCCTTTTGTTAGGCAGTAGGCTTTAACGTTTGCCCAGCGTTACATGGGCAGGTATTCAAGCATCTTGCTTTGATACCGTTAAGAGGGTTGCAGTTGCAACCAATCAAAGGTGGTACCGCGGGTTTCCCGTCCTTTTTACAGGACAGGAAGCCCTTTTTTGTATTCAAAAAAATGCATATTACACTTCAATGAGAAAGAAGAGTAGCTTAAACGGACTGTTGCAGAGAGTCGGTGGCAGGTGTATTCATGCAAAAAGCACGCATGATCGGACCTTGGTGAGAACCGATACAGTAAGTTAAGTGAATGGCCTTTCGAGAGGTCCCTTGAACATGAGTAGAGGGACACGGATTCCCCCGTTACAGGGATAGGATATCTGGTTAAGGATCTTAATCATGTATCTGAAGAGATGGGAAGCGCTTTTATGGTTTCCTAACGGGGGTGGCACCGCGGTATATTCGTCCTCCATAAGCTTTATTGCTTATGGAGGACTTTTTTTATACCAAAAACAACTCACATAACGAAAGAGGGATAATAAATGGCTGTGAAAAGCAAGCAAATGCTGAAGATATATAGAAGAGAAGTAAAGGAGCAAGTGGATTCTGTTTCCGCGTATGAAAGTCTTGAGGGATCATATAAAGTATTTCTCGAATTCCCCGATCAAAAGGGCGGAACACAGACCATTATTGGATTAAACCCTTACCTGCAGATTAGATCAAGCCAAAATGAAATTGAAGTGATAAAGGAAGGGGAAGTTACCCGGACTACTGGAAATCCTCTTCAAAAGCTGAAAGAACTGATTGCCGGGCATCATTCAGATCAGACAGAAATCGCTAAAGGAATTGGCTACTTTGGCTATGATTTTATCCGAAGCGCAGAAAATATCGGTCCAGAAAAAATCAATGATTTAAATACCTATGACTTGAATTTCCTGTTTCACTCCCACTATCTAATGATTCAACAGGATGGTACAGCAGAATATTGCCTGGTTGATTATGAGGGCAGTTTGACCGAAGAACAGGCTGATCATATTTTAAATGAGCAGGCTGCCAAACTAGAGGCACTTCTGCAGGTTGAGAAAACAGAAGATTTTAAAATTTCTGGATTTGTTTCCGAAACAGGCAAAGAGCAATTCGAAGAAGCTGTCCGCAGGCTAAAAGCTCATATTTTAGAGGGAGATATTTTCCAAGCGGTGTTATCGCATAGATTTAACAGCAGCTTTACAGGCGATCCATTCCAATTTTTTAAGAAGCTTCGTATTTATAATAAATCAATGTATCGATATTATATGGATTTTGAAACCTATCAGATTGCAGGAAGTTCACCTGAACGTTTAATAACGGTTAAAGAAAATAAGATTCTCTCCAATCCAATTGCCGGCACCCGCCGTAGAGGAGAAAGCCCGGTTAGAGACCTCGAGTTAGAGAACGAGCTGCTGAATGATGAAAAGGAAAGAGCAGAACATTATATGCTTGTGGATTTAGCGCGAAACGACCTAGGAAAGGTGAGCAAGCCTTCGACAGTAAAAGTAACGAAGTTAATGGAAATAGAGAAATATATAAATGTTATGCATTTGGTTTCAGATGTCGAAGGAATGCTTGATGAGCAGGTTCATTTTTTAGATACAGTGGCATCCAGTCTGCCGGCGGGTACGGTTTCCGGTGCACCAAAAATAAAGGCTATGCAGCTGATTAACGAGATTGAAAAAACTCGCAGAGGAATCTACGGAGGAGGCATCGGCTATTTTACACATGGCGGCAGCCTGGATCTTGCCCTGACAATCAGGACCATGATTTTTACAGAAAATAAAGCATACCTTCAGGCCGGGGCAGGAATTGTACACGATTCGGTTCCTGAAAGTGAATGGAACGAAACATTGTTTAAAGCTAATGGTTTATTGGAGGCGCTCAAATGATCTTACTGATCGATAATTATGATTCATTTACTTATAATCTGTATCAAATGCTGAAGGAACTGGAAATAGATACCTTAGTCAGAAGAAATGATGAAATAACGATAGAAGAAATAAGAGAGCTGGATCCCCAGGGAATCATTATATCCCCCGGTCCCGGTGCTCCGGATTCTGCTGGTATCTGTCTGGAAGTGGTCAAAGCATTTTTTACAAACATACCGATTCTAGGCATTTGCCTGGGTCACCAGGTGATCGGGGCAGCATTTGGAGCAGTGATCAAGAAGGCTGCGACCGTTAAACATGGAAAAACCTCTGAAATTATCCACAATGGAAAAGGAATTTTCAAAAGCATGGAGAGTTCGATGACAGTAATGAGATATCATTCCCTGCTTATTGACTCCGGGAGCATTCCTGATTGTTTAGAGCAAGTGGCTATAGCAGAGGAAGATGGTGCTCTAATGGCAATGCAGCATAAGGAATATCCTGTAATCGGCTTACAATTTCATCCGGAATCAATTGCCACTCAATCAGGTAAACAATTAATTAAACACTTTGCGCAAAATTTAAAGCGGAGGGATATACATGAAAAAGTTCTTAATTAATCTGCTGGCAGGCCAGGAACTGGGCTTTGAAGACATGAAGGAGGCAGCTGAAGCACTGCTAAATCCTGAAACTAGTGAAAGCGAAATTTCAGCCTTCCTTATGGGTTTAAATTGTAAGGGAGCGACACCTGGAGAGATGGCTGCCCTTTCTCAAAGCATTCGCACTGCGTCTACCCATAAGTTTGACATTGGAGAGGGAAGTATGGATGTATGCGGAACAGGCGGAGACGGTTCAAATAGCTTCAATATCAGCACGACAACTTCCTTTGTACTGGCCGCAGGCGGTGTAAAAATGGTGAAGCACGGAAACAGAGGCATCACAAGCCGATCCGGTTCTATGGATGTACTGGAGAGACTGGGGATTTCCCTTATACAGAATCCACAGGATACAAAGCGGATGGTGGAACAAACAAATATTGCCTTCTTATTTGCCCAGCATGTTCATCCCCAGTTAAAGAAAATTGTTAAGGTCCGAAAAGAATTAGGGATACCTACCGTTTTTAACAGCCTTGGTCCTTTGACCAATCCAGTTTCTTTAACATACCAGGTGACGGGTGTTTATAGTGCCGATTTATTGGATTCTTATGCGAGGGTCTTTCAAAAGCTTGGAAGAAAAAAAGCGGTTGTGGTTCATGGTGCCGGCGGAATGGATGAAGCTTCTCTGCAGGGTGAAAATCAGCTTCGGATCGTAGAAAATGGAGAGATTACAAAACAGACGGTACATCCTTCACAGTTTGGCCTAAAGCAAGCAAGCAACCTGGAAATCAGAGGCGGATCTCCTGAACGAAATGCTGATATTTTATTATCTGTTCTTGAAGGAGATCAAGGACCATTTACAGATACTATACTGTTAAATGCAGGTATTGGGCTCTTTACAGCCGAAAAGGCTTCAACTCTTCAAGAAGGAGTAAATCTCGCCCGTGAGTTGATCTATTCAGGAAAAGTATACAGCCACTTTAAAAAAGTGTTAGAAGCATCGAAAGCGATCAGCATGGAGGAGGTAATAATATGAAAGATTATCTTGAACCAATATTAGAAGAAAAACGGAAAAAACTTTCACAGCTATCAAACGCTTCAAGCAGTCAAAGGCTTCCTGCTGCTACAGCTACACTAAAGCAGGCATTAGAGCAGGGTTTCAGCATTATAGCAGAATTTAAACGAGCCTCTCCCTCAAAAGGAGAAATCAACCCTGATGCAGACCCGGCTGAAGTTACAAGCCTATATGAAGAGGCTGGGGCGGATGCAGTTTCGGTGCTTACTGAAGAAACTTTTTTTAAAGGAAGTCTGCAGGATTTAGAAATGGTAAGAAAACAAGTGAAGCTTCCAATTCTTTGTAAAGACTTTATCTTAGAAAAAAGACAGATTGATGAAGCTCGTCACTCGGGAGCAAATATCATTCTATTAATTGTACGGGCTCTGTCTGATACCAATTTGCGAGATTTATATGATTATGCTGAGTTTCAGGGGCTTGAAGTGCTTGTTGAAGTTCATGATAAAAACGAATTGCAGCGGGCCCTGGCTATTGGAGCCGCGATTATTGGCATTAACAACCGAAATCTTACAACCTTTGAGATTGACTTGTCTGTCACAGAACAACTGGCAAAAGCGGCGAAAGAGTGTGGTGCCTTTGTGATCAGCGAAAGCGGAATAACTTCATTGGAAGATTGTGAGAGAGTGATAAGGGCAGGGGCTGATGGCATTCTGGTAGGAGAAGCGTTCATGAGGCAGGATAATCCTAAGGAATTAATTGCTCAAATGAAGAAGCTGCGAAAGAGAAAAAGTCTATGAAAGTTAAAATATGCGGAATTATGGACAGAGAAGCCGCTCATGCTGCAGTAGCTTATGGAGCAGATGCGTTAGGGTTTGTTTTTGCGGAAAGTAAAAGAAAGATAGATAAAGAGCGTGCTAAACAAATCATTGACAGCCTGCCGGAAGAGATTCAAAAAGTAGGGGTTTTTGTGAACGAATCAAAGGAACATATAGAAGAAATCGCCGTTTACACAGGACTTACGATGATCCAGCTTCATGGAGAAGAAGAGGATGAATTAATCCAGGTGCTTTCCCTTCCTGTTATAAAAGGAATCCCTTTTCAAACTGAAATAGACACAGTCCTTAGAAAGTCGAAAGCCGACTACATCTTGCTTGATGCGCCGAAAGGAAAATACCGGGGCGGGAACGGCCATAGTTTTAATTGGCAGGATGCAAGGGATCTGGGAATAGAGGTGAAAAACCTTATATTAGCTGGCGGGTTGACTCCTGAAAATGTTGAGGAAGCCATCATGATTATCAAACCGTTTATGGTAGATGTTAGCAGCGGCGTGGAAACGGATGGAAAAAAAGATCTAGAGAAGATAAAAAAATTCATTGAAAATTCCAAAACAGGAGTGATGTCAAAATGACGATGACAAGTTATAAAATGCCAGACCAGAATGGAAAATACGGGGTGTTTGGTGGAAAGTTTGTACCGGAAACGTTAATGAATGCTATTACCGAGTTAGAACAGGCCTATAACACGATAGCTTCAAAAGACGGGTTTCAGGAGGAATTTCAGTCCCTGCTTAAAAACTATGTCGGTCGTGAAACTCCTCTCTATTTTGCCAAAAGATTGAGTGAGAAAACCGGAGGAGCAAAGATTTATTTAAAACGGGAAGATCTCAACCATACGGGTGCTCACAAAATAAATAATACGCTAGGCCAGGCTCTGCTCGCGAAAAGAATGGGCAAAAACAAGGTGGTAGCAGAAACAGGAGCAGGCCAGCATGGTGTAGCAACAGCCACAGTATGTGCCCTGCTTGATATGGAAGCTGTGATATTCATGGGGGAAGAAGATATACAGCGCCAAAAGCTTAATGTGTACAGAATGGAACTGCTAGGAGCTAGAGTGGTTTCCGTTACACAAGGCAGCCGTACGCTGAAAGATGCTGTGAATGAAGCCCTACGTTACTGGGTTACAAACATTGATGATACACATTACATTATGGGCTCTGTTCTAGGTCCTCATCCTTTTCCGCAGATTGTCCGTGATTTCCAGAGTGTAATCGGAAAAGAGACAAAAGAGCAATTCTACACTGTAGAAAATAAGCTGCCTGATTATGTAGTTGCCTGTATCGGAGGAGGCAGCAATGCCATGGGAATGTTCTATCCATTTATAGAAAACGAGGATGTTTCCCTTATCGGCGTAGAGGCAGCAGGAAAAGGAATTCAGACTGGGTTTCATGCCGCTTCCTTAACCAAAGGTAAAAAAGGTATCCTTCATGGTGCTTATATGTATCTGCTTCAAAGTGAGGATGGCCAGATCCAAGAGGCCCATTCCATATCTGCAGGACTTGACTATCCAGGAGTAGGTCCTGAACATTCATACTTAATGGAAGAAGGACGGGTTGAATATACTTCTGTTACCGATGAAGAGGCTCTTTCGGCTTTCCACCTGCTTACAAGAGCTGAAGGCATCATTCCGGCGCTCGAAAGCTCACATGCGATTGCACATGCTGTAAAGTTAGCAGCTGAACTGCCATCCGATTCAAGCATTGTCATCTGTTTATCGGGCCGTGGCGATAAAGACGTAGATACTATCAGAAAAGCTGCTGAGGGGAGAACGGATCATGAATAAACTGAATGAAAAATTCAAGACATTAAAAGAAAACGGAGAGAAGGCGTTTGTTGCCTATATTATGGGTGGAGACGGCGGCATGGAAAGACTTAAGACGGATATTCTCTTCTTGCAGGAAAGCGGTGCAGACATTATCGAGATCGGAGTCCCTTTTTCAGACCCGGTTGCTGACGGACCAGTCATACAGGAAGCCGGGCTCAGGGCTCTTGAAAAAGGCACCTCAATTTCTCTTATTCTGGAAACCCTAAACGAAATAAAAGGGGATGTCAGGGTGCCGCTCATTTTAATGACCTATATCAATCCGGTCCTGCAATATGGCATTGAAAAATTTGCTCAAAACAGTGAGAGAGCTCAAATTGCCGGCTGTATCTTCCCTGACCTTCCTCTTGAAGAAGAAAGCCTGGTGAAAGAAGCACTTTCAAAGACTGATATTGCAGTAATTCGATTAGCTTCTTTAACAAGTCCGGAAGAAAGGCTCAAAGGATTAGCAGAAGATAGTGAAGGATTTATTTACGCAGTAACAGTAAAGGGAGTTACGGGAGAGAGAGCTGAACTTGATGCTGCTGAACTAGAAGCCAAAATCAGTGAATTGAAAACATATACCACAACACCTGTTTTAGCAGGATTCGGTATTTCCACTCCGTCACTAGCTAAAAAGGTCCTCCCTTTTTGTGACGGAGTTATTGTAGGAAGTAAAATCGTGAGCGCATTTCATCATAATAAAAGAGAAGAAGTCAACGAACTCATTAAAGGAATTAAAGGCCTTGCGTTAACAGCTAAATAAGCGGACGATGAACACCTGGATGTAAGAATCCGGGTGTTTTTTTTGCTAAGAAAAACTCTTATTAAATAGAAAGGTTATATATACAAAGATGTTAGACGCCTTATGCTTAAGCCCCGTTCCCTTCGGCAAAAATACAGGTTTCTCTAGCAGAGTAATATAGTAATCCTATGTTAATGGCACTATCCCAGGTTTTTTTTCATGCAATATTGCTTATTTTCAGTGGAAACTACTAATTTGAGCCTAAATTCAACTACTAATTAAACAAATTTAGATTGGCGTCCAGGTTAATCGGTGTTTATGCTTATGTTTTGCAGATTTATGCTTAAGTTTCTTGAATTTATGATTAACTTTTATTCATTTGTGCTTAAGTTCCAAGGATTTATGCTTATGTATGATTTTGAAATTCGCTTAATGCTTATGTCTGCCTCCTTTTGCTTGAATAAATTAAGTCTCCCTTAGTAGGAAAATAGGGTTTTTTATCGAATTGTTTATGAGATAAAATTGGAGAGGTGTGAGCACAAAATGAAAACCGATTTAATACGGGTAGCACAACTTATATCCCTTCAGAAACATTGATAAATCATCAGAGTGGTACACGAACGTATTGGGAGCAGAATTAAGCTATAAAAGACGATGATAAGGCTAGTATTAATTTAGCCAACCAAAGCTAGCCGCTCCTAATCAACACTTGAATTTTATAGATGATAAGGGGAACGAGCATTTTGCTCTTACCTTTGAGGTGAATGGCATCCAGCATCTGAACATCCTTCATGCCCAATTAACTGAGAAAAATATTGAAATTGGAGAGACTAGAAAACAGAGGCCATTCAGGCAGAAATTTTGTATTCAGCGATCCAGATGGAAATAAGTTTGATGTGTGGAGTGAGCTAAGCCGGGATTTTATTGAAAAATACGGAATTCGTTCATCTTAATAATTAAAATAGCATCAGGCTGGAGAATTCATCCAGCCTGTCGCTATTTTTCTGTGTTCACTGTATGTGGAGGGGTGGTGTTGTCTAGCGACTGAAACCATCAAAAGGCAAGAGCCGCCATCCGCCTGCAAATTCTGCATTAAACAATGTCAGCTCGAGATTATTGTTTCACTGAAAAAAGCTATGTTTAAAGGCTTGGAAAAAGGCTTCTTAGCCCAAATAAAGTAAGATTATTCATAAAACCAATGAAAACAATGGTATGATTTAGTAAGTTCATAATAAAGGAGTAACAGGAAAATGATTCAGCGATTTTTTACTTATTATAAGCCGCATAAAAAATTATTTATGATCGATTTTGCCAGCGCTGTAGTCGTGGCTCTGCTAGAGCTTGCCTTTCCGCTTGCTGTTCAATGGTTTATTGATACTTTGCTGCCTGGCGAGGATTGGTCTGCCATAGTCTCAGTCAGTCTAGGCCTGCTGGCACTGTACGTAATCAGCACGTTCCTCCAGTTTATTGTGAATTACTGGGGGCATATGCTCGGGATCAATATAGAAACAGATATGAGGCAGCAGCTGTTTCAGCATGTTCAGAAGCAATCCTTTAAGTTTTTTGATAATACAAAAACAGGACATATTATGAGCCGGGTAACCAATGATTTGTTTGATATTGGAGAGCTTGCCCACCATGGTCCAGAGGACTTATTTATCGCTGTTATGACGTTCTTCGGAGCCTTCTGGATTATGCTCACCATTAACGTAAAGCTGGCTCTTGTTGCGATATGTATTTTGCCTTTTCTGGTGCTTTTAATGGTGTTCAGTAACCTGAAGATGAATAAAGCCTGGAATAAAATGTACGGAGAAATAGCCGACGTCAATGGCAGAGTAGAGGATAGTGTGTCAGGGGCTCGTGTCGTTCAATCTTTTACAAACGAAAAATATGAAATTAAAAGATTTAAAGTGAACAATCAAAGGTTCAGAACTGCTAAACTTGCTGGCTATAAAGTTATGTCATTCAGCTCATCCGGAATTTATATGATGACCAGGCTGATAACCCTGGCCGTTCTGGTTGTAGGAGCATGGCTGAGCTACCATAAACAGCTTTCTTATGGCGAACTGGTAGGGTTTGTCCTATATGTAAATGTTTTGTTTAAGCCTGTAGATAAAATTAGTGCTCTGATGGAGCTATATCCAAAAGGAATGGCCGGATTTAAGAGATTCACTGAACTCATTGACCAGGACCCAGACGTTCAGGATGCGAATGGGGCAATCGAAGCGGGCTCATTAACTGGGGATATTACATTTGAAAATGTATCGTTCAGCTATGACGGGAAAAATCCAGTGTTACAAAATATAGATTTAGAGATTAGAGCCGGAGAAACAGTGGCATTTGTCGGGCCAAGCGGAGCTGGAAAAACCACCATCTGTTCTCTGATACCGCGTTTTTATGATGTAACGGCTGGAAAAATAAAAATGGATGGCATCGATATCCGTGAGCTGACCAAGCAATCGCTTCGTTCGCAGATTGGAATTGTTCAGCAGGATGTATTTCTTTTCACTGGAACACTAAAAGAAAACATAGCTTACGGCAAGTTAAATGCATCGGATGATGAAATTGAGGAAGCTGCAAAACTGGCCCATTTAGAAAAGTTCATTGATTCTCTGCCTGATGGGTATGAAACACAGATAGGTGAGAGAGGCCTTAAATTATCAGGCGGCCAAAAGCAAAGAATAGCAATTGCGCGGATGTTCTTGAAAAACCCGCCGATTCTCATCCTGGATGAAGCAACCTCCGCTCTAGATACAGAAACAGAAATGATCATTCAGAATGCATTAACGGAGCTCGCTAAAAACCGTACAACTTTAGTAATTGCCCACAGACTAGCAACTATCAGAAATGCTGACCGGATTGTAGTGGTAACCGAAGAGGGGATTGCGGAACAGGGAAGCCATGAAGAACTGCTGCAGCAAGAGGGCGTCTTCGCAAACCTGCACCGAGTTCAATTTCAAAATTAGATAGAAAAGGCCCTTTCTTAAGATAAGTAGTTCCGATAACGTGGAGAAAAAGCTAAATAACAGTGTAATTGACACATCAATTTTCGACTAACATAACCATATAATTTGAACAAAAAAACGCTTGGGGTGTTTCAAAGATCCCTAAGCGTTTTTAATTTATAGTGTTGGACTTGTTCAACTAACGCCCTCGTAAGTTGAAGAAATTTGTTGTCTATTATTCTAACTTTTGTATTCTAAAATATCTCCAGGCTGGCATTCTGATGCTTTGCAAATTGCCTCTAAAGTTGAGAGCCTAATTGCTTTTGCCTTTCCATTTTTCAATATAGAAAGGTTAGCCATTGTGATTCCAACCCTCTTTGATCGTTCTGTTACGCTCATTTTCCTTTTAGCCAGCATCACATCAATATTGAGTATAATTCCCATGGTTATCCACCTCAGACTATTAGATCATTTTCTGATTTTATATCGATGGCTTCTTGTAAAAGTCTTTGAAGAACAGCAGCAAAGATTGCAATCACCATTGAAGCAAAAGTAAGCATTGCTCCCAAGCTTATAAAACCTGTTATGTCTTCACCTTCGCCTTTAATCAATATAACTACAAATATTAATCCTGCTACAATCAAGGTAATGATGCTGATTCCACAGTATTTTATATACTTCAAAGCTCTAACAGATAATACCGAGAACGCCTTGTTCTGGTCAATATAGCTTAAAAGTTTTAAAGTCTGATACAAGGCAATGAAAAACGGTGTTGCCGTTATATAAGCACCTATCAAAAAAAGATACTGCAAGTAGGCGGTCTCTGGATGCGATGCTGCATCTCTAGCGGCTATCTCAGGCAACCAAAGTATACACAAAGCTAGAACTGGAGTTCCGATAATAAAAACGACTATCTTTAAAAAGAGTGTTGAACTTGGTTTCATATGAAGCACCTCACTTATTTTCTGGCAACTTGACTTTAACACATACTTTATCGTTTTACAATAAAACATTGTTGTTTTTTATTATATTATTATTGTATAAAAATAACCTTAAAAAAGATAAAATTCTGTATAAAACTTAAAACTATTCAATTTATAAATTGTGCAACTGGTAGTTAATCAAATGCGGTAAGTCCTTTTATTAATCGTACTTAAAATATCTCATATCTAATAAGTTGTATTTTAATTTAGGTTATTTTAAGATTACTCTGAATTTAATAATAATTTTGGAGATGAGCTTATGGATTCTATGCAACTTGTACAGGTAACCAGGGGAAGCATTATAGAAAGCGCACACAGGGGACATATAGCGGTTGTAGATTCGAAAGGAGAACTGCTTTTTTACGCTGGAAATCCAGAAAAAATTGTCTTTGCCCGTTCTTCGATGAAGCCTATTCAAGCCATACCAGTGGTTGAGACAGGTGCGGCAGACCGCTTTAAGCTGGATGATGCAGATCTTTCATTATGCTGTGCATCCCACAGCGGAGAAGTGATGCATACCGGACGTGTCCATTCCATTCTTGGAAGAGCTGGCTTGGAGGCTTCGCATTTACAATGCGGAACGCATATCCCACACTGGCCGGACTCTTATATTCAATTGATGAAAGAAGGAAAAGAAGTGACTCCTCTCTACAATAATTGCTCTGGGAAGCATACTGGAATGCTCGTAACCGCCAAGCATTTGCATGAATCAGTAGAAGATTACTATGAGCTTTCCCATCCTGTTCAACAGCGGATATTATCTGCCGTTAGTGAAATGACAAATTACCCTGCAGAAAAAATTGAAATAGGAATTGATGGGTGCGGGGTTCCAGTTCACGGCCTGCCATTAAAAAATATAGCCTTTGCTTATGCCAGAATGGCTAATCCGCACCTTTTAAGTGACGATCGTAAACTGTCAGTTAGACGGATTACAAAATCTTTGATTGCCGCTCCCGAAATGGTTGGTGGTACGGAGCGTTTCTGCACTGACTTTATGAAAGCGGGCAATGGCCGTTTTTTTGGAAAGGCGGGAGCAGAGGGAGTGTATTGTATTGGCGATCTGGAGACTGGTATTGGAATTGCCATAAAAATAGAAGATGGGAATGGGCGGGCGGTTTACCCGGCAGCCGTTGAAACTCTAAAGCAATTAAACCTACTGTCAAGTCAGCAGTTAGAAGAATTAAAGGGGTACTGCCAGCCTAAATTGGTAAACGCGCGTAAAGAATCAGTGGGGGAACTCATTCCTGATTTTCAGCTGATACCGGTCCATTAAAGGAAAAACACCATCCTAGTTTTTAACAGGATGGTGTTTATTTAAAAAAGAAAATGCAAGAAAAATGGACATAAGAGTGAGGTGAAAATGGCGCTTAAGGTCATTGCGATGGAACTAATGGCACTTTCCAGCTCGCCATACTCACTTGCTTTTGAAGTTCCAATCCCATGGGAGGCAGTACCAAGACCGATTCCAATAGCAATGGAATTCGTAATGTTAAGTTTTTTCAAGAGAATGGGACCAAAGACAGCACCTGATATACCGGCAACCATCACATAAACTGCAGCCAGGGCTGGAATGCCTCCATTTAATGAACTGATACTCATCGCTACAGGAGAGGTTACAGATTTAGGGGCAAGAGACAGTATAATTTTCTCATCAAGCCCGCACCACCAAGCAAGGTAAATTCCAGAGATAAGGCCTGCGGTAGTACCTGCCAAAACACTGGTCAATATAGAAACAAAAAAGCTTCTTAAAGTTTTCCGATGCTGGTATAAGGGGTAGGCTAGTGCGACAACTGCTGGTCCCAGCAGAGTGCTGAGCCAGCTTCCTCCTCTCATATAATCGTCATAGGAGTAGTGTGAGAATAGCAGAATGGAAATCATAACAAGTGTCGATGTAGCAATCGGAACTAAAATGGGTGATGGGAACCTTTTGTAGACACGGATCATGGCCGCATATACCAGTATCGTTAAACAAATAAACAGGAGAGCTGAGAGAAAATTCATATACTCATCTCCTGTTTACCGTCAGACAGAGATTCATGAGTCTTCTTATTGTTAAGCTTCTGGCTGATTACGGAAGACAAAATCATGACGATAAATGTACTGATAAGGACGACACCTATACTTGCTGGGTGTTTTTGAAATAAGGAAAGATAATCCATTGCACCTACAGTGGCTGGAATAAATAGAAGCGGCATATGTTTAATTAAAAAATGGCTCCCAGTTTCGATCCATTTTGGCTGAAACCATTTAAAATGAAGCAAAGTGAATAATAAAAGCATTCCAATAATGCTGCCGGGAATACTAAGCTGTAACATAGATTGTACGAATTCCCCCGTCATGTATAATCCATATAAAATCATTGTTTGGCATATGATGGTAAGCGTCTTCATTAGCTGACATCCCTACTAATATTTTATTTATCATGTTAAGTCTGTAAGCGTTTATGTGTCAAATGTAACAGCTTCTAGTTTTTTCTTTCCCATTAACAAATTGACAGAAGATAAAATGTATTCTATATTTAATTCCAAGAAAACTTATAGGAATTAGTATATATAATCGGATAAGAAATTAACAAGGGAGTTGGAAAAGATGGGAAGAAGCCAAATAACGATCCCTTGGAGGGATAGTAGTCTTTCTGCCGCTTTGGACGTACCAGATGACTATGTTAGCCATTCAAGGCTTCCATTGGTTATTATCTGCCATGGATTTATAGGCAGTAAAACAGGTGTAGACCGATTGTTTGTAAAAGCAGCAGAAAAATTAACTGCTGAAAACTTTGCCGTCTTGCGTTTTGATTATTATGGATGCGGGGAAAGTCCTGGCCAATACGGAGATACTGGATTATGTGACTTGATTGACCAGACTCAAAGAGTCATAGATTATTCCCTTAGTCTTAATTTTATTGATACAGAGCGTGTGTTTCTGCTTGGGCACAGCCTTGGAGGAGCAGCTTCCGTCCTTGCACTAGAATCTGAATCTAGAATAAACAAACTGATTTTATGGTCTGCAGTTGGGTTTCCGTATAAGGATATTACCTCTATCTTGGGGAGTGATGAAGTATTAAATCTAATGGAGGGAGAAACGATTGAGTACTCTGGCTATCATTTTACCAGAAAATATATTGATTCCCTTCTAAAACACTCACCTGTTGATAGTTTAAAAAAGTTTCAGGGAGATGCTCTGATTATTCATGGATCTGATGACGACGTGATACCATGCAAGTATAGTCTGCTTTATAAAGATATAATTAAAAACAGTGAAATTCATATAGTAGAGGGAGCGAACCATACCTATTCCAGCTCTTGCCATTTTAATGGTTTAATAATGACGACAATAGACTGGCTAAACAAAGCCGAAAAAAATAATAGCACGGTTAGTTAAGGAGCCTTATCTATTGACAAGGCTCCTTAAGTTTGGATATCAATGCTGTTCTAGTTCATTAGCTGCTGTATTTACCTGCTGTATAGCCTGATCGACAATACGAAGTGATTCTTCAATATCCTGAAGGTTATCCTCCTTTTCAACTGTATTCTTTGCACTTTCAAGTAACGACTTCGCCTCGTTTAATGCAGTGGACGATTCCTGGACATATCCGCGGGCATTTTTTTTCTGCATAATCATTCCTCCTTCAATAACATTCAGGAATTAGTCTGCATCATTAACATAAGAAATATTTGTTTAATCTTTCTGCTTCGTCACTGACGGAAGTAAAATCACTATTAAAAAACCAATGAATAGAAGGAGATACATCCTCCTTTCCAGAATATAAAAAACAGGCAGAAATACCAGGCCGCAATTGACTAGATGAGGAGTATACAGATGATGGAAAATCCAAAATTACAAAAACTATATGAAGATTGGCTGATCGAGGCAACAATCGATGATATGCAGGAGAAAATGGGGAGCGGGCAGCTGAGCGCTAAGGAACTAACACTGCTCTATTTAAAAAGAATGGCAGAAGTAGATAAAAACGGACCTGAAATAAATTCAGTTCTTGAAATTAACCCGGATGCTCTGCAGATTGCTGAATCACTCGATGCCGAGAGGGCTGTTACAGGTCCAAGAGGTCCCCTTCACGGAATTCCAGTGCTGGTCAAAGATAATATTGATACAGGGGATAAAATGCATACAAGTGCAGGATCGCTTGCCCTTGCAAATTCTACAGCGTCAGAGGATTCGTTTGTAGCGGCCCAGCTGAGAAAAGCAGGGGCTGTAATTCTCGGGAAAACAAATATGACCGAGTGGGCCAACTTTATGACGGAAAATATGCCGAATGGATACAGCTCAAGAGGCGGGCAGGTTCTTAATCCCTACTCACCAGGAAAATTTGATGTCGGAGGCTCCAGCTCAGGATCAGGTGCCTCTATTGCTGCTAACCTGGCTGCAGCCGCTATAGGGACTGAAACGTCTGGATCTATTTTGAGCCCAGCGAGTCAAAATTCCCTGGTTGGTATAAAGCCTACCGTAGGTCTCGTCAGCCGGACCGGCATCATTCCTATTGCACATACTCAAGATACGGCTGGACCTATGGCTAGAACCGTCAAAGATGCCGTCTATCTTTTATCGGCTATTACAGGAGAGGATTCTTCCGACCCGGCTTCAGGAAAGAATACCTATTTTCTTGGTACTGATTTCTCTCAATTTTTAAAGATTGATGGACTTTCAGGGAAAAGGATTGGAATTGCCAGGGATGTATATTTTGAATATATAAATGAAGAAAAACAGGAAGTATTGAATTCAGCCATTGCAAAGCTTAAAGAAGCAGGAGCAGAAGTGGTTGAAAATGTTGTCATTCCTTCTACAAAACAAGAATGGGGTTATGATGTATTGACACACGAATTCAAGACCGACTTGAATGAGTATTTAAGCAAGCTCTCTAACAGATGTGCCGTTCATTCTTTAGCGGATGTGATCGCTTTTAATAATCGTCACAGCAAAAAAGCATTACAATACGGACAAACATTGCTGGTTGAATCAGAAAAAACAAGTGGTACGCTGACAGAGGGCCGATATATTCAAGCACTTGAGCATGATCAATATTATTCTACGATCATGGGTATTGACTCTGTGCTTGAAACCGAGCAGCTGGACGCGATTGTTTTTCCTAATAACATAGGAGCAGGAATTCCCGCGAAAGCAGGCTATCCATCGATAACTGTTCCAGCAGGCTACACTGCTGAGGGAGAACCGGTTGGAATTACATTTACCGGAATAGCTTTTAGCGAGCCTGTGCTTATTAACATCGCATATGGGTATGAACAAACTTCACTTGCAAGAAGAGCACCCAAACTTGGGGTTGAACAGACGTTAGTAGAAAAATAAGTTGCTGTAAGTACGGCGAAAGGTTTTGTATAAAGTTTTTTGGGGGTCTGTAACTAGAGGGAATATAGAAACCGGAATTCCTTATGTACGCCAATAACGGAGGGAATAATATGAAGAAAATGGGATTACAACTATGGACTGTTAAAGAGGCGGCACAGGAAGACTTCCTTGGAACCTTAAGGAGGATCGCTGAGATGGGCTATCAAGGTGTAGAATTCGCTGGTTTTTTTAACACTCCGGCCCTTGTTCTAAAGAATGTAATGGAGGAAACAGGTCTTTTGGCAGCAGGAAGCCATACAGGACTGGAGCAGCTGGAGGCGAATATAGAAGAGATATTTCAATACAATAAAACGATTGGAAATGATCTGATCATATGTCCGTGGCTGCCTGAAGAAAGAAGAGGTACCGAGGCGGACTATGTTGAATTGGCAGCCTTACTAAACTCTATTGGACAAAAATGCCACGAACAGGGCTTTACATTTGCCTATCACAACCACGATTTTGAATTTCAGCAATTTGGCGGTACTACGGGTTATGAAATCTTGCTCACTCATACAGATCCGAAATGGGTTAAGTTTGAATTAGATTGTTATTGGGTGTCATACTCAGGTCTAAATACCCTGGAACTATTATCAAAATACCCGGACCGTTTTTGTTCACTCCACCTTAAAGATATGAAAATCGAAAACGGAGAAAAAAGAAGTACTGAAATTGGAACAGGACAATTAGAGATCGAGCATCTTTTGAAAAGCGTGAACCTGCCTGCTATTGGGTGGTTTATCGTGGAGCAGGAACAATTTGACAAAGATTCCCTTGAAAGCTGCAAAATAAGTATAGATTATATAAAGTCTCTTTCCATTTGAATTTGTCTAGAGGAGAAGCGGGAATGTTAAGGGGAAAAAGGATTTATTTAAGGCCTTTAGAGGAAACGGACGCAGAGGGATATACAAATTTGCTCGTTCGCAACCGCCATGTGTGGCAGGATTACGAACCAGCAAGAGATAATAAGTACTATACTCAAGAAAATCAGCGAAAGTCCATACTTGAATCTAAGGAGGACTTTATAAACGGAAAGTCTTATATATTTGGAGTGTTTTTGATTGAAAACGATGAGCTTGTCGGAGAGATAAGCTTGTACAACGTTAAAGGCGGTTTTTTTCAGACAGCTTCTGCAGGCTACTCTATGGATACTGATCAAACAGGTAAAGGGCTTGCAACTGAAGGATTAAGTTTATTAATCCGTTTTGCATTTGAAACGATTAAGCTTAGAAGAATTGAAGCAGGAGTATCACCAGAAAATACCGCTTCTATTCGCGTACTAGAAAAAGCAGGTTTTCAAAAAGAAGGTCTAATGCGGGAAAATCTGCTGATCAATGGAGAATGGAAGAATCATTTTCTATATGCAGTTCTTTCAACTGACAAAAAATAAAAAGGGATAAATCAGCAAAAAGGCGACGATTGATATTGAAAGTTTTCATTTTCGTGCTCGATGAAGTATAATCATTAGGTAAAACTTACATATCTATGATTTGAAGGGAGTTTATTCATTTGAGTAAATATGCTGTAATTGATTTAGAAAAAGGCGGACAAGTAAAAATTGAACTGTTTCCAAACGAAGCACCTGGAACAGTTGAAAATTTTGAGAAACTAATTAAAGAAGGATTCTATAACGGACTTAATTTCCACCGTGTTATTCCTGGCTTTGTAGCTCAAGGCGGATGTCCTGAAGGAAGAGGAACTGGCGGACCTGGGTACACAATCAAATGTGAAACACAGGGCAATCCTCACAAGCATGAACGCGGTTCTTTATCTATGGCTCATGCTGGCAAAGATACAGGCGGTTCTCAATTCTTTATCGTATTTGAACCACAGCCGCATCTTAACGGAGTACACACTGTATTCGGTAAAGTTGTAGAAGGTATGGACAAAGTCGACGATATTAAACAAGGCGACAAAATGAAAGAAGTTAGAGTAATCGAAGAGTAAATGCAATAAGCCCGCGAAGTGTTTCGCGGGCTTTTTTATTTTGCTTTCTGGATGTGTAAAAGAACTTCTTCATATAAAGTGAATAAACAGGTTAAAATAAAAGGCTGTTTTCGCAAACTTTGTTGCTATCGAACAAGGAGGTTGATTTCCTCTCCAGGATGCTCGCTTTCCGCGGGGCGGGCGGTGAGCCTCCTCGGCTTTGCCTGCGGGGTCTCACCTGTCCCGCTGCTCCCGCAGGAGTCTCGCACCTTACGCTCCAATCAACTAATTTAACACTGAGATGACTTTGTAAAACTTATTAAATAACAACAATCTTTAAGAAAAGAGCCAAATAAAATAACAGAAGAAGTCTTTCTCATTTATTATAGGGACGCATCGATTCTTCTATTTTTCCTCCAAAACAGCTGCTTATATGCGCCGGAGCCAATGACCACACCCGCAATGATTAACAGAAGTCCGGCTAAATGTGAAGTAGTAATTTTTTCATCAAGAAACAGAGCAGCGCCCAGCAGGGAAAAGAACGGAGTCAGATTTAAAAATATAGAAGCTTCGGCTGCCCCGATTTTACCAATGCAGTAATTGTACGACATATGTCCCAAGGCAGTTGCAATGATGGCGGATGCGGAGAAAATGACCCACATTATCGTGCTGCCGGCTGCTAAGCTATGAATTCCTCCAGGCTCAGTTATTGTGGCAATAATTAATAAGAATAATGATCCGAGAGTCAGCATGTATCCTGTCAGAAGCCTCGGATCCATAGTTTTAGATGCCTGTTTAATCAAGATAAAACTAAATGCCTGTGAAAGAATGGATAAGAAAATTTCAAAATCTCCTATACTAACTCCATGCATTCCGGATTTCCCTTCCAAAACCGTAATAAATACTCCGGAAAACCCAATAATAAACCCAAGAAACTTAATCCAGGTAAGGCGGCTTCCGAGAAAAATAATAGCTAAAATGGCAGTCAATAATGGTCCAACTCCTAATATAAGTCCGCCATTAACCGCAGAGGTGTTTTTAAGGCCGACTGATAGGAGGGAGTGATGACCAGCTACATTTAAAATAGCACCCAGGACGACTGCCTTCCATTCACTTCTTGCAGGAAGCCGAAATTGCCTCAGCATGAGCAGAACAATGATAACAGCAATCCCAGCAGTCATGATTCGGAACGCTGTCATGGTTAAAGGCATAAATTGATCAACTAAAATTTTAGTTGCTGTTACATTTAAACCCCACGGAATCATGATGAAAAACAATAAAAGGTAAATTTGATAAGTACGCAAGGCTTCAACTTCTTTCTAACGGAATAACTTTTACATTGAATATTTTTTAATTTTATAGCGAAGGGTCCAGAATGTCACGAATTAAAAAGAAATAGCCAGGCAGCATTGTAAAAGAAATCAAGGGGTTTGCAGCAGATTGTAGAGGGAAAACAAAAGACGAAGGAATTATACTAGGAGGTTATGAATAATGAGTGTACTATTTACAGCTAAAGCAACTTCAAGAGGAGGACGGGCAGGAACAGTCCGGTCCGATGATGGAGTTATTGATTTCCAGCTTGCCAATCCACGAGCATTAAATGGAGATGGAGGAAATGGAACAAATCCTGAATCCTTATTTGCAGCTGGATATTCTGCCTGCTTTAATTCAGCGCTCGGACTTGTTGCGGGAGAAAAAATAAAAGTAGATCCTGTCGTATCCGCCGAAGTCAGCCTGCTGAAGGACGAAAGCGATAATGGGTTCAAATTGAGTGTTATTCTGAATGTAGATATCAGCGGCATTTCTCAGGAAGAAGCTGAAAGTCTAGTGGAAAAAGCTCATCAGGTATGTCCGTACTCAAAAGCAACTAGAGGCAATATTGATGTTGAGCTTAAGGTGAATGCGAACTAAAAACTATTATTGCTAAACAAATAAATTTGTGTTATTATAAATAAGCGATGAGCTGAGTTGTGTAAGCCGAATAACATACCTTTTGGTACACACTATGTGGAGTGTGGTTATTCGCCTCAATACGCGAAAGACGCCTGGGCAGCCAGGCGTCTTTTTTTGTGCATTTTGTTTCTTTAGGCAAAAAAGGAAAGCGTTTTTTTCAGGAATAGGACGAAAATGGATCATAGTTCACTTAAGATGAGGGTGAAATTTAAGAATTAGCAGCAAGGCGGATCAAGTCTATAGAAGCAAAAAAGGGGTAAAAATGATGGGTCTGCAGTTTGTAAAAGGATATAGAAATAACGAAACTTTAAGAAATAGCTTCAATCAGCTATCACAACAGATTTTTGGTATAAACTTTGAATCCTGGTATAAAGCAGGGTTTTGGATCGATAAATACGAGCCATATTCGTACATAGATGATCATCAGGTGGTCGCTAATGTCTCCGTTAATAAAATTGATTTGATTTTACATAAGGAACATAAAAGAGGCATCCAGATTGGAACTGTGATGACTCATTTAGATTATCGAGGCCAAGGCTTGTCTAAGAGATTGATGAACAAAGTGCTAGAGGATTTCGCCGATTATGACTTTATCTATTTATTTGCAAACCAGTCAGTACTGAATTTTTATCCGAAGTTTGGATTTATGCCGATGAAAGAGGTCCAATATTTTTTGGACTTTGAAAATGACCCTGCAGTATCTGCGCCTTTTAGAAAGCTGGATGTCCGCCACCCGGCAGACTTATCGTTTATTTTTGAGTTTGCATCCATAAGGATACCTATTTCTCGAAAGTTTGGTACAGTCAATGTGCAGGAACTGTTAATGTTTTATTGTATGTACGTTTTTCGCGATGATATTTATTTTTTTGAAGAAGACAGGGTTTTGGTTATTGCTCAAAACGAAGGTCATACCCTGCATGTTTTTGATATCATCAGCGTAGAGGAACTAGATATCAAGAAAATAATTTATTCGCTTACTTTGCCAGCTTCCAATCGAATTGTGTTTCACTTTACTCCAGATTATGCAGGCATACGTTTTAAAAAAGAATTACTTGAAGATACGAATGTGCTGTTTGTAAGATCTAATAACCAATCAGTATGGCCGAAAGATGTCAAGCATCCTATAACCTCACAGGCGTAAAATTTCTTTATCGCATTAAAGTGCTTTACATTCTATAATATAAGATGTATTCTTTATAATAATTAAATAATTCGAATCTTAAAAAAACCTTATCATGAGCGGTGGAGGGACTGGCCCTGAGAAACCCGGCAACCCCTGTTTGAAAAAACAGACGGTGCTAAATCCTGCAGAAAGATTACTCTGAAAGATAAGGGAGAGAACTTGTATGCTTATGCTGTGTATATGAACGCTCTTCCTTACAGGGGGAGCGTTTTTTGGTTTGCCAAAGAAAGCTGCGGCCGCCTTTATACGCTGTGGGAGACTTTTCTACTTAATAAAAAAAGGGGTTGTTTTCATTGACTAAAACATTACTAAAAGCACCATTTAGAGCCGACCATGTAGGAAGCTTCCTAAGACCTGAGAGACTCAAACAGGCCAGACTGAAAAAACAAAATGGAGAAATAACAGCTGACCAATTGCGGAAAATCGAAGACGAAGAAATTATCCGCCTAGTAGCTAAGCAAAAAGAAGTAGGTTTACAAGCCGTAACTGACGGTGAATTCAGAAGGGCCTGGTGGCATTTTGATTTTCTGGCTGAGCTGGAAGGTGTCGAGTTATACGAAACAGAGACTGGCTTACAATTTAATGGTGTTCAAACAAAAGCACACGGCGTCAAAGTAACTGGGAAAATAGACTTTGCAGATCATCCAATGCTTGAACATTATCAATTTCTCCATGAAATTGCTGGAGACCATACTGCAAAGTTCACGATACCAAGCCCCAATATGCTTCTCCTGAGAGCCTCACTTGAAGATGGAGTATACGAAAGCAGGGAGGAGTTATTTGATGACCTGGTCCTTGCTTATCAAAAGGCCATTCAAGCCTTCTATGATGCGGGCTGCCGCTATCTTCAGCTGGATGATACATCCTGGGCTGTATTCTTTTCGGAACAAGGCAGAGAAAATATCATTGCACAAGGTGATGAACCAAAAGATCTTGCTGAGCTGTTTGCCCGTACTGTCAATGAATCGATCGCCCATAAGCCTGATGACATGACAATCACTATGCACATCTGCCGCGGTAACTTCAAATCTACTTTTATGTCAAGCGGCGGCTACGATTATGTTTCTGAAATTATATTTGGAGGCTTAAACGTAGACGGCCTGTTTCTTGAATTCGATGACGAGCGTTCAGGAGGTTTTAACCCTCTGCGCCATGTAATTCGTGACGATCTGCAAATCGTATTAGGATTAATAACATCTAAATTCGGGGATCTCGAGCAAGCTGAACAAATTAAAACCAGAATTGCAGAAGCAAGCCAATTTCTAGATATAAACCAGTTATGTCTAAGTCCTCAATGCGGCTTTGCCTCAACAGAAGAGGGCAATCTTCTAACAGAAGAACAGCAATGGGAGAAAATAAGACATGTTATTAAAATAGCTGGGGATGTTTGGAAATAAGTGCATTAAAAAAAGACTCGATTTAGTTCGAGTCTTTTTAATTGTGGTAACTAGATTCCGGATTCTGTTAAGAATGGGGAAGATGAACTAGCAGTTTACCTTAGAATTACTTGCATATGTAAACGTGCTCGCAAAGTATATATTGTTGCTCGGCATTTAGGATGTCTGGTCGCAAGTAGGTATTTGGTGTAAACATGCTCGCGTGATGAGTGTCTGCTCACAAGGTAGGAAGGGATGCTCTCAAAATCGGATTTTTGCTCGCAAGTTCATATGTTTGCTCACAATGTATGGGAACTTGCTCACATGCTGGGTGTCTGCTCGCAATGCAGGGATTGTTGCTCTCAAATCCGGATATTTGCTCGCAAATAAAGTTTGTTTGCTCACAATGTATGGGAACTTGCTCACATGCTGGGTGTCTGCTCGCAATGCAGGGATTGTTGCTCGCAAATACATTTATTTGCTCACAATGCATCGAAACCTACTCACATGAAGTGTGTTTGCTGGCAACTACATTTATTTGCTCACAATGTATGGAAACTTGCTCACATGAAGTGTGTCTGATGACATGGTGTGTCTCTGCTCGCAACGCGCGGTCTCTAATCATAAGAACTTAATTTTTGCTCACTAATCTTCAAGTGCCTTTTTTGCCCGCGCACTCACCAGAGCCTCTCCTCCGCATTGTTCCAGCCGCTCCAGCATCATATTTTAAATAAAGCATCATCTGGGAGGAATGCATGAACTCCTAATAATTAACAATCTGCGTTATTCGTAAATCGACTACGAGTGAAGCATAAGCACATGCTTCTGTTCTGGATATGTTATATAAGTCGGCCATCAGTCCAGCATTTCATTTAAAGCGATCCACATGGCTTCGTTCAGGTCTTCATGGATGCCCATTGTAATCCATTCGTTTTTGACCTTAGCTCTTGGTGTGTCAATGGAAAAGTCTTTTAATACAGTGAGGGTCAGGTCAACTTTTTCCATAGGACATTCCAGAGCAGGTCCAGAAACTTCACCGCCCCTTGAAGTGCATGCCCGTCACCGGCAGAAAAAAGTCCTCCTTCAACGGTTATTGGCAAATATAAGGTGGTACCTGCCTGAAGTTCTTTGCAATCCAAATTCCCGCCCCAATTTCGTGGAACAACAGTAGAATGTTTTCCCTCCTCGGCTGGCGGCATACCCAAAATTCCCATAAACGGGTTAAGTCTTACAGCGTAATCAAAATTGCCGAACTGGCTACTTCCTATCATATTTGTTTGATCGAGGGTAAAATCGAGGGTTATTTCATTTAACTGTTCTAGTCCCAACTTTTTGTTCCAATAGCTTGGAAAACCCCCAACTGATAACCATCCCCAGTTCCCTGGGACGATTTCATTTATTTTAATCTCAAGGGTATCTCCAGGCTCAGCCCCATTTATATAAATGGGGCCGATAATAGAATGTCCAAATCGCTCCGGTTTTCTCTCCTCCATGATATCGGTAAATTTTTTTGGGTTTCCTCCGAGAACCGAGCGTTTTTTCTACTCCCCACGCTGCATCAAGCGTTTGAAGGATCACTGAGTTTCCCGAATTTATAATGGCGGCAGGATGAATATCTTTACTAAAGAAGCCATTGTAATGTATCTCGGCTTGGTTTTAGATAATGCACCTTCATGATTATCGCCTCCTATATCGTTACTTTAAGTAGTAATTTATATTACCTTTTGAAACAACAAAATATTTAATTTTTAATGAACTATCACAAAATAATGAACCTGGCATGCTTCTAATTTGTTACAATATAAATTGCCATAAAATAGGCAAATACAGAGACACAGGGGAATTTTATGAACAATCTTGAAAAAATAATAGAACTGGATTATAAATATCTTGAAACCTTTAGTAATAGAAAAGATACTGCATGGGGAGCCTTCTTTTACAATGTGAATCAGCCTGATTATTATGATGCAAATCATGCACACATTCATAAACCATGCAGCAATCCCCAAGCGGTAATTCAAGAAGCCTTGGCTTTTTACCAGGAGCTTTCTATCATTCCCCGGTTTTATCTATACGATCTAGTAAATCAGCAGGAGCTGATATCTGAGCTTAAGAAACAGAATTTTGGGTACGAAGAGCTTATTTCTCCGGTGCAATTATGGAACAATCAAATGCAGAATAAGAAAATAAGAGAATCAGTAACGATTGAAGAAGTAAATGACCATAATTATGAGGAAGCAATAAATATTGAAGGAAGCATAAAGGAATTAGGCGGTGAAGTTAGAGCAAAAGCCTTTGCTGAGGAATACAAGCATGAAGAATATACTCATTATCTCTTAAGATATAATGGTGCGGCCTGCTCAACCGCTTGTATCTTTGAACATGATCATCAAGCAAGAATGGAAAATGTAGCTACATTAGAAGAGTATCGGGGAAGAGGATTAATTGGAGAACTAATTACATACATACAGCAAGAAGTGTCAAAAAGGGGATTGAGCCATCTCTGGGTGTTTCCAATAACAGAAGCTGTCGAAAAAGTGTACTGTAAGAGCGGATTTGAGACAATAGCAAAGCTTAAGACTGGGCATGCTTTTTTAGGCGGAAAGAGCATTCAAGAGATTAGAGAAGGGGAATAAATAAGAGTGTCGGCTATTGGAAGATGTTTAGAGTCGAATATTTCAAGAGACATCGTAACGAATATACCCTTTAGTTTCTACCCGGATCCTTCCTGGGCAAGCCTCTTTATTTAAAGTTCAATTTACGGGCTATACATCTTCTAATACTTTAGGCTGGCAGTATTTAGGCAAATATATTACTCTTATGTAGTAAAACTTCTGTTATACATATATCCACGAAGATTATGCCTATATGGAGTGCTTTTTTGCTAATGCCAATGGGCACTCTAGTGGAGTAAGGAGAATAAGCATGAGAGTTCTTTTTCCGGTATTAGCCTTTATTGGCGGTATAGCCATCGCTTTTCAGGCACAGATAAATGGAGGATTGGGTAAGAAAGCTGGGTCAATTGAGGCTGCATTTATATCATTTTTAATTGGTACAGCAGCATTATTCTTTGTAACCATCTTTTTTGGGAAAGGGAATATGCTTGCTGCCGGGACGGTTCCGAAGTGGCAGCTTTTAGGCGGACTTCTAGGAGCATTTTACGTTTTTATCATGGTAGTTACCGTGCCTAAAATAGGAGTGGCCTCTACTTTTATAGCCGTAATTGCTGGACAAATGATCATTGGAGCGATAATCGATCATTTTGGGCTTATGGGTGGAATCAAGGATCCGATTAGTACAAAAAAAATTGCAGCCTTCCTGCTTCTGTTTGTTTCTCTTTATTTATTTAATAAAAAATAATTATTGAATTAAGAGATCTTTTTAAAAGGATCTCTTAATTTATAATAAACATTTTCTGAATTTTTCAACTACTCAATGAGTACAAGTATTTCAGAACAGTGAAGACTAAAAAGGGGGAAGATGGATGGAATCTTATAGTTACTTTTGTTCAACACAGATTGAATTTGGCGAGGGCAAGTCAAAGCACCTGCCGGAAATGCTGCAATTCCTGCATGCTGGATCTAGTTTGCTTGTAGTTAGTGATCCAGGTGTTATCCGTGCAGGACTAGTTTTACCAATACAGAGATCGCTGGAAACTGCAGGGTTTAAGGTAACCCTTTTCGATTCAATTGCCCAAAATCCCAGAGACACCGATTGTTTAGCTGGTGCAGAGCTTTTTCGTCGTTCAGCAGCTGACGCTGTAATCGCTATCGGCGGAGGGAGTGCAATGGATACTGGCAAAACGATTGCCTTATGCGGGCCGAATGGCGGAATACCATCTGATTATGCTGATGGCTTGCGTCCATATTCTAAAATAGCCCCGATAATCTGTGTTCCGACTACTTCCGGGACTGGATCTGAAGTTACTCGTTCTGCTGTTATTACGGAGCAGGCAACACATCGAAAAATGACACTTAAGCATGCCCTTTTAAGGCCCATATTAGCGGTCCTTGACCCTCTGCTTACTTATAGCGTACCGCCGAGTGTAACTGCTGCTACCGGAGTTGACGCTCTAGTCCATGCTATAGAAGGGTATACCTGCAAAGTATCTAACCCTATATCTCAGGCTCTTGGCGCTAGTGCGATGAGGAAAATTGTTGGATCTCTCCCTGATGTATATCAGTATGGCGCGAACCGAGAAGCACGTAAAGAAATGCTAGAAGGAAGCCTGCTTGCCGGTTTGTGTTTTGGATCGGCAGATGTTGCAGCTGTCCACTGCCTGGCAGAAGCATTAGGCGGTCTTTATGATACTCCGCATGGTGTTGCAAATGCAGTATTCCTACCATATGTTCTGAGGTTTAACGCAGAAGAGAACAAAGAAATTCACAGCAGGCTTTCAAAAATCATGGGCTTTGCTGAAGAGTCTGAAGAGGAAGATCAAGCGGTGTCGAAACTAATTACTGGCATTCAAGATTTTGTATACTCCCTTGATATCCCGCATCTTAAAGACCTTCCGGGAATAAAAGAAGAAGATTTTCCGCGTATAGTTGAACTAGCCTATAACAACGGATCTACTCAAAGTAATGTTAGATCCGTTTCGAGAAGCGATTATCTCCAAATTCTTACACATGCTTACTTCAGCAAAGTGAGCCATTAAATAATTAAAAAGCACATCTCAAATTCAAAGGGGGTGTGCTTTTTTGGATAACTGTGCTTGGATATCAGAATCTCTGCTTTAAAAACTAATGCAATTGAAATAAATAAGCAGCTGCGTGCAAGCACCTTGCCTCGAAAAACAAAAGCCATGGTGAAAAACTTCGGACACAATTCAAGCTGGCTTGACATAATATTTTAGTAAAAGCATGAACCATTTTGGATCTAAAGCGATATTCTATTATTAACGTAGAAAAAATTAAATAATTACAGGTGGGATCCACATAGTATGGACACTATTGTGTTTGTTAGTGCAAATAAAACCGGGTCAAGCAGAGATGCACTAAAAGCAGCAAAAAGGCTTGGATTCCAGACCATATTGCTCACAGATAAACCGCATTTTATGGATCATCATAAGGATTTTTCCGAGGTTGATCAAATCATTTTAACGAATCTGCGGGACTTCGACGTTTTAAGAGGAAAGATAATGGAACTTCAGAGGTCTGGAAGTGTAATAAAAGCAATCATGAGTTTTATTGATCCCTTTGTTCATACAAGTGCCGCTTTGGCGGAAGAATTCTGCCAGACAGGTGTTCCTTCAAAACCGATACGTTATATGGAGGATAAAGTATTAACTCGAAGCCTTCTTTCTCATCTTTCTGTATCACCTTACTATCAAATATATAACCCAGAAAATCCCATGGAGCCTTTTGTAAATCTTCAAGAAGAACAATTCCCCCTTATTGTAAAATCCCCTTCTTCGGCAGGATCTCGCGACGTATTGTTAGCGAATAACAGGTCGCAGTTATATTTATCCTTAAAAGAGCTGCTGGCGAAATATGAAAATAAGCCTATATTAGTGGAGAAATTTCTATCCGGCCCTCAATATTTAATTGAAGTGGTTGTTTATAATGGCAACATCAATGTAGTGGCTATTATTGAACAGGAGGTCACTTTTTTTAAAAGATTTATTATAACAGGTTATTGTTTGCTGCCTGAAGTGGACAAACCTTTCTATGATGATTTATACAAAAGCATCCAAGCTATTGTACAAGCTTTTCAAATGGAGAATGGAGCGTGCCATCTCGAAATGCGATTAGTTGATAATGAATGGAAGTTGATTGAAGCCAACCCCAGGATAGCAGGAAGCGCTATGAACCGAATAATCGAGATCGGATGCGGAATTAAACTTGTAGAAGAAACCATTCAGCTTTTCTTAGGGAATAAACCCAATCTTACAAAAAAACACAGCAAGTTTGTTTATGCGCACTATTTCACAGTTGAAACAGAAGGAAAGCTGCTAAGTGTATCAGGCGATATGGAAGCATCCAAATCTCCAGGTGTAGAAGAAGTTTTTATAAAATCCAGGGTAGGAAAGGCTGTACGTCCCCCAATAAGGATGGGAGACAGGTATGGGTATGTAATCGCATCATCAAAAAACAAAGAGGATGCAAAACGTATAGCATTGGAGGCAGCACAGAAGGTACATTTTGAAATCAGTACTAAAATCAAAGAAAATTGATATTTTTTTAAGGATAGGGAACTTGGAGGCCATCCTGGCTGCGTAGGATTTGGAATGGGCAACCATCACGGCACTGGAGGATAAGAATGGGTGGGCATTACGATTCTACAGAGCCTACTAGAATAGAAAAAATCAAAATCATATTTCACAGCGAGTGACAAGGTGACTTTGTATACACATATAAAGCCGCCTTTTTCTTATTTAGGCCCAGAAAAGCTGCCCGGTTGTTTCCCATTATTTCTCGGGAAAGCGCAGGAAATGACAGATAACGCCAACAATGTCGAATATCCTGGTTAGAGGAAAGACCCGGGAAAATGGGGACAGTCCCCGCTTTATTTTATTAATGCGTTGATGGTTTAGGGTGTGTTATTGGCATAGAGTGAATAAAGGGGGATGTTTGCTATGAAAAGACGTACAGCTGAGCCTTATAAGATTAAAGCAGTAGAACCTCTGACGATTCTTACTTACGAACAAAGAAAAGAAGCTTTGAAAAGAGCAGGATTTAATACATTTTTAATTGATTCAGAGGATGTTTATATTGACCTGCTTACAGATAGCGGAACTACAGCGATGAGTGACAGGCAGTGGGCAGCCATTATGATGGGCGATGAGGCTTATGCTGGCAGCAGGAGCTGGAAGAAGTTAGAACAGGCAGTCAGGGAGGTATATGGCTATAAATATATCATTCCAACACACCAGGGGCGCGGTGCAGAGAATATCCTGTCTCAGTTAAAAATCAAGGATGGAGATTATGTACCCGGAAATATGTATTTTACTACAACTAGAGCTCACCAGGAGCTTAATGGCGCTACTTTTGTTGATGTGATTATTGATGAAGCTCATGATCCTTCAATTGACCATCCTTTTAAAGGGAATATAGATATTTTGAAGCTTCATAATTTAATAGATGAGGTTGGTTCAGAGAAAATTCCCTATCTGTGCCTGGCTGTAACAGTAAATCTTGCTGGAGGCCAGCCGGTGAGCATGGAAAATATAAGGGAAGTTTATAGAGTATGCAGGAATTATGGGATTGAGGTCATGTTCGATGCTACACGGTGTGTGGAAAACGCCTATTTTATAAAGGAACGAGAAGAGGGCTATAGCACCAAGCCAGTAGCTGACATTTTAAAAGAAATGATCTCCTATTCGGATGGATGTACGATGAGCGGAAAGAAAGACTGCCTGGTTAATATCGGAGGCTTCCTTGCTATGAATGATGAGGAACTGTATACCCGCGCTCGAGAACTTGTTGTAGTGTATGAAGGGATGCCTTCATACGGAGGTATGGCTGGAAGAGATATGGAAGCTATGGCTCAGGGAATTTATGAGGCGATCGATGACCATTACATTGAACATCGTATCCATCAGGTAAGATATCTGGGAGAACAGCTGTTAGAAGCAAGAATTCCAATAGTCCGTCCAATCGTGGGGCACGCGGTCTTTCTTGATGCCAGAGCATTTCTTCCTCACTTGAAGCAGGGAGATTTTCCAGCCCAATCGCTTGCGGCTGCCCTTTATCTGGATTCTGGTGTGCGTTCCATGGAAAGAGGAATCGTGTCAGCGGGAAGAAATAAGATTACAGGCAATCATAATCAGCCTAAACTGGAGCTTGTGAGACTGACCATTCCACGCCGTGTGTATACTAATAACCATATGGATGTAGTCGCAGATTCAATTATCTCACTTTATCAAAAAAGAAATCAGATTTGCGGCCTTCAAATGGTTTATGAACCGCCGACGCTTCGTTTCTTCAATGCGAGATTCTCACCGCTTTCCGATAATGGTGAACTTGTAGGAGGAGACGGCAGTGCAATCCATGTTAATTAATAGATAATAAAATGAATTAGTTTGCGTAAGATTGCAATTAGTATGAACATAGCGAACAGGAGAAATTTCTGTAAAATAGGAAAAATTTGTTTACAAACGATTTGAACTGTTATAATATCAAATAAATTTAATATCGACAAAACGATGATCAGGAGAAGTAATTCTTTCCCTTACCCTTAGAGAGCAGTCGGCAGCTGAAAAGACTGAGGTAACATAGAGTGAAGACACCTGTGAGTGTAGCTCTGAAAACGCTAGTAGGAGCTGACGGCAGTTTGCCGTTATACAAAAACAAGTGGCTGTATACAGCAATTTGGGTGGTACCGCGGTTTTCCCGTCCCTATTTTATATAGGGGCGGTTTTTTTATTTTTTGGAGGTGAGTACAGTGGATTCTGATGATGATGATAATAAAAAATGGACACCTAAAGGAGGAAAAAAAGTGACGGAACTAAAACGTGTACTCATCCGCGAATGTAAAGAAAAGGAAAATCAAGAGGTAACCATTAAAGGATGGGTTAAAAGGGTCAGGCATTTAGGAAGTATAAGCTTTGTCCTGCTAAGAGACAGAACAGGAGAGATCCAATGTGTACTGGAGAACCAATGGGCCGGCTTTAAGCTCGAAGCTGAAGGTGCGATTGAACTAAGAGGAATTGTAAAGAAGACAAATCAAACTCATATAGGTGTTGAAGTGCTTGCTGAGAGCGTAACTATTTTGTCAAACAGCGCCCCACTTCCATTTGAGCTGAGTAAACAAACGTTGAATGCAGGGCTGGACCAAGTCTTAAGTAATCGCTTCGTGTCCTTCAGACATCATAAAATCAGCACCATTTTTAAAATAAAAGCACTATTTGTAAAATCATTTAGCGAATTTCTAACCGAACAGGGCTTTACACAGATATTTACTCCTAAATTGGTTTCCCAGGGAGCAGAGGGTGGAGCAAATGTTTTTAAATTAAATTACTTTGGGAAGGAAGCTTATTTAGCTCAATCTCCGCAGTTTTATAAGCAGATGATGGTGGGAGCAGGCTTTGAACGGGTTTTTGAGATTGCACCTGTTTACCGGGCAGAGGAACATAACTCTTCAAGGCATCTAAATGAGTATATTTCATTAGACGCTGAAATGGGTTTTATAGAAGATTTTCGAGAAATCATGAAGCTTGAAACGGAACTGCTCAAATTTATATTTCAGAAAATACAATGCAGCTGCAGTCAGGATCTGGCTGCTTTCAATGCTAATATACCGGTGATAGATAAGATACCAGAATTGTCGCTGATAGAAGCACAAACCATCTTAAAGGAAGTCTATAAGAAAGAATCTCCTGAAGGAGACTTGAATACAGAAGGGGAAAAGCTGATAGGCAAGTATATAAAAGAAAAACAGGGAAGCGATTTTGTTTTCATCACCCATTATCCGGCTGACACAAGACCTATGTATACCATGCCTAATAAAGAAAATCCAAAACTGACAGATTCATTTGATTTATTATATAAAGGTACAGAAATAACTTCGGGAGGCCAGAGAATTCATAACCATGCTGAGCTTCTTAAGTCATTCGACAACAAAGGATTAAACCCAAAAGAATTCACTTCTTACTTAGAGGCTTTCCAATATGGCTTTCCTCCGCATGGGGGATTTGCAATTGGCCTTGAAAGAATATTGTATCGTTTCCTCAACCTCGGAAATGTGAGGGAAGCCAGTGCATTTCCAAGAGATTGTGACCGGCTAGTTCCATAATGGGGACTTCCCCGTTTCCCGGCCCCTTCACCCATAGGATGCGGGGGTTTCGGCTGGGGACAGTGTTTATTTCCCGAAATATCTCTGCTGGTTTTTGTAATGTTTATTCCAGGCAGCCGCTATCTGTTTATATGCTTGGTAAAGGGCCTGCAAATGGTAAATCTGGCGGCAGCTATCTGGGCAAGCCTGTCCATAACACTTTGGTTTAAATGAAGTGCAGCGTAAGTTTTTTTACAGCAAAAAAACGGGGAAAAATGTATTTCAGGCGATTGAAACCTGGAATAGCGATTAGGCAAAGGACTATTATAAGGAGTTCCGTTCAACACTGAACTTTGATGTTTCAAAGTCTGTGCTTCATAATAAGGCCGATTTTCAGGTCGAAAGATTTACGCTGGAAATGAACGGTGGCTTGTAAATGCAAACGAGAATAACATCAGGAAGGAAGGATCTGTTTGGGAGCAGTTATCATACATGGAGTAATACTAGCGTTTGGGCTTATTCTTCCATTAGGAGTCCAAAATATATTTATATTCCAACAAGGAGCATATCATACACATTTTGTGCGTGCGCTTCCTGCGGTTTTGACGGCAGCACTTTGTGATTTACTACTCATTACTCTGGCTGTTGGCGGAGTATCAATGATTGTCCTTGCAAATGATATGTTCAAAACGATACTCATGGCGGGTGGATGCTTGTTCTTATTTTATATGGGCTGGGTAACCTGGAAAACCAAGAATGGAAAGGGCAATGAAGAAGGAGAGGCGTTTACCGGAAAAAAACAAATTCTTTTTGCGGCTTCGGTCTCTTTATTAAATCCCCATGCCATTTTAGATACGGTTGGAGTTATCGGCACAAGTTCCCTGCAATATTCAGGAACTGATAGATGGCTGTTTGCCCTTTCCTGTGTGACGGTCTCCTGGATATGGTTTTTCGGGCTTGCTGTGTCAGGGAGGTATTTTGGGAAAATGGACCAAACTGGAAAGTTAATGAGTTTTGTAAATAAGTGTTCGGCGCTTATTATTTGGGGAGTGGCACTAATGCTTTTATATTCTCTATTATGACCTTTATTAAATAAAAAAGGTGCTGGCCAAATGAAGATGGCCAGCATTTTCTTATTATCTTCTTAAATTTTCTTGATCCTTTAATCTGTGCTGATGGTCAGGCAGACGTCCTGTGTTTTTTTCGTCTGGATCTTTCGGATGATTATTGCTTTGAAAACGCCGTTCCGCTTCAATCAAGCTCTCTTTTTCCTGATTATTTGGATTCATACTAATCCTCCTCATTGATGACTTACAATTTTATTTCCCTTTTTACCGAATGTAAAACAATCTTTTTGCCATTTTCACTTTTGGACAGCCTGCTTAATTGATCATCAGGAATTTCGTGGATTTGTTGATGATGAATCTGATGAATTTGAAATAACGGCGGTTTTACGCCTGCGCAGTCTATAAAACAGCCTGAAATTTTTTACTAAAGTTTTTATAACTGAATAAAGTGGAATGGCAATTAAAATGCCCACGAACCCATATATGGAACCGGCTACAAGCAAGAGCAGTATTATCGTTAATGGGTGTATATTTAACTTTTTACCCATTACATTCGGAGTAACTAGATGCCCTTCCAGCTGCTGAACAATCACTAATACAATTAGGACCTTTACAGCCATGAAAGGATCATTCTGCAACGCAACGAAAAGAGCAGGGATGATTCCTAAAAGAGGTCCGGCAAATGGGACGATGGTCAAGAACATAGCAAAAACAGCCAGAACCAGCGCATAATCTATGCCGATAATCATATATCCAATAAACATCAATGCTCCATCGACGGCAGCTATAATGAATTGGCCAGTAATATAAGTAGAAAGAGCTTTATCCATATCCATAAGAATTTTGTTTCCTTCCGGCTCATGATCAGAAGGAATGTATTTTAATAAGAATGGCCGCAGTTTATCATCGTCTTTCAAAAAATAAAATACAATAAAAGGAACGACTACCAAAACAGTTGCGATGCTGGTTAAGGTTGCAAATAGTTTGATAATGTTTTGTGAAGCGCTTTGGGAAAACGATCGAAAGTAGTTGACCGCTTTTTCCTGTAAATTGCCTCCTTCGATAAGACCAAAATCATGTTTTGATATTGCTTTCTCTGATTGAGAAGAGATTTCCTTGACTTTTTGAGGAAGAGTATCTGATAAATTTTTCACCTGATCTGCAATGGAAGGCCCAAAGAAGTGGAAAATAGCGAATATTGTTCCAAAGATGAATGCATATACAGTTAATATACTCACTGTTTTAGGCAGGAATTTAGACAGCAGACGAACTACAGGCCTGAGTAAATAATAAAGCAGGCCTGATATCAAAATCGGAAAGAAAATCGTAGCGATAAACTGCTGAATGGGTTTCATAAAATAACCAATCCGGCCGAAAAGCAAAATAATAATTAAACATAAGATAATTCCAGTAGCATATTTGAAAAATGGCTTATTAATCCACATCCTAATGACCTCCCGCGGCAAATACCTAGATAAAAGTGCCGAATAGACACTTACATTACTCCTTTCCTATTTGCGGTAAATTTAAACGCTTAGACTCAGGAATAATTTACTTGCTATCCAGAAAAGACATTTTGGCCAGGAGGGCCATCCATTCTTAATTGTAAAAAGATCTTTATGTATGGGGGACTCCTGGAGATGACTGCTGCTGTTTGTACAATTTTATTGCCGTTCGTCAGGAGTTATGGCAGAAACTAAATGAAAGGCGGAACAGCTTAAACAGCGTTCCTTTATTAGCAGGTATAGGGATCGCAGAACTGTTGTTTTACGCAGCCGCCCTAATCAAAAGAAACGGAGGCAGGACATTGAACAGTGTAGTAGAACTTCAAGCTGTTGTTGAAGATTCATTTAAAATATTAAACGGCCTACCTAATTATATTTCTTTTGAAGAAAATCAAACACAGGTGGAAAGTGAAGTTTCGCTCGAAAATAAAATAAAGAGAATATTGAGTTTTGGCGAACAGCTGAAAGTTAAGAGAATTGGCGCTATCATACATAAATCCTCAAGTAAGTACCATTTTCTATCTCAGTTATTGAATAGATACCATTTCGACTACTATGCCTCTAAAGTTGAGTTTCAGCGCGGGCTTTTCAATATTGACGAGGAGCCATTCAGCTATGAATGGAGATCCATAGGAAACGAAACGATAACGGAAGAAGACTTTATATTGCTATGGAGCAGGTGCATGCAGGGTTCTGCAAATGCTGCGTCGTCACTTTCAATTGAAGAACATCTTTCATCTGTCAAAAGCGAGCTTGGTACAGGATGGGAAAATTCATGTATGGCCGTTTTTAAGGAGAATCAGGCAGTCGGGATTTCAATTCCACATCTAGAGCCGGGGACGCTTGATGAAGGGCGGTTATTTTATTTTGGACTTATTCCAGAACAACGCGGCAAAGGTTTAAGTACAGAAATACATTACCAGTCCTTGAAGCTGTTAAAAGAAATGGGAGCCTCTTATTATAAAGGAAGTACGCATAAATCTAACAAAAGCATGCAGGCAGTATTTCAGAAAAATGGCTGTGTGCTGAAAGAATATGTAGAATCTTACTACATTACTTTATAAAGCGCTCCTGTTTCTTAAAAAAAGCAGCAGCGGCCACCTTAGGAATGATTACGTTCTTGGTAGATCCTATAATTAATTGAAACAAATTGAAGGCTATCTGCTCGAAAAGCAGATAGCCATATCCAAATTATGCAGTTGTTTTAATATTAACGAGATGTACCACCGAATTGACCTGCCATTTGAGATTGAGCTGTAGCAACAAGACGTTTTGTAATTTCTCCACCTACTGAACCGTTAGCACGAGAAACTGTTTCAGCACCTAATTGTACGCCAAACTCTTGAGCGATTTCAAATTTCATTTGGTCGATTGCTTGTTGTGCGCCTGGAACTAATTTTTGACGATTTCCACCACTACGACGTGACATGTGTGTTCACCTCCTTCTGGGTTGATACTTTTAATCTCCCTCTTTTTTAAGAGTTCATACATCTAAAAAATGATAATTAAAAATAAAAGAGTTCAATATGAAATACTTTTGAAAAGTAATATGGATAATTATGTATGGTGGTAACAATTTGGAAAACTAGTACCTAATGAAGAGCTGGAAACTTTCGGAAGACTATGGTCATTTCCTATCATTTTCAAAACACAAAACCTCAGTTTTTTCAATGGTTTTTACATATAGTGCATGACTAAATAAAGGTATATTTTTACACATCTAAAATTTATATGTAAAACCTTTTAATCACCTTTATACATATTTTGGGAACTAAACAAAACAATTTTGGTATAAATTGGAATTTATTTTTCGATGTTCTTGTCTACTTGATTGTGTGTACATAATTTTCTCTCTGTACAAAAATAAAAGATATGATGGATTTTTTTGTACAAATAATTTTTTAAATGATAATTATGTATGGAATTAGTGAACCCATGCCGCAAGGGACTAACGCCACCCAACTTCGAATAAAAAAATCCATTAGGTACTAGGTAAATTAGATATAGATTGTGAAGAAATGTACTTACCCTAACGTGTCAGTTTTATGGAAGAAGGAGTTTGTGTATTATTTGTAGAAGTTTAAAAAGTTACAAACGAATGGATTTGAGGATCTCTGAACGACATAATTTTTATATCTCTGAACGACATAATTTTTATTTTAGGAGGGAACAACATGGAAGTTTTTGCAGAATATTTAACGCATATTGATAACCCGCAACATCGGGCTCGTACGGAAGAAGTTTTGGATTGGGTAACTAAGAAATTCCCAAATTTAGTGCCGAAAATTGCGTGGAATCAGCCTATGTTTACCGATCATGGGACATATATTATTGGCTTTAGCATAGCCAAACATCATTTGGCTGTTGCTCCTGAAAGGGCAGGTATTATTCATTTTTCTGATGATATTGTGCAGGCTGGCTATGATCACAGCAAGCAGTTAGTACGTATCCAGTGGGATAGTCCGGTTGATTTCTCATTACTTGAGAAAATGATCGAGTTTAATATTTTAGATAAGGCAGAATGTTCAACTTTTTGGCGGAAATAATTATGGCGTATAAACCACCACGTTTTTTTGCGGCTTTGGTTTTAGGCTTTGATTCTAAAAGCGTCCCGAAGCAAACTAGATTGAACACCATTTATAAGTGTGTAAGGATGGTGAAGAATTAGATAAACATAGCATTTTGAAATTATTTACATGCAAATTCAGAGGCGGTCGCTGAGTACGTACAAAGTTAAAAAAGAAGTGGCAAAGACTTCAAAAGACCGTACAATTTATACTAACAGTAAAACTAAATTTGTTAGTAAGATATTAGAGAAAGTGATGAAGTAAATTCTAAAAGCTTAAGCCCAATAATTAATGCAGCGGCGATCTAATTTCTTATTCAACTATCGGCCAGATTAGCGACATGAGCTCTCTGTAACTTTCCAAGCCAGGTCTGCGTGACATTACATCAATTAATGTCCTATTAGTAAGAAATTGAGAATGATCATCCTTGACTGTCAGCTGATCGAAAAAAATGAAGAGGGGTGTTCCTTGATGACAAATAGTAGAAAGAATCCTAAGGTTGATGAATTTTTAAGTAAAGCCAAAAAGTGGCAGGAAGAATTTGAAAAATTGAGAACAATCATTCTTGACTGTGAGCTGACTGAAGAATTTAAGTGGATGCATCCTTGTTATACGTTTGAGAAAAAAAACATAGTTTTAATACATGGGTTTAAAGAATATTGTGCGCTTCTGTTTCACAAAGGTGCCTTGTTACAGGATGCCCATGGGATTCTAATCCAACAAACGGAGAATGTACAGGCGGCGCGCCAAATTCGGTTCACCAATGTTCAAGAAATAGCTGCAATGGAAACCATCTTGAAGACCTATATTTATGAAGCCGTTGAAGTTGAAAAATCCGGTTTGGAAGTCAATTTGAAAAAGAATAAAGAATACATAATTCCTGAAGAATTTCAAAATAAATTAGATGAAATCCCTGCCTTGAAAGCTGCTTTTGATCAACTGACTCCGGGACGGCAAAGAGCATACATTCTTTATTTTTCTGCACCCAAACAATCCAAAACTCGAGTGTCAAGGGTTGAAAAATATATGCAGCAAATTCTCAATGGAAAGGGATTAAATGATTAGTATATTCGAGGAGAAGATAAATTAATCAAACTTTAGACCGCTGAGTAACTGCATATAAATCCCTAGCGCAATAGGCATGGTTTCCAGAATAGTAATATCAAATAGAAGAGGGATGGATTTGACAGGTAATGCATGCTCCACTTTTGGCGGTCGATTTTCTGGGTAAATCACCTGGAAAGGAGACTCGTAATAGATTGTGCCATGCATTGTTTCCTTTTTGATAAAGAAACTTTTATCAATGCTGTTAAGAACTCCCTTATCGATTAACCAAAGGTGGAAGCAGATGATCGTCCTTTCGCTGTCTTTTACAGTACCGGATTCAGGTGTTTATTTCCTTCCGCGTACACATATTTGTGCAGAAAAAAGCAGCCGCATGTGAGCAGCTGCTTGAAATGCAATGATTCTTATTCATTACCTTTGAAAAAATTCAATCCATTCGCGGTCGGGTCCGTATATAAAGAAGTATCTGTATCCATTAGGAAGGGTAATGATTTCGTCGTCTATTACTTCAACGTTGTCTAAACCTTTTATCCTTCGGAACTCTTCTTCTATAACCTCCGATTTTACAGCGAAATGATGGACTATTCCTTCGTTTGGTAAACTGTCATTATAGCCTTTTATAAGTTCTATTTCTGTTTCGCCTTCGTTGTTAAATCCTAGAAACGCTAATTCGATGACCCCGTTCGTATGTAAAAGACGGTCTTTAAGAGTTAACCCTATTACGTCCTGATAAAATGTAATGGATTTATCCATATCTCTGACCATGATTCCTATGTGATCCAATTTATTTATTGACATACATTTTACACCTCTTTATTCTGCAAAGTTTTTATACAGCTGGTACTTCAATTCTCAGCATTTTAAGTGCAGCGGCTGTAAACATCTCAACTCCCATACTTAGAGCTTCTTCATCTATCGTGAAGCGGGCATGATGATGAGGATAAATGATTCCTTTTTCAATATTCCCTGCACCAGTAAAGAAAAAGCAGCCATCCGCTTTTTGGAGGTAAGCCGAAAAATCTTCTCCAACCATGTTAGGTTTCATCAATTCAACAGAATGCTCCCCATAAAGTTCCAATGCCGTATCATGAATAAACCGGGTAACTTTTTCGTGATTGATGACTGGACGATAGCCGAAATCAAATCTGAAATCATAGCTAGCCCCATGTGCCTCCGTTATACCTTTAATAACCCTCTCCATTAATACAGGCACTTTTTCCCGGATTTCTGGATTGAAGCTTCGAACTGTGCCCATAATCTCAACAGAGCCTGGTATAACATTATGGGTAGTACCGCCAGTGAATTTAGTAACCGAGATCACGAGCTGTTCAATGGGATCTACATTTCTCGATACAATATGCTGCAAATTCGTTACAACCTGTGCTGCCACTGCTATGCTGTCAATCGTTTCATGCGGCAGTCCGCCGTGTCCGCCTCTGCCTTTGACTGTAACATAAAAAGTGTCGGGAGCAGCAAGCATTGGCCCATAAATGATCCCTGCTTTGCCAGCCTCAAGCGGTGACCATAAATGGGTTCCAATAACAGCATCCACACCGTCCATAACGCCGGCTTCAACTAATTCCTCAGCTCCGCCGGGATACAATTCCTCTGCATGCTGAAAAATAAATCGTATTTCTCCATGAAGCTCGTTTTGTTTTGCGGATAAAATTTTTGCCGCTCCGAGAAGGATGGCAGTGTGTCCATCATGCCCGCATGCGTGCATAACTCCGGGGTTTTTAGAGGAAAATTCAAAATCGTTTTCTTCTTGTATAGGAAGTGCATCAATATCTGCACGGATAGCGAGTACTTTCCCCGGGTTCTTCCCTATAAGCCTAGCCATTACACTATTTTTAGATGGCTTTGACAGCTCTAGATTTCCAAATAATTGAAGAGTTTCATATATAAAACGAGAGGTCTTCTCTTCATGGAATGACAATTCAGGATTTTGATGCAAATATCGTCTCCACTTGATTACCTGATCCATTACCGCTGCAGCATCTTTCTTAACTTCAGAAGAAAACATATTTTTCACTCCTTCAAATGCTAAAGATTATGAAGCCATTATATAGCTATTTGAAAATTTTGTATACGTAAAGGCAGATGGACAGAAAGCATTATGTGGAGGATATAACTCGGGTAAATGACCCGCACCGTATGCCAAGAGGGTCATTCAGACCGTGTAGGAGAAAGTTTTTAAAGGATAAACATGGAGATATAGATCATACTATAAAATGGCTTGATTCTGATTCTGTTTTAGGAGAGAAGCTAATGTCGGGATCCATTGAAATTATTATTCGAACTCTAACTGCTTTCCTATTCTTATGGATTTTTGTCCTAATGTTCGGAAAACAGACGATTTCGCAAAAAACCTATCACTTGTATATCGCGTCGATAACCATGGGAACGATTGCGGGAAACCTTGCTTTCAATATTAAAATAAAGTTTAGTTATTTTGTTTTGGCAATAGTAATTATGGGAGCAATCGCAGCAATTCTGAATTTCATCGCGGTGAAAAATCGCAAGTATCGAAAATGGATTATGGGGGAACCTGAACTCTTAATATTGAACGGTGAAATAATTGAGGGAAATTTGAAGAAAATAGGGTATTCCTTAGATACTCTGAAGGGAGCTCTAAGAGAAAAGGATATTTTCCATACAGAAGAAGTTCAGAAAGCACAATTAGAGATAAATGGGACGCTTTCTGTATTAAAAAGACCGGAATATCGGACGCTCACCAGGCAGGATCTGAATAACCTTCAATCCAATACACCAATCGAATTAATGCTCGAGGGGAAATTTGTAGAGGCTAACTTATTAAGGAGCCGGTACACAAAGGACTGGCTATTGAACGAGCTGCAAAGAAGACAAATCCAACAACATTTTGTCCGTTATGCAGTGATTGGCAGCAATGGAAGACTCTTTATTGATTTATACCGCGAATCTCCAAAAGGCTGAGCCCAAAAGCAAACTTAGGCGGGGTACATAGGCTTTTAAATGAAGATGATTGCCTTTTAACAAAGAGCAGCGGAATAATTATTGATCATTATTGCCCTAAATACTTTTGAATTGAGGTAAATTCGAAAATAACTGCGCCAAAGTTAGAATCGGCTTGCAGCTGCATGGAGGATGTTTGCGTCCCAGACTAGGGGGATTGGTCCTATTAATCGGTAATTGCACGTTAAAAAACCGCAGAACTGCGATTAGTCATATATCCAATAAGAGCAGGAAGGATATACTCCAAGCAGCACTCTATAATGCTGCTTTTAATTATGGAGCAAAGCCTTCCTGAGAAACGAAAATCATTTCTTCTGGAAAAAATTTAGAAAAATGTTTAACTGCCTTCATATGGAGATTTGTGTCATACCATCTGGAAAATCCATGTTCTTCAAATATTTCAGGCATTCCCAGTTTTGCAGATCGTCTTCCTCCAGCGCCATCCCCAATAGTCAATGTATCAATACAGATCCGGTCTACATGGCCGGAAAAAATAGAAGGAAAATCAGGTGTGCAAGGAAGCATAGGCGAAATGGCAGCCTGTGTGGCTATTCCTGCTTTCTTAATGGCTGCTAATGCTTTTATCCTAAGGGGTATACTCGGTGCATTGGGGGCAAATAGCTTTCGAACATCCTCCCGGTCTGTTTCGATCGTCATGGACACACGAAGTCCACATTTTTCTTTTAGCCTGTCAAGCAGATCTATATCTCTTGTCACTAGGGGGGAACGGGTTTGAAGAAGAAGGAAATCTGGGGGATTCTCGATCATCGCAAGAAGCAGTGACCGCGTAACCTCAGCTTTGCGTTCTATAGGCTGATAAGGATCAGTTGAGGAACTCATAAATATACAAACTGTCTTTCCTTTTTTTCGGAGATTTAAGATTTCTTTCCGATAATTATCTGAGGCATTAATCTTTGTATCGATCCACGTACCCCATGCCTGGTCTCTGAATTTTTGGATAGGCAGCTCCCGGACATAACAATATGAACATCCAAACACGCATCCAGCATATGGATTTAAGCTGTGCGTATACCCGAAGTCCAGAAAGCCCTTCGCTTCGGTTAATATTTTCTTTGAAGATATGTTCTTCATCTCCATATGTTTCAATCTCCTTTCCTCTCATCCAATTATACATGTAAACAGCCAAACCTCATAAAGATTGACTAAATCCATTCTTTCCCATGATGCAAACTTCAGTAAAGTACGCAACCTAAAGAATAACATACTAGAGGGAGTGTACGGAATGGGAAGATTAAGAACATTTGCCATAGCTGCATCCATCCTTTTTTTGTTAGCGGGAGGCACAGTATATTGGCTTCAGTCAAAAAGGGAGGCAGACCAAGATAATGCGCGAGCAAGCCGTTTTAGTGCAGCCCATTCACGCATACTAAGTCAGGATGACAACAGGGATATGCTGCATATTAACAGCTTAGAAGAGGGAATTTCTCTAAAAAATGAGCTTCGGAGGAACCCGCATATAACACTCGTGAAGCATAATATACAGGACGAGAGCCACTATCATGAGCATGAAGCTACTGTAAAATTTAAAAAGCATCCAAACAGGCAGGAGCTAGAAGAGATGCTTGCAAAGATAAACGGGAAAGTCATTAAAACTTTTAATCATACCATTGTGTTCAGGTCGACCAGCAAAAACACTTCTGAATTACTGCAATATTTTAATCATCTCGACAATGTGGAGTTCGCAGAGCCAAATTATATTTATATGCAAAATGAGGCGAATGTACCGAATGACTCTCTATACCGCCGCCAATATCAATGGAATTTGCCGGTTATTCAAACAGAAGAAGGCTGGGATATTACCAGAGGGAGTGAAAATGTTGTTATAGCTGTGGTCGATACAGGAGTGGATTTAGACCATCCTGATTTAAAGCGGAGAATTACGAGGGGATATAATGTTATTGCCAGAAACAGCAGCCCAGATGATGATAATGGCCATGGTTCCCACGTAGCTGGAATCATTGCTTCAGAAACCAATAACCTCCGGGGCATTGCAGGACTCACCTGGTATAATAAAATCATGCCTATAAAGGTAATGAATGAAAAGGGCTATGGAAACGCTTTTGACGTTGCCAGAGGAGTGATCTGGGCTGCCGACCATGGAGCAGATGTGATCAACTTAAGCCTTGGAAATTACCAGCCTTCTGCCGTTATGCAGGAAGCTGTTCAATATGCCTTTGATCGAGATGTCGTAATCACTACTGCAGCGGGAAATGATAATACAGATCAGCCGAGTTTTCCAGCTGCTTATCCCGAAGTAATTTGTGTGACAGCTGTAGATTATAATGGAAATCGCGCAGAGTTTTCAAATTATGGAGAATATGTTGATGTAGCAGCCCCAGGTGTGGATATCCCAAGCACGTATTTTCATAAGCAATACGCAGCTCTTTCGGGCACATCTATGGCAGCCCCCCATGTGGCAGCACTGGCTGGTTTGATTAGATCGGCAAACCCAGATTTGAAAAACACGAAGGTGATGAGCATTATATCAAAGTGCTCCTACGACTTAGGTAACAAAGGATATGACCCATACTTTGGAAGCGGATTAATTGATATTCGAAATTCTCTTCAGCAAGTCGAAAAGCCGAGGAAGCCGCAAAGAGAAAGCTTCTGGGATGAACTGAGAAATGCGTTCGACATACGTTAATAGAGCGGTCTCCTTCAAGGAGGCCGCTTCTTTTGGGGAGAGGCAGGATATGACATAGTGGCGAGAAGGACTAAAGAGGATTACTACAAAGACTTATTTATTTGGAAAAAACAATTTCTCCATTTATATACGTTTGCTCAACAGATAGTAAATCTATTTCGTCATGAGGCACTTTCAGTATATCTTTATTAAGAACGATAAAATCTGCGCAATATTCTGGGGCAAGCATTCCCGTTGAAGGCAGCCGGCATATTTCTGCGGCTGTACGCGTATATAAAGCAATGGCTTCCTGGATATTAATCCTTTCCTTACTGCCTAGATCGGTTCCATCATAAGCCTTCCGGGTTACGGCTGCCTTTATTCCGATAAAAGGATTATGCGGTACTGCCCAGGCAGTTGCGGGTGCATCGGAAGATAAACAGACAGAAACTCCTTTCTCTAGCATGCTCTTGACCGGGTAGGAAAGACGGGTTCTTTCTATTCCTAAATTAGATAAATATCCTTCAATTTCTGCAAAGAAAAAAATGGGCTGAGGAATAAGCGCTATATTGAATGTACGAGCGAGCTCTAATATTTCCTGGCTGGAGAGGGATGCATGTTCGAGACGGAAGGACGGGCCGTTCAAAAGCCAGGGTTCTTTATTAGAAAATAGGCCTGCAGTCAGCTGGATGGCCTGTTCGCCCATCGCATGGACACTCACCTGGATTCCCATTTTTCTGGCATAGTCGCATGCATCAATAATCGCTTCCTTTGTGGCAATAGACAAACCAAATTGTTCCTCTTTCCCTAGGTAAGAGGGACTGACCCATGCAGTTCTCCCTGTAATGCTACCATCTGCAAATAATTTGACGCCTCCTATAAAAACAGTTTGGTCAACATTCAATTGACTGTCAGCCAGTTCAGGTTTTTTAATAATTTCATCCCATAGATAATAAAGTACTGTCTTTTGGCGGAATCCTTTTTCCTGAGCAGCTTTAAACATTTCATAGAAACCATGATTAGACATCATTTCTGTCACAGAAGTTATCCCATATCTAGACAGCTCATTACTAAGTTCAGCAAGCATCTCACAGTTTTGCTCAAAAGAAGAAGGAGGCTTTAGACTGGTTACTAAGCTCATAGCAGCTTCTTCACGCAGCACACCAGTCGGTGCCCCTTTTTCATCGCGGTCAATCGATCCTCCTTCTGGATCTGGCGTGCTGTGATCAATTCCTGCTAACTTGAGTGCATAGCTGTTAACCACGCATACATGAGCACATGAACGAGTTATAACGACAGGAATATCCGGGCAGACAGTATCCAGTTCCCATCTGGTCGGAAGACGTTTTTCATCCATCTTTCCTTCATCAAAACCCCATCCATATATCCACTGATCTTCTCCTTGCTGGTCTTTCTTCAGGGTTATTTTAGTAAGCATTTGTGTTATCGATCGGATTTCAGGCGGCGTACAGGGAATCTGGTTCATCGTTTCTGCCAGCATAAATGCATGCATATGAGCATCAACAAATCCAGGGAGAACTCGTTTTCCCATTAAATCAACAATTTTTCCTTCAGATAAGTCTATAGAACCGCCTTCTCCAATCCACAAGATTTTTCCTTTCTCCACGACCATTGCATCTGCATAAGGCTGGTAAGGGTTAGCTGTGAAAATTCGACCATTTATATACATGTTTTTCATTATAAATCCCCCTAATTAAGGTAAATAAAGGCCTTCATAAGCATGATCAGCAAATACTAAAACAGCATGAGGATTTTTGGTATGGATTTGGCGTTTCTTAAAGTTTATTTACATGCAGGGAAAACTATGTTATTAACCAGCCAAGCAGAAGATGGAGGGATTTATGACCCTTTGGTTAAGTCAGGATTTATATATTTATGAGTTAATAAAAGAGCGCTGATAAGCGGGAAACTGAGCAGGCTGCTGCAGAGTTTCCGCGAAGAGAGCATAACGAACAAACAAGATTCGTAATTCAAGAACAATAGAGTTCGAGTGGCTGGAAAAGCTGTTAAAGGGGGGGAGCAGAAAATTTATAGGGGGAAACTAATTAATATTTCTTTGACTCTTTGCGATTTTTTAATTTTTAGCATCAGATTCAGGCTGCAAACGGTCTCTGCCAAGTTGGATCGCATTCAAAAAAGCCTTCCCTGGTGGGGGTATTCTATCGCAGCTAATCCAGTATTTGTGAAGGCTATAGCCGGGATTGGCATATATTTTTGGCAAAGAAAAAGAGCATGCAAGGGATTGCCTTACATGCTCTTTTATTAAAATGACTGTGCTCGTTCTTTTGCTTCTTGAATGGCTTTTTCCTTAATTTCCGAAGCGCGGTCTGGGTATTGGTTATGCCCTTCAACAAAAATTCCCTCAAAAGATGGGATGCCAAAAAATTGCATGATAATGGAAAGATAACGATGGCCCATTTCCATTTCAGCTGCGGGGCCTTCGGAGTAAATTCCACCCCGCGCCTGAATATGCAGGGCTTTCTTCTCTGTCAGCAGGCCAACCGGTCCCTGTTCAGTATATTTAAATGTTTTTCCGGCCACACAGATTGAATCTATGTATGCTTTCATAACCGGAGGAAAAGAGAAATTCCACAGCGGTGTTACGAAAACGTATTTATCCGCAGAAATGAATTGTTCTACCAGCTCTGAAAGCCGTCCTACTTTTGATTTTTCTTCAGCGGAAAGTTCGTCAAATGCAGTTCCGGACCGGAGCTTGCCCCACCCGCTAAAAACATCCGTATCAATATGAGGGATGTTTTCTGTGTATAAATCAAGATGGATGACCTCATCATCAGAATTACTTTCTCTATATGATTCTATAAATGCTTTTCCTGCCGCCATGCTGAAAGACTGCCTTTCATCATGAGGATGGGCGGTAATATAAAGTAAAGTTGCCATGTGATTTAATTCCTGCCTTTCTTTTATTGAAGGATAACTCCTCTTTATTCTGCTTTAATTCCTTAATGCTATTCATCATAAACCTGTATTTCTAAAAGATAGGTTAATCTCATTGTAGAGGTCCTGTTTAAAATGTGTTTATATACACTGGAGAGCCATTCAACAATACTGAGTTAGTTGAATTAACCCTCATGAGTTAGAGATTAACCATTTCCATTAAGTGAATTGAATTTATTATTCGGTTAATTGACGCAGTCAGCGTAAACCAGGAAAGCTTCTAAGGTCATTATGAGGGTATTCGTATTTAGACGGGGTAAATTGAAGTTAGAAAAATACACTGACAACTAAATCTGTCAGTGTATTTACCTAAATTCTCGTGATTATTTTTTGTTAGAAGGATCTTGTTCATCGGCAAATTCCGTTCCATATGCAAGCTTTGGATTGATACGAAGCTGTCTTCTTTCATTTGGCTGTCCAGCCGTGCTTAGGAAATATCTGTGAATTAGAATCTCAGCAAAAGTAAAGATTCCGGCAGAGATGATGCTTCCCCATGCAATCTGAAGATAATGATCCAGGAGTATTCCGCCAAAAATCCAAACAGCTAAATAGGTTAAAGTGAACTCAATAATTAAGGTATTGGTCTGGCCAAGCCGAGGAAGGGCGATTTTGTCTCCCAGCAAATAAGTAATTAAGGCAGTAACGATACTAAAAGAAACAATATCTGCTATCGTAGCGTCAAAAAATAAATCCAGTCCAATGGTAAATGCAATCAAACAAGCTATGAATTTAATAAGTAAAATTGAGAGCGTTTTCAAAATTTTACCCTCCTTTTTTCTACTTAGTTTTAACATGTATAAGAAATTCATACCTTTATAAAGGCGATTATTAAATGCAGTTGCTTAATTTTCAAAATATGGTAAAGTTCATATTGGGAATTTTCAAAATACTTTATATAGTTTTAGCTTAAAAAAGATTTTTGAAGCAAAACTTTAGTGCTTGCAGTGAGGAGATACTATGAGTTCATTACAGACAAAGCAGATGGAAAGGGAATTTACCTTCATTCAGCCATTTAAAAAATCACGGCATTTTTCAGCATTATTTTTTGGACAGTTTTTTTCATTATTAGGGAGCTCGATTACCAATGTGATACTTCCCGTCGTTGTGCTCCAGCTTTCAAATTCGACTGCAAAAATGGGAATGGTCATGGCACTTTATATGCTCCCATTCATCTTGCTGCTGCCTTTCTCAGGCGTTTTGGTAGATAAAATGAATAAGATTCACATTATGCTCACAGTGGATCTTGTCCGATTTCTTTTAATGGCTATTTTAGCAATTCTCGCGTTCTATGATGGACTAAACATGATGTATTTATTTATTTTTATGTTTTTATTAGGCTTTATGGATAGCTTTTTCCAGCCTGCCTATTCATCTGTCAGAGCCAAGGTTTTTACACAGGATATTCGAAATGCGGCTAACTCTATCACTCAAATTAGTATGCAGGGATTAAAGATATTCGGTCCTATATTAGGCGGATTGCTTATAACATCTGTGTCTGCAGCCTGGGGATTTGGAATCGATGCATTAACCTATATCATTTCATTATTTTTCTTACTGAGCCTTCGCTCTATCACTTTCCAAACTGCAAATGCTTCCGTCCGGAAAGATCTCTCGATAAAGCAAGATTTTTTAGAAGGAATCGTTGTACTAAAGGAACAATCGTGGTTATGGATTACCATTCTGGCAATTTCGTTTATCAACATTTTTACAGGAGGAATTATAAGAATATTAATTCCATGGCTTATTAATGTGTACCATCAATTTGAACCTGTCGTTTATGGACTAGTTTTATCTGCCTCCGGTGCTGGTGCTATTGTGTGCGGTATTATCTTTGGCCTTAGAAAAGAATGGAGCAGAAGGGGGATTCTAGCATATGGAGGGGTAGCTGTGAGCGGTATATCGCTTCTGCTGACTCCTTTTGCCTCAAATGTTCCTATATTAATGGTGTGTATGTTTGTAAATGGAGCAGGAATGATGCTGTTCGGTCTAATCTGGGAAACCAGTCTTCAAGAGCTTGTACCAGAAGAGAAATTCGGCCGAGTGGCCAGCCTGGATATGCTCGGCTCTTTTGCCTTGCTTCCGCTGGGGTATCTTCTTACCGGCTGGATCGCAGAAGCTGCAGGCCGAAATACACACTCTCGTTATTTCAAGTATTATCATCATTTTAGTATCAGTAGCGGTAATGTTTAATAAAGGCATTCGAAGTTTCAATTAAGCCAAAAAGAAAGTTACCGCATATATAGAAAGAGAGAAAAGGTGTAAATGAATAAACAAAAAATAAAAGTAAAAGATAGTGAAATTACATACTATGAATGGGGTAATATAGAAAAACCACCCATTATTTGTATTCATGGAATGGCGGGAAATGCTTTATATAGCTTTAGTGAATTAGCTGGCTGCTTAGCAAAAGACTTCCACGTAATTGCTTTTGATAATCCAGGTCATGGCGAAACATCTTCATTCACTAGTGAGGAGGAATACTCTTTTTCGCATCTTGCCAATTGGTATCATGAAGTTTTTCATCTTGTCCTTGATACACCATTTTATCTGCTTGGCCATTCCTGGGGGGCGGATATTGTGCTGCATTATTCTAAATACCATCCTGAACATGTAAAAGGCCTCATATTACTAGATGGCGGCTTTACTTTTCCTCAAAATCAGGACATGACTTTCAGTGAGGTTTATGCTGGATGGGGAGAGTATATCGAAGGGGCAAAATACCTCACACTGATTGAGGCTTATAAAGAATTTAGGGGATACACTAATCATTGGAGCAACCAGAAGGAACAAGCTGTTTCAACTATTTTTAAGAAGAATCAACAAAACCAGTATGAGCTTATAACTTCAAAATTTACGGCACTTTCGATAATAAAAGCTTTCTTTAATGAGCCTTTTGCAGATACCTACCCATATATTAAAGCGCCAGTATTGTTAATTCATGCTGTGATTCCAAAGGAGCTGGACGAGGCAAGGAAAAGGGGAATATCACAAATGCAAAATCATATTCAGGAAGTAACGGTAGTACGAATGGATAATACCCATCACAATGTCCAATGGGATGAACCCGAACTTATCTCAAAAGAAATTAACATATGGTCGAAAAAGGGTGTTTACTAGCCATAACACAGTCATGTTAAACAGCCAAACTGCATCAGATTAAAAAAACGATGATATGAGCAAGAATTTTTTCAGGAAATGTTTTAATTTAGTGAAAGCTGGATATAATACATAGGCAAGGAAATTGCAAATTTTATATAGTTATATGTAGGAGGCAACAAAAAATGGAACGTGGTAAAGTAAAATGGTTTAACAGTGAAAAAGGATTTGGATTTATTGAGCGTGAAGGTGGAGAGGATGTATTTGTACATTTCTCAGCTATTCAAGGCGAGGGGTACAAATCATTAGATGAAGGCCAGGAAGTAACATTTGATGTTGAACAAGGCCAACGCGGACCGCAGGCTACAAACGTACAAAAAGCTTAAGCGGTTTTTATAAACAGACTCTGCAAAGGAGTCTGTTTTTATTTTTTTTCTAAACAAAGGGATCTTGGTTATTAAAACGAAGATCCCTTTTTATATGCCAGTCTTTGGCATCGTACTAAATATAGTAATCGAACCGGCCCTCCATGTTGACTGAGCTTTTAAACCCACAAGAATAATTGAAAATTAAGCAAGTACACAGTGCTAAGTATACTGGTACCGAAAAAGCCATAATTTTCACTAATCACACTAAATATAAATCGGAATTTTTTGAAGCGTCCAATTATCCTTAACAACATGAGATTAACGCAGCTGAGTGAGTGATGGACAAAAAACTTAGTCTGCATATATAAACCGCACTAAAATTTTCTAATAACAGATTTATTGTATTCGTTACATAAATGTTAAGCTGCATTTAGCAAGAACCACTTTAAATGGAATGGGAGCTATAGCAATGAAGACTGTGGAATTAAAAACCGACCAAGAATTTAAGCAGGCATTTCCATTAATGAATCAGTTATGTGATCATTTAAATGAACAAGAGTATTTTGATTTATTAGGCAGGATGAGAAAGGAAGGATACCGTCTTTTTTCTCTAATGAACAAAGAAAACCAGATGTTAGCACTAGCAGGAATCTATATTCACATTGACTTCTTTAATGGAAAATATATATGGGTGTCGGAATTGGTTACTTCGATGGAAGCAAGATCGGGTGGCTACGGCAAACTTTTAATAGAGGATATTGAAGCTTTTGGAAAAAAAGAAAATTGCCAGAAAGTCATTTTGTATTCGGGTCTTTCTAGGGATAGAGCCCATCATTTTTGGGAAAACCATATGGATTTTGAAAGAAGAGGAATAGTATTTAAAAAACAACTATAAACAGCACCCTCCATTCCTTATTAATGAAGTTGAGAACAGTTCGAACATACTTATATCACAAGATAGAGTGGTTGTTAAAAAAGAAGATGGTTTTTAGCTTATAAAAGCAAAAAACCATCTTCTTTTTATAATTTCAGCTGTATAACAAGGTGAAATATGATATGGATAAAGAATGGGCGCAGATAGGGTCCATTTTTATAAGATATGCTTAAGTTCTTGGAGTTTATGCTCAAGTTTTAAAGATTTATGCTTCTCTTTTTAACTTTTATGTTTAAGTTTTTAATATTTTTGCTTATCATAGAAATTTTATGCTTAAGCTTTTCAGTGTATGCTTTTCCTTCACGCACATACCCGCTATCAAATGGATACCGACAAGGGAAGTGGCAAAATGCATAGGACTAGAACTCCTTATTTTTTCTCCATAAACTCAAACAAAAATGATTCGCCATCTTTGTAAAAACGAGGATCATAAATTCCGAGTTTTTCTTTAGTGTCCACCATCACCACAAAAGGAGACCACTGGTAAAGGGTACGAGCTTTTGGGTTTTGTTTAAAAAGGGTCTTTAAAGCAGCGGAATTTTCACTGGATTTAAGCCTGTACTGGAGGGCTGGTTTCGTTATTAGAGAGTCTTTAATAATGTCCACTGTTTCTCCATTTTTGCCAATCACAGAAAAATGCCACGGAACAAAGCTTGCTGACAGAGCTACATGATCGTATCCCGGTTTATATTGATTATAAAGAATATATCCTTGTGCGGATTGAATAAAAATATGCAGACATATCACAATCCAGGCGGTTCGGTAGATTGCCTTTTCCTTTAATGAGCTTTGTGTTTTCGAAACGATAAAGGAAATTAAAAAGATAAACCAGATAACAAAGTCTATTATGGAAACAGTACCGAGAGTCAGTCTTTCACTGGTGAATGGTTCCAAATATCCGGTTCCCCAGGCATTAAAAACATCACTTGTATCGTGAATGAAAACTCCAATTAAGGCAGTATAAAATAATTTGACATCTTTTACTTTAAAAAATATCCAGCTTAATATATAAAACAGCAAGGCCCAAAAGGGTACAAGAAAAACGGAGTGAGTGATACCCCTATGCCACATTTGATAGTAACCTGCAGTATCCCATAATTGCGATATAACATCACTGTCCGGAATCTGGCTCGCTCCTATAGCAGTAAATAAAAGAGCGTATTTTTCTTTTTTATTCATCCTTTCTTTATTAGAGGCTTTATAGAGACCTGCGCCAAATAGAGTATGTGTAATAGTGTCCATCATTTACCAGCCTTCCCCAAAAAGTATATATGATTTACCATTATTCCGCTTAACATTAACAAAAGTAAAGCTTAAAGAGTACTATCTTAAATCGTAAAAACTTTCTTATTGCCGTCAAGGGTGGTATAGTTCATGAGAGGAAGCCCTGTAAAGGGTCTGACAGCACTAATGAGAAGTTAAAAAACAATTTTAAATATATGCGAGGAATTAAGAATGCTGAATCAAAATAAAAGTGAGCTTGAACTATTAAAAGATGAGATCATGCAGCTGAAAAGCATAGTAGAAGGGTATAAAGATATTATTGAAGAAACATCTGCACCTTTTATTCCTTCTATTATACCTAGAACTTTTCTAGTGCCTATTGCCGGTACGCTTTCTGCCGAACGTCTTGAAACCATTGTTGATAAAATTGTAAAAGACTCATCCATTCCGGATATAGATAATGTAATTGTAGATGTTTCAGGAATCAGCAAACAGCATCTTAGCGGTCTGAGTATGAATTCTTTCGGAAACTACATAAACAAATTAAAACAAACATTAACCTTAATGGGAATTGAAACGTATTTCGTCGGCATATCTCCAGATTTGGCCCGGGAAGCCAGCTTCTTGGAAAAATCCTTCCTGGCTGATCTAAAATCATTTCTAAGTTTCAAAGAGGCCTTAAAGCATTTAATGAAAAAAGAGGGATATGTACTTCAAAGGGTGGGTAAATAACAATCGCTTTCTTGTCGCAGAAGTGTTACTGAATAAAATATATCCGCAGAAGTATGTGGAAAGCAAACAGCAGCGGGGTGTACAGCATGGAAAACTGGATAACAGAGTTTATGAATCAGTATGGGTACTTTGGGATTTTTCTCCTGATTGCACTTGAAAATCTATTCCCTCCTATACCTTCAGAGGTCATTTTGACCTTTGGAGGATTTATGACAACGACTTCTAGTATGAGTATTATAGGAGTAATTTTTACTTCGACCATTGGCTCAGTGGCTGGAGCAGCAGCCTTATATGGAGTTGGATATCTTCTAAAAGAGGAGCGTTTAGAATCTATTATCAGCAGATGGGGCCGCTTATTGAGGCTGAATGCCGATGACATCCATAAGGCATATAGGTGGTTTGAAAAATATGGGGCTTGGACGGTGTTTTTCTGCCGTCTGATTCCTCTTATTAGAAGCTTAATTTCGATTCCAGCAGGGATGTCGAAAATGAACTTTTGGCTGTTTCTATTATTAACGACTGCAGGAACGCTTATTTGGAATACAATCCTCGTTAATGTGGGAGCGGCGTTCGGTTCTTCGTGGGAAGACATTGTAGGGTATATGGATATTTACTCAAACATTATTTACCTGACATTAGCTGTACTGGTTATAGTATTTGTTATAGTTTTTATTAAAAAAAGAAGTAAATAATCTAATGGGGCAATAAGGGAGGCATATCCTATGATTCCAACGAATATTGAACTTGCACAAAGACAGTTAAATGCCTATAACAGACAAGATATAGAAGCTTTTCTCAGTGTGTATAGTTCAAGCGTAGAGATTAGGGAGTTTCCTTCAAATAATCTTATTTACACTGGTATTGAAAAAATGCGGGAAGTATATACGAAGTTATTTGAAGCTAATCCAGAACAGCATGCCGAGTTAAAAGCGAGGACAGTACATCTAAATATAGTTATTGACCATGAATATATTACAGGAAGATCAAATGGAATTGATTCAGAAGCAGTTGCAATGTACGAAGTCAGCGAAGGTACCATTTCGCGGGTCTGGTTTATTAAGTAGGAAGATTTGGGTTTAAGTCAATGTGATCATTCAGAAAAGAAGGCTGCTAAAACAGCCTTTTTTTATACAATCATACAGCACATCTGCAAATTTTGTGATATTTGTTTTTATATTCCAAGTATGTTTCTATGTTATAATAACTCAGGTAAACAAAACGTTAGAGTAAAAAACTCTCCCAGGGGTTGCGGAGAGTCTTTTTACCTGTGTAATAAATTCATCTATAGATTTTCTTTAAACCAATCTTGATAAAACTCAACAAAATAGTGAGGCAAAAACTTCCTCATAATTGTTAAAACAAAATATAGAACGAAAGATTCCATCTTTTAATAGATTTACATAAGGAGCCTTTTTTAATGGAAGCGGTCACAAGTACATATCAAGGTTCTATTGTCTTTCTCTCTATTTTGATTGCTGTTATTGCGTCTTATGCGGCGTTAGACATCGGTATTCAAATTAATAAAGCAAGAAAACAAGCACGTTTTATATGGTTGTGTACTGGATCATTTATCATGGGTATGGGAATCTGGGCCATGCATTTTATTTCGATGCTTGCTTACCATTTATCTATACCAGTCACATACAATATACCATTAGTAATGATTTCAATTTGCCCAGCCATTTTCTCTTCTGGTCTAGCATTTTATATTTTAACAAGGCCAGCTAAGGGTTTATCACGTTTTATGCTAGGTGCCCTTTTTATTTCAGCAGGAATTGTGATTATGCACTATACAGGAATGGAAGCTATGCAGATGGAAGCTAGTGTTGAGTACAATCTCGTTTTATGGATTCTCTCTGCCATTATTGCATTTATTGCTTCATTAGCGGCGTTATTTTTAATGTTTTTTGTAAGCCGGAATTCCGGCACACCACGATTGTGGCGGTGGAAAGCAGGCAGTGCCCTAACCATGGGAGGAGCTGTAGCAGGCATGCATTTTACAGGGATGTCCGCAGCAAGGTTTAAACCTCACCATCATGGTGGCTTATCAGGAATTACCGTCGACAACACCTTTTTAGCCTATTCGATTGGAATTGGGATGCTAATCATTTTAGGATTGGTTTTCATAAGTATATTTGTAGATAAACAGTTTGAGTCTCAATCTATAAAGTCGGAAAGTAAGTTTCGCTCGGTAATAGAGTCAGCGAATGATGCAATTATATTAGCCGATCGTCAGGGTGCCATTATTTCATGGAATAAAGGTGCAGAGGAGATTTTTGGGTATCACGAAAAAGAAGCCTTAGGAAGACAACTGCAGCTAATTATTCCGGAGAAATATAGAGAGGCTCACCAAAAAGGAATGGAACGATTCCTTTCTTCTGGAGAACCTCAGGTTATTGGAAAGACAGTTGAATTACAAGGCCTGAGGAAGGGCGGGAATGAGTTTCCAATAGAACTGTCCATTGCTTCCTGGGTAGAAGAAGGAAAAATATATTTCAGCAGTATTATCCGAGACATTACAGAAAGAAAACAAGCAGAAGATAGAATTAATCATATGGTGTATCGAGACCCTTTAACAGGTCTTCCAAATCGTCTTTTATTAAATGACCGTCTTAAACAGGCATTAGATCAAGCAAATGAGAGTAAGCAGACCCTTGGTGTTTTGTTTATTGATTTGGATCGTTTTAAGTACATAAATGATACTTTAGGGCATACCATAGGAGATCAATTATTAATCGAAGTTGCGAAGAGAATAAAAGCAGGTGTGGGTGATATAGATACAGTCAGCCGGCAGGGTGGAGATGAGTTTATTGTAATCCTTCCACATACTACCTATGATAATGTCAGTGAAACCGCTCAAAGGATAGTAGATTTATTTAATCATTCCATTGTGTTATCTGAACATGAATTGTTTGTAACACCATCAATAGGAATTTCTTTGTATCCTTTTGATGGAAATGATATTGAAACCTTGATAAAAAATGCAGATACAGCGATGTACCGAGTGAAAGAACAGGGGAAAAATAACTTTCAGTTTTATACATCGGAAATGAATGAAATGATTTCTAAAAAAATGAAGCTTGAGATCGGGCTGAGAAAAGCGTTAGAGAGAAATGAATTTAAGGTAGTTTACCAGCCTCAAGTGGATGTATGTACGGGAAAAGTTATTGGTGCTGAAGCTCTCATTCGATGGCATCATCCAGAGATGGGGAATATTTCACCGGCAGAATTTATCCCTATCGCAGAAGAAACGGGATTAATCCTTCCAATTGGGGATTGGGTGCTCTATGAGGCGTGCCATCAAAGTAAGCAGTGGCATAAAGAGGGCTGTCCGCCATTACGAATAGCGGTGAATATCTCATCCCGCCAATTCCAGCAACATCATTTTATTGGCACGGTAACTAAAATACTAAAGAAAACAGGAGTTGCTCCCAGTCATCTAGAGTTTGAGCTCACAGAAAGTATCATCCAGGATTCGAAACACGCCATATCAACGATGCAGCAATTAAAAGATATGGGGATTTCTTTATCTATTGACGATTTTGGAACTGGTTACTCCTCATTAAGTTATTTAAAAACCTTCCCTATCGATACATTAAAAATTGATCAATCCTTCATTCGGAATATATTCACTGATCCAAAGGATGCTTCACTCGTGAGCACTATTATCAATATGGCTCATAATTTGGATTTAAAAGTGATTGCAGAAGGAGTTGAGACTTTAGAACAACTCAATTTTCTAAAACAAAGAAGATGCAACGAAGCACAAGGGTATTTTTTTAGCAGGCCGATATCTGCCGAAGAAATGAGAGGCATATTTCAAAATCAATCTATAACAATGGAATAAATTTATCGATGAAAGGATTTACTCCTTTGTGATAGAGCAAATCTAATTTCTAAAAAATAAATAATGTAACGCCAGATGTTTTAATTTATATTAATATATTGGAAGGATAAAGGAAGCAGTATTAATCATAATGTTTTTGAAAAAAATAGTTACAAATTGTGATTGTATAGCCGGCCTCCCTCTGATCGTGAAGCGGGTTCAAAACTTAAAGGCAGCCTTAATAAATTTAATCCATAATAGCCTATGTAGTATATAAAAGGAGTCTATAATTTTTATGAATTAAAGATCTTCGAGGTGTAGGGAGAGTTCATATACCGGGTATAACCAAGGGAAGCAAAAACAAAGTACCTAATAGATGGTGCCCGATATACAAACACCCGAAAGATAAAGGAGTATGAATGTACTAATGATACGAGATTTGAAATACATAGGTGAAAAAATAATTGAAAACTCGCAGATATTAGCCAAAACCGTTGCTGATATTAGAATCACTGACATTGAGAGTGGGAACAAAGAACGACTTAGTTCCTTAATTCATGTTGATTATAGAACGAAAGTATTCGAATACCTTGGTGAAGCTTTGTTTACTGATGGTATGGAGACTCTTCGAACAAAAGTTAGTGAGTGGAGCAGACAGGCAGCTGAAATTGCGATACATTCTGAGTTTTCAATCAGTGATGCCATCAGGATAACTGGAACATACCGTACGGTAATATGGGAGGTTTTCACTGAAGAGCTGCAGAAGCGCCAATTAACGGTATTTCATATGCTGGAAGTATCAAAAATCATAGATCCTTTACTCGACAGAATCGGTGCAGTGATAGGAGAAGTATACGAGGAACATAACAATAAGCTGATGAGTATTGCCTATTCTGCCTTAGAAGAATTATCTGTACCAGTTGTACCTGTGGCTGAGGGTGTAGCCATTATTCCTCTTGTAGGTTCAATTGATACAGATCGGGCTAAACTAATCATGGAAGTTTCATTAACAGAAGGTTCCAGGCTGCATTTCAAGCACATCATCCTGGATGTATCTGGAGTACCTATAATTGATACTATGGTAGCTGACCAATTATTTCATATCGTTTCAGCCTTAAAACTTACAGGTGTTGAAACTTATTTAACTGGGATACGGCCTGAAATCGCCCAGACTATTATTAGTCTTGGCTTGAATTTTTCCGAAATCAAAACAAGGGCAAATATGAAGCAGGCTCTAAATGAAATTGTTTTTATGAAAAAGAAGGAAGCTTAATGGGTAATACGATCCTTTAGTGGGGTCGTATTTTTGTTTATTATAAGGCTTAAAAATGAGAGTTTACAGATAATCAGTTTTAGGAGGGGTTTTATGGCTATTCAAAATGAGGATGATCTTATAAATGCAGTTAGGAACGATTAATGGATGGTAGATATACTTCATACCTTTTAAGAATTTAAAAAATTGCACGTGACAAAAGTTACTTTAGCGAAAGATGTTCCGGATTAAAGAACAGCCCCTGAAATGAATAAATATGATTTCAAAGAATTTAAAGGATTTTCTTTTCTGGAGGAGAATTTTTAAATAGAAATCGAAAGTGAAGGGGCAATCTAAATGGGTTACATTATGGATTTGAGAAAGCTTGTTGGCAGCCGGCCCTTAATAATGGTTGGGGCTGGAGTTATCCTGCTGGACCAGGAAAACAGGATTCTTCTGCAGCTAAGAACGGATAATAACCATTGGGGATTAACTGGCGGCTCTTTAGAGCTCGGGGAAACATTTGAAGAGGCTGCAGCTAGAGAATTAAAAGAAGAGACTGGGTTAATAGCAAAAAGTCTAACCTTGTTTAATCTTTTTTCCGGAAAAGAATTTCATTATATATATCCGAATGGTGACGAGGTATATAATGTTGTCTCTTCTTATATTTGCAAGGATTGGGAGGGTGAATTAAAGATCGATCATGAGGAAGTAAAAGAGCTGCGTTTCTTTTCTCCAGACAGTCTGCCTGAACACATAAATCCAGCAGATTTGCCGATATTAAATGAATTTATTAAAACTTATTTATCAAAAGAAGTTCAACATGCACTATAGGGTCCATGGTGATGCGTGAAGATTTAAATGAAGGGAAGGACAGACTATTTTTTAATCTGTCCTTTTTTGCCTGAAAAGGGCTTCGCCTTTTTATCATGCCAATGAAGACGTTAGAGTATTATACGTGCAATGCCTCTGTACCAGTATTGATGTTCTTCTCCCTGCCTAAGCCGCCAATAATACGTGCCATAGCACAACGTATTTTAAAGAAACTCCTTAAAAACTTTCTTATACAACAGAAACTATATGGATGGACATGCAAAATCGAATAGAAATTCTCTAAACTTTTAAGGAGAGTAAAAGCATAACTTATTAAAGCATTTAGGCAGATATTATAACACCCCTGCCGGTTTAATCGCAGAGGAAACTCTGCAAGCGTAAAATAGAAAAAAATAAGCCTTCTGAGGGGCTTTAGAGTGAGTCACAAATAGGAGACAATAGATCCTAAAAAGCGTCCAGTTATTGTGATTAATAAAAATGCAACTTACTTACAGTGCTGTCAAAGTACATATTAAAAGCAGGAAGAAAATAACTTACACGATCCACCCGGGGAAATATCCGATATTTTAGATCTGGTTAGTAGTTGCTCACCTATAAAATAGAAAACACAGCATAAAGACCCTTGAATCTAATAAAAGGGTTTTATGTTGTGAGGAGGTTTGTAACGCTGGTCATAATGGAAGTATTCCTAATGAAAAATTCTAAAAAAAAGCGTGTTAATCTCATTTATCCAGGCTGTTGTCAGGTGTTAACTCTGTATTTTCTTTAGAACTTCTTCAACCTTATAAGTTAATATATCATACTTATCTTCAAACATATTGAGCAATTTCATCAATTCACTTTCTCGTTCATCAGCCCTTTTTTCTAATTTTTCCATGTCCTCTGAATGCCTTTTTTCCATTTTCTCCATTTCAGAGTTATATCTGCTCTCCATTTCCTTCATTTCTTGTTTGAACTCCTGCTTGATTTTTGGAATTGTCCAAATCAGAAGATAAAGGAAAAGAGCAAGAAAAATACCTTCTTTCGCATAGTCGAACAACAGTTGGTCCATTCTCTACTTTCCCCTTATTGTCATTTTTAAAATCTCTTACTATCATATGAAGATGCGAGGCTGTTGCTTGTACGATCTAACTAGAGCTGATAAATAGAGAAATAGCTGTGTTTTACTTTTAGGTTTGTTAATGATTTAGAGAATACTATATATCTTATACGTTTTTTGGAAAAGGTGATACTATGACTCTAACGGACCCTCAGCTGCACGCTGACTGGTTAGCTCCACATACTTTCGAGTGGTATTCTCAGCTCGCAAAAATAGACGGAAAATATTCCTATACCTGGAATTCCTCGAAACCTGAGCCCAATAGAGAAACCGTTTTTACAGACAAAGTGTCTGAATTAATAACCATTCAAAAGGTTTTAGATGCTGGATGCAGCAGTTGCCCACTATCACACTTTCTAAATATATAGTCCAGGCCTTGTTTAAGGATCAATGAAAATAAATGATTGGATAAATTTACTAGTGACAAATTTCGACAAAACTCTACAATAGTAGTAAGGACAATTTTAATAGCTTTTAATTGTTTTCTTTTTACTCATGATGCGGCCAGTCTCCCTTCGAAATGACTCTGGCCGCATTTTTCTATTTATATTACATATATTTATCATTCTATAACCTGTTTTTTGTGTTAAAACAATAGCTTTTTTTTTTGCAGTCATGTATCTGAAAAGTAAGATGGCTTTGTGTATGGATACCCTATTAAATGTGCACCTCTTTTGTATCTGGTTTATACTGAATTTTCAGGGCAAAAAAAAAGGGTATGTAAACTTGTAAGCTGGTTTTTATCCGTTTTTCGCTGATGTATAAACATAACATTGGAAATAATGGTATATTAATGTAAGAATAAGCTGAAACATTAATGGAATGTACGATCATTTAAAAATTTCTTTGGAGAGTGATGACGTCAAGTGAGGTTAACCAAAAGCATCCCTAATATGTTTACTCTGGGAAATTTATTTTGTGGGTTTTTATCTGTTGGATTTGCTGCTAACGGACAATTTAACAATGCTGCAGTGTTAATTTTAATAGGAATGATGCTGGACAGTATGGACGGAAGATTAGCCAGAATGTTAAAAGCCGATAGTGCTTTAGGCAAAGAGTTAGACTCACTGGCAGATATTGTTACATTTGGTGTTGCGCCCTCATTTTTAGTCTATTATACATATTTTTTCCAATTCGAGCTGATCGGTTTGGCTATTGCAGGCTTGTTTCCGTTGTTCGGTGCCTACCGGCTTGCGAGGTTTAACATCAGTTCCGGTAAATCTTCAATCAATTATTTTATAGGAGTCCCGATTACGGCAGCAGGCGGTATACTGGCTATTCTCACTTTATTTGGAGATAAAATTCCTAATATAGTCACAACAGTGATATTTACTGGATTATGTTTTCTAATGGTCAGCAAAATAAGAATTCCAAGCCTTAAAGAAGTTCCGCTGCCGAAGTACGGAACGATTGTTACCTTTTTTCTTGGCTGTCTGTTATTCCTTCTATACAAAGGTACATACGGGCAGTCTCCTTATCTCATGTATATAGCAGCTCCATTATATATTGCTTATTTAGCCTACCGTTTTGTAAAAGGAAAGAACAATAAAGACATCGATTAATGCATAATTGGCAGTCGTTATTTATGTGTTTTAGCAGGGCTTTCCTTTGCCAGAGCTTATCAATATATAAAAGTAAACGAGAAAAAGGGATGCAGAGACATGCGTCCCTTTTTGTGTTATTTGTATATTGCTTCCAAAGGAAGGATGTTAATTTTTTTACCTAGAGCAGAAATTCAATAGCAGTACAATTGAGGTTGAATGTTTAAGCTGTGCATAAACAAGCGGTGTTAATGAGCCGGAAGGCGGGGTTTTTGTGGAAACGGCCTATTTCCATGCCGCCAGGATGTGCTTATCCAATAGAAGGACTAGTTATTTTAACTTCAAAACGCCATATTAAATCGTTCGATGAATTAACAGCGGAAGAAAGAAAAGATTATATCAATCTGTTATCAAAGATAGGAAAGGCTCAAAGAGAAGCTTTAGGGGAAAGAGTCTGTGTATTATATTTACAATGAAGATACTACACACCATTTTCCACACCTGGATGGTGCCGCGGTATGGATGGATTAGTTCGGACGTTCTGTAGAATCCTTGCGCCCGTTTTTGCTGCATGCCAGCAATCAGCGAAACAATGGAGAAAATAAAGAGAAAGTGATAAGAGCAATAGAACTATTAAAGAAAGAATTAAACTCTAAATAGGAGTGGGATGAGCATGATCTTATTTCAATCAGGTAAAATAACAGTTCGGACTTTACAATTAAAGGATAAAAATATGTTAGTGAAGTGGCTTTCGGATTTATCAGTATTAAAATATTATGAAGGCAGAGATAATCCGTTTGATTTAAATAAGGTATCCCAAAAATTTTACGGACGGTCAATTGAACATACCGGCTGCATAGTCGAATACAATAAAAAAGAAATTGGGTACATACAATTCTATCCTTTAAGTATTGATGCAAAAAATCAATTTGGTTATCAAGAACATGAAATTATCTTTGGAATGGATCAATTCATTGGGGAAACGGATTATTGGAATAAGGGGATAGGCAGGCTCCTTGTACAATCCATGGCAAACTTTCTAATAAAACATAAGAATGCATGCAGAATAGTTATGGATCCTCAAACATGGAATGCTAGAGCTATAAAATGCTATGAAAAAGCTGGATTTAAAAAGGTTAAGCTTCTCCCTAAAAATGAGCTTCATGAGGGAGAATACCGGGACTGCTGGCTCATTGAGTATACAGCTTAAGTCAATTCTTGATTAAAAGGAGGGAGCAGCTTACCTCTGATTAATTATTTGTGCTCATCTCCCTTTTATTTGCAGCCTGCAAAAACATGTAAATACTAAAAAGGCGTTAATCAGGATTACTGACTAACGCTCCACAAAGTAAAAGAATGTCATCGCAGATACTTCTTTGTACTCCTTCATTGTGACAATTTTTATATTCGTCAATCAAATGTCCAAGTTCTTTTAGAAAAATTAAACGCTCTTCTTCATCTACCATGAAATAGCTCCTTTGCATCGTCATTTCACCATGGTTGATAGGTTCACATTTTCCCCAAGGGTATACCGTTTTAATACTCTTGCAATTAGGAAGCTGAGGAAAACCATTTGGTTAGCTTGTTACTATTATATGCAGGCAGACATCTTTCATTCTATGAATTGGATTGTTTATACTTTTGCTCCATTTATAGAGGAGAAAATTTTTATGTTTATCGGCAAAAATTAGTCGTTTACATAATTTAACTTTTGTCCAGCCATAAAATACTGTCTTTATCGGTATAGTTAAACTGTAAATTACATAGAGATAGCATAAATTCCAAGAGGACAGAGCTTTTTATCTTCCATACCTCAGGCTAAAGTAGTAGATAAAAGAAAATCTTGCGGAGAATCTTCCTCTTGTTACTTAATTACTTATTGTTAGATTAAGAAAGGCCTCAGTGGATTTTAATTATTCGAACTTAAACTATTGATAAAATTAAATATATAGATGCTTTAGATAGAAAATTACAGTTTAATACGTTAAAACGAAGAGAACGCTAAAGGAAATCAGGAATGGAGAAAAAACATTTAAATAAGCTGCTGCGGCTTTTTTTTGTTGAATAATTTGGAAAAGGTGAAATTTGGAGTATGATGGGGCTTTGTAAGTTTAGCTAATTGTGGAGAGTCTGTCAACAAAATTGATTTATACAGAGTTCGAATAGAATATAAAGATGTTATATAATGACCGAAATAAACGTCTACTGCGGCGTGGTTAGGAAAGTGATGTGACTAAGTTTTATTTTTTTCTGGTAAATGCTGCAGAAATTCTTCTGAAAATTAACATTTTGTTCAGTTTTCAGCAAGATTAGCATTTCCGGTGAGGATGCCTCTTCCTAAAAGGGGATTTCCTGTGCTGCCTGAGCAAAGTGTTGGTTTTTAGCAGGCAGTAGTGATAAATTGTTGTAATGGAAGAGATATTATTTAACAGTTATAAAAATGAACTAAAATTTCAATAGTAAAAATATGAAGGTGATTATATGTCCTGGAGCATAGAAGATGTAGCAATCAAGATTGCAGGGAGAAAGTATGATTTGGCTGACAAAATAACAGCCGAACAAAGTAAAAAACATCCGGAGGTCCAAGCATCGATTTCTGCCGAGCTTAGAGAACAGAGGATTAAGCTTATTGATATGTATAAGGAACTGCTAATAGATGATCTTGATACAGCCCTCAATAAAATTACACGGTGGGGAGTCGAGACCGGAACGGCTTTATCAGAAATGGGAATGACGATTGATATGGCCCTTGATGAATTACCCTATTATAGAAATGAAATGGCAGAAGTTATTTGTGAAGAAGCAGAAAAGCATGGAGTGTCGTTTAAAACTTATAATGATGCTATTTCGAAGCTTCACCGGATTATTGACCAGGCAGCACAAAGTTTTAGTGTAGCATTCGTGCGCCATAACAAGCATATGATTGAGTCTGCAAGAGCTGCTCTTAATGAGCTTTCAGTGCCGGTTGTACCCCTCACAGAAGGTGTTGCAGTACTTCCGCTAGTGGGAGAAATAGACGAGGAACGTGCAAATCTCCTCATGGAAAAGTCCCTCGTTCAAAGTACAAAGCTTAAAGTATCATGCTTTATAATGGATTTGTCGGGTGTTCCTGTTGTAGATACCATCGCAGCCAAACAGATTTTTCAGGTCACTCAAGCCCTTTCCCTATTAGGAATTAAAGCAGCAGTCAGTGGAATACGCCCTGAAATGGCTCAAAAAATTGTAAATTTAGGTATCGATTTTACCAAAATCAGCACCTATTCTACCTTACAGCAAGCTATAAATTCATTAAAGCCTTAAAGGAAAGTACTAGCCTTATAAAGAAGTGCCCAATCAAAAAACGCCAGTAGTGAACTGCGCCGAAATTGTTAGACACAAATCTAACAACGGAGGTGCAGTTCATAGAGGGCGTTTTTTTTGATTAATGCTTATGCTTATTTTTTTTGTGATGAGTGTTTTGATAGTTATTCTGCTGTTGGTTTTGTGATTGATTATTGTCATCATTGCCCGTCATATTTTTAACAGCCTGTACAACAGAATTGGTTGCTTGAGAAAGAACTCCCATTATTCCTCCCTGTTCATCGTTTCGGCCGTTGTTATGCTGATTATTTTGGTTTACCATCTATCTCACCTCCTATAATTTAAGATGTGTTAATCATTAAAGGTCTATCCAGCAGAATAAAGGGTCATGGAGCCGCAAGCTTATTCTAAAAAGGGATTACAAACGGTGTAGGGTATGACCTGGCAAAGTTCCTGCCAGCCCGCGCATTAAGTGTTAAAGTGCTATATTTTGCAGCTTAGAGTAACAATATAAAAAGGACAGATCTCTGAGATCGTCCTTTTTATCATTCATTCTTTAATTTTTATCTTAGACGGATTATTAATTTTATAGCGGATATCTTTGTTAAGTTTTCTATCCACAATTTTGGCATCAAAAGTTAAAGAGTTACCTATTTCGAGCTCAAGTTTTTTTAAAGTTTTACTATAGCCGCACCAAGCTTCACCGACTTCCAATGGCGAGTCCCCAGTCACTTTTACTTGTTCCAGAATTACTATTTCTTCCTCCGTCTCATTAAAGTGGTTATATTTAGTTGTGAACTCTTTAACAACGGCTTCAAATGAGACTTTATCACCAGGCAGGTCAAGGACTGGTATTTGCGGTTTCTTTTCTTTCTTTGCTTTTGGTTCTGTTTTTGTCTTTGGTGCCGTTGATTCTCCTTCTTGAACAGGAAGAGAGACTGGCAGCTCTCCAGAAGTCAAATCTTCACCGGTATTAATGACAGACTCTCTGCCAAAGGAAGGGCTTTGCATTTCTTTTAAATAGGCTGGGTGTACACAATGCAAGGCGTCGTTTGTAAATGATACAACTGCGGTCTCATGTGCTCCGCTGATTTCATACCCTTTAATCATAACCGTATAGGTGGAATTTTCCCTCTTATAATGAAACTCGTGCTTGGGCGATTTCGCTGATGCTGAAACAAGACCCCAATCTTTGAGCTTTTTCATGTAATCCTGTTCATCATCGAATTTGTAATAATCGCCTCTAGGCCCAATAGTAGTAAACATACGTATCCTCCTTTTACCTTACCTATATTGTACAAGAAAACGAGCAAAAGGAAAAAATACTTGGTTAATTATATCTGAATATAGATTATGTCCCAGGCTTGGTTAAAGGTATCTTATTATTCCACTAGTTTTCAATTTATAGTGGAAGGGTATCAAAAGGATAAAAAGCTGGAGGTTTATTATGAACAACTACGATTCTTTAATTCGACGATATACAAATCTTCATGATAATGCCTTTTACCTTGCTTCACAGTTGAGCGAGGTAAATAAGGTTCTGGGAAATATAGAAGAAACATTGAAAAAGTCACTTAACGGTAAAAGGTTTATTGATTCAAAGGGGAGGGAGGGGTACATAAAGACTGATCCAGCTACAGAAGGTGCTGAAACACCCAGCGGAACTGAAAGCAGGGATAAGATTTGTTTAGTTTATGATAACAATGAAGTTTCATTTGCAGCGATCAGCTCACTAAAAAAGATTACAATTCTGGATTAGAAAAGGACTGCCACATGGCAGATTCTTTTTATTTTAGCTGTTAAACTGTCTGTTGATTACAGCGAGAGGCACTCGCTTTCCGCGGGCGGTCCAGGAGCCTCCTTTCACGTTTACGCCTGAGGGGTCTCCCTTGACCCGCTTTTCTGCGAGGAGTCCCGTGCCTTAAGCGAAGATCAAACATAGTGCCAAAATCAACAATGAACTTTAACATGCCTTTATTTTAAATGAATCCTTCAGGTACCATTTTTATGATCAAAGGTTTTAGTTTTTCAAGGACAGGGTAGGGAAAAAGTTATAAAGTTTAAGAAATAATGGAAGGATGAAGCCGCTTGCTGAATAGCATCCATGTAAAAGTAAATGGAGTTGAAACTCCTGCTCAATTAGATCAAACTGTCCTGCAGTTTTTAACAGACAGCTCTATTGAAATCCCGCACGTCTGCTATCATCCTGCACTTGGAGCAATTGAAACGTGTGATACTTGTATTGTTTCAGTAAATGGAGAATTAGTAAGGTCATGTTCAACAAAGCTTAAGCCGGGGGACCGAATTGATACTGTCTCTCCTGAAGTGAAGCAATCCCAGACCATGGCTATGGACAAAATATTGTACAATCACGAGCTGTATTGTACAGTCTGTGACTACAATAATGGTGGATGTGAGGTACATAATACAGTAAAAGCCATGAAGATCAATCACCAGAGTATCCCGTTTGACCACAAACCTTATGAAGAAGATAATTCGCATCCTTTTTATAGATATGACCCGGATCAGTGCATATTATGCGGCCGCTGTGTGGAAGCATGCCAGGACTTGCAGGTGACTGAAACACTAAGAATCGACTGGGAGCGTGACCGTCCGCGCGTAATATGGGATGATGATGTGCCCATTAATGAATCTTCATGTGTTTCTTGCGGCCATTGCTCAACGGTTTGTCCATGTAACGCCATGATGGAAAAAGGAATGGTAGGAGAAGCAGGCTTCCTGACTGGAATTGCCAAGCAGACACTCCGCCCGATGATAGAAATTACAAAAGGTGTTGAAACAGGCTACGGCTCCATTCTAGCAATTTCAGATATGGAGTCCGCGATGCGTGACGAGCGCATCAAAAAAACCAAAACTGTATGTACTTATTGCGGTGTTGGATGCAGTTTTGATGTTTGGACAAAGGACCGTGAAATATTAAAAGTGGAACCTCAAATGAAAGCTCCTGCAAACAATATTTCAACATGTGTAAAAGGAAAATTCGGCTGGTCCTTTGTAAATAGCGAGGAACGCCTGACAAAACCCCTTATCCGTGAAGGAGACTCTTTCAGGGAAGCAGAGTGGGAAGAAGCTTTGGCCTTGATTGCGAAAAGATTTACAGACATCAGCAAAAAATATGGACCGGAATCTATGGGTTTTATCACTTCATCAAAGTGTACAAACGAAGAATCATACTTAATGCAAAAATTAGCGCGGAGTGTGATTGGATCAAATAATGTTGATAACTGTTCGCGATACTGCCAGACTCCAGCTACTGTAGGGCTTCTGCGCACAGTAGGGTATGGTGGTGATTCTGGTTCTATTAAAGACATTGCCATGTCCGAGCTTGTAATCATGGTAGGTTCTAATACATCCGAATCGCATCCGGTACTGTCAACTCGGATCAAACGGGCCCAAAAGCTGCACGGCCAAAAAACAATCGTAGCTGATATCAGAAAGCACGAAATGGCTGACCGCGCTGATCTGTTTTTCCGCCCGAAGCCGGGTTCTGATATTGTCTGGCTGTCAGCTGTAACTAAATATATCATTGACATGGGCTGGGCAGACGAAGATTTTATCCGAGAAAAAGTAAATGGATATGATGAATTCACAGCCAGCTTACAAGGCTTCACACTTGGCTATGCGGAGGATCAAACAGGAATTCCCAGAGAGACTCTCATTCAAATAGCAACTATGATTTATGAAGCAAAAACTACTTGTATTCTATGGGCGATGGGTGTTACCCAGCATTTGGGCGGCTCCGATACAAGTACGGCGATTTCCAATCTGCTGCTTGTAACAGGCAACCATGCGAAACCAGGAGCAGGAGCTTATCCTCTTCGGGGCCATAATAACGTACAAGGTGCCAGCGATTTTGGAAGCGCGCCGGCTAATATGCCCGGATACGAACGTGTTGATGACCCTCTTGTCCGCTTGAAATATGAAAAGGCCTGGGGAACCAGCCTTCCTGAAAAGCCGGGTCTCAATAATCATGAAATGGTAGAAGCCATCCATGAAGGGAAATTAAAGGCGATGTACCTTAAAGGTGAAGATATGGGAATCGTGGATTCTAACCTTAATCATGTGCACTCAGCCTTTGAAAAGCTTGATTTCTTTGTTGTACAGGATATTTTCCTGACGCGTACAGCAGAATTTGCAGATGTAGTATTGCCAGCATCTCCAAGCTTTGAAAAAGAAGGAACGTTTACCAATACAGAGCGAAGAATTCAGCGTCTGTACCAGGTGTTTGAGCCTCTGGGCGATTCTAAGCCTGATTGGCAGATTATTATGGCAGTTGCCAACTCTCTTGGGGCTGGATGGAATTATGAACATCCAAGCAAGATTATGGAAGAAGCTGCGAAACTGTCACCGATTTATGCAGGTGTTACCTATGAAAGGCTGGAAGGGTATAACAGCCTGCAATGGCCGGTTGCTCCGGATGGAACAGATTCACCGGTTCTTTATACGGAGGGTTTTAATTTCCCGGATGGAAAAGCTATTCTTTATCCTGTTAAGTGGTCCATTCCACTTCAATTCCCGGAGGAATATGACATTCATGTAAACAACGGACGTTTGCTTGAGCATTTCCATGAAGGAAATATGACGTATAAGTCAAAAGGAATTACTTCAAAAACTCCAAAAGTTTTCCTTGAAGTTTCACCTGAGCTTGCTGCAGAAAGGGGACTTAGGGATGGTACCCTCGTTCGGCTGACTTCACCATTCGGCAGTGTGAAAGTGGAGTGCCTGATTACTGACAGAGTTCAAGGTAAGGAAGTATATCTTCCGATGAATGACTCAGGTGACGCTGCTATCAATCTGCTGACGAGCAGTGAAGCGGATAAAGATACTGATACCCCGGCATACAAGGAGATCAATGCCAAAATGGAAATATTGCGGCAGGAAGGCGTTAGTCCGCTGCCTAAAATAAACCACAGAAATGGGAATCCTCAGCCGCAGATGGGTGTACAGGTTCAGAAGAAGTGGGCCCGCAAGGATTACATTTTCCCAGGTGATTTGGTGAAAAAAGGAGCGGAAGCATCATGGCAAAAGCGATAAAATCGATTCAGCGAGTTGAAATAACTGAGGAACAACAAAAACAGCTCGACCTTGAAGAAGTGCAGAATGCTCTTGTCGAAAGCAAAGAAAGTATACTCGAAGTGTTAAAAACGCTTAATCATATGCAAGAACGGGGAGTCCTTTCGCTTATAAGCGCTCTGTTTGGACAAGGAGATAAAGTGATGGAAATCCTTGTAAAAAAAGCCGATACGCCTGAAACGGCCAATACCTTGAAGAACCTGCTTCTCATGGTTGGTGTTCTCGGCACTCTTAATGTCCAGCAGCTTGAACCGATTCTGCTGAAGGTGAATTCAGGGATTGCTAGAGTAGCAGATCATAAGGACACGGAAGAAAAGACAGGGATTTTAGACATTATGCGTTCACTAAGAGATCCAGAGATTAACCGGTCAATCACGCTTCTGCTTAACTTTTTAAAAGGAATGGGACAAGAAACGGAGAGTCTGGAAAGAACAACACAGCTTCCAGAAAATCAGCTTCAGCACCAGACTCCTAATCATCAATTAAAATAGCAAGTAAGGCAAATAGCATACCATTTGGTGTGCTGTTTGTTTTTTATAAGCTGACATGTATGTTAGATTTATTGAAAAATGGAAATAAAGTAAAATAAAAGTGCTAGGTAAAAAGAGGAGATGGCAGTCTTGAAACCAATAGAGGTGAAAAGAAAAATCATAAGGCACGAAAAGGGCCGCACTAAAATCTTAGAGGATACCATCGTATCTGAGTATACAGTAACTGTAAAAATAAATGGGCAGGAATTTGTGACAATGGTTTGTTCACCGCAGTACATAGAAGATATGGTCATTGGTTATATGGCATCAGAAGGCGTTATCAAAGATTACAGTGATATTGAAGAAATTTGGGTTCAGGAAAAAGAGGGTTTTGTTCATGTTAAAACCTCCAGGCTCAACCCTTATTACCAGGATTTTTCGGGTAAGAGGTATATTACATCATGCTGCGGCATGAGCAGACAGGGATTTGTATTTGTCAATGATGCCCTTACTGCTAAGAAAATGAAAGATGCGACTGCAGCTTTAAGGGTGGAGGACTGCTTCCGGCTAATGTCTGCAATGCAGAAGAATGCTGAAACCTTTAAAAATACGGGCGGTGTTCATAATGCTGCGCTTTGTGATGTGAATGGAATCATTTTAAGCCGCATGGATATCGGCAGGCACAATGCATTAGATAAGTTATATGGCTATTGCCTTAAAAACCATATAACCATAAAAGATAAAATCATTGTTTTTAGCGGAAGAATTTCTTCGGAAATTTTATTGAAGGTTGCCAAAATTGGCTGTGGAATTGTGTTGTCGAAATCAGCACCTACTGAACTAGCGCTTGAACTTGCTGATCATTTGGAAATAACAGCAGTAGGTTTCATTAGAAGCAGCTCATTAAATGTTTATACGCACCCCGAAAGAATAACAAACCTTCATGGATAGCATGTTTTTAGAAAGAAAAACTAGGGTAATTCAAAGCTGACTGAAAGTGTAGATCAAGGAGGAGATAACATGCTTTCAATACTGCCGAGCAGATATGATGATACTATAGCAGTAGAATTTAGTGGGAAAGCAATAAAAGAGGATGCCGAAAAATTAGAACAAAATGTACAGCAGCGATTTAACGACCATACTCATTTTAATATATTGGCTGTTATGCAAGATTTGGATGGTTCGACTTTTCAAGGCATGGTGCACGGTCTTAAATTTGATGCAAAGCGGTGGAGCCAATTTAACAAGTTTGCTGTAATAAGTGAAAAGAACTGGCTGAAGAATGCTGCTCAGCTCGGAAATATTCTTCCGGGAATTAAGTCGAAGCATTTTACAAAAGATCAGGTAGAAGAAGCATGGGATTGGATTAAGGATTAAAAAAGGAATTTGATAATAATTAGCAATCACTCAGGGTAAAGGAAGGAATAGCGGAAAGGTTTAGCCAAACCGCTATTTTTTTTGCTTTTTTTTATGTAAGTAAAAATGTCTTATCCAGTAACTGTCAATAAAATGTCAAAGCAATAGTTCATCTTTAGAATGATTTAATCATAGGTCCACCCTCCTATTAATAACATTAATATAACTAAAAAATAGGACAGATTATTTAGAAATTACTCATTAAGGAAATATTTTTTTTTCGTTGCAAACTCAATAGTGACAAGCAATCTGTCATTAATCTGTAATTTAATTGTAAAAAATGTATTGATTAATATCAAAATACATATATAATAAAGACTAAATCTTCAGATTATTCTAATAAGGGGGCTACTATTGAATGAAGAAAAAGTTTTCGTTTCTCTTAGTTTTGGTACTTGCTTTAAGTACGTTTCTTGCAGCATGCAGCGGAGGGGATACCACTTCAACAAAACCTACAGGTGACAAAGATGGTGATAAACCAGCGGCTGCTCCAAAAGAGCAGGTATTAAATTTAGTTGCTGGATCAGAGATTCCTTCTATGGACTCAACTCTTGCTACTGACTCTGTATCATTCAATGTTATGAACAACGTTTACGAGGGTCTTTACCGTTTAGGCCAGGATAATGAGCCTACACTTGGTATGGCTGCAGAAGAGCCAAAAGTAAGTGAAGACGGAAAAACTTATACATTCAAACTCCGCGATGCAAAATGGTCTAACGGAGACGATGTAACAGCTAATGACTTCGTATTCTCTTGGAGACGTGCGGTAGATCCTGCTACTGCAGCAGAATATGCTTATATGCTTTATGATGTAAAAGGTGCAGAAGAAATCAACACTGGCAAAGCTAAGCCTGATACTCTAGGCATTAAAGCTATTGATGAAAAAACGTTAGAAATCACGCTGAAAAACAACATTCCTTATTTCAAATCCTTATTGTCTTTTGCAACTTTCTTCCCGCAAAACGAAAAATTCTTTAAAGAACAAGGCAAAAACTATGCTCTTGAAGCAAACACGGGAGTGTATAACGGACCTTTCACTCTAAGTGAATGGAAACACGAACAAAGCTTCCAGCTTAAGAAAAACCCTACATACTGGGATAATGCAGCTGTTAAGCTTGAAACAATCAACTTTAACATTGTTAAAGATACCGCTACATCAGTTAACCTTTATGAAACGAAAAAAGCTGACCGTGTCGGTCTGAATGCTGAATTTGTAGATAAGTACAAATCAGATTCGAATTATGGAACTTCAGAAGATACAGCTGTTTACTTCCTGCGATTGAATGAAAAGAATAAAGTTTTAGCCAACAAAGATGCTCGTAAAGCATTGGACATGGCATGGGATAAAAAATCATTTGTTGATGTAATTTTAAACAATGGATCTAAGCCTGCTTATTTCCTAGTACCTGGTAAATTCACTGTCGGTCCAGACGGAAAAGATTTCCGTGAAACAAACGGGGACCTTGGCAAATTGGATGTTGAAGAAGCTAAAAAACTATGGGCAAAAGCGAAAAAAGAGGCTAAATTTGACAAAGTCACTCTTGAATTGCTTAACTATGACGATGATAACTCTGCAAAAGTGTCTCAGTATCTAAAAGAACAGTTAGAAACAAACCTTGAAGGCTTAACGGTAAACATTAAGCCACAGCCATTCAAACAAAAGCTAGACCTAGAATCTAAAGGCAATTATGACTTCTCGTTCGCAGGCTGGGGTCCTGACTATCAAGATCCAATGACTTTCATCGATATGTTCGTAACAGATGGAGCTCATAACCAAATGGGTTACTCAAACCCTGAATATGACAAGCTGGTTGCTGATGCAAAAGGTCCGCTTCTTACAGACCTTGATGCTCGCTGGAAAGCTCTTTTAGAAGCTGAAAAAATCCTTATGGATGATGCTGCAATTTCTCCTATGTACCAAAGAGGTACTGCATTCCTTCAACGTGAATATGTAAAAGGAATTGTTGAGCACCCATTCGGTGGAGACTTCGGCTATAAGTGGGCTCACATTGAATAAGTTCTAAAAAATCATAGTAACAAGCAAAGAAGAGTAGGTGGCCATCACATACTCTTCTTTGCGTTAAAATGGATAGAGACCCGTAATAAAGGAATGATTTGTATACCTTGCTGGATCATTTTGTTAATAATGAAGCGTCCTAATAATGGTGTGTATCATAAATCTCCCCTGGCTTCTTTGCCGGTGGTTCATTTTTTTTTAGATAATCAATTACATAATAGTGTACAGTAAAATGGTGATCGATTTCTAACCATGGCCAGTTATATGAGTGTAAGCGAAATTAATAAATATAGAGGAGTATAAAATGGAAGCGAATTGCTTGGGATGCAGATTAGCACTGCAAATGGAAAAAGTTCACGTTATATATGAAGACAATTATGTCTCTTGTATTCTAGATCATAATCCCTTCAACGAAGGTTATGCCTTAATTATACCTAAAGCTCATTTTTTAGAAGTGGAAGACTTTGACCAAGATACGGCTGCTGCTGTAATGAATGCTTCTAGGTTAATATCAAGGGCAATAAGGACCGCTTACTCTCCAGATGGAATAACAATCTGCCAGAACGGAGGCATATTTAGTGAGTTATCTCATTATCATATGCACATAGTGCCCAGATATTAAAAACAGTCTTTCGCAGATTTCTATTCTGATGCGCCAGTAGAAAATGGGGTACTAAAAGTGAAGCTTGTAGAAACCCAGACGAAACTATCATTATTGATTTACGAATTAAGGCGAGAAGGAGTCTACTAAAGAAAACTAGTAACAAAAGCGGGAAGTATAATTTACTTATAAAGGAGTAATAGAAGTCCTTTTTTCCAAGGAGATAGGAAAACCAGCAGAGGAGACCGCGCATATGTTCGTTTTATGGGAAAACAAAATCGTTACAACAAAGAGAGGCACGTTTGAAATATTTATTAAAGGAGAGGGGCCGCCCTTGTGTGTGACTCATATATACTCTGAATTTAATGTTACAGGAGATATGTTTGCCAATACATTTACTCAAACAAATCAAGTGTTTCTTGTAAATTTAAGGGAAGCAGGAAATTCTGCAAAAGCGGAAAAAGCATATCAGCTCAGTATGATTGAAAGTGTATTGGATCTGGAGGCTATCAGAGAAGCACTTGGCTTTTCATCCTGGCATTTTGCAGGCCATTCCACAGGGGGGATAATTGGTCTTGTATATGGATTCTGGACTTCTGCTTCTTTGAATTCACTTATTGTTGTAGGATCAGCAGCTAGAGAATACTCTAATTACTCATCGGAATCTATCTACCACAGAGAACACCCGCAATTTACTAGAATGCAAGAACTTATTGAACTTCTAAAGCGGGATGACCTTACAGAGGAAGAACGAAAAGCGGTTACCCGGGAAAGAAACAAGCTGTCCTTATTCAATCCTGAAAATTACGATTATTATTTTCCATCTAGTATTCATAAAAAAATGGCCGCTTCACGGATGGAATTTTTTAATAGAGAACTAGTTATTTATGACATTACTAGAAAACTGCATATGATAACCGTTAGAACCCTAATACTATGCGGGAAATATGATGTTCAGTGCCCGCTTTCTTTTTCTGAGGAAATTCATTCTCTCATTCCTGACTCCGTTCTCAAGGTTTTTGAACAAAGCAATCATTATCCTTTCCTTGAAGAATCCACAGCATTTCTTGGTGAAATAAAAAGGTTTATGGCAGTTCAATAAAATAAATGATTTACCTGAAACTTAAAAAAATAATGCAATGCGCATCCATAGCCGCGAGTGGCAGAGCGGTAATCGAGTACAGGGGACTTTAGTCCTGACCACTAAATGAGCCTAAATCGCGAATACGCTTCAATGCTATAATTCGCCCGAGGTGCAGCCCCCCGAACTTTAATGGCAAAAGGTCCCTGAAACAGCGCCTATGGTAAAGCAAAAATCAAGCATAGGGCACTTGGAAACGAGCGAACTCTTCAAATCATATAAATTAAAGGTACAGATTGTCCTTAAAAACCCCCATTTAAAACAAAAAATGAACTGCACCTCCAATTGCTAGTGGTGTCTAGCAATTGGGGTGATGTTCAAAAGCTATTTATTTTAATTGATCATTATTTACCTTAAGGTCAGATATAGAAGGGCGGGTATTTGAAAGGTTGTCTATACTTGCCCGGATATTTCCTTTACCAGATAGGTTTTCCAGTAGTTCTCTAACATCCAGTCCTGACGAAGCTTTTAAGGTTTCCTGCATGGTTGACATTAAATTAGTAGCATACGATGTAATTTTGTTTGCACCGCCACTGGATGAATCACTGCCTGTGTCTACGACAGTTATTTTATCAATATTTGCAAGAGGACTGGCCACTTCTTTTGCATATTGAGGGAGCATTTTTAGAACCATATCCAGCACTGCAGCCTGGCCGAACTGTTCGAAGGCTTCGGCTATTTTGCGCTTAGCTTCTGCTTCAGCTAACCCTTTTAAACGGATAACTTCTGATTCTGCTTCACCTTTAGCCCGGTCGGCATCTGCTTTCGCAAGTCCATCTACCCGGACTCGTTCTGCTTCAGCCTTTGCCATCGCTTCAACCCGGTATTTGTCTGCATCGGCTTCAGCTATTTGTTTTGTTTTGCTGGCAGCGGCGGCCTGCTCAACTGAATATCGGTCTGCATCGGCTTTCTTTTTGACTTCAGAATCGTACTGGCGTTCACGGCGCAGAATTTCTTTTTCTTCGAGTTCAATCTGTTTTTGCCGTTCAATGATGCGTACCTGCATTTCTTGCTCTGTAACTTCCTGCTTGGCGCGGGCTGTTTCTAAATCGTAGGCCTGGTCGGCGCGGGCCTTCGCGATGTCTTGTTCACGACGGTATTCAGCCGTTTTTAATTTGTTGATTTTTTCGGCTTCTGCTATTTCTGTAGCCCGTTCAAGTTCAGACCGTTTTGCATTTTTGTCTGCCTCAGCACGCTTGATGCGCGTTTCTTTATCAGCTTCTGCCGTCGCAATGTCTGCATCCCGCTTAACCTGTGCAATTCTCGGCTTCCCCAGCGATTCTAAATATCCATTCTTATCCCGCACATCCTTTATGGTAAAAGAGACAATTACAAGCCCCATTTTTGCTAAGTCTTGAGAAGCAACCCGCTGGACCTCTTGGGAGAATTTTTCACGGTTCTTATATATTTCTTCCACAGTCATGGAGCCTAGGATCGAGCGAAGATGTCCTTCTAGCACTTCGCGGGCTTCTCCTTCGCGGTCCTGCTTAGTTTTACCCAGAAATTGCTCGGCCGCCGTTGCTATTTCACCAATGGATCCCCCAATCTTAATGATTGCTGTACCATCCGCCATGACTGGAACACCTTGTTCTGTGTACACTTCAGGAGTTGTAACCTCAAGTTTGCTTGAAAGCAGGCTTAAAGGCTTTGCTTGCTGAAAAATGGGAAGAATAAAAGCTCCGCCGCCACGTATGATTTTAATACGGTTTCCTGCTTCATCAGTATGTACGTTCTTTCCGCCTAAATAGCTGCCTGTTACAATGAGTGCTTCATCGGGTCCTGCTGTACGATATTTTTTAATAAATACACCAATCATTGCTAATAGGATAAAGACAGCTAAACCAGAAACAATCAAAATGAAACTCATAAAGAAGACCTCCTTTAAAATAGTGGTTCGTATTCTTTTACTAATAAAACGCCATGTTCAATATCAATCACCAAAATCTGGGAACCTTCTCTAATGACGGATTGATCATAGCTTTTTGCGGACTTGGCAATCATGCCGCTATAGCTTTCGAGGACTACTTCTCCATAACCGTTTTCAGGAATTGTAAGAATTACCTTTCCCATACGGCCATTCAGTGAATCCTCTGTATACACTAAGGATTCTTCAGCTCTAGAAAGGGGAATAAGAATAAAGATATTAAGAAAAGTGGTTATGAAGAAAGAAATAATGGCAGCAGTACCTAGAATGAGATAGCTGTTCAAAGAAGTAACATATTCCAGTATGCAGCCTGACGCGGATACAAAAGTAATAAAAGAGAGTAAGAGAATGGGGTTGAACCAATCGAGAGCTTCAGCTGCTCCATGAGCCAGGTCTCCGAAGAAAAGATAAAGCAGTGTGATCGCCCCCGAAATTATGAGCGTGTACAGATAAATACTTTCTATAGGGACTCCAAATACCTCCACTTTCACCAGCCCTCCTGTTTTATTTAACTTAGTTAGTCTACGATTGAAGTTAGTAGAAGTTTCAATATTTAGAAAAAAATGTAAAAAATTTTCATTTATTAACTTTTAAGTCAGTATACAAGTTTTTTTGTGAAAGAGGCATTAGCGAAAAGTTAACGCTACATGACAAATGGGATGAAGGGAGGAGCAGTAAAAAAACCAGACAAATGATAGCCTGGCTTTTATAATATGTATTATTGATAATCTAGATTTGTACGTAATTTCAACTCTGCTGCTGCCTGGTATGGAGAGTCTGCCTTACTGATGGCGGTAATAACGGAAACACCATCAGCACCGGCATCCATAACTAAATGGGCGTTCTGCGGATTTATGCCGCCAATCCCAACAATAGGGATATGAATTCTTTTTCTCCGCAGCTCTTGAATGAAGCTTAAACCCTGGACTGGCTTAGCATCTTTCTTTGTGTTCGTAGGGAAGATTGGTCCCAAACCAAAATAATCGGCTCCCGCATCCATTGCAGACAAAGCTTCTGCGTAACTATGGACTGAGACACCCAGCAGCATGTTTCCAATTCTATTTCTGACTTTTTGGATATCCTCATCATCCTGGCCTATATGGACTCCATCAGCTTGGATAGCAAGAGCAAGGTCAATATCGTCGTTTACAATGAAGGGGATCTTATATTCCCTGCAAATGCTCTGCAGTTCTCTTGCCAGAGCATATTTATGCTCACCAAGCAGGCAGTGATCCCCTTTTTCCCGAAACTGAAAGAGTGTAATACCTCCTTTTATTGCTTCAGTTAGTATGTAGGCAGGATTCTTTGTACAATTATTGCTGCCCATAATGAAGTATAGCTTTAACCACTCCTTGAGTTTTAAAGTATTCATAGAACCTGCACCTGCTTCTTTTTATATGCCCCGTGATTCGTTGGACCATGGCCTTTACCAAGTTCCAGACCATCTTCAATGGCGGCCTGTATAAACTCTTTAGCTATAAGAACTGCATCTAAAACAGGAAGGCCTTTCGCCATTTCAGCCGTTATGGCCGCAGAAAATGTGCATCCAGTTCCATGTGTATTTTTGGTCAGCAAGCGGGGGCTGTGTAATACACTAAAGCTTTTTCCATCATAAAATATGTCGTTTGATTCATTTGGATTTTCCTCATGCCCGCCTTTAATGACCACATTTTTAACTCCTAAATCCAAGAGCCTTTTAGCAGCTTCTTTCTTATCTTCTAAGTTACGGATAGTCATGCCAGTAAGAACCTGAGCTTCAGGTATATTGGGTGTAAGGACAGCTGATAGGGGAAGGAGGAACTGTTTTAAAGCGTGCACAGCTTCCTGCTGAAGCAAAGGAGCTCCGCCTTTTGCAATCATGACCGGGTCAAGCACAACCTTACTCCAGTTGAAACGCCTGATCTGCTTCGCCACAATGGATATTATTTCAGCATTGAAAAGCATTCCCATTTTTATTGCATCAGCACCGATATCCACTCCAACAGACTTTATTTGGTTTTCCACTGCTTCGGCTGCCATCGGGTATACAGCTTGTACTCCTAGAGTATTTTGGGCCGTTACAGCTGTAATAGCGGACATTCCAAAAACATCTAATTCCTGAAATGTTTTTATATCTGCTTGAATACCCGCTCCGCCTCCGCTGTCTGATCCTGCAATGGTTAATGCTTTTCTCATAGATTTTCAGTCCTTTCTTCATCTGCTAATCCTACCGAGCTATATTTTTCGATTTCAGCTGGAGAGATATTGTGCAGTTCATCCAGAAATGCTGTTTGAAAGCTGCCGGGACCCATAACAGCTTCTTTCTTAGCTGCATTTTCAGCTGCAATTCCATAGGTTGTTAATGCTCCAAGGGAAGCCAGCATGAAATCAGGCTCAACGGCAGAGAAGGCTCCTAAAACAGAGGTTAGCAGGCAGCCTGTACCAGTCACACAAGTCAGAATAGGATGGCCATTATAATTCGCATAAGTTATTTCCCCATTAGATACAAAGTCCTCTTTTCCTGTGAGTGCCACTATGGTGTGAAGCTTATTTGCTGCCGATTTAGCAAGGCCCGCGATATTTCTGTTTGAAGAAACAGCATCAACACCTTTTATTTCCCAATGTTCACCCGATATATTCGCAATTTCGGCAGCATTTCCTCGAATAACTGATACACAAACTTCACTTAGGATTTTTTTAGCCGTTTCAGTTCTGTAAGCTGTTGCTCCAGCCCCAACTGGATCAAAAATAACCGGGATATTATGCAGATTAGCAGATCTTCCTGCAATAATCATTGTTTCCACTTGACGAGGATGAAGAGTCCCCATGTTCAGCACAAGAGCACCTGATATTTTGGCCATTTCAGCTGCTTCCTCAGGTGAGTTTGACATGACAGGGGAGGCACCAAGCGCTAAAAGTCCATTTGCTGTAAAGTTTGTAACTACCATATTAGTAATATTACATATAAGAGGGTTATTTTTCCGTAAGCGGTCCAGTAAGCTGCTTATCTTCGGCTTTTCCATTGTAAATTCCTCCTTTTAATTCATCACTAATCCGCCATCGACCACCAAGTTCTGTCCTGTGACAGCCCTGCTCCAGGGAGATGCGAAAAAACAGACTGTATCTGCAACTTCAGAGGGATGAGTTACTTTCCTCAATGGAGTAGAAGCTTCTATCAATTTAAAGACTTCCTCAGAAGTTGCTGAGCTTGCATCCGTAGATTTCAATAATCCTCCGGAAATCATGTTCACAGTAATTCCGTATGGACCTAATTCCTGTGCCATATTGCGGGTAAACCCCAAAAGCGCTGCCTTGCTTGTGGTGTAATCATGATAAGGTACTACTGGATTTTGGACTAAATTGGTTCCAATATTGATAACTCTTCCAAATCCAGTTTCTTTCATAGAAGAAAGTCCAGCATGTAAAGTATTCAAGGATCCTTTTATAGAGCCTTCAAGCTGAGTTTGATAATCCTGCCATTTAATTTGGGAAGCATCCTTTTTTTCATCAGGATCAAAGCGGAAATTTACAAGTGCATTGTTTACAATGGTAGTAACTGGGTGGCCAAAGTATTCCTTGGCGGCCTGAAACATGTTTCCAACCTCGTCCAAGTTTCGGACATCTGCTTTTATAGCAAGTGCATTTTTGCCAATAAGCTCCTCAAGCTCTTTAGCTTTTTTTGCACTTGAAAAGTAATTTATAACCACTTTTGCTCCTTCTCTTGCAAAAGCTTTAACTGTTTCCTTTCCGAGACCTCGGCTGCCGCCGGTTACAAGTACAACCTGGCTGCTAATTTTCATAGTAATCATCCTCCTAAAATAAAAAAACCAGGTCCAAAAGGGGACCTGGCTGGTGAGAGTATAAAGAAAAAAACTTGCGTAATTAACTTTACTACTTTCCTACGCTGGTATAATCCAGATCAGGTCCGAAGGGTTAAAAAACCAAAGTTTTTCTCTCAGCCGTTTAGGGCACCCCTAGTAGTTTCATATGTATGTAATTGCCCTTATGATAGCTTTTCTTTACAGGGAAGTAAAGGAATTTGAATACAATGTAATACACTTAAATGTAAATCTCTGTTGATTATTAAAAAGTACTAGAAACAAACAAGAGTGTTTCTCTTAGAATGGAAAAGACAATAAGGCCCGGCATAAAAGACCGGACCTTATCTTTATACAGTTTTAGTTTGATCGCGGTCAGGTACATCCTTAATTAAAAAGGAAAAGACCACAAGGATTGCAAGGAAGATGATGGGCAGGTTAAATCCGTCTGAAGGTCCAAATTTATCAGATACTGCACCAACGAGCCAGCCTGCGAAAGCTCCCCCTATACCTGATGCCACATAAACAAGGCCGAGTGCAGAACCGCTAGTTTCGGACAACTTTGTGCCTATGGCGGTGGCGGTAGGGAATAGGACAGAGAAGAATAAACCTGCTGCAGCAAATAAATAGACCCATTCATTGGCAAAGAACTTACTGATTGTTACAGTTAGAACAGCAAGCAGGGAAAACAGTAATAACGTTCTTTTTTCACCGATTTTATTTGCAATCCAGCCGCCGCCCAGCCTTCCTATTGTAAACAGCAATGAAAAAACAGACAGGATCGCTGCGACCATCGTTCCTTTTTCAGCACTTGTTGCCCCCCCGAGATTAAGGGTCTTTAGGTAGCTTGGGAAGAAGTTTAGGAATGATACTTCTGATGCGACATAGAAGACTAGAAATAGCATAATAAAAACAAACTGCATATTTTTTAACATTTCAATAAATGATGATATGCTGGCACGTTCCGCTTTCCCGGCTGGAACCTCTGTGAACATTAAATACAAAATAAAGCCTACCAATACTATTGCGATTCCAAGATAAAACATTCTCCAGGAGATTTCTGAAGCAAACATCCATCTTAAAATAAGCGGTGTAGAGAACATGCCCAGACCATAAACGCCCATGGTTAAATTGAACATCATTCCCTGTTTATTTGGAAAAACGGTTGGAACAATGGCATTTGAAGCAACAGTCATAGATCCGAGCCCAAAGCCGACGATCAAGTAAAATCCAAGAAAGAATAAGATAGTTTGTGATACACCGGTCCCTAAAAGCCCGGCAGCCATTATCACGGTTCCGGCAATTGTCATGATTTTAAGGCCCTTTTTATCTACCAGATACCCGCTGACTACACCAGCGATCGTAAATCCCCATTGAAAAATAAAAACGACAAGCCCGAATTCATTCAGATCCAGGCCAATATCTTTTTTCACCTCATCTAGAACTAGCCCTTTTGTACTAGATAATCCTCCTAGTAAAAACATTGTAAATGCCATAATAAATAAAGCTGATAAATTCTTTTTGTTTCTCATCTCTTTCACTATCCCCAATTCTTTTAATAACTTTGTCTATTACTATATTCCCCAAATTTCTGCTTCTGAACCTTTTCCCTTTATTAACCAAATACAGGTTGATTTGGAGATGTCTTAAAATGCTTAAACTTAATTCATACAAGCAAATTTTTAAAGAAGGAGAGAGAACTTGTTATAGAAACATAGTAAAGAGGGGAGCAGTGAGGTGCTTTGAAAACATTAAACGGTGCAAATTAGAGGAAAGAAACTGGTGTTGGCTGTAACCTGGGAACTTAGGCATAAATCCCTTTAGAAAATTATTATCTGAAATCTAACACATAAATTTTGCATGATAAGCATAAATCGTCAAAAGAAAAGCAAAAAACATCAAAAGTTAAGCATATTCTGGCCAGATTCATCTGGAAACTCTTATTTTTCTCTAGGGAGTCTTTAAAATAGCATCATCAACCACCAATTGGTCAACTAGCTGATTATTCTGCCTCAAAAACTCATAGTTCAGGTGAACAAATAAAGAAGCCGGCGTTACATTAATCTTCAATAAAATCAAAGACCCAGTAAGTAACAAGACTCCCGGAAAGCAGGAAGAACCTGATCTCTTTTCAAACGCCTGCAAAGTGAAAAGGAAAGGTTTCATTTTGGAAAAGGCTTTTTCGTACATGTCACCCAAACTAAAGAACGTTTACATCCTTTACAAAAAGGTAAAGGTTATACATAGAACTACAGGCTTTATTTAAGGAGAGGATAATATGGAAGAGATCAAAAAAGGAAATAATGAGTTTTTTATGGATAAGGAGGGGGAAAAGGCAGCCGTCATTCAATGGGTTCCTGAAGGGAAAAATCTTAATGGCAGGCAGCTTATCACCATTCATCATACCGAAGTAGGGAGTCAGCTGAAAGGGCAGGGAGCTGGTAGGGCTTTGGTTGAGAAAGTAGTTGAATATGCCCGCAAAGAAAACTTGAGTGTGAGGGCAACCTGTTCATTTGCAAAGAAAGTCTTAGATGAAACGAAAAAATTTCACGATGTGCTGCCTGATTAATTAAAAACTGCATGAATGTCAACCTTAGTAAATAATACTGCAAAATACCGCAGAGGCCATAAAATTAAAAGGGAACAGTTGAATGTTCCCGGGTATTATTTGTCTTTAATTAAATGTTTTCTATCAACTGCTTGTGGCGGTTCTTCAAGCCAGCCATGTTTAATCATAATATTTGCACCATCTTCAGCGTACAGAGAGATCTCAGGTAATAGGGAAGCGTATCTAATGCCGAGGTCTCTCCTTGGACTTGCAGATATAGCTGCTCCGTAATTTCCAATCCCGGCTGCTATCATGGCAGATATATGAAACATGATAAGCTTATCTGAAAAAACAGGATTACTAGTATTGGTTATTCCAGTGTCCCAAAGCATCGGTGCTGGCAAATCCTCTTGCGTTAGGATATGACTGAATAAATCAATATGTTTCTGGGCGATTTGTCTTCCTCTTAATAAATATTGCTTAACATCCTCATTTTCTGCCACCTGGGCAAATCCTATGATTAATGTTTTTCCAATAGTATTAGTTTCTACATTCTTAAATAAGTGAGAGATTTCGATAGAAGTCAATGGTCTAATGTCGCCCATTAATCCGGAAAGGAAATGCTGTCTTTTCACGAAGTCTACTTGATCTGGGACAGATAGAGTAGGGGGCCTAACATAGGTTCCTTGCTTCAGCATTAAATCTCTAGAGAGATCCTGTAAGCCTACAGCGGCCTTTAAGATGTTCTTGTGAAACTTGACAATATCCGGACGAGTGACCATACCCAGGGCAACGCTGCTCGCTGCCATCCCTAAAATAGACATATTTCTTAAATAAGCCAGGACAAACACATCAGAAAAAAGCCTAGGAGCATCAGGCTTAACATCCTCCTCCGTAAAACCTACAGGTATCGCAAATTTTTCTTTTTGAAATAGCTCTGTTAGATAACTAATGTTGCTTTTTGCTTGATTAAGCGAAAATTCAAGAATCGGACGTACTTCTGGATCCTCAACTTTTTTTAAAAAGTGGCCCACAATACAAACCGTCAACGTGTCATTGATATACTGTGTCCAAGTTGCAGATATTTCTGCAGCCGTTAATTGGATTTTTGTTTTATCCTCCATATAATCCCGCCTTCTAGAATGTAACTACTCAATATTATTTCTTTAAATATAGAAAATATAAGCTTCAGCATCTTTTTAAGTATATATAGTGTTGATATTCAAAGAGAAGGAAGAAAGCTCTGCCGGGGGGACAGAAGAAATTTTTTTGGGTAAATATATAAATTTTGTGGTTTATATGAACAGTTTTCAGGTGCAAATTAACGGATGGCAATGGTTTAGTGCAAAAGATATCGTGCTGGAATTGAAATGATTTTCTTCAGGACACACAAAAAGTTGGGAACAGCGTACAACTGTTCCCTTGGTGTTATTCTACCGTACCCGATTGAGTGATTTCAGTTTCTACTTTTATGTCAACAGGAAGAGTACGATAGTACTCTTTTTCCCATTTTTCCTTATTTAGATGGCGATCCTGGCTGCCAGCTTTCACCACTAACCCTAAAGGATCAATATTCATTTTTTGAAATCTGCCCACTAAAGACTTCCCTTTTGCGGATAATACATATGTTAGGTGATCTTCTATATTTTTTACTTGTTTTTTTGTAAGCAAGAGACCTGGAGCATCGGTTATCTTCCCTTTAATCCTCACCTTAATAATCATTTTTGGGGATGGCTGATCATTGATAAACTCTTCTTTAACTTTTGATGCCAGGTTTTCAATGGTAACAAAATGACCATTTACCTTGAATTCATACATTCCATTATTAAAATTCTCATAAAGTAATTTAAAAACAAAGCAATCTGCATAAGGTACAAATCCTTTATATTTATCTCCATCGAACAAAGCTATCCCTTTCACTCGAATACGGTCCTTAGTATGCACTAGCAAAGGAAGGACAGGATCTTGTCCAACATTATGATAAAGATCTACAAAAGAATGTAAATTCGTATAACGCGGGAGGATGTTTTTGCTGTTATGCTTCAACAGATCTTGTATATATTGAGAAGAAGTGTCTGTAACAGGGTATTTTGCTTCCAGCATTTCCTGGACACTTCCATCTACAATGGCCATATGTACGTTTCTTCCTAAAGATGGGTCCTGGCTCATTGTGCTGACAACAGGCATAATTCCGTGTTTAGCTAATTTATCATTGAAAAGAAGAGCCTCTAATCTACCTAAAACCAGGGGTTCGGGAGATTCTCCCTGAAGTTTCTGGCGCGTATTTTTGCTCGTATGAGCCTTTGCAGCAAACACTGTGCTTTTTGGCGGAGTATTTTCGACTAGTGGAATGACAGGTGAGCTAATAATCCCTTTTATAGTATTTTTGTTAACAAAATCATATCCATAAATGGAAACTAACTGCACATCTTCCAGAACTGTTTTTTCAACCGTGTTGCCGGAAAAGAGTAAAACCACGAATATAAACCATAAGAGTGCTTTTTTCATGCTTTTTTCCTTACCTTTGATTGGATTAATTGGTAAATATATATAAATGGGATATATAGGTAGACCACATAAAAACCTATTTTACCAACTATCGTTGTTGCCATATCAACTTCCTGGCGGTCTGTTAAGAACAGGGAAGCTATAAAAATGATCAGTAATACTAGAACTAATCCCTTTTTTTGCTTTAGGGAAAATAATTGCTTAAGTCCCCGGCTGGCTGCCCAGGCATGCATACAAATATTAGGAAGAATAACGAATAACCAGATGGACAGCCCGAAATATTCAAATCGCTGGATAAAAGGAAGATCAACCGTCTGCCAAAGACTAAGGGTAGGCCAAATGGTATGTGACAGCTGTTCTTTGCTGAAATAAACAAAGGAAACTAACCCAGTAAATAAATAGATACAAACGGTAAAAACAACCCCTAAATGAGCCCACTTTTGAGATTTATTTGCTTCTTTAATAAAAGGGAAATAAAAGAATAAAGTCTCAAATCCAAGATAGTTTAATGTCATGGTTTTGGAGGCTTTGAACAGATCACTCAGAGAGTGATTCATAATAGGCTCGAGATAGTAGTAATGAGCTTGCTTGAGGGGGAACCATTTCAACAACAGGAGCGGCAGTCCATATAAAATACTAAGCAAGCTCAATCCGACAATTACCCGGAAACCTCCAAGAACCGCTAAATATACGATTACCAATATGATCATGGATAAATACCAGGTATTCATATCTGGAAACATCCAGACTTGTATCACTTCCACGAAGCTTCTCAAGGTGATGATGCCAAACATAATCATATAAAGAACGAAAAAAAAGTTGAGAGAACCGCCAATCCACTTTCCAAATAAATTACGATGAATTGTAAATATATCATGTTGTCCTGTTTTTAAAATCTGATAAATAATCCACACCAAAACGTGAATAGAAACACCAGAAAGAATGATCGATATCCATGCATCATTCCCAGCATCCCTGGATATATATCTTTCAAATCCGAGAATACCGACCCCGATTTGCATTGTACTAATAATATAAAAAACAAAATAGGCAGAAACTTGTTTATTTTCGGCAGGTTTTGGAAGCAAGTTACTCGTTCCTTTCGACTATTCATTCGTCAATATCTTTATCGGGCTGTTTCTCTGCATGGTGTTTATGGTTAAAGCGTACAGGCTTTTCAGATAAGACTGTAAAAGGCCTGACTGTCTGCTGGCTGAAAGGAAGCCGGAACAGGGCATCCTTTAAATCTCTTAAACGCAAGGGATAAACCGGCCCGATATAAGGAGAGCCGAAGGATTTAAGCTTTAGTAAGTGAACAAGAATGAAGGCGAAGCATATGGCAATACCCATTAACCCAAGTAGTTGTGCTGATAAAAGGAAGGGGAATCTTAATAGCCGGATCGTATTGCTCATTTTGTATACTGGTGTTGTAAACGATGCAAGAGCAGCAAGAGCAACTACAATAAGTAAGACATTACTAGTTAAACCTGCATCTACCGCTGCGGTTCCGATTACGATACCGCCAACGATACCGATGGTCTGGCCGACTTTTGAAGGCAGCCTGGATCCAGCTTCTCTTAACAGTTCGATAGTCAGTTCCAAAATAATAGCTTCAATAATAGGAGGAAAAGGAATTCCGCTTCGGGACGATATTAACGTATAAAGCAAATCCTCCGGTATCATTTCGAAATGAAATGTTAAAACAGCTACATATAAAGGTGTAGACAGCACGGAAAAAGATACAGCAAACAAGCGGATTAACCGAAAGAAAGAAGCAACATGCCAGGTTAAAAAATAGTCCTCAAATGCCGAGAAAAATTCCACAAGAGTCGTCGGCCCAGTAACTGCACTTGGCGAACCATCGCATAGAATGGCAATTTTCCCCTCCGATAATACCCCTGCTACCCGATCAGGCCTTTCAGTCTCAATCAGCTGGGGAAATACAGAGTTATTATTATCTTCTATCATTTGTGTAATATAGGTAGTATCTATAACTTGATCTATATCTATGTTACTTATTCTGTCAATTGCCGTATTTACTATATCCTCGTTTGCAATTCCTTCTATATAAACGACTACAACCTTTGTTTTAGTTAATCTTCCGACAATCAATTCCTTAACGTATAACTCAGGTATAGGCAAACGTTTTCTAAGTAAATTAAGATTTGTCTCCAAAGACTCAACGAATGATTCCTTTGGACCCAAAACGGTATATTCATTTTCAGGTATAGTTATCTGCCTTTTTTCTTTAGAAACAGCGGGAACCAGCAAGCATTTGTTAGTCAGCGGCTTTTGAATTAATATATTTCCATTCAATAGTCTACTTTGAATTTTTGTTATGTCACCCGTAACCAAAACACTCTCAACCGGAAGGATTTTTTTTAGGTAGTCTAGAGATTGAGAGGGATCCAGGTTAAGAATGGGCAAAACATCCCGGTGGACAGTCGCCGTATCTACCATTGATTTATAATAGGAAACCGTGTATACATCGCTCTGTTCAAAAGAAATAAAATCCTTAGACGCGCGGCATTTACTCAATAATTCTTTTAATGTAAGCTCATCTTTTCCTGAAGACGGTTTACTCTTGTTCCGAAACCAATTCATCATCGATAGGGTCCTGCCTTTCAAATCAAAGGAAATAGTATGTATCCCAAAATAAGATTCCCTTCTCTTCTGTTTTTATTAGAGAATGGGCAGGTGGTATATAAAAAATATAAAGCAGGATTACTTCCAGCGTTTGTTAAAAGGTATAATCTGTATTTCTACAACAAATAATACGAGGGAGTTTAAAAGTTATTCAAAGAGTCCGACTGGGCCTAAGGGAAGTTTCAAAATGGACAAATAATTCCTATTTGGAAAACAAATCGTCTATCGAGGACGGAACGGATAGTAATGTATTCTTTTAAAATGGAAGCACTTGGATTATGGGCAGCTTAATAATAAAGGAGCAAAGTATGCCTTATGAAAAATCACATTCCTGCCCACGAGTTTATACATGAAGAAAGGACCAGATGGGCTGATATATTATTAGAGCACTGGTATCATAATGTCCTTTTTAGTTCGAACTGGTGGCTGTTATTATGCTGCACTTTGATTCCCTACCTCATTTGGTGGAAATTGGCTGATAAGGGAAGGTTGTTTGAAATTTTATCGTATGGAATGTTAACAGCAATTATATCCTGTTTTTTTGATACTATCGGAGTAGACTTAGGTCTCTGGGATTATCCTTCTAATTTATTTCCACTGGTTCCTTTTTTTGTTCCTGCTGATTTTACGGCAATACCGGTAACTTCCATGCTGCTATTTCAATACTTTACATCCTGGAAGACCTTTTTTGCGGCCTCCGTAGGGTTAGCGGTTGTTTTTGCATACATTTTTGAACCTCTATTTATAAAACTGCAAATATTTGAAATGTATGATTGGAAACATATTTATGGATTTATAGGCTTTACCTTCATGTTCAATATTAATTGGTTTATCATGTATTTTTTGAAAAAGCGCAAATTTGATTGATGAGCAAAGCTGCAACCGCTTTATTTGTACTAGTCTTAGGTGAAAAAGCTGTGTAACCCCTTATCGATAAGAAAACTGATCTGATTTCTAGATCAGTTTTTATTTACTTTCAAGTGAAGTCTATTTGTTTTAAGCTTTTCCTGTTTATCTAGTCATTATCGTATCATCTTTAATATTCCCTTAATTATCCAGAAAGACTGGTGGTTAGCACCCGTATGCTTTATAATGTTTATTAAGCTGGAAGGTGCAAAAAAGCATTTAATCTGCAATTCTTTTTAACCTCCTAAATTCAGGATCACTTTTGTATAATTGCAGGTAAAGGATTAGGACCAGTCATTCATATCTCTAAGAGCAGCGATTTTTGCTGGTAAACTATAAAAAAGTTGGAAATACAACAACCTGATCTTTGATAGATTTTTATACATCATATTTTATAAGGGGCGTAATGGATGTCTGATTCGAAGGTTCATATAAAGGTCCACTCTAATGAATTTGTTTGGGACAAGGCAGAAGGATTAGTTACCTTCGATGGAGCCCCTGCTTTATTGTTTTGGGATTCCGCGATTGAATTATTCCTTAAAACGATTGAAGAAGTATCCGGAAAGGATGTCTCTACCACTGTGTTTGAAGCTACAGGCTTCAGAATGGGGCACCTTGTGAGTTCATACTATGCAGGAAGGACTGATTTTGAAGAAATCCTCCTGCAATATAGTGACATATATCGAAATGCGGGCTGGGGAAATGTAAATATCTCTTATTTTTCTATAGAAGAGAAAAGAGTTACCGTTCAGCTGACAAACAGCTGGGAACATCGTATATTCAAAAGTATGGATAAAGAACAAGCAGGGGTGCTGCTGCCGAGTCATTGGGCAGGTGTTTTTAGCGGACTATTTAATGAGAATATGTGGTATAAGACTGCTCAAAGTCAGCTGGCAGGCAATTCATATGATGAGATTGAAATATTTGCTTCTAGTATTACTCCTTCAAAGAACATACATAATTTAACCCGGCAAAAAGAACGGCAGTATATTACTGAGCTGGAATCTAAGGTGAACCAGAGGACTGAAGAATTAACCTCTTTAGTCAAAGATTTATCTTCTCCTGTTATTCCGGTATTAAAGGATATACTGGTTATTCCACTTATGGGGACATTCAACGATGAGCGGTTTGAGGATTTAATCCAAAAAGCTCTATTTGAAATATCCAGACATCAGGCAAAGTATTTATTGATTGATTTAACCGCTATTAATACCTTTGATGATTTTACAATAGAAGGTCTTAAAAGACTGATCGGAGCGGTTCGGCTGCTTGGTGGTACATGCATACTTGTTGGAATAGCGCCATCACTCAGTGTTCAAATGGTCCATTCTCAAGTAGATATGAACGGCATTCAGTTTTTTTCTACTCTTCAGCATGGTGTACAATACGCGCTTGAACAAAACGGTTATGACATTACCCCTAAAAAAGAGTTCTAATTTCAACAAGCAAGCTGTCACTCTTGACAGCTTGTTTTTTATTTTGGCATATGCATTAAAAATTGCTTATTTATACACATATTCATATCAAAGAGGGAGTATAATAGTAAATTGTAAATATGAAAAGAATGAGGTAATATTATGAAAAAAATTGCGTTTCTACTATTTAGTGCGATATTCCTTTTAGGAGCCTGTACGAATAACGGTCCCAAGAATTCGGATAAAGATAAGAATAAAATTCCTGAAATACTTTCTGTGGAACTTTCCGTACAGGAAAAAGCAGAGATTAATGAAGAAGTAAAGCTAGCAGCAAAAGTTACCCAGGGGAATGAAACGGTAGAGGATGCGGATGAAGTAAAGTTTGAAATACGTAAATCAGGCGGCACAGACTATGAAATGATAGAAGTGAAAAAACAATCTCACGGTGTTTATTCCATAAACAAGAAGTTTCAGGAAAGTGGAACTTACACGGTTATATCTCATGTAACAGCAAGAGACATGCACAGCATGCCCAGCAAACAAATCACGATAGGCAGTCCTGCCTCTGACCCGGATGAACATTCACATTCCGAAGGAAACGAAGAATCTCATGGACATCACCATGAAGGGAATGTCAGCATTAAATTCCTTAGCCCGGAAACGGTGAAAGTAAACAAGGAAGTTCAATTCACAGCTCACATTCAAAATGAAAATCAGCCGCTTGAACATGCAAACGTCCGTTTTGAAATATGGAAGGCTAATGAAGAAAAGCATGAGTTTCTTAATTCTATTGAAACAGGAACCGGTGAATATTCCTTAAATAAAACCTTCGCTGCTGCTGATACATATGAAGTGGTTGTACATGTGGAAAAAGGGGATATTCATACACACAAACAGCAAAAAATCGTTGTAAAATAGTTCTAGAAGCCACCTAAAAAAGTGGCTTTTTTTATTTCGGCTTTCTATTCTGTTATTTGGTAGTGTAAACAGTATGATTGTGTAGAATTTAGTCGGGTTTTGCTTCTTTCTTTACCTGTCGAAATCTGTTATTGTGTAGGAAACGGTAGTATTTGGTTTGGGTGTGCTATAAGAGCTGCCAACTATGAAGGAGAGGGCGCTGCAAAAATGTCTGATTATGAACAGGCTCTATATGAACATATTATTCAAAACTCAGCGGAAATCAGTAAAAAATGGTTTGAAAACAGAGAATTTACTAAAGGTTCCATATATTCAACGGATGCAAGTCACCAGATTCAAAAAACACTAAAAGAACAGCATATATATACTATTGAAACCATTGCCAGCGGGTTTCTTGAAGAACCTTCCATTTTTCAACAGAACTTAGGAAAATGGATTAATATAGTAGTAAACAGCAGAGTCGAACACGGCACTCCGATCTATGAGTTTCTGTCAGCTCTAAGCAGGACAAGACAGCTTATTTGGACAGTCGTTGAGGAGTATAGTCTGAAACATGAACACATTGATAAACAGAGGATTATAAAATGGAGTGCTTTGTATCAGGCAACCATGGATCGGTTAATTAATGAATTCACCAGAAGATACCATTCAGCTACATCCATTAGAATCCTGTCGCAGCAGCAGCTGCTGGATGAAATAGACAGCCCCATCATACCTGTGGTAGATGCTGTAGCAGTCCTGCCAATCATTGGTTTTGTTGACGAAACACGAGCCGCAACACTACTTGAAACCGTACCTGAAAAATGTATGAAAGAAAACATTACTTATCTGGTGATTGATGTTTCCGGTGTAAATAATATTGATACCTTAGTAGCTAATCAATTTTACCGATTAACCGAAGTTCTTAATTTATTGGGAATAACGCCTATCGTATCAGGGATTAGTCCAGAAATAGCTATTACAGCTGTTAGGCTGGGGATTGTTTTTGACCGGACTAAAACATATAGTAACTTAAAACAGGCTTTGCTTCATTTTGGTGTTCGTAAAATATAAAGACTAATATAAAATGCAGTAATAGTTCAATAATGCTGCTGAAATATAAAACGGACTCCCGATCAGTGAACTATAACCCGATTAATGGACACTAAATTAAAAGTGCCCCTTAATCGGGTTTTTCTATGTCATCAGGAAGAAAACCCGTTTATAATAAA
>NZ_JAFBFI010000017.1 GCF_016909175.1 Peribacillus deserti
TTTTATTATAAACGGGTTTTCTTCCTGATGACATAGAAAAACCCGATTAAGGGGCACTTTTAATTTAGTGTCCATTAATCGGGTTATAGTTCACCCTGGCGGGTATTTTTTATATACTTAAAAAATTGCTTATACCGCTGCTGCTTGATGCCTGGCTGCAGCGCCTAGAACCTCCCTTCCTAAGCTAATCCGTCCATGGAAGAAAAATTCTTTCCACGGCCCAGCTCGTCTTATGCTGTTCGGGTCTGAGCAAGGCACTTCCGCTTTTCTTTTGTCCAGCTGCAAGCTGAGGAACTATTCTAATTTAAAGGTTATAATAATTAGCATATCATTGTGCAGAACATTAGTAAGTGTAGAAAAGCACCGTTCTCCGCTTTTCGTGGTGTCCAGCTGCAAGCTGAGACCTTCGAGTCACAAGCCAATCAGTCCAATGGGAAGAAAGGCGCTTCCCACTGGCCTGCTCGTCTTGTGCTTTTCAGGTCTCTGCCTTTCTTCTAACTTGAAGGGTAAAATAATTCGCATATCATTCTGCAAAACATTAGTAAGAGTAGAAAGGCAACGCTTTCCGCTTTTCGTGGTGTCCAGCTGCAGCGCCTAGACCCTCGAGTCATAAGCCAATCAGTCCATGTAAGGGAAAACCGCTTTCCACGGCCAGCTCGTCTTATGCTTTTCGAGTCTGAGCAAGGCGCTTCCGCTTTTCGTGGTGTCCAGCTTCGAACTGACACCTTCGCTTGTAAGCCAATCGCCATCAAAAGGCGAGAGCGGCCTTTCGCTGCCGCTCGTCTTACGCCTTTCAGGTGTCTGCTTTTCATCTAATAATTTTGTTTAACTCGTTTAAGATTATCATGGTCTTAAATAAGCTTGTTCGAAAAGCACCGTTCTCCGCTTTTCGTGGTGTCCAGCTACAAGCTGAGACCTTCGAGTCACAAGCCAATCAATCCAATGGGAAGAAAGGCGCTTCCCACTGGCCTGCTCGTCTTGTGCATTTCAGGTCTCTGCCTTTCTTCTAATTTAAAGGGTATAATAATTCGCATATCATTCTGCAAAACATTAGTAAGAGTAGAAAGGCACCGCTTTCCGCTTTTCGTTTAATGCTATATGTTTGAGATATTGTGACCGGATTGATAAAATAAGTTTACACAACAGTTCTAAAGGAGCAACGGGAATGATAGAAGGCAATAAGACACCATACGAGGCTATTGGGAGAGAAAAATTACATGAACTTATTGATTTATTTTATTCAAAAGTCAGTGAACATCCAGATCTAAAGCCTATATTCCCGGCTGACATGTCCGAAACAGCCAGAAAACAAAAACAGTTTATGGGCCAATACCTGGGCGGCCCGCCGCTATATACAGCAGAGCATGGGCATCCTATGCTGAGAGCTCGGCATATGCCATTTGAAATCACACCCGGCAGAGCGGAAGCCTGGCTCCTATGTATGAGGGAAGCGATGGATGAAATAGGGCTAACTGGAGAAATCCGTGACTTTTTTTACCAGCGTCTTGTTCTTACAGCACAGCATATGGTTAATACACCTGATAACGATGCGAAAGGAGATAACAGTTGAACTCTCAAGAGCCCAATTTCAATGTTACCGACTGGATAAAATCCCAGCATTGTGAAGGCATCGGGAATAAACCAATAGAAATTTATATTTTTATTGATCCGCTCTGTGCTGATTGCTGGTCACTCGAACCCAGCCTGAAAAAACTGCAAATAGAATTCGGGGGATACATTAGCTTTAAGCGTGTACTCGGTGCTCGTCTTGCTGCATTAAACAAGGCCAAGAATCCTGTATATCGGGAAACAGCAGGAAGCCGCTTTGCCAAGACAGCTGAAGAAAACCCAGGATCTGAACAGCCTGTTTCCACTCCATATAATGCATCCATTGCTCTAAAAGCTGCAGAGCTTCAGGGCCGCAAAGCAGGCATACGTTTTTTGCGGAAACTGCAGGAAATGCTTTTCCTTGAAAAAATGAATGTATCGGATTTAGATATATTGTTTGAATGTGCCAAAGGTGCTCAATTAGATACACAGGAATTTATTAAAGACTTTACTTCATCCAGTGCGGCGAAGGCGTTTCAATGTGATTTAAAAATTACAAATGAAATGGAAGTTCAGGAACTCCCTACACTGGTTTTCTTTAATCAAAATATAGAAGAAGAAGGAATCAAAGTTTCCGGTTTTTATCCATATGAAGTATATAAACATATTTTGGAGGAAATGCTGGGTGGTCTTCCTGAAGCCGCTGCGCCGCCCTCTCTTGAATCCTTTTTGCGTATGTTTGGCCTGGCCTCCTCGTCAGAAATCTCCATGATCTATGATTTGTCCCATCAGGAAGTTGAAAAGGAGATGAAGAAACTCGTTTTGAAACAGTTTGTTCAAAAGATTCCAGCCAAGAAAGGTCCTTATTGGAAACTAATGGAGTGATCATTCTATATATATCAAAAAAAAGTCCTTGCAATTAAGCAAGGACTTTACTATTTATACGAACAAAGGGGTTGGGAGAAATTTTCACGGTTTCAAACAAAGGGGTATATGTTTGCTATGTGATTAACTTCACACTCATTATTTTATAGGAATTATTCTTTTTTTGCAAGAGTATGTGTGACATTTCACAAGTTTGTCATATATTTAGAATAATAATTTTCCCTTAATCATACGTTTTACTAAAGGACAAATTGTGAGGTGCAGAAGATGAAAATACTTATTTTTGCATTAATAGGATTTCTTTTGATTCTTTCATTTTTCTTTCTAATTCTAAGTTTTATGCGTCTATTTCCCTTTTATATTTCTTCCCCTTTACTTTTCTTTTCTTTGTTTTTAATTCTATCTATATTAAATGATAAAAAAAGGTTTAAAGGATTTTAACCCTTTCATTATACTGAAATAGGAAAAGGACAGAAAGCAGAGGCTTTCCGTCCTTTTTGATTTTAGATTTTTTATGCTTGCTTTTAGGATAATAAGCTTTCCATCTCGTTTAATTTTTCTTCAAATACCTTGCATGCCTGCTGGATAGGATCTGCTTTGGTCATGTCTACGCCTGCTTTTTTAAGTACTTCAATTGGATAATCAGAGCTTCCAGATTTAAGGAAATCAAGGTATTTATCGACTGCCGGCTGCCCCTCTTGAAGGATCGCATTGCTAAGAGCGGTTGCTGCACTAAAGCCAGTTGCATACTGGTATACATAGTAATTGTAATAGAAATGAGGGATCCTTGACCATTCTAATCCAATTTCTTCATCAATCGTAATGTTTTCTCCAAAATACTTTTTATTTAGTTCATAATATTCCTTAGTCAGCAATTCAGAAGTCAGTGCTTCACCTTCTTGAGCCTTTTGATGAATAAGATGTTCATATTCAGCAAACATAGTCTGACGGAAAACCGTTCCACGGAAGCCTTCGAGATAATGGTTTAGGAGATAGAGCCGCTTTTTCTCGTCATCAACCGTTTTCAGCATATAATTATTCAGTAAAGCTTCATTACATGTAGATGCTACTTCTGCAACGAAAATGGAATAATTGCCATATGGATAGGGCTGGGTCTTTCTAGTGTAGTAACTGTGAACAGAGTGTCCAAATTCATGGGCAAGTGTGAATAAGTTATTTACATTATCCTGCCAGTTCATAAGAATATATGGATTGGTACCGTATGCACCCGATGAATACGCACCGCTCCGTTTTCCTTTATTTTCATGAACATCTACCCAGCGGTTTTCAAAGCCTTCTTTTAAGATGCTGTTATATTCCTCGCCAAGCGGCGCAAGTCCCTCTAACACATACTTTTGAGCCTCTTCATAGGATACTTTCATTTTCACATCTTTAACAAGAGGTGTATATAAATCGTAAATATGAAGATCTTCTAAACCGAGTACGCGCTTACGTAAATCAACATACCGATGTAAAAGATGCAAATTGTCATTAACAGTATTTACAAGGTTATCGTAAACACTCTCTGGAATATTATTAGCACTTAGCGCAGCATGGCGTGCAGAATCATAATTTCTGATTTTAGCATTAAAGTTATCTTTTTTCACGGTTCCTGCCAAGGTGCTTGCAAACGTGTTTTTGAATTGTCCATAAGTGTTGTATACCGCTTTAAAGGCTTCTTCACGTACTCTTCGGTCCTCGCTCTCTAAAAAGCGAATATATCTTCCATGTGTAATTTCTACTTCTTCGCCCTCCTCATCCTTTATCACAGGAAATTGGAGATCTGCATTATTTAACATGCCGAAAGTGTTCTGAGAAGCAGACATCACTTCAGAAGCCTCTGCCAGCAGGGCTTCCTGTTCAGCGGAAAGAACATGCGGGCGCTGAAGGTTGATTTCTTCCAAAGCATGCTTATATAGCTGTAATTCATTGTTTTCATTGAGAAATTGTTCAATTCTGTTTTCATCGACACTCAGGATTTCAGGTACGACATAGGAAAATGCGCTTGCTGCCTGCGTATACAAGTTTTTAGCTCTGTCATCAAATCCTTGATAATATGCATTTGTTGTATCCTGGTCATATCGCATATGTGAATATGTATATAATTTACCAAGGCGTTTCATAATCTCATCCTGAAATTGAAGCGCCGCAAATAACTTATCTGCACTCTCTCCCAATGTACCTTTATATGCATCCGCCTTTTTGATTTCTTGCTTTAGCGATTTAAATTCATTTTCCCAGTCTGTATCTGTTGCAAAAATATCCTCTAGCTTCCATGTATCATTAACAGGTATATCATTTCTTGCTGGTAATGATTTTACTGCTGACTCCTGTGACATATATCGTTCCCTCCGTTTTCTTGTAAAAAAATCCATACCTTATCAGTATTCGCTTTTCCCTAAAAAAATCCTCTTTTAACCTTAAATTGATTTAATTCAATCATTAATTATTGTTCTCCGTTCAGCTTAGGTTCTGCATAATTCTCTTAATATAACAAAGTCTGTTTTTTCCAATGGACCTTTGACGCGATTGAGTTCCGGTTTTGGAAGGATTTTATATTCCCCGGAAATTAATTTAAGGAGCAGTCCCGCTTTTGCCAATAGATCCAGAAACGCTGTGATAGCAAGCATTGGAGCAGAATCAGACTTATTTAAAGGCAAGCTTCTTATGCGTATTTCTCCGCTCTTCAATCGTTTTCTGATGGCATTCTCTATTATATCAATATTAAATCTTTCATCCTCCTTAAGGTGGATTAAAACATCGAGATAAATATATGTCTGCCATTCAACAGACGGCGTTTCAAAGCAGTGTCCAAACGGAACCGGTATGCCAATAAAGGCAGGCAGCGTTGATGGGCTGAGCCCTTTCAGATATAGCTCCCTATGAACCCCAGTATGAATGGCCGCGTACCTATGGCTGAAAAACTGCCAGTTCCTTTTCTTTTGAATCCAGGAAAAAAGCTGGGAATCGGTGATATCATGCGGGAGGAATAGCTGATGGAAAGTCACAGAGCCAAGATGGAGTTTTTTAGTTTCTGCAAAAGAAACTTGAGCGGAAAAGGAGATAATGGACTGAAGCTTAAGAAACATAGCAGAGAGAGGGCAAAAAGTAAGAATGGATGGGTAGAAGGATTCATTAAAGGCAAAAAGCCACTCAAAGCTCGAAAGCTTGAAGGTTCCTGCTCTTTTTTGTTTAATAAGTTTGCTTCCTAGTATCCAAATAGGCTGTATACCTGCTTGTTGATAGGAAACCGTCCTTTTAATATAGAGAGCCTGTGGGATTATGGAGCATTGAAACTCAATCACATACCTTGTATCCTTTACTTCAAAATATAAGTCGGCTTTTTGGTTGATTTCCTTAATATAAGCTTCCATATTAACTTCATACCCCTGGTCCTTGAGCCATTTGTAAAGAATTAATTTCCCATTTAGATGATATTCTGATTCTGGTTCTGAATAGGATATACAGGCGTCCAATTTCTCATGTGCAAAATGCGGAATCCTCCTTTCCCCTGCTTTCAAGATCACTTTCTTGTGACAACAGGGACAAAAATACGGAGCTTTTTCTTTTATTTTTTTAACTTCTTCTTTTTTAAGCCTCCCTTCAATGGAGAAATAACTTCCGTCTTCCTTTTTAACTGTGAGCATGAGAAACCTCCTTTTACTATAAAAATTCGCCAGTGATCGAAAATCCCCTTTATTCTTTTTCTAATTCAAAAGCTCTATTAAACTTGCCTGTTGATTGCAGAAGGAAATGCGGAGAACGGTGCTTTTCCTCACAATACTCGTTTAAGAAAGCTAGGCTTATTGCTTAGCTTCTTTATTTCTTCGCGATCTATATGAAAAGCAGACTCCCGACAAGCATAAGGCGAGCAGGCTGTAGGAAGTGTTCTTCTTCCTATGGACTGATAGACTTATGACTCGAGGGAGGCAGTTCGCAGGCTGGACAACAGAAGGGTACCCGCTTTTTCGCGGGCAGTCCGGGAGCCCTCCTCTCACGTTTACGCCTGCGGGGTCTCCCTGACACAAACGCTCGCCAATCAGCAAGTCTTCTTTTATTAGGGGTCTGCTTTTCATTTTAGTCAGCTAGTTATTACACAAGGGCATCTCATAGCTATTTCAACCAATCGTTTCTGAAAAGCACCGTTCTCCGCATTTCTGTTTGTCAAAATCTACAATGAACTATAACTTGCCTTTCAAAAAAAATAACCTGCGTAAGCAGGTTATAATAAAGGTGATAATAAGCGGCACGTTGATTCCAATAACCGCAATCCCAGATGGCGCTTATTGAATGTATCTAAGTGAAGCTCTCTGGATTGTGTTAAATCCTGTATGAAATCCTGGACCAGCTTCTGTGTACTCCCAGTTTTATAAAGAAACGCATTGACTTCAAAGTTCAGATGAAAGCTCCTCATATCCATATTGGAAGTTCCAATAGAAGCAAATTCTTTATCAACGATAATAATTTTACTATGCATAAATCCTTCCTTATAAGCAAATACCCGGACCCCTGCTTCTAGAAGATCTGGGAAGTAGGACCTGGAAGCGTGATAAACAATCCATTTATCTGGATTCTGGGGTACGAGCAGCCTTACATCAATTCCACTTAGTGCTGCGACCTTTAAGGCTTGAAATATATCCTCGTCTGGAATGAAGTATGGAGAGGCAATCCAAACGGACTCCTCTGCAGAGGAAATCATGGAGAAGAAGACATTTTTGATGACACTCCATTCATTATCAGGGCCTCCGGCTATCATCTGAACTCCTCCATGCTTGTGCTCGATCGGCATAGCAGAAAGATATTCGTCAGTCAGAAAACTATGGTTAGTCATATAATACCAATCCTGCAGAAATATAAGCTGCAGCGAACGGACCGCTTCTCCCTTAACCATTAAATGGGTATCACGCCAGAAGCCAAAGTGCTCATCTCTGCCAAGATACTCATCCCCAATATTTAATCCGCCCACAAAACCAACACTGCCGTCTATCACAATGATCTTTCTGTGATTCCGGAAGTTAAATTTATTATTCAAAAAAGGGACTCTTACTGGACCAAAGGCTACAATCTCGATGCCTTCATTTCGCATATCTTTAATATAATGTTTAGGAAGAGTCCATGAGCCTACAGCATCATACATAAACCTTACTTTTACGCCTGCACGAGCTTTTGAAATTAAAAGGTCTTTAATTTCCCTGCCAATCTCATCATCTCGTACTATATAATATTCCATGTGGATATGATGATTCGCTTTTGCCAATTCTTCAAGAATCGTCGAGAAAGTTTCGTCTCCATTTGTCAAAACCTTTGTTGAGCTAGCAAACGATATTGGGCTGTTGCCAATTTTTTGTGCCAGACGAAACATTTTCTGCCTATGTTCTCCCATGCTGCTAATCCGTTCCTCGCTTATATCTCTTTCTCCTTCAATCTTTAAAAAAGCCTGCTTATCCAAAAAGAATTTTTTGCGATACATTTTTTCTTTTTTATAGTTTCTCCCGAATAACAAATAAAAGAAAAAGCCGAGCAAAGGAAAAGCACCGAAAACCACAAGCCAGGTCAGTGTATGAACAGGCTGTCTATTTTCAAGAAATATAACAAATCCAATAATAATCAAGGAAAGCGTAAGAACCAAACTAAAGTAGCTTACAAATTTCCCGCCGCCTATATAATCATTTAAAAAATACCAGATAACAAAAAGTCCTGAAAGAAAAATACCGATACGTACCGTATTCCTCACGTGTCTCACCTACAGTTCCAGAGTCATAAAAGTTCTTACACATATATACCCTAATTTCGTTTATAAAAATCCATCTTATATTAAAGACCAATTAAACCCAATGTAAAATCCAAAAAAAAAGCCCGATTTCTTACAATAGAAATCGGCCTCTTACTTGGAAAAATACCTATTTACTGTTTCGAAGACATCATGGTCAATAACAGTTTTTCCATATTCTTCAAGACGATGGACAGTCACATTTGATTCACTGCCATATTCCAAAAGAATACTAAGAATATTGTCAATTTCCTCTTCATCATCTTCTTCTTCAAGAAATTCAACATATAGGTAATATCTATTCTCTAGAGCAAATAATTTTGTCTTGACTCCTTCAAGACCGGTACTTTTGCTGAGGGAAATAACATCCTCAAAATCCTTGAATACCATTACAAATTCAAGAATTCCATCCTCATAGCTGCTGGCAGCAGCACCATCAGTTTTGGATTGAAAATGTTCTTCTAACAAATCCTCTATCTTGTCATCGACAGCAAGGTCTTTTAGCTTTTCTTCTGATAAAGGCAATTCGAGCCTCTGCCCATCTTTGGAAAGCTGGGCTTTTGTAACTAATACTTCAAGGCCTTTATCCAATGCCTGTACCTGGATCCAGAGTGGACCTTCAGCCATAAATTCTTCTTCTTGATGAACTTCATCCATCATTTCCCAAAACAATTCTTCACTTCGCTCACGATTGTACCAGATTTCTTCGCGGTCAAAGCCTCTTTCCTCTATATCAATATAAGATATATAAAACTTAACGGTATTTTCGTTAATTCGCTCGATTTCCATGATTCCCTCTCCCTTCTGTTTCAGTTATGGAAGGGACATTACCCCCAAGCATACACATAGAAGTTCTACCGTGCACTACACTTGCTTTTCCAAATGGCAATCCTACAGAACATAATAAATATTCTGTTGACTTTATTTTATGACAAAATTCTATAGAAGGGAAACAAAAAACAAAGAATTAGAAAAAACAATTGTTCGCCTAATATTCCCTTTTTCCTGCTTATATAAACTTTGACCATCCATTCATTATTGTGGACAGGAATCATCCATTTCTTTCATATATTTTTGAATGGAAATAATCAACTTATCAGATTTCTTTATGATAAAGGGTTTTCCTTAATTAAAGGATTATCACCCATTCTGAATAAAAAAGCTACTTGTCCTTATTTTATCACATATAGGCATATATAAAAAAATTTCCGGCTTAGCAAGCCGGAAAAGGAACTAGAATATATAATTTAGTTAACCATGCGCTGTGCTTCGCGAAGATGGAAAGTACGCACTTTCCTTGGAAGGAAGCGGCGGATTTCATCTTCGTTATACCCAACTTGTAACCTTTTTTCATCTAAAATAATGGGTCTTCTTAAAAGACCAGGATTGTCTTTAATTAATTTATAAAGCTCTGGCAGAGGAAGAGATTCAACATTTACATTCAATTTCTGGAATGTCTTAGATCTTGTAGAAATAATTTCGTCCGTGCCATCTTCAGTCATACGAAGAATCTCTTTTATTTCGTCGATGGATAAAGGTTCTGAAAAAATATTTCTTTCTGTATATGAAATATCGTTTTCTTCAAGCCACGCTTTAGCTTTTCTGCAGGATGTACAGCTTGGTGAGGTATACAAAGTTACCATTTATTTTCACACTCCCTGAATATAGAATCGATGATCTATGCTGGGATAACTAGATTGCCTTCCAATAATGCCTTTTTAGAATTACTTTAAATAAGTAATATCTATTGTTATTATACACTAAAATGTAATAAAAGAGGGGTTATTTTTTTAAAATATGAAAAATGTAATGCAATCGTTATCTCCCGCCACACACCTGAATGAACCAATACTCCAAAATTAGGTCATACCGCCTTTACTTTTTACATTAATTAGAAAATTCATCTAAAATGAATAAAAAGGAAACCATTCTCCCCTTCTATATAACTAAGTTTGATTAGGTATAAATTCATATTCGTATATATATACCCGGCTTTTGCTGAAATTAAACCCTTTTCATTCTCAGTTTCTTTTTTATTCCCTATGTTTTCATCACTAAATGTATTCCTCTTGAATAAAAAAAGATTTGTCTTTCAAACGAGCCGTTTTTTTAATAAAATATGATTAGAGAACGTCTATATCGGAGGTAGTTAATGGTCGGATATGTTATAGATTTATCAATAGTAGCTATCCTTGTAATTGGTATAACTGCTTTAATTGGTGTGTTGACGAATGGAATAGGGGTAACCTTCTTTGGAGGTAAAAAAAGAACAGAGTTTACTGATAAGTCGGCTGGCATCCAATCTGGCTGGAAATTAGTAGGCGGTAAAAAGAAATAACTTAAAGGATAGAGGGGGTTCCTCTATCCTTTTTTTGTATGACTCAAATTGATGTGAGCTAAGGAAGCTAGCTGCAAGCAGGTTTTTCCTCTCTTTCATTTTTTTACCTCCTCGTGCAAAATCACCTTTTTCATATAGATATTATCCCTTGCATAAAAAAAAGCAGGCTATGCAGCAAAAACTCGGACAATATAATAAATCTCGCCTGATAATCCGCCTAGGTTCGGTAATGTTGATCAACCTTTGGTAAGGTAAAAACTGAATCTTTGTAATTTTCAAATCTTTTGTGATACTCTAGATTAAATAAATAGATTCATGGGTATAAAATGTAAACAATAAAAAAAAAACGGCCCTGTCATGGACCGTTTCATTTTTATTTAGAATAAATAGACTTGTATTGCTTGTATTCCTTTTCAGAGCAATAGACAAAATGTCCAGGTGTGATTTCACGCATTTCTAGTTCTTCGCCTTCAGAGTAATTATGGACATTTGGATTATATACAATTCTCTTTCTCGTTCTTTCACTCTCAGGATCTGGAAGCGGAATAGCAGAAAGAAGAGACTGTGTATAAGGGTGAATTGGATTTTTGTATAGCTCCTCACTTGAAGCAAGCTCTACAAGCTTTCCGTAATACATAACACCAATTCTATCACTGATATATTTAACCATAGAAAGGTCATGGGCAATGAACAAGTATGTCAGACCTTTTTCTCTTTGAAGCTTTTTCATTAAATTTACAACCTGGGCCTGGATTGATACATCCAAAGCAGAAATAGGCTCGTCAGCTATGATAAAGTCAGGATCAACAGCAAGGGCTCTTGCTATTCCAATACGCTGTCGCTGTCCTCCAGAAAATTCATGGGGATAACGGTTTGCATGTTCCTGGTTTAACCCTACCGTGCTCAGCAGCTCATAAACTTTATCCATTCTTTCTTTTCTCGTATTTGCTAAACCATGGATATCAATGCCTTCTGCGATTATATCTCCGACAGTCATACGAGGGTTTAATGATGCATATGGATCCTGGAATATCATTTGCATCTTACGATTAAATTTCTTTAAATCGGAACGAGATTTTTTTCCGTGTACATTTTCACCTTCAAAAAGAACTTCTCCATCTGTTGCATTATATAGGCGGATGATTGATCTTCCAGTTGTGGATTTTCCACAGCCAGACTCCCCTACAAGCCCTAATGTCTCGCCTTTATAGATATCAAAAGAAATACCATCTACAGCTTTGACCTGGTTTGGTTTCCCTATGTTAAAATGCTGCTTTAAATTTTTAATTTCAAGAAGTTTTTCTGCCATGTCAGCGAACTACCTCCTCTGCCAATCTTGGTTTTGCAAAATTGGAAGACATTGTGCGGCGTTTGTCTATAACTGCTTTAGGAGGCTCTACCGCCGGAGCATTTTCATGAAGCAGCCATGTTTTTGCAAAGTGTGTATCTGAGATTTGGAACATTGGCGGCTCATGCTCAAAATCTATCTCAAGAGCATATGCACTCCTTGGAGCAAATGCGTCCCCTTTAGGCGGATGCATTAAATCAGGAGGAGTACCTGGAATCGCAGCAAGTTCTGTTTGTATGCTTGTATCTAAGGAAGGCATAGATGCAAGCAAGCCCCATGTATATGGATGTCTCGGGTCATAGAATATTTCATCTACAGTACCCATCTCAACTATCTGGCCGCCGTACATAACAGCTACCCGGTCCGCAACGTTGGCAACAACACCAAGGTCATGGGTAATGAAGATAATGCTTGTATCTATTTTATTTTGCAGGTCCTTCATAAGCTCTAGAATTTGAGCCTGGATTGTAACATCAAGTGCCGTTGTTGGTTCATCGGCAATAAGGACTTTAGGATTACACGAAAGAGCAACCGCTACAACCACACGCTGTCTCATCCCGCCTGAAAATTGGTGCGGGTACTGATTGATACGAACTTCCGGCTGTGGGATCCCAACTAATCTTAATAGCTCTAATGCTCGTTCTCTTGCAGCACTTTTGCTTAAATTTTGATGTTTGATCAAGCTTTCCATGATTTGAGTACCAATCTTCATTGTTGGATTCAAGGAAGTCATTGGATCCTGGAAGATCATCGCGATTTCCTTTCCCCGGACTCTTTGCATCTCTTTTTCTGAAAGTTTGGCTAGATCTCTTCCATCAAAGAGGATTTCTCCTTTAGAAATCCGTCCCGGCGGATTAGGAATAAGTCTCATTAACGCTTTTGATGTGACTGATTTTCCAGAGCCGGACTCACCTACGATTGCTAATGTTTCTCCCTTTTTTAAGTCAAAACTGACACCGCGTACAGCCTTAACGATTCCTCCGTACGTATCGAAGGAGACATGCAGATCTTTTACTTCTAAAACTTTATCCATAATTCTTCTCCTCCTAATTACTTACGCATTTTTGGATCCAGTGCATCACGCAAGCCATCACCAAGTAAGTTGAAACTAAGGATTAATAAACTGATTACAATAGACGGGATGATTAATTGATAAGGATATGTCTGAATAAATCTGAATCCATCATTAACCAAAGCTCCCAGGGATGCCTGTGGAGGAGCGATCCCTAAACCAATGAAGCTTAAGAACGCTTCAGTAAAGATGGCTCCAGGTACTGTAAACATAGTAGTTACTATAATCGGTCCCAGTACATTCGGAATCAAGTGTTTACCTATTAACCTGGAGTTTGCTGCCCCAAGCGTTTTGGAAGCCAAGACGAATTCCTGTTCTTTCATTTTGAGAATCTGTCCGCGTACAATCCTTGCCATACCTGTCCAGCCTGTTATAACCATCGCCAGAATGATCGATGTTACGCCTGGCTTAAAGATCAGAATAAATAAAATAACTATGATCAAACTTGGTATACCAATTAATATTTCAATGATCCTCATCATAATGTTATCTGTTCTGCCGCCATAGAAGCCGGCTATACCGCCATAAATGATTCCAATAAACAAATCAATCAGGGCAGCTACCACCGCGATTAGAAGCGAAATACGGGTTCCCTGCCAAACACGGACCCATTGGTCGCGTCCCAGGTCATCCGTTCCAAACCAATAATATTCTTTAACGTTTTTTGCTTTATAAACATCAAATCCATCTTTATCTTTGCCATCAACACCCAGGAAACCTATGTTTTCTAAAACAGGAATCTTTGGCGGAAGCTTTGAAAGCGCTAAGTTTTGCTCTCTGTAAGTGTGGCTGCTTAATATGGGTGCAAAGATAGCTAAAAGCGTAATCAGTATAACAACCACTAACCCAAAAATAGCACCTTTATTTTTTTTCAGACGAATCCAGGCGTCCTGCCAGTAACTCAGGCTCGGCCTTCCTATTCTTTCAAGGTCCCCTTTTCCAGCAGCCGGGCGGAATAAATCAGAAGGTAGATTGTCTAGCTGTTTCTGTTCCATTATTTTTTCCCTCCTGCCAGACGAATTCGAGGATCAACGACGCCGTATAAAATATCCACTACGAAAATGATAAATACAAACAGAGCACTGTAAAAGATCGTTGTTCCCATAATGACTGTATAATCATTCATGTTGATTGACTTGACAAATTGCTCCCCTAATCCTGGGATGGCAAATATTCTTTCGATTACTAAGGAACCTGTCATAATATTAACTGCCAATGGACCAATAATTGTAATTACCGGAATTAAAGCATTTCTAATAGCATGCTTGATGATGATGCCGGATTGGCTGATTCCTTTTGCCTTAGCTAGCATAATATAATCAGAAGCCATAACTTCTAGTAATTCAGTCCTCATAAAACGTGAGATATTGGCAATTACAAATCCAGATAATGCTATAGTCGGCATAATTGTATAGATGAAACCTTCCCATAGTGCAACTGGTAACAGCTGAAGCTTAACACCAAGTACAAATTGCATGAATCCTGCGAAAACAAAAGAAGGAATAGATATACCTAATACAGCCAGGAAAGTAGCACCGTAATCGAAAAACGTATTGTGCTTGATTGCAGCAATAATCCCTAAAATTAGGCCAACAATTGATCCAATTATTAATGCTTGTAACCCTAATTGTGCTGAAGGTCCAATTCTGCCTGCAATCATTTCTGATACCGGACGGTTATCGTATTGAAAAGATAATCCAAGATCACCTTTAGCTAGATTTGCGATGTAATGAACATATTGGACAGGCAGTGGATCATTCAGTCCATACTTTTCATTAATAATCGTTACCTGTTCAGGAGTAAGTTTATCCTGGCTTTTAAGTGGTGAACCGGGAAGCAGTTTCATTAAGAAAAATGTGAGAGTAGCAATGATGAATAAAGTTATCAGCATGTAGACAATTCTTTGAAGAGTATAACGCAACATCCCGTTAGCCCCCCTTTTCTATTAGTAAATTATTCTAGTAATCTTTTAATTCTGATTTTTCTGTAATAAGGGAAAAAGGAGAGTACGAGGTTTTAAACCACATACTCTCCTTTGCTTCCCATGAGTACTTAGAGATTACTCAATGTGAGCCCATTTGTAGCCGAAGTCTCCGCCGAATGGATGCTCAACGATTCCTTTTACATATTCACGTTGAAGGAATGCAGTACCTCTTTGGTACATTGGAGAAATTGCAGCATCATCCATTAGGATTTTTTCAGCTTCTAAAAGAGCTTTCCAGCGAGCATCAAGGTCTGAAAGAAGAGGACCTTTAGCATCAGCAACAAGCTTGTCATATTTAGGGTTTGAGTAGCCCATTTGGTTATGAGCACCATCAGTTACGAACATGTCGATGAAAGTCATTGGATCTTGGTAGTCAGGACCCCAGCCAGCGAATGAGAAGTCATAGTTGCCTTTAGATTCAAGATCTAGCTTTTGTTTGAATGGCTGTGGCTTAATGTTAACAGTTAAGCCTTCAAGATTTGATTCTAACTGCTCTTTAAGGTATTGAGAAATTTTTGCAGAGTTGTCATCGTCATAGTTAAGCATTTCTAGAGTAACTTTGTCGAATTTAGCTTCTTTTTTAGCTTTAGCCCAAAGTTTTTTAGCTTCTTCCACATCCAATTTACCTAGGTCTCCATTTGTTTCACGGAAATCCTTGCCGTCCGGACCAACAGCAAATTTATCAGGAACCAGGTAGTAAGCAGGCTTAGAACCATTGTTTAGAATAACATCAACAAATGATTTTTTATCCCATGCAAGATCAAGTGCTTTACGTGCATCTCTGTTAGCTAATACTTTGTTCTTTTCGTTTAAACGCAAGAAGTATACAGAAGTATCAGGAGAAGTGCCAAAGTTCTTGTCAGACTTGTATTTATCTACAAATTCTGCATTTAAAGCTGCACGGTCAGCCTTTTTAGTTTCATAAAGGTTAACTGCAGTAGCGGTATCTTTAACAATGTTAAAGTTGATTGTTTCAAGCTTAACAGCTGCATTATCCCAGTATGTAGGGTTTTTCTTAAGCTGGAAGCTTTGTTCGTGTTTCCAATCGCTTAGTGTGAAAGGACCGTTATAAACTCCAGTGTTTGCTTCTAGAGCGTAGTTTTTGCCTTGCTCTTTAAAGAATTTTTCGTTTTGTGGATAGAAAGTTGCAAATGACAATAGGGATTTGAAATATGGAATGTTGTTTTTCAAAGTGATTTCTAACGTTTTTTCATCAATAGCTTTAATGCCTAGTGTGTCAGGCTTAGCTTTGCCAGAGTTAATTTCTTCTGCACCTTTTACATCATAAAGCATATAAGCATATTCAGCAGCTGTAGCAGGATCTACTGCACGTCTCCAAGAGAATACGAAATCGTTAGCTGTTACAGCGTCTCCGTTAGACCATTTTGCATCGCGTAGTTTGAACGTATAAGTTTTTCCGTCTTCACTTACTTTTGGCTCTTCTGCAGCCATACCAAGTGTAGGCTCATTATCCTGTCCTAAACGGTAAAGACCCTCGTATACGTTGTTCATAACATTGAATGATACGGAGTCAGTAGCAAGAGTTGAGTCCATAGATGGAATCTCAGAAGTTGCAATAAGGTTCAATACTTGTTCTTTTTTAGCGTCAGCAGATTTTCCTTCGCTTGAGCCTTTTTTAGTGTCACTGCCTGCTTTTTCTCCGCCGCCGCTGCATGCTGCAAGGAACGTGCTTAAAGCAAGAACAAGAACTAAAAGAAACGAAAACTTTTTGTTCATTCTAGAATGACCTCCCTAATTTTTATCTTCAAATTTTCTGAAGATTTCGTTCTTATTATAAGTTGTACTACTACAAATTTTCAATATTTTTTTTACAAAAACTTTACGATTAGGTTTCAATAAACTCAGGCTATTTTTCACGAAACCTTTTTATACCAAGGTTTTCGGCATAATACACAGGAAAAAAATTCTTGTTTTATTATCTAACTTTTCTTAAAATGAGGCTCAAAGTTGGGAAAATTTTGAGAAAATTTTGTTTGTTTTTGACAAATACTGTATGTACCAAATCTCTATATGAGGGTAAAAGACTCTCTTATATTATTTTAATATTGCTTGCCTATCCCGTCTATTAATAGCTATACTTTTTTTTGAACATGACATATGCCGGAGAAGGAGAAGACATGAACTATATTGTACAGCGGCTGTCCATAATAACGGGAATTAATATATTCGTTTCACTACTGCTTGCCTTTTTTGGAGAAAATACTTATTACATCTCCTTTATGAATTGTTTATTCTTTATTGGGCTTTTTTATATTGTAATAGGAGCCTTTTTATTTGTGGTTGAAGGCGGCTTTTTCAATGGAATCATTTTTAGTATGAAAAATTTTCTTAAGCTGGATAAGCTGGGTGCGTATGTTGCGCAGTTTGATGATGCGGATCTGGAGGCAACGGGTTACCCTTCCCAGAAAAAGTATAATATTACTCTGCCGTTTCTAATCTCTGGATTATTGTGCTGCCTTGCAAGCCTGATTGGAGTTATCTAGGCGGCTATTTGCAAATGTACTTTCTTTTAGATAAAATTAAAGTAAGATTTTATATTGAAAAGCATAGAAAAAAGCAGAACATTCGGTGTCAGTTAATTAGCGCCTGTCAGTTGGAATAATCTGGCATACTGTCCGTATGGAATGGACTTTTCAGCATCGGATTTCTTTTTAAAAAAGGGATCTGGACGCGGCCAGCGTTAAAGGCAGGTTACAGTTTTTTGAGTATCGATAAAGAAACCGGGATACCGGTACAAAGGGTGGCATATTGAAAAACCATTCATCCCTATACTGGGGTAAGGATGGTTTTTTTTATAGAAAATTAAAAAGACTTAACATTAATTTAGGAGTTGTATAAAATGAAAACCATTTTTTCCGGAATTCAGCCGACAGGAAATGTAACAATAGGAAACTACATAGGAGCGATGCAGCAATTTGTTGATTTACAGCATGATTATAACTGTTATTTCTGCATAGTGGATCAGCATGCAATTACTGTGCCTCAGGATCGTCTAGAACTTAGAAAAAATGTCCGCAGCCTGGCTGCTCTTTATCTCTCAATCGGGCTGGATCCTGAAAAAGCAACTATTTTCATTCAATCCGAAGTCCCGGCACATGCTCAGGCAGGATGGGTTATGCAATGTATTTCTTATATTGGAGAACTGGAGAGGATGACACAATTCAAAGATAAATCCTCTGGCAAGGAAGCTGTTTCTTCAGGACTGCTTACCTATCCGCCTTTAATGGCAGCCGATATTCTTCTATATAAGACGGACATTGTGCCGGTTGGAGATGACCAGAAGCAGCACATAGAATTGACCCGTGATCTAGGAGAAAGATTTAATAAAAAGTATAACGAGATTTTTACGATTCCAGAAATACGGCTTCCGCAGATTGGCGCAAGGGTGATGTCTCTGCAGGAGCCAACAAAAAAAATGAGCAAATCAGATGCCAATAAAAAATCGTTCATTACCCTATTGGACGATCCTAAAACGATTGAAAAGAAAATCAAAAGCGCTGTAACGGATTCAGATGGAATCGTGAAGTATGACAAAGAAAACAAACCGGGAGTCTCAAATTTGTTATCCATTTACTCGATTTTCAGCGGAAAGTCCATTACTGACATAGAGGGTAACTATGCAGGAAAAGGATATGGAGATTTCAAAGGAGACCTTGCAAAGGTTGTGATTGATGCCCTTTCTCCTATACAGGAACGATACAATAGCCTCATTAATTCAGAGGAATTGGACGCGATTCTTGACAGAGGCGCCGAGAAAGCAAATCGCGAGGCAAATAAAATGATTAGAAAAATGAACAATGCCATGGGACTAGGCAGGAAGAGATAATTAAATATTATATAACCAAAAAAGCACGCTTTTGAGGCGTGCTTTTTTGGTTGACTTTAGTTATTTTATAATACAGAAGGACTGTCTCCTACTTCCATTTCCCAAAGCTTTTCGAAAAATGGCTGGCCTTTAATCAGGTTTTCGCATAATAATAGATGCTTGCTGCTCCAATCATATCTTAAGGATTCGAACAGCTCATTCCATGCAATTTCAAATTCAAGATTTTGGATATATTCGTATTTATGCGGTGACCATTCGGTGTACCAGTATCTGATTTCTGCCGTATTTTTTGAAGAATACAGCTGATCAAGAGCCATAAATAACAGCTGTTTTAGTTGGCGTTCTTTTCTTGTAAGTCCCTGCATTAAATCTGGTGCCGGAGACAGGATATGATAATCCTTAGTTTCTGTCTCCTGCTTTTTGAACTCATATTTCGCTTCTTCCTGGTCCTCAACCATTTCATAAACCAGCTGTTCCTGCCTTGGAATAAGTCTGCTTTTCCTGATAGGAATATTATAGCCGATCGTATCAACCGCCAGTATCCCTTTTCCATCCGTAACAATAAAGCAATAATCCATTTGAATTCTTTCATGGTTTTTTCTTGCATACGCCTTTTGGAAAATATCATCCAGTAATTCTTTGGGCAGCTCCGATAAGTCATTTTCAATATAGTGAAACATAGGAGACGATACTTTGATGAGCGGCACTTGATCCAGCAGTTCTATACCATCGTCTTTTCTCCATTCGTGAAAGTGGCAAATATTGTACCCGTTTTCTTCCCCTTCAAACCAATTAACCCATACATCATGGAGATATAACATCATCTGACCCCTCACTTACTTGAAAACTGTTTGTCCATCAGTATAGGCATTTTTTAGTAAAAATATTCCTTTTTTTGAAGGAGGCTGGCTATATTTTTCTGTCCCCTGCTTTAGCCCGCCAGAAAGATTCCTATAGACGATTATGATTTCTATGAACATCTATTTCTCTAATAATGTACGGTCTCTATTTACGCCGATAATCTATTAAAAAATTTTATTTCGCTGTTTTACTCCCGCTGCATTCTGTAAATGACCCCGAGTACTCCTCTGCTGTAAACCGCTTCTCTAGCCGCGATTTATTCGGTATGTAATACAGCAGGGGGCAACATGCTTCTGGTGGTGGTCAGCCACTAAAATAACCTTCCATAAAATATTCAGATGGCTTAGTGAATGTAGCACTTTCTGAAATGTATTTATTTTTTTTATACTTTGAAACCGCATGGAACCCGCATGAATACCCTATCATTTTTGGAAACCTTCCTAACCCATACAGGAGCTGATCATGTAACGTATCATTCTTTTTTAAATCCAGATGCGGCTTAATATATTTTTCCCCCAGTCTTAATGCAGCATTCGAATTATAAAACCGGGTCCACTCAGCAAGGTAAGATGCACCTACATTTCTTGCTACAGCATGTTCTGCGAGTCCCTCAAGAACGATAGAATCCATTAGAGTATAATCATTAATATCCTTTTTTAAAGAATTAAGCCTGCAGACATGATGATATTCATGAACAAAAACAGCTTCAAGCTCCTTCTCGGAAAGGCCTGGAGTATAAAACAAAAACATCTTATCCTTAAATGCCAATCCTGACTTATTTCCTTTATTTGAATGAAACATACCGGCACTTCCATGAGGAAAAATAAATATAGGGATGTCCGGCCCGCCCCAGCTTTTTTTATAAAATTTAAAGAAGCCTTCAACTTTAGTCCATACTTTATTTTCTACTAGCTTAGTAAATTCACTTGAAGTTCTCCCATTATATTTGTACATGCCATTTCTGGCCAAATAATTATAAACTCTTTGCTCAGAATCCTCGTGGAATAATTTTTTGAGCTTTTTACATATTTCTAGAGGATTTTTCAAGGAAACTTTTAACCATTCATCCGTCTTCAGAACTCCCATATTCCCTCCTCCCTTTCAGCGATGATGTATTATATGCTTGAGGCTTTAGGGTTGTTATTAGTCTCATTCTCACAATTTACTTTAATGCCGGCCATTAGGCGGATGCAGGTATGTATGATGATGGTAAAACTCAGGATTTAAAAATAGCTGTTAAACTTGCCTGTTGATTGCCAGCGAAGGGCACTCGCTTTCCTCGGGCGATCCGGGAACCGGCTCTCCCGATTACGCCTGCGGGGTTTCCCTTGACCTGTTTGCTTGCAGGAGTCCCAGTATCCTCTAAAATGAACATAGTCCAAAATCAAAAATGAGCTAAAACTTAGCGTAATAATAAAGGATTCTGTCCAAAAAGGATCCACAAAAAAACCTCTTGAAGAATATTCTCCAGGAGGTTGCTAAAGGTTTTATTGGTATTTTTTAAATACTAAAGTGGCATTATGTCCGCCGAAACCAAGCGAGTTACTCATAGCAGCTTGTACTTCCATTTCTCGTGCTTTGTTGGGAACATAATCCAAGTCGCATTCCGGGTCGGCTTCCTCAAGATTGATGGTAGGAGGAACCAAATTATTTTTGATCGCAAGTACCGTTAGGATTGCTTCAACTCCGCCTGCTGCTCCTAATAAATGTCCGGTCATCGATTTTGTAGAACTAATAGCTACGTGTGCGGCACTTTCGCCAAACACTTCTTTTATAGCCATGGTCTCAAATTTGTCATTATATGGGGTGCTTGTTCCATGTGCATTAATGTATTGAATCTCGCTCGGTTCAAGCCCTGCATCTTTAATGGCCATCTTCATGGCTCTCGCTCCGCCTTCGCCGCCTGGTGATGGTGCCGTTATATGATGCGCATCCCCAGTAGCTCCATATCCTACAATTTCTGCATAGATTTCTGCTCCTCTTGCAAGTGCATGTTCCAGATCCTCTAATACAATAATTCCCGCTCCTTCACCAATTACAAATCCGTCCCGGTTTTTATCAAAAGGCCGGCTCGCCGTTTTTGGATCCGGATTCGTGGTTAGTGCAGTATTGGCGCAGAAGCCGGCAATTGCCATTCTTGTAATGGGGGCTTCGGAGCCGCCGGTAATCATAACATCCGCATCTCCGCGCTGAATCACTTTAAAAGCATCACCGATTGAATTGGTACCTGTAGCACATGCAGTCACCGTGCAGGAATTGAATCCTTTTGCACCTAGGATGATAGAAACCTGGCCAGCAGCCATATCGGGAATCATCATCGGAACAAAAAATGGGCTTACTCGGCGCGGCCCTCTGTTAAGGAGGGTTTCAAACTGGTTTTCGAACGTTTCCATACCGCCTATTCCGGAACCGATCCATACACCTACCCGCGGTGCGTTTTCTTCAGTAATTTCGAGTTTAGCATCCTTAACCGCCATCAATGAAGCTGCTACTGCATATTGAGTGAAACGATCCATTTTTCTTGCATCTTTTCTATCAATAAAATCCTCAGATTTAAAATCGTTAATTTCAGCTGCCACTTTTGCCGGATAATCCTCTGCATTAACCCTCGTTAACTGGCCCACACCTGAAATTCCAGCAACAGCGTTCTGCCAAAAGCTTTCTGTATTATTCCCAATCGGAGTAAGGGAGCCTAATCCTGTTACTACAACTCTGCGTTTAGTCATTATAATTCTTCCTTTCTTAAATGAAAATTAATCTGTTTGAACTATTTGCCCCAGCGTAAAGCAATGGCTCCCCATGTCAAGCCTCCGCCAAAACCGACCATTACCAGACAATCGCCATCTTTAACTTTACCAGCTTCAAGTTCATCCACTAGAGAGAGAGGGATAGAAGCTGCAGACGTGTTTCCGTATTTATGAACAGTGGAGGACATCTTTTCAGGAGGAAGCTCTAATCTTTCCCTGGCCGATTCCATGATTCGGATATTTGCCTGATGCGGGATCAGCAAGTCTACATCCTCTTTTGTAAGACCAGCTTTTTTTAGAACATTTACACTCGATTCACCCATCTGGCGCACCGCAAACTTGAAAACTTCTCTCCCATTCATGCTTAGATACAAACCATCCTGGAGCAAATATTTCCCGCCAGAACCATCTGCCCCTAATTCAAATGAAAGGATCCCTTTATCATCGGATACTGGCCCCATTAGGACGGCACCGGCGCCGTCCCCAAAAAGAACAGCAGTATTGCGGTCATCCCAATTTGTTATCTTCGAAAGTTTTTCTACACCCACTATTAATACATGCTTATAGGATCCTGTTTTGATGAACTGGCTTGCAGTAATCATGCCATACATAAATCCGGCGCATGCAGCACTCAAATCCATAGCTGCAGCTTTTTTAGCTCCCAGTTTTTCCTGGAGCATACAGGAAACACTTGGGAAAGGACGATCAGGCGTAACTGTAGCTACGAGAATTAAATCAATCTCTTCCGGGGAAATCTGCGCATTCTCAATTGCCTTTTTAGCCGCCTCATAGGCCATATCAGATGTATTTACATCATCTGCTGCAATTCTTCGCTCCTGTATGCCGGTTCTTGTACGAATCCACTCATCGGATGTATCGACCATTTTTTCAAGGTCAAAGTTTGTAAGGATTTTTTCAGGCAGATATCTGCCTATCCCGATTATACCTGCATTCATTTAAACAACCCCTCTATTTTCAATATCCAAATGAATTATTATCAATTATTAAGACTTGGTACTAATTTTAACTAAAAACCTGAAATCTGGCAATAGATTACCTTGGTGCTCTCTGATAATTCTTGCCTTATCATGGCGGCTTCAGTCTAGTCCAACTTAGATATTTGTACATATAGTACAAGTGAGGATAGCAAAGGAGGTTAAAACATAATGGCTTCTAACAAAGGGAAACATGACAGAATTTCTGATTTTATGTTTGGAACTAAAAACCATAGACAGCACAGCAATTCAGACGAACATGATAAGCTTGCTGAATTGATGTCAAAAATTGATCTTGACCAGCTCTTGAATCAGGTGGACAGCATCATGACTGTATATGATCAATTTAAACCAGCAATTAAGCAGCTTAGCCCGATCATGGATATCATTCTAAAGAGAAAAAAATAAAAAGCTGCAGAGAGCAGCTTTTTTTATTGCAGAAAATTCACTAGGTGAAAATCTATTCTTTAGCATCCTGTCTTCCAAGCTCATAGGCTTCCTGCATAACTTTCTGGAATAAATCCATAAAGTGCGGCAGCATGTCCATAGAAAGTTCAATCCCGGCTTCATCAAGTTTTGCTTTCGCATCAGGAAAATACTTCATGGCAATCGCCATAAATTCCATGTTTTTATTTTGCTGGTCCATATCATTCTCTCCTTTTTATACGATTCCCTAATATTATAGCTTAATTTACTCTTTTTAATGGAATTAGAAGGATTAATTATTATGGACCTTTAAAATTACAGAATTCAGGTCACAAGACCTGCTTGTTCCCTTGACTAGGACCAGACGAGAATACAGCTCATTACATGTCGTTTTCCAATTGGCTTTTTTCACCCACACTTGGTTTTAGCACTCATACTCATAGACCTCTTCCAGCTACAAAAGGACTAAGGAATCATCATTCTGATCTTAAGTCCTCAGTATTAAAATCTTTTCCAGCCGATTAATTGCTGATTCATTCTATAATGATCGATTTGTTTCGCTATTCCTGATTCAGGAGAGGTCCTTAAAGGAATCATGCAGTTTGTTTCCACGTTTGGCTCTTGTTCTGTGACCTTGTTCCTTGAAACTTCGATCTGCTCTTGAGGAAAGATTTCTTTTGCACATAAATCCCATTGATTCTCTGCAGAGCTTTCTATAACAATTTCTTTAAGCGGGGAAGCCAGTATGGAGGGCAATTCATCCATTAAATCTTCAATATAAATGGCGTCTCTGCTATATTCCTCTCTAATAATAGCACTTAATTTCTCTGTCTCTACCCCTTGGATGCATGCTTGAAAAGCCATTCCTTCTGGCTGCCAGGCCCCGTACACAGTTGGAAGAAGTACAATTTTGCAGACTTCATTTTGTAAACTGAGAATTTTCATTTCTTCTTCTTTTTCTATAGGACCGATCAGAAAGGTTCTCTTTGCTGTACGTTCGGATTTTTTATTAATGGAGTTTAATAGTTCAAGCGTCTTTTCACTACCAATAGCTGAGACCTTATAAAAATCATAATAAGAAATATAGACCATCACCTCTTCATCTTCATTCCAGGCATTATTCCATTCCTCGATCGAAAAAAAAGAGAAGTTATCATTTCTTCCTATTTCCATACATTTGTCCTCGAAGCTTGAATTTACCTCGCTTCTCCAGTCAATGCCTATTACTTCATTCCCTAGCTCAAGCAGTTTTTTACATAGATGAAAACCTATAAATTGAAAATTTCCCACTACAATATGCTTCAGCATGATCGTCTGGCCCCCCAAGATTGATCTGTTGGTGTATCTTATGCGTAAAAAAAGGGGGAATTTCGCTTTTTTTCGAATTTAAAGGATATCTTCGAACTTTTTGAAAAACTGGCGGGCCTGCGCGGCGATTTTATAACGTTTTTCGGCTAAAAGGTACTGAACTTCAACCGCAATTTCTTCTTTTTGGCTGTCTATTAGGCGTTTATATAAATGAGACTGATCTTCTCCGCCCGTTCCAAGTACATGAATAATTTTTAAGGGGACATTAATATCGAGGTAATCCGGATGGGCGTTGTTTTGAAAAAGTTCTCTTTGTTCCGTATCAAGTTCATAGGCTTCAGATAGTTCTTTCATTAGTCTATTCAGAAAAAATTTACGCTCTTTCTCCCTTTGTATTTTTTCATTTAAGGAAAGGCATGGGTTAAGAAAAACAGCAGATCGCACATTTCCCTTAAGGAGTTTCATAAGCTTTAGGGCAGTCAGCGCTCCTGTCCCTTCTGCCAGGATATGAATCCGGTCATTTAAGATTTCACTTTTCATTATTAAATGGTGAAGGCGCTTAGCTAAAAATACAGATTTATCACTTCCCCAGTTAGCTCCATATAAGTTAGACGAATAAAGTGTATAGCCCGCCGATTTTAACTGGTTCAATATCTGTTCCCGTCCTGGATGCTGCAGCCAAAAGCTGCTTTTCTCATCTACAAAATGGTTTCTCTCACCGATTATCATGATCGCGAACCCGCTTGGCCGGTCAGGATAGTATACGATATTCCATTGACCATCAAACTGGAAGGTACGTTGATTCATTACCGGGTTCCCCTTTGTGTGCTGATTTTTATATATATGATTGTCCTATATTCTATAATATTATAGAGGATCTCTAAATGCATGGGTGATCATATAAAAGAAATCAAAAAAATCCGTTTTTTAAATGGCTGGCTTATGATAAAATAGTGATGATGTAATAGGATTGAGGTGAATTCTGTGAAAGTATTCTGGACCTTTTTCTGGACTTTTTTATTAGTTCAAATGCTTACATATGTAGTAAGCGCAATGAATGGTGTTAAGCCAGACTTCGCTCAAGGGGCAATCCTGGGTGTAGTCGTGACTGTTCTCATTTTAATTGTAGGCGCTATTATTCCTGATGAGCCTGCAAAAGCTTACCATCATTAATCTAAACCAAAAAGCGCCGTAAGTGCTATATTGGTGAACGTATAAAAGGGACTCCCACAGGAAGTCCCTTTTTACATGATCCCGGCGCGGGTGGACCTTGATTTTCCAGATTACCCGTATGCTCGTGCTCTGTTAATGCTGCGGTTTTGGTGCGTACGTCCACTGTCTTTCATGATTGGAAGTTTCGGGGAATGGTTCTCCTGCGTTCAGATGAATATTCCGCGGGTTGACTACCATGCTGCCGCCCACACCTACTTCTACATAATTCCCATTATTAGGTGCTTTATTTCCTGGTTTAAATCGATGATTCTGCCCCATTGGTTATCCCTCCTTTTCCCCATTATTATTAGCTAAAATACGGTGTCCATTACAAGATCATCACACCTTTTACTGAAGACAATAAAAAAACCGGGTTAAAAACCCGGATTCTCTTTTCTTATTGCATTAAATCCACCAATAATGCCTTTTGCGCATGCAATCTATTCCCTGCTTGATGAAAGATGACAGAATTCGGGCCATCAATCACTTCACTCGTTACTTCCTCTCCCCGGTGGGCAGGAAGGCAATGCATAAAGAGGAAATTGTGCTTGGCACTCTGAATGAGATCACCATTAATTTGAAAGTCTTTAAACTTTTCCAGTCTTATTTCATTTTCTTTTTCCTGGCCCATACTAGTCCAGACATCTGAATATATAATATCGGCATCTTTGACCGCTTCCGCAGCATCCCCAGTGACTATGATTTCGGCGCCATTCTTCTCTCCTTGCAGCTTCGCAGATTGTATACAAACCTGATTTGGCTCATAGTCATTTGGACATGCTATCGAAAAATGCATACCCATTTTAGCACAGGCAGCCATAAGGGAATGGGCCATATTATTCCCATCACCAATGTATGCCATCTTCAACCCCTTTAATGGACCTTTTATCTCCGAAATGGTCATTAAATCAGCCAGCGCCTGGCAGGGATGAGCTAAGTCAGTCAGCCCATTTATAACTGGAATGGATGCGTACTTAGCTAACTCTTCTACCCTTTCATGGCTGAAGGTCCGGATCATAATCCCATCTAAATACTCAGAAAGTACACGTGCTGTATCAGCAATGGTTTCTCCACGGCCAATCTGCAGATCATTGCTGCTTAGAAACAGCGCATTTCCGCCAAGCTGAAGCATTCCAACTTCAAAGGAAACTCTTGTACGGGTTGATGATTTTTCAAATATCATCCCCAGCGTTTTATCTTTTAGCGGAAGATAGCTTTCCCCCAAAGTTTTTTTAGCTTTAATCTTTTTTGCTGATTCCAGTATGCTTGCTATTTGATCCGAGGTAAAATCTGATATTGTAAGGAAATCCTTCTGGCCCAATATATTTCCTTTAACTGAAGGTGCACTATTCAACATGATTACCTCACTCCCACTTTATTTTTCTTTTGCCATTCCTGCAATGAGGTAACAGTTATAGTATCTGCGGCAGCTGAATCTAAGAAAGCTTGGAAAGTCTCAGGTTCTGAAAACATATAATGACGATATTTCACAGCTTTCTCCCTAAGCCTTTGGTCTTCTTCAGATATCCCCCATGCAAGCACGGCTGCGCCTTTCCCTCCCTGGAACCATGATTCAAGATCTACATTTTTAATAATTGTAAATCCTTTTTCCGCTATGAGCGCTTCGTGTTCAGCTGAGAGGTTTACACTGGAGCTGATCAAAATTTCATTTTGAACCGTAAAGTTTTTGTTTTTTTGCAGGAAGGCTTTCTGCAGGGCTTTTTCCCTGCAATTACTGATTGAGATTCCTTCCCCTGTTGATTTCATCTCGGGGCCGATTTTTGAATCCAGTCCGCTTAGAGCATAAGTTGAGAAAACAGGGTATTTAACAGCTATAAAAGGAAATTCTGGAGAATGTGTTTCTTCGACATTCGACAAGGAGTATTTCCCAAGCAATATTTTTGTCGCTATTTGAACCATCGATACTCCTGACAGCTTGCTGATGATAGGAATAGTCCTGCTGGCCCTAGGGTTTACCTCAAGTACATATACCTTATTGCTGTCCAGTACAAATTGAATATTCATTAAACCTTTATAATTCAACTCTTTTACGATTCGGCGTGCATACTCAGACATAAGATCTTTATTCTGGCTGCTGATCGTTTGCGCCGGTAGGTATGCCATACTATCTCCTGAATGGACACCTGCTTTTTCTATATGTTCTACTACCATAGGAATATAGGCAGATTCACCATCGGCAATTACATCCACTTCGGCTTCCATACCAGGAATATACTTATCAATTAGAACAGGGTAGTCAATTGCCCAGCCATCTTGAATTTTAGTCTTAAGCTGCTGAAGAGAATCAAATACCAGCATTCCTCTCCCGCCTATTACATAAGAAGGCCTTAACAAAACAGGAAATCCAATTGTGCCGGCGAGCTGGTATACCTCTTCCTCATTAGCAGCCTCATAACCCGGAACATGCGGAATATTCAACTTCTGAAGGAGCTGGTAAAAGCGGCTTCTATCCTCTGTTTGATCTAAAGTATCAAAACTTGTTCCAAGAAGCTTAACCCCGTTTTCTTCTAGACCCTTTGCCAGGTTAATGGCAGTCTGGCCGCCAAATTGTACCAATACTGATTCGATCTGTTCTGCTTCAATTACATTTAGGACCGATTCAAGGGTTAATGGCTCAAAATATAATCGGTCTGAGGTAGCAAAGTCCGTGCTCACTGTTTCGGGATTGTTGTTAATCATAACAGCTTCATAGCCTTTTTCTTTTAGTGCATATACAGCATGAACAGAGCAATAATCAAATTCGATGCCCTGCCCGATTCTGATCGGTCCGCTTCCAATAACCAGGACTTTTTTGCTGGAAGATGGCTTTTGCTCATTTTCCCCAAAATAAGTAGAGTAAAAATAGTTGGTATTCGATTCAAACTCGGCAGCACAGGTGTCTACCATTTTATAAGCTGAAATGACACCAAAATGCCTTCTTTTACTGCGGATTTCTGCTTCGGAAACGTTCCAGGCATGGGCTAGGAATGAGTCTTGGAAACCTTGTTCCTTGTAAGCTTGAAGCTGTTCTTTTTCTACCGTTTCAAGTGCCTTGGAGTATATCTCATTTTCTGTATCTATCAGGTTTTTAAAGCAATTTAAATAGAAATAATCTATTTCCGTAGCCTGATGGATTTCAGAAACTGTAATGCCTCTCCTCAACAATTCAAAAATGACAAAAAGACGCTCATCTGTACATTTCTTGATCAGATTTACTAAATCTGGAACGGAGACTGATTTTAATGACTCCATTTCCAGCCCGTTTACCTTTAGCTCTAACGAGACAATGGCTTTCTGCAAGGCTGCTTCCAAACTTCTTTCAATAGCCATTACTTCTCCGGTCGCCTTCATCTGGGTTCCTAATTTTCGATATGCTTCAGGAAATTTATCAAAGGGCCAGCGCGGAAACTTAACTACCGTGTAATCTAAAGCCGGCTCGAAGCTTGCGTAAGTGCTTTTTGTAACCGGATTAACTAATTCATCCAGTGTATATCCAACTGCAAGTTTTGCGGCTATTCTTGCGATAGGGTATCCTGTTGCTTTTGAAGCGAGTGCTGAAGACCTGCTTACTCTTGGGTTAACCTCAATTAAATAATACTTTTTGCTTTGCGGATCGAGAGCAAACTGAATATTGCATCCTCCAATAATTCCAAGGGATGAAATGATCTTTATGCTGGCCGACCGAAGAAGGTTATACTCCTCATCTGTTAAAGTCTGGGAGGGAGCCACTACGATGGAGTCACCCGTATGGATACCAACAGGATCAATATTTTCCATGTTACAGATTGTTATACAAGTATTGGAGGCATCTCTCATGACTTCATATTCGACTTCCTTGAAACCTGCAATGCTCTTTTCTACCAGACATTGATGAATGGCACTCTCCTGCAGTCCTGAACGTACCAGCTCATGATATTGCTCCATATTTTCAGCAATGCCGCCACCCGTTCCTCCTAGTGTATAAGCAGGCCGGATAATAATCGGAAAACCAATTTTTTCAGCAAATGAGACTGCATCTTCTACCGTATTAATAATACTGCTTTCTGGTACTGGCTCATTGATTTCATACATTAAATTGCGGAACAGTTCCCTGTCTTCACCCTTTTTAATGGATTCAATCGGAGTTCCGAGCAGTCTGACCTTGTACTTTTCTAGTATACCGCCTTCATATAGCTCATAAGCCAGATTCAGCCCCGTTTGGCCTCCTAGAGTGGCTAGAAGACCATCAGGTTTTTCTTTTTCAATGATCCTGGTTATAACTTCCATTGTTAGGGGCTCAAAATAAACGGCATCAGCATGAATTTCATCTGTCATAATAGTCGCAGGATTACTATTAACAAGAATAATCTTATAGCCTTCTTCTTTAAGAGCCAGACAGCCCTGAGTTCCTGCGTAATCAAATTCAGCCGCCTGGCCGATTACAATTGGACCTGATCCAATAACTAAGATGGTTTGTAAGCTAGTATCTTTAGGCATATGCTTTTTCTCTCCCAGATTTGTGTTTCACCATTTCCATATATTCATCAAAAATATAATTGCTTTCACATGGACCAGGATTGGCCTCCGGATGAAATTGGACAGATACGATGGGCAGTACTTTATGCTGAAGACCTTCTATACTTCCATCGTTCACATTTTTATACAAAATAAATAAAGGAGCTTGAGAAATGCTTTTTTCTTTCACAACATACCCATGATTTTGAGAAGTCATGACCACTCTCTTTGTATTCATATTAATGACTGGCTGATTGGCTCCTCGGTGTCCAAATAAAAGTCTCTCCGTATCCCCGCCAAAAGCTAAGGCGATCAACTGGTGGCCAAGGCAGATACCCATAGTTGGATATTTTTTAATCACTTCTTTAATAAATGGCATAAACCTATTCATTGCTTTGGGATCTCCAGGACCGTTTGATAACACAATTCCATCCGGTTTTAATGCATGTATAGTTTCTGGAGCAGTGTGGCACGGAACCACCGTCACTTTGCAGTTTCTTGCTAGAAGTTCATCAAGAATGGATTTTTTATATCCGAAATCATACAAAACAATATGGTGATTGCCTTTACCGTAGGAGGAAATTTCCCGAGAGGTAACCTGGCTTACCAATCCTGCTTTACTGAGAGGAATAAGATCTGGAATTTCTGTGGCTTTTGCAGCCATTGCTCCAGACATCGAACCTTCTTTGCGGATCTTCTTCACAATGGCCCTTGTATCTGCTTTTCCCAGCATCGGGATGTTCCATTTATTCAGATATTGTACAAGTGAGCATTCAGCCTGATAATGGGAATATTTCATATTTCCTTGATACACAATCACTCCTGCGACATGCGGGACTTTACTTTCAAAATCCTCTTTATTAATTCCATAATTGCCTATAAGCGGATAAGTGAAAACAATGATCTGCCCTTTGTAGGAAGGATCCGTCAGCACCTCCTGGTAGCCGGTCATTCCTGTATAAAACACGACTTCTCCCACTGCAGTGCAAGCAGTGTCTGTCAGCCATTCTCCTTCAAACGTGTCTCCGTTTTTCAAATGTAAATATCCCTTCATTCTGGCTCCCTCACATGTGTATATTTATTTGTTATTGAGAATATTTATGCATTTTTAGATATAAGAACACGAGGTTCTTATTGTGCTAAACAACCTGTTTCTTTTTTGCTAATGTTTGAGCTATATGTTCAATGGCCTTATTCAATTCAATTTCAGTTACTGTCAGCGGAGGAAGAAGCCTTACTATATTCGGACCGGCTGGCAGAGTTAACAGTCCTTGTTTCTGAAGAGCTTTCAGGTACGGTGCTGCATCCTCTTTCAGCTCAATGCCGACCATAAGGCCTAATCCTCTAATTTCTTTCACAACTGGTGACTCTTGTAACTCATCCTGTAAACGTGCAATAAGCAGCTTGCCTTTTTCCTCGACACTACGTGTAAATCCTTCTTTAGTAAGCTCAGATAGCACAGCTTTTGCAGAGGCTAAAGATATTGGGTTACCTCCGAATGTAGAACCATGGCTGCCAGGTCCAAAAAACTCGGCTAACTCTTCCCTTCCTGCCATAGCTCCTACCGGAATTCCATTTCCAAGCCCTTTAGCAAGCGTAATAATGTCCGGCTTAATGTCGAAGTGCTGGAAGGCAAAAGACTTACCTGTCCTCCCAATTCCAGTCTGTACTTCATCAATAATCAACAAAGCCCCTGTTTTGCTTCGGATTTCTTCCAATTTCTTGATAAATTCAGGCTTAATGATATGAATACCACCTTCGCCCTGAACAATCTCCAACATAATGGCAGCCGTCTCATTATCAGCAGCGTCCTCTAAATCTTGAATACTGTTAAACTCAATATATTTGAAGGTTTCCAGCATCTGTCCATAACCGGTACGGACTTTTTCCTGTCCTGTTGCCGCCATTGTAGCAAAGGTCCGGCCATGGAAAGACTGATAGCAGGTTATGATTTTTGATTTACCAGTTGCTTTCCTTGCCAGTTTAATAGCAGCTTCGTTTGCTTCTGCTCCACTGTTGGAAAAGAAAACCCGTTCCAGTCCTGATAGCTCTGCTATAGCGGATGCTGTTTCTTCCTGAACAGGCAGCGAAAATAAATTTGACGTGTGCCAAAACTTATCTAATTGCTTTTTCACTGACTCTGTAATGTCCGGGTGGCAATGCCCGAAATTGAGAACTCCTATTCCAGAAGTGAAGTCTAAATACTCTTTTCCTGTTTGATCGATTAAATAGGATCCCTTGCCTGCAGCTGGTTCAATATTCCAGCGTCCGTAGGTTGGAAACAAATGGCTCATTTTGCTGCTCCCTTCATATATAAATTTTCAGAGACAAAAGCTGTTCCGATAAAAGAGTTATTATCATAAAATTTATTTTTCCCGCTTGCAATCATCACTCGTTTTGCTCCCTGGCTTAAAACTGATAGAGCTGTTTCTACCTTCGGTTTCATACCTCCATATACAGTTCCTTCTTCAATAAGCTTTATGGCTTCCTGTACGGTAAGCTCCTGGATTAGATTTCCATCTTTCAAAACTCCATCCACATCTGTTACAAACACGCACATTTCAGCATGTAATGCACTTGCAACAGCGCCAGCTGCCATATCAGCATTAACATTAAGTTTTTGCCCATGGGGTCCGGATGCTATTGGAGTGATAACAGGAATGCATCCTATTTCTAGAATAGACTCCAGAAGGTTTTTATTTACCGATTCTACCTTGCCCACAAATCCAAGTGTTTCCCAGTTAACAAAAGCTGCTTGTAGCAGTGAGCAGTCTGACCCATTTAACCCTAACGCTTTATGCCCGGCATGCTCCAGAAGATTTACAAGCTTGCGGTTTGTTTTTCCCGACAGCACTAATTCCACTATATGCATTACTTCCTCAGTTGTTTTCCTTAATCCATCTTTAAATTCAGGCTTAATTTTATATAAATCCAGGGTTTCATTAATATCCGGTCCGCCGCCATGAACCAATACTGGATGGAAGCCGCTGTTCTTTAACCTGTCTATGCTTAAGAAAAAGTCTTCTGAAAGGCTGTTTAAAATACTGCCTCCGCACTTTATGACAATTACTTTCATTCGTAAACCTCCGCCTAAGATCTGTAGCTTCCATTAATTTTTACATAATCGTATGTTAAGTCGCAGCCCCAGGCAGTGCCGGCACCTTTTCCTTCTTCCAGCAAGACGTTGATTACAACTGAATCCTTTTTAAGATAATCTGTGACTGTTTCTTCGCTGAATGATACCGGTTCACTATGATTTAACACGACTGTCTCTCCAAAGCAGATTGTTACATCCTCAGGATTAAAGGTGATTCCGCTTCTTCCCATTGCTGCTATTACGCGTCCCCAATTCCCGTCTGCACCAAAAACAGCTGTTTTGACTAAGTTGCTTCCTACAATCGTTTTAGCTGCCATTTGTGCATCTTCGTTAGTCCTGCAGCCGGAAACATTCACTTCAATCAGCCTTGTAGCTCCTTCTCCATCTCTTGCAATCTGCTTTGCCAGCTCTTCCGATGTTAACTTAAGCAATTCAATAAATTTCTGCCATTCAGGGTGATTTTCATCCAGCACCTTGTTTCCTGCCTGGCCATTAGCCATAACGATGACCATATCATTAGTGGATGTGTCCCCATCCACTGTTATTTGATTAAATGTCTGGTTCGTTACCATTGATAGAGCACTCTGCAGGGCATCCGAACTTATATTGGCATCTGTCGTTACAAACCCAAGCATTGTAGCCATATTGGGATGTATCATTCCTGAACCTTTGGCAGCACCTCCTGCCGTTACTTTAACTCCATCAATATAAGTTGAATAAGCTGTATTTTTTGTAACTGTATCTGTAGTCAAAATGGCTGTTTCAAAATCTGCAGCTCCGCAAGTTTCAGCCACTGGGTTAAGCAGATTGATGCCTTGCTTTATCTTCTGCATATCCAGAAATTCTCCGATTACACCTGTGGAAGCTACTGCCACTAAATGTTCAGAAATACCGAAAGCTTTTGAGGTAGAGCTCCGCATTTCATAGGCATCCTCTAAACCGCGCTTCCCTGTACAAGCATTTGCACAGGCACTGTTTACTATAATGGCCTGCAGTTTTTTTTCTATGGAAATACTATTCTTAGTAACTTGTAAGGGAGCAGCATTAAATATATTTTTTGTATAAACAGCTGCGCAAGACGCCGGAACTTCTGATAGAATAATTCCCAGGTCTTTTTTGGTATATCTGAGCCCTGCATGTACCCCGCCTGCTTTGTAGCCTAGAGGTGATAAAATGCTTCCATTGATTATTTTTTTCAGTTCGCTTTTCTCTTTAATGATTTCCATGTCTTCCTCCTGGTTTATGGGAATAGCGGCAGATTCAGCAGCCCGTCACTTTCATTAAAACCAAACATCAGGTTTGCATTTTGGACGGCCTGGCCCGCAGCCCCTTTCATTAAGTTATCAATTACTGACACAATCGTGATTCGGTTTGTACGCTCATCGTATGCAACTCCTATATCACAGAAGTTGGAACCGTATACATGCTTCGTACAAGGGAAAGAACCAGGCGGATGAAGCCGGACAAAAGGTTTCCCTTCATAGGCTTCCTTATATAAATCCCAAATTTCCCGGGAGCTGGTAACACGGTCTGCCTTGACATACATTGTCGCCATAATTCCTCTAGTCATTGGAATTAAATGGGCTGAAAAACTAATATTAGGCGAATTTTTATTCCAAGCTTTAATTTGCTGCTCAATTTCCGGAGTATGCTGATGTTCATGAACTTTATAGATTTTTAGATTTTCATTTACTTCACTGAAATGTGAAGCCGAAGAAAGTGATCTTCCTGCTCCCGATACACCTGTTTTTGCATCTATAATTATATCTTCAATGGAAGTGAAATTTTTTATAATAGGAGCCAGCCCCAGTAAAGAAGCTGTTGGAAAACATCCTGGATTTGCAATAATATCTGCCTGCGAGATGTTTTCTTGATTCCATTCAGAAAGTCCGTAAACAGCAGAGCCGGTTACTTCTTCAGATGCTGCTTCTTTCTTATACCACTTTTGATATTGCTCTCTGTCTTTTAATCTTAAATCTCCAGATAGGTCTATTACCTTTATATTCAAGTCTTTAAAAAATGGGGTAAGTCCCTTTGAAATCCCGTTAGGTGTAGCAAGAAAAACAAGGTCTGAAGTTTTCGCCATTTGTTCCGGATTTATCTCCATAAGAATTTTCTCTATCTTATGCATAAAGTGTGGATATTCGGTGGATATGGCCTGCCCCGTTTTCGAGGAAGAGTGGACACTCTCTAAAGACAGGCTTGAATGATTATTTATTATTCTAATTAATTCCGCACCGCCGTATCCCGTCGCTCCTACGATAGAAACCTTCAACTATCATCATCTCCAAGACTGGTAAAATAGTTTCCCTTTATTTAGTTATACATTATATGACTGAATAAAAATAAATGCAAATGCATTATTATGTATTTTTAGTTTTTTATTTAAAATTCTGATAAATAGTGCTTTTTCCGCGTTCCTGGAATATTCCGATATCTCGGGAGAGTTTAGAATGTATTTTCCGAAATTCCGGAACCCATAAAAATAAATGTTGCAATTTTCCGACTTTTGTTAATAAATATCCCCCTTTTTACTTTTGGCATGGAAATTGCATTATAACGTTTAAGAGTTACCCTTTTTTTAAAAAGCTAAAACATGGGAGGTGAAAAACAAGATCTAGTCCTAAGTAAGTAAGCTATAAAAATTTTACAAATTATTGTAAACGCTTTCTATTGACGATTTTTTTTACAAGGGAGGATATATATGGAGTTTATTATCATACTGTTATCGCTAGGCTTGTTGATGTTCGTAGCTTACAGAGGATTTTCAGTTATTCTATTTGCTCCAATCTGTGCACTATTTGCTGTCCTTTTAACCGATCCAAGTTATGTGTTGCCGTTCTTCTCCAACATATTTATGGAAAGAATGGTCGGCTTTATAAAATCTTATTTTCCTGTTTTCCTGCTTGGTGCGATTTTTGGAAAAGTTGTAGAAATGTCTGGAATAGCTGAGTCCATAGCAAAAACAATTGCGAAATTAGTTGGCGCAAAAAGAGCTATATTAGCCATCGTACTGTTAGGAGCTATTTTAACTTACAGCGGCGTAAGCTTATTCGTAGTAGTATTCGCGGTTTATCCATTTGCAGCTAATTTATTCAGAGAGGCAAACATCCCAAAACGTTTAATTCCGGGTACAATCGCTCTCGGAGCATTTACGTTTACCATGGATGCTCTTCCTGGAACACCACAGATTCAAAACGTAATCCCGACCACATTTTTTAAGACAGACATCTATGCTGCACCTTTACTCGGCATCATCGGCGGAGCCTTTATATTGATTGTCGGGATGCTTTATCTAGAGCACCAGCGCAAAAAAGCTGCAGCTGCAGGGGAAGGCTATACTGGATTCGGTTCTGAATTGGCTGCTGGAGATACAAGCACAGCTGCAAGCCTTCCGCCTGAAGATGAAAAACTCCCGGTTGAAACTTCATCTCCTTTAAGGCAGATCCTGGCATTTGTACCCCTTATCCTTGTAGGAGTAATGAATAAAATATTCACCATCAATATTCCTAAATGGTATCCAAACGGCTTTGACTTTTCTGCTATTGGCTTAAATGCCTTTGTAAAACTGGAAACACCTGCCGTCGTAGCAATCTGGTCAGTTGAAATGGCACTTGCAATCGGAATCATTGCAACTATTCTTTATGACTGGAAAAAAGTCACAACCAATTTCCAGGCCGGCTTGAATCTTAGCATAAGCGGAGCACTGCTGGCTGTTATGAATACGGCAGCTGAATATGGATTTGGAGGAGTTATTTCTTCCTTGCCTGGATTTGCAGCAGTAAGTAAAGGAATCTCTGAAACATTTACGAATCCGCTTGTAAATGGTGCCATTACCACAACTACACTTGCAGGTGTAACAGGCTCTGCATCCGGCGGAATGGGTATTGCACTCGCTGCCATGTCAGACAAATATATTGCTGCCATTAATGAATTTAATATTCCGCCAGAAGTTATGCATAGGGTCATCTCCATGGCTTCCGGCGGTATGGATACTCTCCCTCACAATGGAGCAGTTATAACCCTTCTTGCTGTTACAGGACTTACACATAGACAGTCCTATAAAGATATCTTTGCAATTACCATCATAAAAACACTGACTGTATTTTTAATTATTGGATTGTACAGCCTGACAGGGCTTAAATAAAAGCCAGTTATAGATGCAGGGCCATTCTCCTCGATTATGGCCCTGCTGCTTACTAAATCATCAACAGTGGAGGCGAAAGTGTGAAATCATTATTACATGATAAAGTAGCCCTGATTACAGGCGCAGGAAGCGGGATTGGACTGCAGATAGGAAAAGCCTTTGCCGCCGAAGGAGCAAAAGTGGTCTTGTCAGATTTAAATGAAGCAGCAAGTAGGGAGGCTGCTTCCCAATTGACCGCTGAAGGCTTTGAGGCGATAGGACTGGCATGTGATGTAACCAATGAGGATGCTATAAAAAGCTGCATCAATGAAACAATTTCACAATTTGGCAGGCTTGATATATTAGTCAATAATGCAGGACTTCAGCATGTTTCACCAATTGAAGATTTTCCGACAGAAAGGTTTGAATTTCTCATTAAGGTTATGCTGACTGCTCCTTTTATGGCAATAAAGCACGCCTTCCCCATTATGAAAAACCAAGGGTACGGAAGAATTATTAATATGGCGTCCATTAACGGCCTGATAGGTTTTTCAGGAAAATCAGCTTATAATAGTGCCAAACATGGCCTGATTGGACTGACAAAGGTTTCGGCTCTAGAAGGAGCAGCCGATGGCATTACGGTGAACGCCCTTTGCCCTGGCTATGTCAATACTCCGCTCGTACAGAACCAGTTAAAAGATCTGGCTGCTACTAGAGATGTCCCTCTCGAAAAGGTCCTTGAGGAGGTTATTTATCCTTTAGTACCACAGAAAAGGCTGCTGAATGTATCAGAAATTGCTGACTATGCAGTATTCCTTGCGAGTGACAAGGCTAAAGGCGTAACAGGCCAGGCATGTGTATTAGACGGGGGATATACAGTTCAATAGAGTAGTAATTATTAGAATCTTTCGACACCAAAGTGGTCAGGCCAGCTTGTTTGTTAGTATAATAGGTAATCATGATAAACAAATAAGGTGGACTGCACATGAACCAGCAGGGTATTGATATTCTTCCGGTTGAATGGGTTAAAGAAGTCATTAATATTGTAGCTGAACGGTTAGTTGTGGTGGATCGTAAAGGCATCATTCGATATATGGATTCAGCCTACTGTGACTTCCTGAATATAACCCCGATGGATGCTATAGGTAAACACGTAGATCAAGTTATAGAAAATACACGGATGCATATTGTTGCCAATACCGGCATTCCTGAATTATCGTCTGTGCAGCCTATTAAAGGCAGTGAAATGATTGCTAATCGTTATCCCTTATACGTAAACAATGAACTGGTCGGTGCGGCAGGTACGGTTATATTCCGAAACCCGCAGGAGTGGCTGGATTATTCAAGCAAAATTCAGCCTCTGCTGGATGAACTTCAGTATTATAAACGAAAGTTTGAAAAAGAGCATAAAAGTAAATATCGTTTCAGCGACCTTGCCGGAAATAACCCGCGTTTTGTAGAAGCTAAACAGCTTGCCGAAAGAGGGTCTCACAGCCAGTCCTCCATTCTGCTTATTGGAGAATCAGGCACCGGCAAAGAATTATTTGCCCACAGCATCCACCAGAACAGCACCCGGGCACATTATCCCTTCATTCGTGTTAATTGTGCCTCTATACCTGAAAATTTGTTAGAATCGGAGCTGTTCGGGTATGACGAAGGAGCCTTTACCGGAGCTAAAAGAGGCGGCAAAAAAGGGAAATTTGAACTTGGGCATATGGGAACTGTCTTTCTGGACGAAATTGGAGATATGCCTCTTCTCATGCAAAGCAAGCTCTTGAGGGTTCTTCAGGAAAAGGAAATCGAGAGAGTTGGCGGCCAGAGCCCCAAAGCAGTAGATGTCCGTATTATCGCTGCAACACACAGAAATCTGGAAGAGATGGTTCATGAAGGTAAATTCAGGCAGGATTTATATTACCGTCTAAATGTACTAAAGGTAGAAATCCCCCCTCTTAGAGAAAGAAGAGAAGATATTCTGCCTATTGCATACATTCTTCTGAAAAAACTTGAGAAAAAGTTTAACAGACAAGGCATATATTTATCTAATTCAGCAGAAATTACTCTCGAAAAGCATTCCTGGCCAGGAAATATCCGAGAACTGGAGAATGTTCTGGAAAGAGCTATTAATGTATTAGATGGACGGGAAATATGCTTAGAACACCTGCCTTTATACCTGCGCGACCTGGAAGAGGCAGAAGCTGGCTATCCCCCATCCCTTTCCGATAAGCTAGATCAGGAGAAGTCTATACAGCCCCTCAAGGAAATAATGGCTGCTGTAGAAAAGGCTGCCCTTGCAAAGGCTATTAAACTTGCTGATGGGAATAAACAAAAAGCCGCAAAAATGCTCGGCATCGGCAAAACGAGTTTTTATGATAAATGCAAGCTTTATAATATAAACTAGGCAGCCTGCTTCATAAAAAAGCCGCTTATGAAATCATTCATAAGCGGCCTCCTCTTTTCTTTCTATAAATCAAGATTTTCCTTCATAATCATTTCACACAATTGAATAGGCAGCGAGGGATCAAAGAGACTCAGATGCTTTATGTTGTTCTTTTCACTCTTTTCCTCACCTTCCGCTTCCTCCCAATATACGGCTGCTTTTATATTGGTAAGATCATTCAGCAAAGTCAGATCTTCTCTGTTTTTAAGCAGAACAATCTTCGGAAAATTTTCATACTTATATCCTTCTATTAGAATAATGTCCGGCTTGAAGAAAGAAATAAAACGAATTTGCTGATCCAAATCAAATTCTGCGATATTGGCAAGTAATTGAATATGGCCCTGTCCTTCTGCAAGGGAAGCTACAGCACCTGCCTGTATATATTGCTCAGAGTCCTTTTGATTTTCTCGTACGGTCAAAGAGCCGCCATGTCCATGGTGCTTTAAAACAGCAGCCTTTACATTTCTCTCTTTTAAAGCTGTGATTATACTGGATAAAAGAGTCGTTTTTCCCGAATTTTGATATCCGCAGATCTGAAAGATACCGGTCATTGGTTTTCCCAAGGTGCTTTACTGCCTTCAAAATCCTCCAGAAGCAATATTTCTACTTCATCGCCTTTTTGATATCCCCGTGTGCCTGAGGGCAAAATAATTAGAACGCCCGCTCCCGCGAGGCTCATCACGACACTGGATTTATCTAGGCCGGACGGCTCGGCTCTAAGCCTTCCCTCTTCGAATGATAAGCTGCCTCTAATTAGACGGGTAAAAGGATTTGCTTTTGGAAAATCTACCTTCAGCCATGCTTTTTCTTTTCGCAGATGCGGCTTTTCAGAAAACAGCTTTGTCCGGATCACCGGCCGTACAAAAAGCTCAAATCCTACATAACAAGCGGAAGGATTTCCGGAAAGACCGTAAAGAATTTTATGGTTCAGCCTTGCCACTGTTGTGACACTTCCCGGCCGCATTGCCACCTTATTAAATAGCACGTCTGCTTCAAGTCTCTTATATATATCTGGCATAATATCGTAATCGCCAACAGAGACTCCCCCTGTGGTGATTAAAATATCCACTTCGGTTAGAGCCTGTTTTATGGCCGCATAGCATATTTCAATGTCATCAGGAAGCTGGCCGTAATACTTTGCCTCCGCACCTGCTCTTGCAGCCTGTGCCTCAATCATAGGTGCATTGCTGTTTCTAATTTTCCCAGGGGCGAGCTCCTCTGATACTTCAAGCAGCTCTGTTCCGGTCGCAAAGAGGCCGATCATCGGCTTCTTTGCGACTTTCACTTCATGATAGCCGAAGGTCGCCAATACAGCTATCACACCCGGATTAATTATGGTTCCTTTCTTAACCAGCAAATCTCCTTTTTTTGCATCTTCACCTTGAAAAGAGATGTTGTCCCCGCTATTCTGTTTTCTTTTTATAGATAGATAATCTTTATTATTTTTTTCGTATGTTTTAACAAGCTCTAACATGATGACCGTGTCTGCCCCTTCAGGGAGCAGAGCTCCGGTCATGATACGCGCGGCCTGAAAAGGTCCTACTTCTTTTTCTGCAACCATCCCTGCCGCTAAACTTTCAATCACTTCAAATTCCACAGAGTTTCCTGATTCTGCAAGTCTGGTATCTTCCGCCCGAAGAGCAAATCCGTCATATGGAGATCGGTTAAAATGAGGCACATCATGATTTGCCTTAATATCTTCGGCCAGAAATCTATTAATGCTTTCCTTTAATGGAACAATTTCCGTCTCTCGATCAACTTTAATATCCATAATTTTTGCAACTGCTTCATATATGGGTAAAGGTTTGCGTTTTTCAAGCATGGCTGACTCTCCCGGGTATAAAAATATTTAACCGCCAATATAAGACATTTCAATTTTAGCTTTTTTGTCCTTATTCGGTTCATTCCGTTCATCTGAATATCTGTCTCTCCGATTGTTCCAGATTGATGTAATTTGATTAATTACTTCCTCGTCGTCGGCCTGAGATCTCAGATATTCTTTTAAATTAAATCCTGAACTGCTGAATAAGCAGGTATAAAACTGGCCATTCGCTGAGAGACGCGCCCTTGTGCATGTAGAGCAAAAAGACTCTGAAACAGATGTAATAAAGCCAATTTCCGGATCTTCATCCGTGTAGCGGTACCTTTTAGCCACCTCGCCGTAATAGTCGGATTCTACCGGTTCAATGGAATATCTGCTGCTAATTATTTGGATGATTTCTTTTTTAGAAATAACATGATCCAATTTCCATCCATTTGTATTTCCTACGTCCATAAACTCTATAAACCTTAAGGTTAGATTTTCATTTTTGCAGAATTCCGCCATGGGAAGGATCTGGCTGTCATTCATGCCTTTTTTGACAACCATATTGATTTTAACTTCAAGGCCGCTTTCCTTTGCAGCTTGAATGCCTTGAAGTACTGGTTTAATGCCAATGCTTCTGCCTGTTATCTCTTTAAAGAGGGCATCATCTATACTGTCAAGGCTTATATTAACACGCTGCAGACCTGAATCCCTTAGGTCTCGTGCATATTTTTTCAAATAAATTCCATTTGTAGTTAAGGCGATATCGTTGATCCCATTTATATGAGAAAGCTGCTTGATAAGCAGGGGCAAATTTCTTCTTAGAAGGGGTTCTCCGCCAGTCAGACGGATTTTTTCCACACCAAGATCAGCAAAAAGCCGGGCTGATCGTTCAATTTCCTCAAAAGATAATAGTTCTTCGCCAGGGAGAAATTTATAGCTGTCACCGAATATATCGGCCGGCATGCAATACTGGCATCTAAGATTGCAGCGGTCAATTACTGAAATCCGCAAATCTCTCAGCGGTCTTTTCAAAGCATCATACACTTGTCTGATCTCTGACACAATATCCCCTCCTCCCACGTATTGTACCATTTTATTGCTTTGGACGATTATTAAGAGCTATTTACGAAAGCAGATGCAGCTGTTCAAAAAAACACCCCGCGAAGACTCTTGCGGGATGCTTGCTGCACTAAATAAGTTGAGACATTCGAAAGTTTATCTGATGCCAAGAGCAATCTTTGCATAGCGGGACATCATATCTTTGTTCCAAACCGGAGTCCATACGATGTTAACTTCTGTATTTTTCACTTCAGGTATATCCTCTAAAGCCGTCTTTACCTGGTCTACAATAGTGCCTGCAAGCGGACAACCCATCGATGTCAGTGTCATGGTTACGGTAGTTTCTCCATTTTCATCCATATCCACGTCATATACCAAACCTAGGTTGACAATGTCTACTCCTATTTCCGGATCAATGACCTGCTCTAATGCTCCCATTATATTATCTTTTAAATCCTGATCCATCATCAATCTCTCCTTATTTCACAATAGTATATGTTTCTATATCCAAAAAGCGGTTTCTTCATTCCAAATTCTTAAGAATTGATTTAAAGCTGCTTGGCGAACCATTCCTGTGTTTTTAACAGCCCTTCTCTGCTTACCTTATGAGAAGCGTCTTTATCGAGTAAGAAAGCTATCTTATGACTAGCATTTCCATATTCTGCCGACATTGATTCATAGAAATTATAGGCGTCCTGATAGGGAACCACAGTATCCTTTTCACCGTGCCACAGAAAAATGGGTCTTCCAGCAAGTTTTTCCCTATTCAGTGTAAGATCATATGAGGCAAGGACTGAATAAAGTTGATCCAATTCTTCATTAGAAAGCGGTATGTCAATATGGGAATTCTTAAGGTTTTCAATCTGCCGCTTAGCATAGCTAACGTAGGCAGGATTCCCCATAAGGCTCACACCCGCTTTAATCCAAGCGTACTGAGAAAGTGCCCCATATGTAATGATGCCGCCCATAGAGGTGCCCGCCACCCCAATTCTGGAGGTGTCAATCAACTCTGCATTTTCATAAAAGTCCTTTAAAACCTCAATCTCTTTTATTGTCTTGATTACTATATCCCAGAAGGATAGCATAAGCTTATTTTCAGAAAGGTTTATTTCCCTTTCACCATGGTAAAGTGCATCAGGAAGCACAACTCGAAAACCCTTTTCTGCCAGAAGATAAGCATAATGTAAATTATGTTCTTTGGCGCTTGTTATGCCGTGTATAAAAAGTATAAACGGCAGCTTTTCTTTCCTTTTTTCCTGTTTAACAATATGTAATACGGGAATATGGTGTATACTTTCTTTACTAATACTTATCAAGATGGCTGCCTCCTGCTTTGCTTCATGAACTGTTTTTACACTGCTATTAATACCATACATTATTTATCAAACAATGGAAAAAGATTTAACTTTGGCTTAAAATCCTTTTTACAAAGCCATGTTAATATAGTTAATAATCATGTACAGAAAAGGGAGATTTTATGAAGGAACAGCATTTAATTGTATTGGACCTGGATGGAACACTATTAAAAGATGATAAAACCATATCAGACCGCTCAAAAAAAGTTCTGAATCAGCTCATGAATCAGGGGCATCAAGTGATGATTGCCACTGGGCGCCCCTTCCGCTCAAGCGAAAGATACTATCATGAAGCTGGGCTGAATACACCAATTGTTAACTTCAATGGTGCATTCGTCCACCACCCGCTTCATACCAGCTGGGGAAGTTTTCACTCTCCTCTTGACATTAAGGTAGCAAAGGATATCGTTGAAGCTCTTAGCGGCTTTACATTCCATAACATTATTGCGGAAGTACGTGATGATGTGTACTACCATTATCATGATGAAAAGCTGATGGATATTTTCAGCATGGGCAATCCCCGTGTGACAACAGGCGATTTAAGGAATTTTCTTACAGAACCGCCGACCAGTATGCTAATCCATACAGAGGAAGAACATGTTCCGTTAATAAGAGAGCATTTACAGGATGTTCATGCAGAGGTAGTTGAGCATAGAAGATGGGCAGATCCATTTCATGTGATTGAAATTGTAAAAAAGGGATTAAATAAAGCAGTTGGAATAGAACGTGTTGCTAAATCCTTAAATATTCCGCAGGAGCGGATTATAGCATTCGGTGATGAAGATAATGACCTTGAAATGATTGAATATGCGGGCTGCGGTGTGGCTATGGGAAATGGAATTGGCGGGCTAAAAAGCATTGCTGATGTAGTAACACTATCAAACGAAGAAGACGGTATTGCTGTTTTCCTTGAAGAATATTTTAAAGAAAAAACAGCCTGACCCAGACTCCCTTTTACGGGGAGTCTTTTTTTGGTCTGCTGCATTCCCTAACTAGCTTGGAAACTAATCCTTCTGAACACGTCTATTAGCCAAAAATTACCCGAATTAATAGTATTCATTATAGTTAAAGCTAATAAATGACACAGACCTGTGTCAATACAGTGGATGCGGAGGTGTTTCGATTGGGTAAAGGATCTCGACGTTTTGTTCAGCATAGTAAAGATGTTGTAACTCAGCACAGCCTTAAAATACCTTATCGGATGACGTATGCAGAAGCAGAAGCAAGAAAATTAGAACGCAGTAATGTGTTAAAGGAGGGCGGGTTATAATGAGCAAACTCTCCCGCCAGATGGTAAGTCTCTATTTCTGCCGTTATCACGAAATCCTCTGCATATTTAAGCCTATTCCATCCTTAGCCGGCTATTATCTGCTGGCAGCTGAAGCAGCCACTGTTTGATGAATAGAAAAAAGCTGGCAGAGCACCTGCCAGCTTTTTCTAATCCTTTCTGAACTGTCCCAGTATCCCGACAGTCTCCACAATGTTCGTGAAAGATGACGGATCTACTTCATTTATAACCTTTTCCAAATCGTATAATTCATACCGTGTGATCACAATCATAATCATATTTTTGTCTTCATTTGTAAACGCACCCCTTGCAGGAACAAGAGTAAGCCCCCTTACAAACTTTTGATAAATAGCATTCTTCATTTCGTCTGATTTTTTTGTAATAATCATTACGGTTAGTTTTTCATATTTTGTATGAATGGCATCTACAACCCTGGTGGAGGCATATAATGCAACTAAAGTATACAAGGCCTTTTCCCATCCATATACATATCCTGCAGTCAGAATAATTAAGGCATTTAAACTGAACAGATAGGTGCCGATCGGCTTGTCCTTCATTCGGGATAGAATCATGGCTACAATATCAAGTCCGCCTGTCGAAGCTCCGTATTTAAGAGTAAAACCAATACCGACAGCAGCAATTACTCCGCCAAAAACAGCGTTAAGCAATATATCCGGGGAAACGGCCATAACCGGAATGGTTTCCAAAAAAATAGTGCTAAAGCCAACGCTCAGCAGACTATAAAAGGTAAATAGTTTCCCAACCTTTCTCCAGGCAAGTATGGCTACTGGAATGTTTAACAATAAAAGTAGAATACCGGTTGAAATTTGAAAAGGAGCAAAACTCCCTAACAGGTTGGAAAGCAGCTGAGCAAGCCCGGTAAACCCGCTGGCATAAACCTTGGCCGGAATTAAAAATAAATTCATGGAAATTGCATTCAGCAATGCTCCCAGAATGACGACTATTATTTTTTTTGTTTCTGCATAAACCATTATGTATGTCCCCCATCTCTATGATGCCAATATTATTGAATTGCCCGTTACTGCTAAATCCTATTCTGAAGGATTGTAATTTCCCTGAAGTATAGATACACTAAAATATACAAAGAGCACAATTAGAAAGAAGGTGTGAGTAATGTCGGTACACATTTTAGCCGATAGTGCCTCAGATTTGCCCTTATCTTTTTTTGAAGAATACAACGTAACATTTATTCCATTAAAAGTCCACCTTGACGGTAAAGATTATGATGATCTTCGAGGCATCACCCCCGATGAAGTCTATTCAGCCATGAAGGAAGGAAAATCGCCGAAAACTTCTCAGCCATCCGTAGAGCATGTGATCCAGATATTTTCCGAGTTCGGGTCAGCAAAAAAAACAGGTATTTATTTAGCTTTTTCTTCCGAACTTTCCGGTACCTATCAAACAGCTGTAATGGCTTTAAGCCAGGTTAAGGAAGAATACCCCGAACTGGACATCGAGATTATCGATACAAAATGTGCGTCATTAGGTTATGGACAGATCGTAAGGCAAGCCGTTGACCAAGCTTCAAAAGGCGCCGCTAAAGAGGCTATTATAAAAGATGCCATTTTCCGCAGTCAACATATGGAGCACTTATTTACAGTAGATAACCTTGAATATCTGGCCCGCGGGGGAAGAATATCAAAAGCATCGGCTTTTATAGGAGGCCTTCTTAATATAAAGCCCCTCCTCAACGTCGAAGACGGCAAGCTGATCCCGCTGGAAAAAATCCGGGGCAAGAAAAAGCTTTTTAAACGGGTGATTGAAATTATGGGGGAACGCGGTGAAAGCCTAGCCGAACAGTCTATTGCCATCAGTCACGCGGATGACGAGGAAACTGCCCAAGAATGGAAAAAGGCAATCATAGACGAATATGGCGTCAAGGAAGTTTATATTAATTCCATCGGTGCTTCTATTGGAGCACATGTCGGCCCTGGCACCCTGGCCCTTTTCTTTTTAAATGAACTCCCTGCTTCCGAGAGTTAAGATTAGTACATAAGGTCATTAACCAGAACAAATTTTTTATTAGAACCAACGCACTTATATGATACTAAAATTAGGCGGCTGACAAGGGTCAGGCCGCCTTTTGAATGTTGGCGGACTCCTTTTATTTCTTCAGCCCTCCCGCATAGGAATTTAATTTCCTGTCTGCTATAATGAAAAAAAAACAGAGCATATGGAGGTTCAATATGTCAAAAGAAAGTTCATTCGATATTGTTTCAAAGGTAGATTTTCCAGAAGTAACAAACGCTGTAACAGCGGCTATGAAAGAAATTAAAACCCGTTATGATTTTAAAGGCAGCAAAAGTGATATCACTCTGGACAAAGAAGAACTTGTGCTGGTTTCTGATGATGAATTCAAATTAGATCAGTTAAAAGATGTTTTGATTAGTAAGCTAGCCAAGAGGCAGGTACCCATCAAGAACCTGGACTATGGTAAAATCGAGGGAGCCTCAGGCGGTACAGTCAGGCAAAGGGCTAAGCTGATCCAGGGCATCGATAAAGAAAACGCCAAAAAAATCAACACGATCATTAAAAACAGCGGTTTAAAGGTTAAAAGCCAGATCCAGGAAGATCAAATCCGGGTTACCGGCAAGAACAGAGACGACCTGCAAGGCATTATTTCAGCCATTAGAGGTGCAGACCTTCCAATCGACGTTCAATTTTTAAATTACCGATAAATTAGTTTATGAAGAGGCATTTACATATGGCCTCTTCTTTTTTTGCGCTGGTTTCGTATTGTAGACCATGATTATTGGCCTAAGCATCAGACTGTCCTGGTTCTCTGTACAAGCCTCACGAGTCATTCCTTCAGCCGCTCCTTCTAAATTCCTGTATATGTGATACTATCTCGCGGCAGTATAAATAATTTTTAATAGTGCTTCTTGCATATATCAAGGCATGGCTTGCTTCAACATGAAAACACAGTCCTTTGTATAATTTTTCCATGTTTTCTTCTGCTCTACAAAGGAAAGAAAATTATAGAATACAAAACTTGGAGGGATAGAATTGAGCCAAAATCAAAATCAAGGCTTTCCGCCTCAGCAGCAGGATATGAGACAGGAAACTGAAACCAAAATGACACCACGACCAGACTCTGTGGATTCATCTTATAAAGGATCAGGTAAATTACAAGGCAAGACGGCCATAATTACGGGTGGCGACAGTGGAATCGGTAAGTCTGCAGCCATCTATTTTGCAAAAGAAGGTGCAAACGTTGTTATTGCGCACTTAGAGGAAAATGCCGATGCCAAAGAAACACGCAGCCTCATTGAGCAGGAAGGCGTTAAATGCTTATTTATTACAGGAGATATAGGAGAGGAAGAGCATTGTCAGAGTGTTGTGCAGCAGACAATCGACGAATTCGGAAGCCTAGACATTCTCGTTAACAATGCTGCAGAGCAGCACCCGCAGGAGAGTATTCTTGACATCACGAAGGATCAAATGGAGCGCACGTTCAAAACCAATATCTTCGGGATGTTCCACCTGACAAAAGCTGCACTCCCCCACATGAAAAAGGGAGCCAGCATCATCAATACCGCATCCATTACAGCTTATGAGGGCCATCCAAAGCTGATTGATTACTCCTCAACAAAAGGAGCGATCGTTTCTTTCACAAGAGCTCTCTCCAACTCCATTGTTAAAGATGGAATCCGGGTTAATGCGGTAGCACCAGGGCCAATCTGGACTCCATTAATTCCATCCACTTTTAGCGAAGAAGAAGTGGAAAAATTCGGCCAGAACACGCCAATGGGCAGAGCCGGGCAGCCCGAAGAACTTGCCCCTGCTTATGTTTTCCTGGCTAGTGATGACTCATCTTATATAAGCGGCCAGGTTATTCATATCAACGGCGGCAAAGTGGTTAACGGCTAAATCAGTAAGGCCATCGTTATGGTGGCCTTTTTTTTATGGGTGTTGGAGCAGAAATAGAGACTGCGTGCAGACTCAATAAATACACGCAACTAATGGCAGTTGCTAGCACATTACAAGGGATTACATGCAGCTTACGGATGTGGGAGCATATGTGATGTTTCGAGCAAAGATCGGCGGCTGGGATCACCTTTTTGCGAGGAAAAATAAGAGAATGCGAGCAGCTTGCGGGTTTTGCGAGCAGTCTCGGTGTATGCGAGCAAAATTGCAGAAAGTCGAGCAACTTTTTGAATTTGCGAGCAAAAATAAGAGAATGCGAGCAGCTTGCGGGTTTTGCGAGCAGACCAGGTGGATGCGAGCAAAAATTGCAGGCGGTCGAGCAGCTTTTTGAATGTGCGAGCAAAAATAAGAGCATGCGAGCCGCTATAGGACTTTGCGAGCAGTCGAGATGCTTGCGAGCAAAGATGCAACCACTGAAAAAATCCCTTTTATTCTATGAGGCTATACAGACCCAACTATGCGGCTGTATAAAAATACGATCTTTTTAACTATTAAAGAATAAATATCCGCGTATATCCCTATCCATAATAGTAAAACAAAGCATATATAGGCATATTCCTAGAAGATAAGCATAACTTCCTAAACTAAATCCAAAATCACAAAACTTAAGCATACATCTCTCTAACTTAAGCGTAGAACCTTTATTCTCAAGCATAACCTTCAAAAACTTAAGCATAAATCTTATATTTCCAAGCGTTCATAAACCTAAGCATACTTTCCAATTCTACTATGATGATAAAGCATATAACATTTACCTACTTTCCCTCAGCCCCGCAGATCAAAAGCCATAAATCCCGTCCAAAGTGTATTAAAAATAACCCCCAGCATAAAAAAAGGGACCCTCATCAAAATGAATGAGAATCCATCAAGTTATCTTTTAATTATTTATTATATAAATCCGTGTTTCATAAGGTTTTAATCGAACTGTCTTTGGCAATTCCTTCTCTGCCTCTTGGTAGTTAGTTAATAGGAGTTCTGATGGCTTCTCTGTTAAATTAGGAAAGCTTACATTGGATTCTATTTCACTAAAGCTGCAGATTACGAGTACAGTCTGGTTATCAAGATTGCGCGTATATGCATATACGGATGGATGGTTTTCTAGAACCAGCTGATAGTCCCCATATATTAGAGCTTCATGCTCCTTGCGGATGGTTATCATTTTTTTATAGAAGTGATAAATGGAATCAGGATCTTCTTTTTGGGCTTGAACGTTGATGTCAGTATAATTTGGATTAACTTTCATCCATGGAGTTCCTGTAGAGAAACCGCTGTTCTTTTCTGTGTTCCATTGCATCGGCGTACGAGAGTTATCCCGGCCTTTCTGCCAGATTATGTCCATGATTTCATCATGCGGCCGTCCTTTGGCAGTTTCAATTTGATAGTAGTTTTTCATACCCACATCATCATAATCATCTATTGAGCCGAATTGAACGTTAGTCATGCCTATTTCCTGTCCCTGATAGATGAACGGCGTCCCAGACATCAGGAAATAGCAGGCTCCCAGCATTTTTGCGCTCTCTTTCCAATATTCCTGGTCATTGCCCCAGGTTGAAACACTTCGCGGCTGGTCATGGTTTTCGAAGAATAAGGCGTTCCAGCCTGTTTGATATAATCCTTGCTGCCACTTTGTTAATGTTTCCTTAAGCTGGCGGACGTCCACGCTGTTATTTGTTCCTTTGTCCCAAAGGCCAAGATGTTCAAATTGGAAAATCATATTGAATGTGCCGTTTTCCTCGCCAACCCACTCATCAGCCTGGTCAATTCTTACACCATTTGCTTCGCCGACGGTCATAATATCATATTTAGAGAATGTCTCGTTCTTGAGCTCTTCCAGATATTCATGAATGCCTTCCTGATTGGTGTGCATGTCGAACGAAGAAACATATAACAGGGCTTCCGGGTTTGGCAAATCCGGAAGGCCGGTCCGCTTGTTAATGTGGCTGATCGCATCAACCCGGAATCCATCGATCCCTTTATCAAGCCACCAGTTTACCATGTTATATAGTGCTCTGCGCACTTCACTGTTTTCCCAGTTGAAATCCGGCTGCTTTTTATCAAATAAGTGAAGGTAATATTGGTTTGTTTTTTCATCCAGCTCCCAGGCACTTCCTGAAAAAATGCTTTCCCAGTTATTTGGTTCCTTCCCATCTTTTCCGTCTCTCCATATATACCAATCTCTCTTAGGGTTATCTATTGATGAACGGGATTCGATAAACCATGGATGCTCGTCGCTGGAATGGTTGATAACGAGGTCAAGAATGACTTTCATACCGCGGGCATGCACTTCTTCAAGCAGCTCATCAAAATCAGACATCGTTCCAAACTCATCCATGATGTCCTGATAGTCGCTGATATCATAGCCGTTATCTGCGTTAGGGGATTTAAAAATAGGGCAGATCCATAATATATCTATCCCTAGCTCTTTTAAGTAATCCAGCTTAGAAATAATTCCCTGGATATCTCCAATGCCATCCCCATTGCTGTCCATGAAGCTGCGCGGATAAATTTGATATGCCGCTGCTTCTTTCCACCAAATTTTTTTCATTTCCCATATCCCCCGTTACCTATGCTTATTAAGCATTTATGATATTTACTTGTTCTTTTTTCTTGACCTTTTAACCAATAAGAAGACAAAACCAATAAATGCTGCATATACGGTTCCCATCAAAAGCAAATATGGAATATTCAGCCCCGTTTTATCTGCCAGGGCATAAATCTCTGTTTTTTCGCGGTCTAAAATAATTTTATACGTATCCCCCTTGCTTCTTACAAGGTCCCCTTCCAGCAAACCGCGAAGTTCTTTATTCTTGTCCAAATCCTCTTTGTTTAAAACAATTGTTCTAGATTTTGAGGAGTTATTAATCGCAACTACGAAGGTGTCTTTTTTATATTGGCGCTTATAAACTGCCATACCGCCTTTATCGTATAAGACTTCCATCGTTCCTCTAGTGAGGACTTTATATTTATTTCTTAATTCTCCGAGTTTAGTGAGGTAATCAATAATCTCTTTTTCTGCTTTAAATCCCATTAAACGCCGGTTATCTGGGTCATTTCCGCCATTCAGCGCAATCTCCGAGCCATAATAGACGATTGGAATGCCTGGAGCAGTATATAAATAGGAAAGAGCAAGTTTCCATCTTGTGCCGGGATTTTGTTTATTTCGTACAATTTCACTTGTGAACCGCGGCATATCGTGATTATCCATGAAGGTTCCAAGCAGCTCGGGTTGCTTAAAGTTTTCTTTATTTCTTTTTATTGAAAGAAACGCACCTGTTAAGCTTCGATCGCTTGAAGCGAATATTTTTCTCAGATATTCGTTTTGGGGAAAATCTACAAATCCATCAATACCCGACTCCTGGTATCTAGCAATTTTGCCAGGGTCATTTTCCCATACTTCACCTAACAAATAGAAATTTTTCTTTTCGGATTTGACTGCTTTGGAAAAATCAGCCCAGAAATCGGCTGGAACATGTCTGACTGTGTCCAGACGGTATCCATCTATGTTTGTTTCCTTAATCCACCATTTAGCCGCTTCAAGGAGGTATTTTCGTGTTTCAGGATTTTCCTGATTTAAGTCAGGCAGATCATATAGCCAGTTATTTTCTACTTCGCTTTGATTATTCCAATTTTGTATAGGTTTTTGGTCATGAAACCAATCCTTTTTAGAAGGATCTTTCACCCAAGGATGTTTGGGTCCCGTATGGTTTACAACAAAATCCAAAATAACCTTCATATCACGCTTATGAGCTTCCTTGACTAACTTCTTGAATTCTTTCATCGTCCCAAAGTGTTCTTCTGTTTTATAAAAGTCTCGAATCCAGTAGCCATGATACCCTTTTTCATCATTGTCAAAAACCGGTGTAAGCCAGATAGACGTAAAGCCCATATCCTTTATGTAATCAAGTTCCTGGATAATTCCGGTAAAATCACCGCCATTATAGGACTTAGGATCTTTAACATTTACCTTATAATCATTTTGGGTGTCCCCGTTTTTAAAACGGTCCACCATTAGAAAATATATATTTTCATCCCGCCATTCCCGCGATTCTGGTTTAGTTTCCTCCGCTGCAGCCGGAATCGTATAAATCAGCATGAATGGCAGCATAAGTATGGCAAATAGTTTGCTTTTCATTTCAAATCTCCCCTCAATCTTCTTAACCTCTATTAGAGTAGCCTGTATACGGCAATGCCGTCAATCCGTATAGTGATATAAATCATTTCGCATAAATCCTTCCGGCTAAATTATTCATTTATCTTTCATTCATTTCATGAAAGCGATTGCGCAAACTATTAATCTTATTATACTCTCCGCCTCATTTTTTACAACAATTCCAAAAAATAAGTCTTCTAAATATTGGTGAATTTGAACGAATATTAGCATTTTGATAACTTTGTATAAGAATAACGTTTGCATAACTATATGTTAGATTGCTGGTGTACTATTCAAGTTAGTCTGCCTGGTCGGGCTAATCACAAGGAGACTTTAATCCTGAATATGGAAGAAAAAGGGTTTTTCAAAGCAGCATTCCAGCTGATCCATCTTCTGTCCCTACAAAAAAGTCTGAAGGCGCAGCCCGCTAAAATTCATAAATATAATTACTATTAGAAAGCCGGTGCACTCCGCGCACCGGCTTGTTTCTTATGATTCTACGATTTGTATTCCATATTCTTCAAACCATAAATCAAACTGTACCAGGTAAGCTAACAGCTGGGGTCCAGTCATCAATTGTCCGAACCAAGGAACTTTAAATGCGGATCCACCGGTATTTAAAATTTGCTGAAGTTTATTTCCGTTGAACAGTTCGTGAAGGACAGATTCTTTATTTGCCAGCTTCTTTTTCAAAAGCTTCTGGACCCTATGTGTATAAACCGGGTTATGAGTCTTTGGATATGGACTCTTTTTTCTGTATAATACTTCTTCAGGCAGTGTTCCCTCCAGTGCTTTCCTTAAGATCCCTTTTTCCCGGTTACCTGCCATTTTCATTTCCCACGGTATGTTCCATACATATTCTACTAATCTATGATCTGCGAAGGGTACCCTAACTTCCAGGCTTGCCCCCATACTCATCCGGTCCTTGCGGTCTAGCAGTGTTGTCATAAACCAGATAATATTCAAATAGAATAGCTCACGCCTTTTAGCAGCTGCACCGGATTCTCCCTCCAGCACCGGAACTTCTGATATTGTTTCCTTATATTTCTGATCCACATAGCTCTCTAGGGCAAGCTTTTCCTGCCAGTGAGTTTTTAACAGTGAGTTCCTTTCTTTCAAAGAACGCATCCATGGGAAACTGCCGCTGTCTAAATCCTCTGTGCGGTGAAACCATGGATAGCCTCCGAAGATTTCATCCGCACACTCACCTGATAAACTAACAACAAAATCATTTTTGATCTCTTTACAAAACCATAGGAGTGAAGAATCAACATCTGCCATCCCCGGCATATCCCTCACTCTTACAGCATCTGCTAAATAATCGGACAGCGCATCCTGTGAAATTACATAGCTGTGATGCTGGGTGTTAAAGGCTTCCGACATCCGCCTGATCCAGGGGACGTCTGAATTTGGCTGAAAAGCATTAGCCCGAAAATATTTGTCATTATCTTCATAGTCAATGGAATAAGTATGGAGCTGGCCGAGTCCCTTTTCTTCCATATGCTTAGCTGCGATGGCAGTAATCGCGCTTGAATCTAAGCCCCCTGAAAGAAAGGTACAAAGCGGTACATCCGATACAAGCTGCCTTGTTACGGCATCCCTTAGTAAAAAGCCCACAGTATCAGCGGTTTCATTCAAGTTCCCCTTGTGCTCGCTGCTTTTAACATTCCAGTATCTCCAGATTTTCAATCCGTCTCTGGAAAGGGTCAGAGCATGGGCAGGCCGGAGTTCCTCTATCCCTTTAAATACTCCTGATCCCGGCGATCTGGACGGTCCGAGGCCAAATACCTCCGCCAGGCCTTCTCTGTCTATTTCTGCTTTTACACTCGGATGAGCAAGCAGGGCTTTAATTTCAGAAGCAAATAAGAACCCGCCATCTTTTTCTGCAAAAAAAAGCGGCTTCACCCCTAAACGGTCTCGCCCAATGAATAGTTTTTCCTCTTTTTCATCCCAGACAGCAAAAGAAAATATGCCATTAAAAAATTCCACGCATTTTTCTTTCCATTCCATATAGGAGGCAAGCAATACTTCTGTATCAGAATGCCCTTTAAAGGAATATCCTTTTATTAGGAGTTCTTTTCTTAAATCTTCTGTGTTATACAGTTCACCATTGTAGCAGAGGGTATAACGATTGTGATCTTCTTCCTTAGTCATTGGCTGCTTACCGCCAGTTGGATCAACGACAATAAGCCTTTTATGGCCAAAGGTGGCATGGGGCTCCGACCAAATATTTGTTTCGTCTGGACCGCGCCTTTGCAGGGTGTTCGTCATCTTTTCCACAATGGCTTTTTCATTTGTAAGATTTCTTTGATAATGGACCCATCCCGTTATTCCACACATATGTTCATCTTCCTTTCCTGCACAGCTTGTAGATACAGCTGCATGCAGCCAATTAATTTAGAGATAAGCTTTTTCTGGTCTGGTTCCTAACTTTTAGCGAGTTGAAGTTTCACTGCCTGCATAGGTATTAAGCTTACATCCTGAAATATTTAGGCCTTCCATTACAGATAACATAGACTATGCAAAACAGATTAGATGGTTAATTGTCCCGACCCAGAAAAAATATACAGTTATAATTTAAGATGATTTTGTCTAAAAAGTAGGTGAGGCATCCATTTTGGAGGTAGACCATGAACAAACAGCACCGTTCTAAACTCGTATCCATACAATCCAGAGCCTTCACAGAAGGTGTAGTAGAATTTATCAATCAGCAATGGGTTTTTTTTGATGATGAAACGGATGAAGCAGCTTCTCTTGACGACTTTCTTCACCACGACATCGAAATTTTCAGAGGCAACAGATGGAGAAAAGGAATTCTTGAAGATAATGGTGTGATTAAACTAAGCAAAGACACCACTTATTTATATGATGAGGAAAAGGTTCGTATTAGAAAAAATATCCTTTATTCATTTGAACGATTATTGGATGAACTTAATGATGATGCTTTCTTTCAATTTATAACGACCCTCAATTCTTTAGATTTTTCGATTTACGATTGTATTTATAGTTATAATCAGCTGACTTTTCTTAAGGAGAAAAAATTGCAATCTGGAGTAAACTTTTTTATTTTTGATAATGGGGAAGGAATTTGTTCTGTTCAGCATCATTTTCGCTATTTAAAACATGAACATGACCGTTTTGAGTTCACGATCAATACCGGAAAACGAATTGTTATTGAAAAGCTCCATTCAAATCCTGCGCAGTAATAAGGGGAACCTAATCGGGAGTGTTGGAACTTGTTTCTCTTTGGAAGGGCAGCTGCTCAGTCATGCGGATGGGGCAATATTAGCTCCTATGCGCAATTTAGTTTTGTTGGTCATCGCGTTCTCAGTTTGGAAAGTACGGTTTGGAGACCCCCCAGCGGGCTCGCAAACAAATAGTGAAGTTTGGGCGTTCAATTTCAAGTTTCAGTCACGCTTTTTTGCGTACTCTTTACGTGTTTTGGATACTCCACACACTATTTCGAGGTTCAGATACTTTGGTCTTTGTCCAAGAACCGTCATTTTCAGTTCGAGATTCCCCTCTTGCTGCTCTATGCGCGATTGTGAGTACCTTATGCTCGATTCCGGAATTTAAGTGGGATTATTATTGCTTTATGCGCGATTTTTTAATTTAGTGCGCGATTCCATCATCAGCCTGATGCCCATGTAAAGCAGAGAGTTTGGCCACCCGGCTTTAGTGCGGAAACGCGGTTCTTCGATCCTCATCCCGGCTCTTTGAAGCTGCTCAAGTTAATTCCATATCATTTTGGGGATCACAGGTCCGGGCTGAATGATTCGGTGTGTAAACACAGATTCTAGACAAAATGCTGGTACGGGTCGCATACACTTCCACCCAGCCGATTAACATTCTAAGTCCACTCAGACCAAAAGGCAATAGCTGTCCCGTAATGACGGGCCGGCTATTGCCTTTTTTTATTTTACGATGTTCGTAAGTGTACCTATTCCTTCAATGCTTATTTCCATCGTATCTCCTGATTTGAGATACTTTGGCGGTTGAAATCCCTTTCCGACCCCTGCTGGAGTTCCGGTTGCAATAATATCGCCTGCTTCAAGCGTCATCCCCTTAGAAATAGTTGAGATGATATCCTCTATACTGAAGATAAAGCGGCTGGTATTTGACTTCTGGCGGACTTCCCCATTTATTTTTGTTTCTATATCTAAATTGGAGGGGTCTGGGACTGCTGAATGATGGACAATATAAGGACCCATCGGACAGGAGCCATCCAGGCTCTTTCCGAGTAAAAATTGTTTATGCTTGGCTTGCAGGTCTCTTGCCGTAACATCATTAATAATTGTATATCCAAAAATATATTCTAATGCAGAATGAGCCTCAATGTCTTTTCCGGTTTTTCCGATGATAACGGCGAGCTCTCCTTCATAATCGAGAGAGTCTGTTACGCCCTCATGGTTCGGTACATACTCTCCCGCACCAATGACTGTGGTCGGCGTTTTTGAGAACAGCATAACATGCTCGGGGATATCTGCTTCGCTTCCCATTTCGATTGCATGCTCTGCATAATTTTTGCCAACACAAAAGATATTTTTATTCGGCCGGGGGATAGGAGCAAGTAATTCTGCATGGTCAAAGCTTATGTAAAATAAATTGGGATTTTCAGCTGAATTCACAGCTTCCTGTACATTTACGACTGCATCCGTAAATTCCTCACCCATTCTAATACAGTCCAGCATGCTTGAAGTGTTTAATTTTTTATTCAAAAGCTGTTCAGCAGCCTGGCCAATATGCAGGTATTGTTTATTCTGATCATCAGCCACAACTGCCATCTGCTCATTGTTATGCAATATGGTTGCTAATTTCATATGATCTGCCCCTTATCACTTTAGATTTTGAAGGAATGTTTCGATTTCTTTTCTGTTTTTTAATATAAAAATATTCTTTTCCGTAAAGCCCGCTAAGTTTTCCCTGATTTTAGGTGCTCTCTGTTTTTTATAGCTGGCTACCCAGCTTATAAATTCCCAATCCAGTTTTTCTGGACAGTCCTCAGCCATATCTGGTCTGGTTTTTCCATGGTATTTAATTCGCCGGCTAATCACTCCGTATAAACACTGCAGAGTTGGAAAATCGAGAAATATAACCGTGTCTGCTTCCTTTATTCTCATGTCCATCGTACTGCCAAAATTTCCGTCCATGATCCAGGAATCACGAGCTATTATATTCTGGATAACCCCTGTCCACTCAGCCCGGGGAGTCGCAATCCATCCTTTTTTCCAGAAGTAAGCATCGAGATGATACACTGGTATATTCAGCTGCTCGGCTAATCTTTTTGCAAGAGTTGATTTGCCGGCACCGCCGCAGCCAATAATCATGATTTTCTTCATCCACGATCACCTTCTTTACGTTTCCTTATAGAAGGGCGTTCTCCATACGAACACATCCGCCATACATATTCAACCGGCCCCATCCTGAAATGCCGAAGCCATAAGAAGCTCAAGCAGATCTGCAGGATAAAAATACCCAGCGCCAGCAGTGTGCCCCCGGCGAACGAGATGCTGCCATATAACCCTAAGCCATAGGAATAAAAAAGAAAGGTACATAGAATGGACTGAAACAAATAATTGCTTAAGGAAAGCCTGCCCACAAAAGAAAATGGGCGAAGCAGACGCATGGCCTTTTTGTTTTCAAGAAGTAATGCCATTCCTGTAATATATCCTATGGATACGAGAGGGCCCCCCAGATTGTCCTGCAGGAAAAGATAAAAATAGGTATAGTCCGCATAATAAGGAAGGAGTTTTATGGCAAAACCTGAGAATATGGAAGCCATAAAAACACGCTTTAGAACTTTTTTATGTATGGCTGGCTCGCTCAGATACTTTAATTTAGCAAATCCTGCTCCAATTAAAAACAGCGGGAATATAGATAAAAAAAGAATAATAGAATACCCGGGATTGTTCACCTTATACCATTCCTTGAATCGTTCGCTGGTAATTTCAGAAAATGACCCATTCTGGTAGATTTCCATGGACTGCTGAAGCAGCGGTACATTATTCTGCGGTGCACTCATCTCTCCATCTGCAGCAGATCCGGCAATGTATAAGAGCGAAATGGCTCCGGTAAATAACAGGGTCATTACCATTCCGGTACCTATAAGTTTCTTTCCGCTTTTCTTATAAAAAAGTAAAAATACAAAGCCAAAAACAGCGTAGTTTAAAAGAATATCACCGTGCCAGATTAGAAACGCATGGACTCCGCCCATGAAGAGCAAAATGAGAAGCCTTCTTGAGAATACGGAGGGATAAGAAAGTCCTTTTTGTGAAGTTCTTTCCGATATGATGACCGCACCAAATCCAAATAGAAATGCAAAGAGCGGGTAAAAACTGGCCTGGGCCAGAATATCTATGCCTATATATATCATTCGATCCAATTCCCCTCGCCACCAGACTAAAGGATCTTGGACAGTCGGGGAATGAAAATAAGGCATGTTAACAAGGAATATTCCCAATATTGAGAATCCTCTCAATATATCTATAGATATAATTCTGTCTTTCTCATGTATCCCAGACATTTTGAAAGCCAATCACTCCCTTCTATTATTATCTTAAACTAATCTTTATTCCAAATGAATACCTTTATTTACTCACTAATCGGAACAATCGCCTTCCCCATTATCACATACCCATTCAATGGGCATAGGATAGAATAGATATTTTTATAAAGGACTGAACATTTATGCCTGCCATTGTAGGAGCTGTACAAGTAATTTCAATTGGAGACAGCGGCGTTTTTAACATAGGCGACGTATATAAAATTGCTCCTTTTTCTTTTTCTAAAACCTTCGCTGGTGCCGGCTCTTTTAATACAGGTGACAGGATTTCGGTTAATAACCAGGTAAGCAGCACCAATACGTATGATGCGGATGGAGCGGATCAGCCTATTTTCGCGAATATTTAATCCGTGCGTCAAATAATTGCTTAAGAGGAGTTGAGAGTATGGGAGTGACCTTCAATATTCAGCAGACCATTCAAATTAACATGATTCGGATTGATGGGATTAGCAACTCTTCCGTGTTCCAAATAGGAAGTGCCGGCATTATTAAACCCTCTTCTTCATTATCTAACACGGGAGGCTTTACAGAGCCCGCTCCTGAAGCCATTCCAGTAGTCCCTTTCACAACAGCCAGATCTATTAATAATTAGGCAATCACCCATTTTGCGCTGTCACATATCATATAGGAAAACAGCATGACGCTCCCTTTTAGAACTGAGGGAAAATGAGGTGGATAAAAATGAACGCAGATTATCACACTTACTTTTGCCAGCTCCAAAGCTATCTTGAGTTTCAGGACAAAAGAATAAAAGACCTCGAAGCTGCTGTTCATACGCTTTCTACTGAATTACGGCAGCTAAAAGAAAAGCCTGCAGTCAATGTTGAACGGATTGAATACAGATTTGACCAATTGAAAGTTGAAAGGCTTGATGGCACACTTAATATCGGCTTAAATCCGCAGGAGCTGCAGAATATTGATGAATTTGCTGTCAATTCTGAACCTGTACACATACCTTATGTTTTCCCGCAGCGGGATCAGGTTATAGAACATATTTGCCGTACTCTCCAAACCTATATGAATACCGAACTCGCAGAAAATCTGGCTAGGGCGGGAGCAGATTCACCCAGTATAGACCCTTCTTATTTAAACTTTATAAAAGAGGATATCAGTTCGCAGCTTCCTCAAAAAATTATCTACTATTTAGACTCAGTTCCAGTTAACGAACGTACTCCTGAAGAGCTTTCAGTCCAGATAGAAAACATTACCGAAAAATTGAAGGTCGACCTTTCACAGGCGTTCTTTACATTTTTAAATTCTGCACCAAAACAGCAATAGGGGGACAGCCAAATGATTTTTAATGTTGTAAATAAAGATATTTGTGTAGGAAGCATTAAAGTGAGAGCTATCGCAAGTTCTTCTCTGCTTTTAGTTGGAGATACCAAAAGTATCCAGCTTTCTTCCGCTTTTGATACCCCTCCTGAATCGTTAATTGTTGGTCCTTTAGTGCCGTTTGTGCCAAAAGGATAATATACTATGTTCTCAAGAAGAATCTCTCATGTAAACGGGCTGCACATGAATACTTTGGTTTTTTGCTCCACTGTTCAAATTGGCGATTCAACATTTATTGATGCGACAAACTATACATTAGCGGTACAGCGGGAACAGGAACTATTCATTAGTAATGAAGGCGGTTTTAACGACCCTGTATTTACAGAAGACATACATGTTCAGCCTTTACACGAAAAGTTAGATTTTCATATCTGCCATGCAAACCCTTTTATTCATGTAGGCTTGATTGACTTAGGAGGAGCTTCAGCTTCTTCTATGGTCCATATAGGCTCAAGCCGGAACGTAAGGATGCAGGCAAAAATTAAAAATATCAGGCACCTATATGAAGAAAGACCGAGTAAATCCAGCCGCTGACAAAGCACCTTTTTAAGGACCACGCATACCTTATTACAGGTACAGATACCTATACCTTTACGGTTAACGTCTTATCATAAGAAAGGGTGCCACTCATGCCTTCTTTCGTAGGTCCAGTTCAAATTACAAGTGTAGATTCAGGCGGAATAGCACATTTTGGCGATGCAGTTGTTATATCACCTAAAGAAGCAACAAAATCCGTCAGCGGCTCTGGCGGCGGAAATACCGGGCTCCTGATCTTAACCAATAATTTAGCAAATGGTAATCTCGTCAATGATGCAAATCTAGTCGACCAGCCTATATTAGGAAACGGTTAACAGCTTACTCAGCAAAAAAGCAAGTGCTTTAATTAAACCAGCACTTGCTTTTTGCTATTTTATCTTCTCTTTTGTCTTGATTTACTAATTTTCGGATACTTTCCTGGAGCTTGTTTCCTAATCCACTTCAGAAATTTTTGTATTTGCACATCCTGCTTCAGAAGGCTTATCGATGAGAGCCCTAAAGCAAGCTCAGCGTTGGAATATAATGCATGGATTTGTTTATGGCATGGAATGCATAAATGCGCGGTAGGGAGAAAGCTTCCTCCCATTTCTCTAGGCGTCAGGTGATGAATCGTCGTTTCTACTTCTTCCCGTCCGCAAAGCTCACATATACCTGTCTGCTTTCTTTTAGCCATTTTTTTCACCTTTTTCTTTTCACTGACCCTTTTTCCATACAATCTCAAAAACGATAAATATTCTGGATAGTAAATGGCCCATAATCCTATTATGGGCCAAAAGAATTCATATCTTTAACAAATGTGCACCATCAAAGAAAAAGAGGTATCTCTCTTGCACAGATTTTTGAAGAATTTGTTCAACAGCCCTTGTATAGAAAGCAATCTGTGTGCGGTATCTATCGGCGAGGATGTCTTTTGCGCCTTCAAATCCACTGTAAAATTTCCCTTCAATCGTGTCTGTTTTATAATCTAATAAGACCGTACCCTGTTCATCTTCAAATATACAATCAATAACTCCCTGGACAAGAATCTGTTCATCCCCATCCTCCCACTCTCTATAAACTTCCTTAGCGGGCAAAGAGAGATTAAACGGAACCTCTCGGAGGACCATAGAAGCTCTCTGCAGCCTTTTCCCAACTTCCGTAGTAAAAAAATGGCTGACCATTGCTGAATTCACAGCGGATGCCTGATCCTCAGTCAGCAATTCGTTTTTGATGAGCTCTTTTACTTTTTCATCAATAAGCTCTATTGTTACGGATTCACCAAGATTAATATGCTGCATAACAAGATGCATAATAGTTCCTCTTTCAGCTGGGCTGATTGATTTTTCCTGCATGAATCTTGGTCTTGTCAGATAAGGCTTTTTATATTTATCTAATAAATCTGTCGAACTTTCTGCATCCCTGGTTTCCAGCTGCCGCTTTAATTCAGAAACAGACTGCTTTGACCGGAAAACAGAAGCGAGCTTATTTGAATAGATCCATTCGAGCTGATATTTGATAGCTGCTTGGAATTCTGAAGCACCCGGGATGGGGTTCGAATTCTTAACTGCCTCAAGCCAGTCATCTTGTTCCTGAGCAGCTTCTTCAGGAGCCTGCAGCTCTTCTGTTGGTACAAGCTTAACCCTCCAGCTTGACGGATGCTGACCGACATCCTTTTGTGCTGCCAAACCAGACTCAGGGATCAATTCCTGGCAGTCATTATGCCGGATGATGGCAGGCCCTACCCAATCTAAATAACTTTTGGCATTTGCTCTTATATAATCTTTAAGGAGCCATTCCTTTTCAGATAAATGTCCGGACCATTCCTTCAAGCTTTTCCCCGCATCCTTTAAAGTGCCGATAAGATAAAGCTGTTCCTTAGCGCGGGTAAGTGCAACATACAGCACCCGCATTTCTTCTGCTATTGTTTCCAAATGCTTTTTCTTCTTAAAGGCTATCTGCGGCAGGGAAGGATAGGTTATTTGCAGCTCCGGATTCACATACTTCGAAGCAAAACCAAGGTCCTTATCAAGCAAATAATTTTTTCTAAGGTCCATAAAGTTAAATTCCTTTGAAAGCCCAGCCACAAAAACAACAGGGAACTCAAGGCCCTTACTGGAATGAATGGTCATGATCCTTACTACATCTTCCTGTTCACCAAGCGCCCTTGCTGCACCCAGATCGCTGCCTCTTTCCTGCATCCTTTCAATAAAGCGCAGAAAGCGGAACAGCCCTCTAAAGGAGCTTGCTTCATATTGCCTGGCCCGGTCATATAAAGCCCTGAGGTTGGCCTGACGCTGCCGCCCGCCAGGCATGCCGCCCGCAAAATCATAAAATTTGGTTTCGCTGAATAGCTGCCAGATCAGTTCGGACAAAGATCCCTGCCTAGCCAATCTCCTCCACCTGGCTAACTGGCTGTGAAAGCGGAGAACTTTATCATACATTCCAGCATTTTCGTCCTGATTTCCTTCCTGGCAATAAGCCAGGAGAGCGTCATAGAAGGACGAACCTTTGGCATACAGCCTGATTTCAGCCATTTCCTCTTCATCCAATCCCACAATAGGAGATCTTAAGACAGAAGCAAGCGGAATATCCTGAAGCGGATTATCAATAATCTTTAACAGAGACATCATGATCGCAATTTCCGTTGCTTCAAAGTATCCTGTAGATAAGTTAGTATGAATGGGAATGCCCTGTTTCTTAAATTCCTCCATAATTTGGCCGGCCCATGGCATCGATCGCAGCAGGATAACCATATCCTTATATGTTACATTTCGGTGGGTTTTGGTTTTAGCGTCATAAATTTGCCGTTTTTCTTCGATTGCTGCTTTTATAAGCTTAGCCATTAACCGCGCTTCTCCCTGAGCTTTATCGAGCTCTTCTCCGGCAAATTCCGCTTCCTCTTCTTCTGCCGCCTTTTTTTCAAGAAGGCTTTGTGAATGGTCTTCAGAACTTTGGTCAATTAAATATAAATGGACAGGGTATGGTTCTTCTTCTGGATACGAGGCTCCTTTTTTCAGCTCTGCATCCAGGTCATAGTCTATTTCTCCGACCGCGGCACCCATGATCTGCTTAAACAAGAAGTTTGTTGCATCTAGTACTTCCCTTCTGCTCCGGAAGTTCTGGTTTAAATCAATTTTGAGGCCGGTATTTTCACCATCTTGAGTGAAGCGTGAGTATTTCTGCAGGAACAGATTAGGTTCTGCCAAACGAAATCTATAGATCGACTGTTTTACATCCCCCACCATAAAAAGATTCCCAGTATATTCACCGTCAGAGGTAACCAGATTTAGTATGGTCTCTTGAACCATATTGGTATCCTGATACTCGTCTACTAAAACTTCTTTAAACCTATTCCTATACTCTAAAGCCGGACTTGAAGGAACGGTATTCCCCTCACTGTCCGCAGCGGTCAATATGTTAAGGCTGAAATGTTCGAGATCGGAAAAATCCACGAGGCCTTTCTCCTTTTTTGCCTCAGAAAACTTAACAGCAAACTGTCTTACCAGCAGGACCATGGTTTCTGCATAGCCCTTCAGCTCGTTCATATCCCGTAAAAAGCTCTCCGGTTTCCTCGAGAACAGTTCTTTTTTCAGATCTTCCACGATTTTTTTCGCCCGGTCACGGTGTTTTTTCGCTTCATCAACAAGGTCTTTGATAAAATCAGCTCCTGAGCACCGTTTAAGAGTGCCAAAACTGACTGTCTGCATAGCCGTATATAACTCAGCCCAGCTTTCCGCTTTTTGAAGCTTCTCTATCACTGCTAAGTCTTCGAGAAAATTTTCTGCCCTTGGAGCAGGGCCGCCCGGCTGTTTTGCCAGATCCATTGCTTCATCCAGCAAGTCTCTTGCCGCCTGCAGTTTGAGGGAGATATCCATTTTCAGATGATTCATGAAGGGCAGGTTATCTATAGAGCCCAATTCGTCCACGTTATATAACTCGACCAGACTTGAAAGCCATCTGCCAGGATCCGGGTGTGACATGGAAAACTCATATAAAGCCCGGATGATGTCCTGAAGTGCGGCATCACTCCTGTCATTCGAATACGCATCAACCACTTTAAAGAAGCGCTCATTATCTGCCTGGGCATAATGCTCTTCAAATAATTCTTCCATGGCTTCATCCTTCATAATTTCAGCTTCAGTTGAATCTGCAATTCTGAAACCAGGGTCTACATCAATTAAGTAATAATACTTGCGGATTACTTCCAGACAAAAAGAATGCAGAGTAGATATGGATGCCCTGTTGATGAGACTCAACTGTTTCCTAATATGCAAAGAGGCGTGATTATCACTAATTGCCCCCTCAAGCGCCTCTGCTATCCGGTGTCTCATCTCTGCAGCAGAGGCATTCGTAAAGGTCACCACAAGCAATTCATCTATATTCATCGGATCTTCTTCAGACAAAAGCTTCTGAATGATACGGGTAACCAATACAGCAGTTTTTCCAGAACCTGCTGCAGCCGCCACAAGAATATCCTGGTCTTTAGCCCAGATTGCTTTCCATTGTGCATCAGTCCACGCTGCATCTGCAGGTTTTTCAGGAATTAATATTTTTGACACTATGCGTTCCCCCCTTTTATTAGCGAGAGAATTTCATCCTCTTTTTTAGGGGTTAACACTCTATACTCGTTATCTTCAAGTGAAGCATCAAACTGGCAGACAGATTTATACGAACAAAATGTGCAGGGAATCTGTTCCTTTAGCTTATAAGGCGCTATTTCTACATTTCCGCTGACAATTTCGTCGCCAGCCTGCTGATAGACATTGCGTACATATTTATTCAAATTAGAAAATTCCTGGCTGCTAGCCACTTTAGATGAAGAATTAAGATTTCCATCTTTTTTAAAACCAGCCTGAATGATATGGGAGCTTCCATTTTCAAGGCTCGAATCCATTAATTCCAGAACGCCTCTTTCACCTAACAGCAGCCCTTTCATCTTGAAGCTTTTAAATATTTCCTCCTCAATCTGCTCCTTTGAAAGCATGCCGCTGCTTTTAACAACAGGATTGTGAACGTGGAAATACAGCACACCTGCAGGCATTGCTTCCTTGCCGACTAGAGATTTTGAATGAGTGACGATAATATCCAGATAAGTCAGCATTTGAAGGGCTAGCCCGTAGTACACTTCACTCAAATTTAATTCTCTTGAGCTCGATTTATAATCTAATACCCTTAAATATAAGCCATTTTGGTCTTCTGCTTTATCTACTCGGTCAATACGGCCTGCCAATTCCATTCTGGTTCCATTCTTCAAGCTGAACGTGAGCGGAGGCAGCTCCCCGTTTTTTCCGAATCCAAGCTCTAGGCCGACTGGACTAAATCCACTTGCCCGGGCATGTTCACTAAGAACGATGGAAGCACGCCCGATAACCTGCTGCAGCTTCCGCGCAATATAATGGTGTCTGTTGGAGCTTAACAGAATCTGATTCTGGAGCTTTGGAGCAAGACTTTCTACCGCATGTGCTGCAAGCTCCATGCATTCCTGTTTCGTTAAAGCTGCCCAGGAGATATTCCTTTCTTGTAAATGGTCGGCTATAAGCTTTAATGCCGCATGGAACATTTCACCGATATCCGGAGCATCCAGGCGGAAAATTTTTCGCTCTTCAAGCTTTAACCCGTGAGCAGCAAAATGGGAAAATGGACAGCTGTTAAACATTTCCATCCTCGAGACGCTGGCCTGTATGGTATCTCCATACAGCATTTTGCTTGTATCGCTCGATAATTTCTTTGTTTTGTTTTTATAAAAGAGACTGGATAGCACAAGAGAAACATCCCGCTTCAGGTCCGGCCTTTCCAGGTAGGCGTTATACACATCCCACCACATTGGATGGATCGGATAATTCCGCTTCTTCAATTGAAGCTGTGAAGCTAAATAAGATAATGCCGTATCGTAATTTACTGCAAATCCAAGCTGGTCTTCTGGCAGCGCTTCAGAAGGATCATTCACCCAGTACGTTTCAGGAGCCTCTGGGAAAAGCTCTTTAACTCTCTTGATATAAGAAGATGGAATAAGCGACTTTCCTTCCTCATCCGCAAGAGGGTAAGAAAGATATAAACGTTCAGATGGAGTAGTAAAAAGCTTATAAGCCGTAAACTCTTCATCTAAAAGACGAACTTTTGTATTCGGTGCTATTTCGATGCCATCAGAAAGAAGCTTTTCCCGGTCATTATCGGAAAAGACACCTTCTTCGATGATCTTAGCAGGCAATACTCCTTCGTTTAAGCCAATCGCAAAGGCTGCTTTTATATCACTTAATCGGGATAAGTCAACATTAGTTACGAGCACCTGGTCGATAGCCGGAGGAACAAGTGAAAACTTCATATTTTCCATCCCTGCATCTAATATGGTGATAAACTTTTTTAATGTAATCCTGTCATCGCCGAGCATTTCAACAAACTGGTCAAGGAGCTCGATTATAGCATTCCAAGCTTGTTCATGCTCCCTGGCTTCCGCTAAATCTCCATCTTCCTCTGCACCCAGCTTTAATTTCTCAAGTTTTTCCGGAATGCGGAGTTCTTCGAGAAACAAGTAAATGGCTTCACAGTAATCCCTGCCATCAACCGCACGTTTTAAGCGCCTGAATAGTTTCATAATAGGACCTGCAACCAAATCCTTCAGTTCATTCAATAGTGCTTCCGTTTGCTTTTCCTCATCGGTCTGTCCCCGTTCATGAAAATCAAGTCCACGGATTTTCCGATACGACCAGCGCTCTTTGCCCGTCCATTTCCCGCCTTTAATTCCTCTTGAAAGCACGTAATTTTCTAGTATATCCGCTTTTCTGCGCATGGTTTCAGGGTTATTCTCGACTGGGAAAAACAGCTCAGTTTTAATCGCCCTGAATACCGGTTCGTACCTCCAGTTCGTAGCAAGAACCTCTAACACAGAACGAATTAATTCAATTACCGGGTGGTTGAGCATGGATCTCTTTGCATCTATAAATATGGGGATTTCATAATCCTTGAATATGGTCTGGATAATATCCTGATAGGACGCAGAGTTTCTGACCAGAATAGCAATATCTCTCCATCTGTAATTCTTCTCCCGGGCAAGCTCTGCAATTTTCCTGGCTGTCCCCTCCACTTCAGCCCTTCGGCTGACCGCCTGGCAGATTGTTATCTTGGCAGAATCGGTATATGGCACAAGCGGCCGCATGCTGAATGCTGCTTCTAAATGTCTAAGACTTGGATCTCTAAATCTATTTGGCTGATCAAGAATCTGTTCATCTACGGAAATATGATTCTTTAAGGCCATTGAATAGAGGGTATGATACGTGTTTTCCGTCTGCCTGAAAAGATGGGATTCCTCAGGATGGCCCGCAGGCTTGTCCATGGTAAGTGAAACGGTTATATTAGGACACACCTTCATAAGCCCGTCCAGCACAAGCAGCTCCTGCGGTGTTAAGCTGTAGAATCCATCCATGTAAATTTCTGCATTCCTAAGATAGCTTGAATGATCGATTTTTTCAGCAAGCAATGTAAAATAGTCTTCAGAATCTATATATTTACCAAGCAATTCGTTTTCGAAGGTTTCATATATAAGCTGCAGGTCATGCAGTTTATCAGTAACAGCTCCATTTCCCGGCTGCTCTATACCATTGTATTCTTTCAGCTTTCCTGGACTGATACAATACCTTTTAAACTCCGTTAATATTTCCTCCACATGCCCAATAAAGCCCTGCTTATCGGATGAACGCTGGAAAATTTTAAGCTCGTCCTTCTTATCCTCCAGAATTTTTTGGATCAGCATGGTTATTCCCACACTATTAAGATGGGTGCGGGTCATGCCGCCTGTTTCCTGAAGAACTCTCCAGGCAAGCCTGCTGAAGCTGTATACTTGAGCCCGAATCATGCCATTCAGCCCGGGCGTTGTTATTAATTTATATTCTGATTGAAAGGTCATCTGGTCTGGAACTAAATAAATGATAGGATGCCCCGCAGGGTTCTCCATCAGCTTATCCGTGATTTCATCCAGGATACGTTTGGTCTTTCCTGTACCAGATCTGCCCAGCATAAAACGAAGGGACATTTTTTGCCTCCTATAATTCAATTCTATATTTATATTTTATCATAAATACTAGACACTAAATAACAATAAACTCAAACAAACGTTCTGTTTTATATGTTAATTTTTTACACAAAAAAAAACAGCACCCCTTGCTGGAATAGCTGTTTAAAAGCTCTGAATTCTGTTTATTTGATCTGTCTTTATAGAAACGGGTCTCTAAAAACGAGCCGTTATATCTCTAACCGGCCAGAATCGTGCACTAACCTTACCTACCACTTTTTTCATGGGGACAAACCCAAAATGCCGGCTGTCCATACTGCTTAACCGATTATCCCCGAGCGTAAAAAGCTGGTTCGGCGGCACCTTCTTCCTGCCGGTCGCTTCTTTGATCGTAAAATCACCCGTATATTTTTGGCCGACCAATGGATGTCTCTGCTTATCAAGATAAGGTTCGGCATATTTTCGCCCGTTAATAAAGAGCTCGTCATTATGATACCTGATTGAGTCCCCAGGCAGGCCTATAACTCTTTTTACATAATCTTGTTTGTTAATCCCGTGAAAAACAATAATATCAAACCTTTTAATGGTGTGCAGTTCATAACTGATTTTACTGACAATCAGTCTGTCTCTGTCACTTAATGACGGCTGCATGGAATTTCCATCAACCACATAACTTGAAAATAAAAAGGTGGTTATGAATAAATAAAGGAGAAAGCCCCAAAAAAACGACTTCACCCATTGAAATACGATATTTGAACGGCTTTCCGCCATGATTATCACTCCAGCTAAAGGAATCGGTTATTTTATACTAACCATTATCCCTACTTACGCTTTTGTTTAATCTTGCTTCAATTCTTTTTCCAATAAACCATAGCAGAAAGATAACTGATAGGACAATTACTGTTCGTAACGGTTTATGCACGAGAGATGCGAGATCATACCCGACAAAGCTAATGGAAAATACCATAACCATTTTACCCGCCAGTACAGCCAATCCATATTGCAGGGGGCTGATATGGGAAAGACCGGCTACAATATTAACCATGGCAGAAGGAGTAAAGGGGAAGCACAGCATTAAAAAGAGCGGTCCAAATCCATGGCGGTCAACCCAATCCATTAATCTTTGGAATTGACGGTGTTTCTGAAAAAAGCTCAGAACCTTCCCCTGACCATACTTTCTTACCAGCCAAAAAACCAGAAGAGCCCCGGCACATGATCCTATCCAGGAAACCAGAAATCCCAGCCATAATCCAAACGCATTGGCATTTGCCAGCACAAAGACAACGAGAGGCAGGAATGGCAGGAAAGCCTCCAGCATAGGAAGCAGAATTCCCGGCAGCGGTCCCAGCGACCGATATTCATGAATTAAATCATATATATTTTCAAGAGTCATCCATTCTTTTAGATCATTAAAGTCCATTCTAAGCTCCTTAGCCTGATTCTTCCTGAGAGCAGGACCATTTCTGCTCCACAGAGATTATTTTATTATAATGTTTTCCCCACTTTTCTCATCATAACCCATTTTTGGCATAAGGTAACATGACTAGTTAGAAAAAACATACCTCTACATAGGGATATTTTTAAAATTATCATAATCTATTGCCAACATAAAATTTTTTATTTAGGATATAATAAGAACAAACGTTCTAATTGGATGGTAATGGAGGCTTTGGAACGATGACAAGAATACCTGAAGAGGATCGAGACATCATTGAAAATGAAATTTATCTGCCGATGGTGCTTACTATCTTAAATAGGGATTTACATGTTTTTGGACAGAGCCCGTTTAAATTAAAACGCCCGTACTTAGACCTCGTGGAAGAAACGATGAAGATTGTACAGACAGACTTAAAGAAAACAAGGCTGTATTTGAGGAAGGAAAATATAAAAGTCAGTGAAATCAAGAGGGATGAAGCTTTTACTATGTACTTGTTCATGTATAAGGGATATGAAGAACACCACAATTACTTTAACCCCCGCCTGCGAAACAAAGTGGAAGAGTTAATGGCTTATTACTTGTTTAAAAGATTTCATTCCCATTCGAACTGAATTCACTTCCATGGAAGCATGCCTTGATGTTTATTGGAGGCGGCAGGAGAAAGCTGTCATGCTTCCGCTTCAGATTTGTTAAACATGCGTATAAACAGGGGATGTGTTTGCGGAATTTTATTTACTTGCTGGATTATGGCCGATTGTTAAAAATTGCAGGATTCCCTCAATCATTTCAGCATATTCCAGACTGCGTAAGTTTAATGGCGCTTATTCATTAAAAAATAATTGGCTTTTAAATCCGAAGCTTCTCCTGCAGAATTTGTAAATAAATACATAGATTTTCTCTGGGTTTCTTCAATCCTTTGAATCAGCTTTGTACGAAGCATTGCAGTACGGAACATCTGGCTTTCAAAAGAGGAAAATGAAATAGGAATCGTTATCTGCTTTTTATTTCTAAACGTAACCACTGTCTCTCCCTTTTCTGTCCGCTGGTAGAAATCTACATGTTCATGAGAAATCCATATACAGTCTTCTCTCCCGGGAGAATTAGTAGGAAAGACAAAGATGTTGCTTGTCGGATCAATCGTAATTGGAAGCTTATGAGTGATTCCGATCAGCTGCCGGGTGCCGTCCTTTCTCCCTTCGTAGCTGCTTCCAAAATGTAGTGTAGTGTTATCCTAAGCTAAAATAAAAATTTCAGCCTAGGGTAACACCTTTTTTTGAGATGAAAATGGCTGTTTTGTACCTTTTAAAACACTTACAGAAAATCATCCTTTCACATTAAACTGTCTTTACCAAAAAGGATTAATTATGTTCCTTTATGGTCTCTTAAACTGCTTATAATTCTTATGATATACAACAACTAGTATCGATTATTTGCTACTTGGAAAACTAACTATAAAAAATTCACTCTCAGAGGTGGTATTTTATGATTAAAAAGTTAGTTGTTTTCCCTTTATTTATATCGCTAATCTTTTCATTTCAACCTGCTATCAAAGCAGAAGATATTAATACCATTCAAGATTCTAGGGAGCTTCAGTATCAAGATACATTAATGCTTTTATTACCCATTGAACATTCAATTAAGGAATACTACTCAAAAATATTAACTATAGATCCTACTGTTTATCCCTATGAAATTAAAGTGAGACAAGTTCAGAGAGTTGGCGGTTTACGTTCATTTCACTTTTTATATACACTAGAAGTAGTACCGACAGTAGGTCCCCATCTTTCAGTGGGTAAAGATTATTTAGTATATGAAATTGAACCCACAATACCAAATTCAGTTAAACTTATTAAGTTTGAACACGTAAAAACTTACGATCTTCCACCTAACTGGAAACACGTTATAAGGCAATAATTAATTGCACATAAGCGAGAATATACACTTTCCTTTTTCAGCTACCCTACCCAGTAGCCTTGAAGTACCCTCGAATACCTAATGCTTTAATCTTGATCTGGTGTCGGTGTCGGTAGATTATCCCGATGTTCATTACTTTCAATCAAATAATGATCATAATAAATTTGAATGTTGCTGCTAGAGTAATTCCTACTATTCCATAAAAGAAGACAAAGTATAAAAACCACTACAAAATAACTCCAAGACCATACTTCATGTAAATGTCTACCCAAATTGACACTTAAAATAATTAGTGCTGTTATCCCTAGACTAACAGTGACACCGCCAAGTTCATGCTTTCTGGATAGTAAGTATTGATATCTTTCCTTCTTCTTTTTTCCTATTTCATCAAAGAAGAAGATTTCATCTATATTGATTTCATTAATAAAATATTGATTCCAGCTGCCTTTCTTCCTAAACCTATCTATTTTCCTTAATAACTTCCTTCTTGGGAGCACCCAAAATAAAGAATGGTGTATTTGATTTAATAAGTATCCCAGCGGCACTCCTATAAGTGTAAGGAATGCTCCTATAGCCACTGTATTTTTAGAAGTTAAAATATTTGAAAGACCTTCAAAAGCAAAAGAAATAAATGGACCAAGCATCATTATCATAATCCATCCAGGAATCCCCCATCTTACTAGATGTTTTGTATCAAAATTCATATAGTATCACACCTCTCTAACCTTTAAAGATTCGATAACACTTTTGCCCGTTTACTATATGCACATCCTAATCACTCCTGTAGTCTAATCAATAAGTGATTTAATTCGCTTTAAGGATGCTATTTACCTTCTTTTTACAATTCCATAAGTGAACTCAAATAAAAAAGCTGCCGAAGCAGCCACTTTTAACGAACGCACCCGTTAGTGAAGAAGAATACCTTTATTGTGATTTATAATCAATTGAATTAGCAATTTCGACTAATATATCGGGGGTGACCTTCTTAGATACCCTTTTATCAATCCCAAACATATATTGCCAATTATCTTTTTCAAAAACTAAAAAATTAAATATTTGATGTTCAAAATAAATGGCTTTCTCTCCATTATTTAGTGTAAAGACTTTCTGACTACCTCTATCCTTAAAATCAAATTTATTCTTCAAAGGTCGAACAGTAATTGTGAAGTGATTTTCTGGTAATTTGTCACTCATAAAGTGTACATCTAAAGAATCGTTGATGTCATATTTCTTATCTTCTTCAAATCTCCCTACTTGAAGAGTAAAAGCTAGGGATGGCATTTTCAATGGCAATGTTAAATCTTTCTTTAAATGATTTTCATATTCCTTTACGGCTTCTTCAACAGATTTATATCCAATTTGAGTATACATTTCCTCAAGAGACGGGGGTGTATCGTTTGTGTTAGCATACACTGCATTATTAACTGGTATAGAAAAAGTAATAAAGATTTTTAAAAGTACAAAAAAAGTATTTTTATTCATTATCCACGCACCTTAGACCTATTTACTCAATATTCTTCCCCATTAATACAGAAGAATATTTAGTGAGTTATCTTCAATTATTCTTCACCTTTACTTACAAAAACAACAAAGTTTATGAAAATAGCCTTTTATTTTGGCTCTGTTAAATTCTATTTTGGAGCATATAAAAAAGACTGCTCTTTTGCAGTCTTTGCTTGTTTCTAAAGGAACTAACGCACCCGTTAGTTGAAGTACAAAGTTTCATAAGTCTTCGTCCGAGGCTGCTTTAACACCGTTAACCTAATATGATAATCCATTCTTATGTCTCTTCTAATTCAATATCGTCAGATGTGGAACCACCTGCTAATCTTAATGCTCCTTCATAAAACTGCTCCGAATCAATCTCTTTGGTTCTTTTATCATAGATTGAGTCCCAAGGAATACCTGCTGCTAATGCGTGTGCCTTAGGGTCGTATTTTTGACCGTTTTTAAGCATTGTATAAAGGATTTTGGCTATCTTACCACACATATGTCCAATTGCTGTTTTTCCGTTCATATTACGGTCCTTCAAACGGTGAAAATAGACACTAAATACAGAGGGCTGAGATTTAGTCGCAATTATTATCATCGCCATTTGGTAGAGTACACGACGAGCATCTCGAACGCCACTGAATGTCATTCTTGCTCCTTTTACTGATATACCCGATTGTTTGTTTTCCGCCGAAACACCGAGGTACTTTTTAAATTGCTTATATGTATTAAAGCGTTCCACATCACCTATTGCTCCAATAAGAGTACAAGCCCAGACATCACTCATAAAAGGAAAAGTAAACAATAACTCGGTATAGGGATGAGGTTTAGTGCCTTTGTCAGGATTTCCGTGAAGCAATTCCTTGATATACTCATCAATCCCTTTAATACTTTCTTCAATCCGTAAAGCTTCATCGATAACCCACATTTGTCTTCCAACTAAGTGTGGTACGTTTGTACCTATGGAATTAGGTACAACTTCGGCTAGTGCTTGAGAAGCTTTTGTAGCTACCTTCTTTGCTCCTGCTTCAATCATTGCTTTACGAATATTCTCTTGTGATTGATTCTTTAAATCTTGCCCTGTAGGATACTTTAAAACAAATTTCATAACAGAAATTGAACCGAGATTTTTAAATGCTACACCCAGGTCCGGATGTGTAACGGTTAATAGTTGTTGAACCTGGTTTTTTCGACGTGTCAATTGAGTATTCATTAACCACCGGTCACGGGTTACGGTACGAAAAATGGACTGCGCTACAGAGGCAGGTTTAAGGAGACTAACTCCTTTCATGCTAGGATGTAAAATCTTGTGCCAACCCATATAAGCCATAACTCTTGCATCTACTGAGTCCGATTTTTCAGTGATACCCAAAGTTTTTTCACGGAAGTCTTTTACTGCCGAATTTTCCACCAAATAGACTTCATATTTTTCTTGTAAAAGCACTTGCTGAACCAGATATGAATAATGACCACCTGTGGGCTCTAAAAGTATGAGGAATTCATCCTTTTTGGATCCAGTTATTTCTTCAGTATGTTTTAATGCTTGAAGGAACCCTGCTAATCCTACGCTATTTGCGTTGAACTTCATTGTTTTAGAACGCTTCCATTCAACCCCTTTTGGGTCGGTAAAAGCTTGAAATGGGATACAAGCTGCAACGTGAAACTTTGCTCCTATATCAACGCCAACAAAGAATTGATACATTTTTCTAGTAATCTTTTTTTCTTCTTTTTCAGGTTCTACAAAGCTAAATGGTACTATTGGTTTTCCACTCATTTTAAAGCCTCCATAACGATATATAACATCCGACTGTCCAATTTTCTATTAGAGCTTAATGCCCAATGTAGTATGTCAGGACTATAACGTCAGATGGAAAATCCCACATTTTGTAAAGAGGTCTAGCGAAAACTAGCCCCAAATTGTCAAAAGGTTTCAATCGTTAAATATAAAGCTATATTAAGTATCTTTTACGCTTTAATATAGTCTTTAAAACTCTTAAAAAATAAAATTCGTTCTAAAGTACGACTTTTCCTTCTTTTCTGTCAAAATAACTAAAATTTTTATTTATTTCTTGTTATAATAATACTGTGCAGTGACCTTTTAAGGTGTTTCCGACCACAATTGGATTGGGGCTAGTATTATTAATTCCTAGACCTCTTATATTAATGTGGGGCACTCCACTATAGTGCAAGGCTCTGCACACCCTCATTTAAGAATTGAACTGGTTATTTTTAGCAATAACCTTTTTTTATTCATCATATCAGAACATACATTCTACTTTCAAGAAATAAAAAAAGACCCATTACTGAGCCTTTTCTTAGGTTTGCTAATGCTCCAAAATATTTTAAAGAGATACTACTTGTAAGTAGTTCCAACATTTAACAGAGGGCTGCACTAGCCATTATATTATATATTCTAAACATTCAATCGTCTATATATGTATGCCAATGCTCCAATATATTCACAAGAGTTACAGCTACTAAGCGTACCCACATTTTGGATACAGTTACATTGGCTATTTCCATTATATGTAACAGGTGTGTATTTGTCCATAATTTCTAAAGGTTATTTATGGCTGTTAGTAAATAAAAAATCGTTAGCGATAGCTGTTTTCAGCTTACAATTGAGAAAGATTAGCAGAAGAGGGAGCTGAGAAGCTTCCTTTTGTGGTTTTCTGGGAGAAAAATTTTTTAATAAAAATTGAGCTGCCTTCAGAGAACGGACTCAATATTATGTACTTATAGATTTTCTACCCTTTGTTTAGTTCATTATTTTGTTTTCTAAGGTCCTCGATGCTAACGCATCTGTGGAACGCCTCCCGCTTTGGGCTACGTCCTCCTTCAAAAACCATTTAACCATTACATAAATTCACTGATTTTAAACTCTTTCGCGTATAGTATGTAGTGTTTTGTTTTTAATTAATTTATCGTTAAAGAACTATAGAAATATTCACAGCTTTTTTTTATAATATCCATAGGCTTAAACGGTGAAGTAAATTCTCCATTTACCTCAAGCACATGAGAGTATATTTTACTTCCATACTCCAAAGGCATCACTACTAATGTATACGGGTTGATTTCATATTCCTCAACTAAAGTCGATTTCAGGCTTGTCATAGCCTTCTCCTTTCTACATATCCAATTTATGGTATATATATGTATTTTTATCATATCACGATTCCTCAATATAGACTAAAATTATTTTTTGAAAATTTAAAATTATTGTTTAGTATTTCTCTAAAACCCCATATAATAAAAAAAAGGACCCGGGGTGATCTGGATGAGTAAAAAAAATTCCTACACTGATTTAATGAAAAAAACAGTCATGGACCGCCAGAAGCACAACATAAATTACATGCAGAATTTATTTATAGAAATGCTCCTTAATGAAGTACTTCTCAGCCACTCTTTAGATAAAATAAGCAGGCAGATTGACTCCGCCTTAGACAGCAAAGATCAAGCTTTATTTCATCAGCTTTCCACCGAAAAAACAGCGCTGTTAAAAAGGCTGGGTACGTAGTGAACGGCAGATTAACAAGAAACTTTCATAGCAGAAAATAAGGGATTTAAAGCTTCTCGAGCTTTAAATCCCCTTTATTTGCTGATTTGCCCTCAAAAATTAATGTTTTTAACCAAGTCTGCTTTACTTTTTGACTATAGAAGTTTATACCAAAGACTTATGCTTCTGTTCTTCTCTTTTATGCTTAGCTTTTGGAAATTTATGCTTAAGAACCCGGAAATTATGCTTAAGTTTTAAAATTATATGCTTATCTTTGCTTACCTTCACAATCTTATGCTGAAGGTACAGTCTAAATGCTTATTTATTAACCTTATCGCTTATTCTGGATCTTCAGATTTTGTTCTTTATATTAAAATTATTCGCTTATGATTTATACATAGTTGTCAGCAGCACAAATCCGGCTCAGGCCCCATCAATTCTTCTCCTCCCAGTTCTCAAGCATTTGAATTCTTTCTAGCATAGTTGGATGCGTATACCGAAACAGCTTGACTAAGAAAGGTGGATTAACCTCGCTTAATCCGGATTTCGTAAGTTCCTGGAAGGAGTGAATTCCTGCTTCCTTATCCTCTGTCATCTTAATGGCATATGTATCGGCTCTCATTTCCTCATACCGTGCCACGTAATTTGCGAGCGGACTCGAAATAAAGAGAAGAACAGAAGTAATGAGCAGAAACAATGGAAAGGATGCAAGACTGGAAACGGAAGAAATCTTAAAGGTCCTTCCCCATCTTCTAATAAAGTAATTCATAATACGCGAGGCCAGCCATAAGCCGGCAAGCGATAGTGACAGATAGCCCGCTATACCGAAGTACAGGTGTTTTTCTACATAATGGCCCATCTCGTGAGCCATTATGAACAGAATTTCATCATCGCTCAGTTTTTCTAAAGTTGTATCCCATAATACGATTCTAGAATTCGAGCCGATTCCATTCACATATGCATTCATAGAGTTGGTTTTTTCCGACATATTCACTTCATATACATGTTCAGCAGGGATATCAGCTTTTGCAGCCAGCTGTAATATTTGTTTCTCAAGCTGTTTATCCTTCAGAGGATAAAAATCATTGTATAATGGATCAATGATTACAGGCTGAATAAACATAAGAAATAAAGTAAATGGAACGGATAGGAGCCAGGCGTACAGCCACCATTTTTTTTCATATTTGCGAATCAGCCAGTAAAGGACAGTCAAGACAATCCACATTAAACCAAAATTCACCCAGAAACCAATAAGCTCGTCCTTCATCCAGGATGGGACGGTCTGCGTAGAGATATGGTAAAACCTGGACAGCCGATAGCCTATATAATTCAAAGGCATGGTTGCCAGCAAAGTTGACGCAGAAATCCAAAATAGAAATATCCCGTTTTGCACAACCGTCTTCTTAGAGGAAGATTGGGCCCACCGTTCAAAAAGACGGGGCAGCCCTGCCAAAAGAATTAACATATAAAAGACCCATTCATAAGGAGTGGATAAAAAGAAAAGGAAATTTCTTATCTTTGAGTATTCGCTGCTGATTTCCTGTTCACGCCCATTTAAGAATACAGCAGGATCAGCGCTTGTCCCTTTTAAAGCCGCTGGTATCTCTGTATCCGCTCCATAAAATAAATACCAGTATATGGCCGCAATGAATATCAAATAAACAATTATTGTCCTTGAAGCCCATTTTCTAGACATAAAATCCTCCCTTCTTGATTATCTTTTCCTTATAAATGTAGCAGACAAGGCATCGTTTTAGAACCAGATTTAAAAGGCTTGTATCTATTGTTTTACCAATCCTTGTCAATCTTATGTATCATCATTATATAGCTTTCCTTAACAGGATCAATTCGAGGTGTAGGATGAAAATAGTATATATATTATTGTGCTGTCTTGTATGTACAGGCGCCTTTTTAGGTGTTTATTCTTTTTTCGATTATAAACAGTCAAAAATGAATTTCCCAGAGAATATCGTTATGAAGACACCATCAGGCGTTCCGTTTAGCTTTAACACTATGAAGCCTAAAGTGCGGCTCCTCGAGTTTATGTATACTCGGTGCCCGGATATATGCCCAAGTACAACCTTTCAGATGCAAAAAGTCAAAGACCGGCTTATCAAAGAAAAGGCATTTGGAAATAAGGTCGAGTTTCTTACGGTTACCATAGATCCTGACAGGGATACAGATGAAGTTTTAAAGCATTATGCAATGACATTTGATATAAAAGAAACGGAGGGATGGAAACTTCTGCGCGGGAACAAAAGCGGCACTAAAAAACTCGCTGAGGAATTCAATTTTACCTTCCGTGATTCAGGGACGGGTATGCTCACACATACAAGCACGGTCTATTTACTTAACGAAGAAAATAAGGTAATTGAGGAATTCGGCATGGGAGCCAAAAGCTTTAGCCAGGATTGGGTGTTTGAAAGGATAATGGATGAGATTTAGCAGAGTAAGAATCTTAAGAGCCGCTCTCCGAATTAAGCGGCTCTTGCGTTTTGTACGAAGGCTCTTTTCTTAAAGATTGTTGTTATTTAATAAGTCTTACAAAGTCATCTCATTGTTAAATTAGGTTGATTGGAGCGTAAGGTGCGAGACTCCTGCGGGAGCAGCGGGACAGGTGAGACCCCGCAGGCAAAGCCGAGGAGGCTCACCGCCCGCCCCGCGGAAAGCGAGCATCCTGGAGAGGAAATCAACCTCCTTGTTTGATAGCAACAAAGTTTGCGAAAACAGCCTATACGAAAGATGAATACACAGTCAGCACTACGATGGAACCGAGGACCGAGACTATGACGTTTAGACCTAAATAGGACAAGAGAAACGCTGATGCAGCTCCCAGCAGACCATATAGGACATTATCCTGAATGAATAGAACTGCTGGAAAAATGAGGGCGCCAAGAGTGGCGAAGGGTATATTTTTCAAAACTCCCTGCCAAAATGGAGGAAGTTCTTTTCCTTTAAATAAAATAAACGGAAGCAGCCTCGGTATGTAGGTAACAATGCCCATTCCAATAATCATCCAGATGATAGGATTATTCAATCTCCTGACCTCCCCTCTTCTTTTTTAAAACTGCTGCCGCTTCAATTGCAACGGCAGATAAGAGAGTAGCCGCCACAATGGACCACCCTGTACTTAGAAGATGTGAAAGGGTAAACGCACTATTCAAACACGCGGCTGTAAGGGAGAGCAGAACGACCTTTACATGGCCCTTTAAAGACGGGACAAGCAGCCCTATAAACATCGCATACAGCGCAATAGACATACTCTCCTGCAAAACATGCGGCAGAGCCGCTCCAAAAATAAATCCAAGGCCAGAACTTACGACCCAGCTGGCATAAGAGATTCCATTCACTCCATACATATATCCTGAAGTGACTTCTTTGTTATTCATGGATGCAACCGAAAAGGTTTCATCTGTAATTCCAAAAGCATAGCCCGCTTTTTTTAGTAGATGGTCGTCCTCTGCTTTTTCATTTAGAGAGGCAGACATAAGAAAATGTCTGATATTCACTATAAATGTCGTTAAAATGATTTCGTAGATTCCTGTTCCTAATGTCAGCAAATTCAGTGCCATATACTGAGAAGCCCCTGCAAATACGATCAGGCTCATTAGTACCGTTTCTGATAAAGAAAGGCCTGTACTCTTTGCAATTAATCCAAACGTAATCGCAATAGGAAAATATCCGATTGCAATACTGGTTCCCTCCTGTACGCCTCTGCGAAAGGAGGATAGTTCTCTTTCAAAAGCTAAATCAGCCATGCAAGCATCTCCTCTAATTGACTCTAAGTCTCCTTAATTACGGATGTTTTCTTAAAATTATACTTATATATAAATCTATTATTCAACCTTTCTTGATAAAATTCGGTAGTTTTAACTAATAAAAAATCCCATCAGAGAATTGTCTGATGGGATTTGAATATTATTTTGCCCTGAATACAGGTTTTCGTTTCTCCATATAAGCGTCCAGCGCTTCTTGACTATCCTCCGTAAATACAGCTGCGTGAAATGCCCTCTCCTCGATCTGCAGCGCTTGCTGAAAACTCTCCTTCATTCCCTGCTTTACTGCATATTTGGCCTGCTGGACCGCGATAGGAGCATTCTCTAACAATAATTTTACAAAGTCCTGGCAAACCTCATCAAAGATATTCTTTGCAGCCGCTTTAGTCAGCAGCCCATAGCTGTGCGCTTCCGCAGAGGAAATTCTCTTTGCGGTCAAAATTAATTCCAATGCTTTTGATTCACCGATCAGTCTGGGAAGTCTCTGTGTTCCTCCGCCTCCCGGTATTAATCCAAAGCCTGCCTCTGTGAAGCCCATCAAAGTTTGTTCGATGCCAATTCTGAAGTCACAGGCTAAGGCAAGCTCGAGACCCAAGCCGAAGGCGTAGCCATTAATAGCCGCTATAGTAGGCTGTGGCAGACTTTCAATTGCATTAAGTACAGTATTAAGTCTCTCATTAAATTCAATTGCCTGCTGGGGCGTAGATTCCCTTCTTTCCTGCAAATCTTTCCCTACACTGAAGGCCCGTTTGCCGGCTCCCGAAAATACAACAGCCCGTACCTGCTTATTGTGTTTAATGTCACCAACTACTTCAGCTAATCTAGCGAGCATAGAAGAATTAACGGCATTCAGGTTTTTTTCCCTGTTCAGAGTAACATAAGCAACGAAAGAATCCACCTCATAAAGGATCGTTGACCTGCTGTCTGTACGAAAAGGTGCATTCTGTGTATAAGACTCTTCTCTTTCTCTTGATATGTTCATGGGATGACACCTTCCTTCCACCCTCCTAATCTATTGCTTATTCTTTTCCCAAATGAATATCATAAAAAACAGGAATATATAAATTTTACAAATTTTGTTATCTAGGGTAAAGTAACCAGAAAAAAAGAGTAAAAGCAAAACTGCTTTTACTCCTTGTTTTATATAGTCTGAGAAACCTGATTTTTTAATGCTCTCCTGAGTATTTTTCCTGTGGTATTCTTAGGAAGCTCCTCCAGAAATTCAAAGACAGCCGGCACTTTATATTTGGCTAAACGATCTCTGCAATATAGGGCCAGATCTTCTGCTGTAAGAGTTTCTATGTTAGAAACTACATAAGCATGAATGGCTTCACCAAGATTTGGATCAGGTACGCCGATAACCGCTGCCTCAACTAAATTCGGATGAGCAAACAGAACTTCCTCAACTTCACGTGGATACACATTATAGCCGCCGACAATAATCATATCTTTCTTTCTATCAACGATATAAAAGTAGCCCTCCTCATCCACTCTTGCAAGGTCTCCTGTATAAAGCCATCCGTCTTTAAGAGCTGCAGCTGTTTCTTCAGGAAGCTTATAATACCCCTTCATAACGTTCGGCCCCTTAACAATTAGTTCACCAACCTGCCCGACGGGAACCTCTTCACCTAATTCATTAACCACCCGATTCTGGACATTTAAAATATTCATTCCGATGGAGCCCGGTTTTCTTGGACGATCTAAAGGATTAAAGCATGTTACAGGCGAAGCCTCAGATAATCCATAGCCTTCTGACACAAGAACGCTAAATTTCTGCTCAAAAGCCTTGAGAAGCGAGACAGGAAGAGAAGCACCTCCTGAAATGCATAATCTTAAAGACTTTAAATCTTCAGCTGTTCCATCCGGGTATTGATACAGGAAGTTATACATGGTTGGTACTCCGGCGAAAACCGTTGCCGAATATTCTTTTGCAAAGTGAAATACTTCCTTTGGGCTGAATTTAGGCATAATCAGCAAGGTGGCACCAGTCATAAGAGGAGCATTCAGCACCACTGTGAGGCAAAAGACATGAAACATAGGGAGAGCAGTAATAACGTAATCAGATTCATTCATTTTTAAATAAGAGCCAACATCAGAAGCATTTGAGTAGAGGTTTTTATGAGTAAGCATGGCTCCTTTTGGTTTGCCTGTCGTTCCCGAGGTATAAAGAATAACGGCAGTGTCATCATCATCTACGGATATTTCTTCATAAACAGCTTCACCGGATTCCAGAACATATGTAATCGGTTTCATTTTTGGATAAATATTTAATGTTTCCAGATCTTCGCTGCTTGCTTCTTTAGATGTCGGGCAGACCACAATATGTTCGACCTGTGGAGTTACGCGATTTATTCCCTCCATCAATGGCAGAAGAACATCTAAAGTCACAACCAATTTTACATCGCCATTGTTGATGATAAACCCAATCTCATCAGGAGTATAAATTGGATTAATAGGAATAACTGTAGCACCTGCTCTTAAAGCCCCATACATCCCGATAATAAAATGCGGGGTATTTCCAACAATCAACGCAATATGATCGCCTTTTTTAATTCCCAATTTCTTTATTCCATTAGAAAATTTTGAAACAGCCATGTCTAATTCTCGATAATTCGTCTTTTGATCCATAAAAATATAAGCCGTTTTATCAGCTGAGACTTCAGCGGTCTCGTGAAGTTTTTGTGATAAGTTCATACTTTCCCTCCCTGCTGCTTCCTGAATGAATAGTCATTCATATTTTTAATTTTCAAAATATATTATATTAAAAGAAAATCTCTTCTTCAACTATTCTTTTTCAAAATAGTAGAAAAATAAGGGATTTTTTTCACAAAAATAGCAGCTCCTGCATATAGGAGCCGCTTTCTCATTAGTAAATGAATTGAATAAAGTCTTCTTTTGATATATTTCCAAAGTAGTGCTGGATGCTTATATCCTCTAATGCCTCAATAATTTCTTCTTTTTCATATCTTCTGCCAATCAGCTTTTCTTCGATATCCTGCACATCACCTACACCAAAGAAATCGCCAAATATTTTACATTCTTCTATTCTGCCTTTATTTACTTCTAAGCGGACATCTATGCCCCCAACAGGAAATCGATGTGTACGCTGCAAATTAAATTTAGGTGATTTACCGTAATTCCAATCCCAATTGCGGTATCTCTGTTCGGATAATTCATGGATATTTTTCCAATCCTCTTCTGTTAATACATATTCAGAAATTTCTTCTTCACCGAAAATATAGCGCAATAACGTACTTCTAAATTCCTCAATCTTCATTGGTTCCTTCAAGAATTCTGATATATTGGCAACTCGGGAGCGGATCGATTTAATCCCTTTGGATGCTATTTTTTCCTGCTTCACATTTAAGGCCGATACCACATTTTCCATTTCGGAGTTAAATAATAAGGTGCCATGGCTGAACATTCTGCCGCGAGTCGAGAATTGCGCATTCCCGGAAATTTTTCTGCCTTCTGCAATGAGATCATTCCGGCCGCTTAATTCTGCATTTACACCCAATTTTTTTAATGCCTCAACAACAGGCTCTGTAAATTTCCTGAAATTATGAAAGCTGTCTCCATCGTCCTTAGTAATAAAGCTAAAGTTGAGGTTGCCTGTGTCATGATATACAGCTCCCCCGCCTGAAAGCCTGCGGACAACATGAATCCCATTGCTCTCCACATAATCTTTGTTAATTTCTTCAATCGTATTTTGGTTTTTGCCGATTATAATAGATGGCTCATTAATATAAAACAGCAGGTATGATTCCCCGATATCTAGATTTTTCAATGCATACTCTTCTATAGCTAAATTAATACGCGGATCGGTAATTCCTTTGTTATCAATAAAAAGCATTCTTCTATTTCCTCCTGAGTTAGATATAATACTCCATGCTGCTTCTGGCAATAATGATCTGCCTGTCGAACTCCTGGGAAGCCTCTTCTTGAAGTTTGTTCAATTCACCAAAATGAGGCAGATGGGTTAATACCAGCAGCTTGACTTCCGCCCCTTGAGCCAGTTTTCCTGCATCCATACTGGTCATATGACCGGCTTTGCTGCCGTCCATGCCATGGTAAAAATTGCTCTCACACAAAAGCAGGTCAGCCTCAGATGCAAACTCAGCCAATTCATCGATATAGGATGTATCACCAGTATAAACCAGAGACCGGCCTTCACATTCAATTCTCATGGCAAAGCAGGGAGCCGGATGGCGGGTTTTTAAAAAGGTTATGGAAAACGGACCTATTTCCAAGGTCTCATCCGGATTGTAAGCAATGCCTTTTGTAATGTCCTTATACGTTAAACTGTTAAACCCGGCCTCATCCTCTTTATGCCCATAAATCGGCAGGGTATCTTGCTTATTCCCAAGCATTCCCTGAATCAAAAGAGCATGCTGTAAAACGCCTATGTCTGCCACATGATCTGCATGATAGTGAGTTAAAATAACAGCACTCAAATTAGCTGGTGCTGTATGATTCTGAAGTTTAGAAAGAACTCCGCTTCCACAGTCAAGCAGAAGCGTAAATTCTTCATGCTCAAGTAAATATCCAGAAGAAGCCTCATTTTGGGCCGGATACCCGCCCCAGCAGCCTAGAATAGTAAGTTTCATTTTTGACCGTCCTCTCTCAAAATGACTTGGATGATATAAACTATAAATCATTGTGCCTATTTTTTCATCTTTTTAAAATTTGTTATATCACATCAGTTGACCAATCAACCCTGTTATAATACAATATTAATAACTTAATAAATTCTGAATAATCAAAAATAAAGGAGGCGGCCGAAATGATTCAAAGCAGTATCGAATTTTTTAAAAACCTTCCAGCCAAACAATGTACAGAATGTGGTGAACATATTCAGGAACAGCATGAATGCTATGGCAGCAAATGCGAAACTTGCTTACAGATTACCCGTTGATTATAATAAAAGGCCAGCTGTTGTAAAACAGATGGCCTTTTGTCATATGTGTATTAAGGATAGGAGAGTCCTCTAAAAACATACAGCTCCAATAATTGGGCTATTTCCTCTTTTTCCAGAGGCTTATGTTTTTTCTCCCAGTCAAAAATTAGAGTAATATACATTTTAAATAATAAAAACGAAGTAAGTTCAGGATCACACTCCACAATTTTGCCGTTCTCAATCCCTTTCTTTATTCGCCCGCTGATAAAGGAAATAACCGCCTCTTCAATCTCATCGACCATTTGTATAACAGCTAGTGTACCCATTTCTCTTTTTTCCTGAATCAGCTTAATCATGAACTGATGATCACGCCGATACTCCAGCATCTTATACAAAACTTGATGAATGTTTTCATGAAGTGATAAGGAAGGATCCAGGGTTTCATCGGCAGCTGCCTTCATTTCGTCAATCAGCCGGTGAACAATCTCCTTAAACAGCTCTTCCTTGTTACGAAAAAACGTATAAATCGTCCCTTTTCCTACATTCGCTATCTTCGCAACCTGATCCATAGTAGTTGCTTTATACCCAAACAAAGAAAAGGATTTTGCAGCAGCATCCAATATCAACTGTTTTCTATTAACGGACATCCCTTATCCTCCGCTGTTATGACCCAATGAACAAAGCAGTCATTTTTATTAAGTATCATAACAAAATGAACAGAGGGAGGCAAGCGTGCTAAAAGGAATCGGGTTGGGTAGAACCTCTGAAATAATTGGTCTTCTTGCAGAGATGTTATGGCACTTTGTAAAAAAGAAACAGCAAGGATGGTACTTTTGTTGTTTACGTATTAACGCAAAAGCAAGCTGGATGGTTATTTTTTATGATTCCTAGAGGCACCTCTCTTCGGGGCAGTTTTCTTGATGTCAAGGCACCCTTCTAGGATGTTCTCTGTTAAAGCCACGGTTCAGGATTGTAAAAGGTACATAATCATACAAGCAATGAAAATAAAAAAACAACAGTTTAAAAACATAGTGACCAGTCCATCCCATATACGGACAGCACTCGATCTCTCCTTCTGCTTTATACGGCCTTTCCTTCTCATCTGCCCACTACCCTTCCCGCCATATACTGCTATTTTATTACAAATATCGTTAACTTTTTATAAAAGTTTTCGACAAAGAGAAATTAATTCACTTCATTCATGGATTCCAGGAAATTTGGGGGCTCGTGATAGATACGAGATTTGTTGGTTCCTGTGTGGGGGAGGTTGAGGGAGTTAAGGAGCTGGGTGGCAATATGTCTTGAAGGAATATGACAGAACTCTCTAAAATCTTGATTCTTAATAGTACCATTTATCAAAAGAAAATAATCGGCAAGAGCACTTCGGTGAGCGTCTTTAAACTTTTGAAAACACGAGTTACATAACCATCTGCCATATGCCCTGATGAGGGAAAATACTGCACAAGAAGGACACTGTATGCCCGTTCTAATTTCAGATCTATTTATGTCATATGAATGGAGGATATCTTGGGTTTGTGGATGATGGCTTTTTAATAGTACCTTAATTAACTTTCGTATTTCTTTAGAAGAAATTTCATATTTATTATACAAATTTTCTATTCTCTCAATTTTTTCAACGACTTCTCCAGCATGGCAGACTTTCTTGAATGCTTCTGTATTCCAAGTTTGAGTTTTAATTATGGAAGCCGAGTTTGAAATTACTATAAGGTATTCAACTGGCAGAGGGGATATTTTGTTGAGGGCCAGCCATGAATTCAACTGCATTTGCTGGCGTTTTGTTTGTGTTATTGGGTTACTAAATCCTTCTTCCTTATTGTTTTGTTTTCTAATTAACTGATTAAATGATTTATCAAAAAATAGTTCTCCAGCAATGTTTTTAACTTCCAGAATTAAAGCAAACTTAGTAGACAAGATCAAAGTATCAATTTGAAAGAAGTAATTCCCATTTTTCAATCGGAGATCGTGAAGGATAAAATATTCATTCTCTGATAAAGATTCTAAATAATATTCTAAAGACTGCTCACCTCTATAACCAGCCCACCTTTTTGCTAAGTCTCCTTCTATTTTAGAATACTTAGGATGGCTGTCTGGTAATCTTCTTAGTAATGCTTCGAGCTTTAAAATGTGTATGGGGATTTTTCTTTCTTTTACAATCAATTTTATCACTCTCCTTTTAATATCTTAGTAGATTTCTACTTTTAAGGTGGAAATTCCTGCTGGTAAACATTAAGAAGGCAGACTTTGATCATGTGTTATTAGTAATAAAAAGATTTATGCTTAACTTATTGAAATTTACGCTTAAGTTTTGGAGTTTTATGCTTAAGTTTTCGAGTTTTACGCTTATGTTTTCGGGTTTTATGCTTATGTCTTCGGATTCCATGCTTAGTTTCTCAGGAGTATGCTTATCGCCTAAGACGTGCGCTGATCTTTTCAAATTTTTGCTTGCCCATTAGAATTTATGCTTATGCTCAGAGACCTGCTTACTACATGCATTTAAGTTAGAACTTAATATAATATCATTCACTAAAGAAACCCGCCCCACACACCCTCGGGACAGGTCTCTTCATCCAAATTAATTATTTCTTGACCAAATATTCCAGAACCAGTTCGACGGCTTCTTCTCCCTGGTCAATGCAGTCTGGCAGGCCTTGGCCTTCGTAGGAGCTTCCGGCCAGGATGACGCCGGGCAGTTCGTCTGCTGCGTGCTGCTTGAGTGCAGCGACTCGTTGTTTGTGGCCTACGTTGTATTGCGGCATGGCATCTTTCCAGCGGGAGACGATTGTGAAGTCTGGGTGAGAGGTGATGTCCATGGTTTTGTTCAGGTCTTCCAGGACGATTTTTTCGATTTCTTCGTCTGAAAGGTCCACTATTGTTTGATCGCCGGCCCGGCCTACTTGGGTGCGCAGCAGTACCTTTCCTGCTGGTGTGGAGTGAGGCCATTTTTTGTGGATCCAGGTACAGGCGGTGATGGAATAGTCACTGTTGCGGGAGACAACGAAGCCTGTGCCATCGAAATCTTTTTTGATGGCCGATGCATCGAATGCCATGGCGATGGTCGCTACACTGTTGGCGGGCATTTCCTTCAGGTGATCGAAAAATGGATACGCTGAAAACATCTGCTGTACAGCCAGGTGGGGGACAGCGGCAATAACAGCGTCTGCGGTCATCACATGACCGCTGTTAAGAGTGAGAGTGTAGTCTGCTCCCTCTTTTATCACCTTCTCTACTTTGACCCCTTTCAGGATAGATGCAGCCTTAAGCTTGGATTCAATTGCATTCACAAAGGATTCAAGCCCGCCTGTAAAGGTTAAAAAGCCGTCTTTTGTATTTAATGTTTCTCCAGCCGGGTTGTCCTTTTTTAATCCTAAAATCATACTGCGGTATTGCTGTTCTGCCTGATAAAATTCAGGAAAAGTCGCCATTAAGCTAATTCGGTCAATATCACCTGCGTAGATGCCGGATAATAAAGGTTCAATTAAGTTCTCAACTACTTCGTCTCCAAATCTTCGTCTGAAAAACCCTCCAAGTGATTGGTCGGAAGAACTATTAGAGCGCGGCAGGTAAAAGTCCGCTGCCGCCCTTAATTTCCCAATAGGACTGATTAGTCCCGTGGTAACGAATGGTCCAATCTTTGGGGGAATTCCTGCCGAACCGCCGGGCAGTCCATGCAATCTGTCTCTTACAAGCACAAAGGACTTACCCTCGGTATTGTAGACGAGCTGATCTTCCATGCCTATTTCCTTTGCAAGCCGCGATGCACTCTGTTTGCGGGCTAGAATTGACTCTGGTCCCTTTTCAATGACGAATCCGTCCTTTATTGTTGTCTGTATCTTTCCGCCTAACCGCTGACCAGCTTCTATTAGAATCACATCAAGAGAAAGCTTGTCTTCTCTTGCCCTCTTTAGCAAATAGTAAGCTGAAACCAAGCCGGTTATTCCACCGCCGATGACTACAACTTTTTGCTTTTGCTGATTCACAGTTCATCGCCTTCTTTTTTCAATTTCTTAAAAAGCTGGTCCCTTGTGCTGCAAGCATAGCTTTTTCAGACCGCCATGCTCAATGCAGCAATGGATTATTTACCTTTCGATCCGCCGCCCGCGAGGAACCAATTCACTCAGGTTACTGTAAAAAAAGGCATAGTTTACTCCTCATATTTTCTGAGAACGACTGTCGCCAGCGCATCGATAAATTGTTCACGTGTGTTGGGCATTTCCGGACGATAATAAGACGCTCCAATCTCATCGGTCACAATTTTACATTCTACATCATTATCAAATAACACTTCTAAATGGTCGGATACAAATCCAACGGGTGCGTAAACAAACGCCTGGTAGCCATTTTTTTCATAAAGGTCTCTCGTTAAGTCCTGAACATCCGGCCCCAGCCAAGGCTCCGGTGTATTGCCCGCACTTTGCCAGCCTAATTCATACTTGTCAATACCGACACCTTTTGCGATTAAATCAGCCGTTTGCTGAAGCTGATCAGGATATGGATCTCCGGCCTTTAAGATTTTTTCAGGAAGGCTGTGGGCGGAAACCACAAGGACTGCAGAGTCTCTTTCCTCCTGGGACATGGATTGATACGTTTCTTTGATCCGGTCCACCCAGTAGCCGATAAATTTAGGTTCGTCATACCAGCTTTCAACACTTTTAATCACTGGTCCGCCAAGCTTTTCGGCTGTTTCCTGGGCACGCCCGTTGTAAGACTTAACGCTGAACGTCGAGAAATGGGGGGCAAGAACGATACTGACTGCTTCCTGAATACCATCCTGGTTCATTTGCTGAACCGCGTCTTCAACGAATGGCTCTATATGCTTTAGTCCCAAATAATATTTAAATTCCCCTTCATCCTGCACGGCATTTAATCTTTGTTCCAGTGCCTGTGCCTGTTCTTCGGTAATTTTCGCCAGCGGAGAAATCCCGCCGATTGCTTCATATCTTAATCTCAAATCTTCCAGTGCTTCATCATCCGGCCGTCTTCCGTGCCGGATGTGAGTATAGTACCTTTCTATATCAGACTCTTTGTATGGAGTACCGTAGGCCATTACCAATAACCCGACTTTCTTTTTTCCCATTTTTGCTTGCACCTCGTTCACTATATTAAAAGAGTTCGTTTACTTTTTATTTGCTGAGTATTCATGGATAAAAGCAGTTAAACGTTTTAGGGTTTCAGGCTGTACCTCCGGAAATACTCCGTGGCCTAGATTAAAGATGTATCCAGGCTGCTGCATTCCTTGGTCAAGAATGGCTTTTGCCCGGTCTTCAATTACGTCCCATGAAGAAAGAAGAATGGCTGGATCAAGATTTCCCATAACCGTTTTATGAATGCCCATTTCTCTAGCCTGGTTTATTGGCAGTCTCCAGTCGAGTCCTACTACATCGAGCGGCAGGTCATTCCATTCCATTGCTAAATGGCTTGCTCCCACTCCAAACATGATCAGCGGAACGTTTTCCCCTCTTAAACTAGAGAAGATACGGTTCATTGTCGGCTTAATAAATGTACGATAATCCTCCACATTAAGAGCGCCGACCCATGAATCGAAAATCTGGATTGCTTTAGCGCCTGCATTAATCTGGGCTTTTACATATGTAATTGCCATATCACCAAGCTTGTCCATAAGGGCGAACCATGCTTTAGGTTCTGTATACATGAATGCTTTCGTTTTATTGTAATTTTTTGAGGGTCCGCCTTCTATCATATACGAAGCAACCGTAAATGGAGCCCCTGTAAAACCGATAAGCGGAACATTCAGCTGTTCGTTTACCAGCAGCTTAATCGTATCTAGTACATAGGGTATATCCTGTTCAGGATGGATTTCCCCAAGTTTTTCAACATCCTTTAGAGAGCGGATCGGGTTAGAAATGACAGGGCCAATGCCCGAAACAATTTCCACATCCACGCCTAAAGCAGGAAGAGGTGTCATGATGTCCTTATATAGAATGGCAGCATCAACGTTATACTGCTCAACGGGAAGCCTTGTCACATAGGCACAAAGTTCCGGCTGGTGAGTAATTTCGAAAAGCGAATATTTTTCTTTTAACTCGCGATATTCAGGCTGCGATCTTCCTGCTTGTCTCATATACCAGACTGGTACATGATCCGTTTTTTCCCCTTTTGCTGCCTTTAAGAATGTTTCATTAATCACTTTTGTCATTAGAATATATCCACCTTTCAAAATTACCCAAAAATAAAGCTAAATTATATTTATTTTAATTTATGTTATCAATATAGACTTTTCTACTATTGTTGTATAGATAACAACGAAAATTGTCAAAAAATCGACGTTTTTATATACGGCCTTCTTTATTGTTTACAAAAAAGGGACTGAGGTACAATTAAGAGTGAGTTATACGAAAAAAAGGGGTGTACATGTATGAATGTATTTATTACCGCAGGAACTGCAGATTACTTAAGTATCATAAAGAAGAAACATACCCAGGAACATATGATTTTAATGAACGGAATGGAAGATGCCCTTCTGCTTCATGAAACCGAAGGGAAATCAGTATTCAGCCAGCCCAGAAAGTATGAAGTCGTCGAATCTGCCGGTGAGCTTAGCGAGCATGGCTTTGTGGTTATGAATAATATTCCGGTCACAGATGAGGGCAGGCCCATTTTTGAATATCGGTTCAAAAACCGGGCAGGATTAATTGAGAACGAACCCGGATTCATAGCGATTAGAGTCCTTCGTCCTTTAAATTCAAACACATATGTTATTTTAACTGTTTGGAATAAACCGGAAGATTTCGCGAACTGGCAAAACTCGCAGTCCTTCTCAAAAGCTCATGCTAAAAAGGAAGGGGCGCCTGCAGATCATGCACCGCAGCAGACGATCTTTTCCGGTTCTTCTTATGTTACGAAATATTCGATAAGTGAGGAATAATACTCTAAGAGCGGTGTTCATGAAAATGGGACCGCTCTTCTATATTCCTTTTAATCACCTCAGCCGCAGTTTTTCATATTCTGTATTAATTCAGGGCATTCGCCCTGTCTTTACAGGAGGAGATCACTATGGCCATCGAGATAACTCTTATACATTGGATTTATGTTTTATTTATTGTCCTTATTATAGGCTTCATGGTTATGAAAAAAGATACGACTCTAGTGTCCATAGCAGGAATTGTCTCCATCGCTCTGCTGGCAACAGGCAATTTATCTTCCTCAATCAGCAGCATATTTAATAGCTTTGCCTATGCCATTACCGAACTGCTCCCCACCATATTAGTTATTTCCATAATCGTCGCCATGAGTAAAATTCTTTCAAGCACCGGAGTTAATGATACCATGATTTCTCCATTTGCAAAGCTAATCCGATCGCCAGGTCAAGCCTATTGGATTATTGGAACCTTGATGATGGTTATGTCCTGGTTTTTCTGGCCTTCTCCTGCAGTTGCCTTGATAGGAGCCGTTCTGCTTCCTGTGGCGCTTAGAGCTGGACTCCCTGCACTTGGAGTGGCTATGGCAATGAACCTCTTCGGCCATGGAATAGCTCTTTCAGGTGATTATATTATCCAGGCGGCTCCAAAGCTCACCGCTGATGCCGCAGGTCTGCAGGTCACACAGGTAATTGAAGCCAGTATTCCTCTCGTGATCACCATGGGATTAGTCACAACCATCACCGCCTTCGTTATGTTAAGAAAAGATATGAAAAAAGGAGTCCTGACTGTCACTTCATCTTCTGTTGATGTACACACTGGAAAGGAATCTCAAGATAGGGAATTATTGACCTCTTTTCAGAAGCGATTGTTCGCCATCTTAATACCGATTGCCTTCTTGCTGGACGTAGCTGCCATGATTGTTTTTAATCTTCAAGGAGGAGATGCGACAGCGCTCGTAGGCGGTACCTCCATTGTTATCCTAGCGCTGCTTGCCCTGACAGCTCATAAATCCAAGGGATTTGAAAAATCGACTGCTTTCCTTATTGAGGGCTTTCAGTTTGGATTTAAAGTGTTTGGTCCCGTCATTCCGATCGCCGCTTTTTTTTACCTTGGAGATTCAGGCTTTGTTAAAATACTGGGTGACTTTCTTCCAAAGGGATCCCATGGTATTGTAAATGATTTAGGAGTCGCGCTTGCACATGCCGTGCCTTTAAATGCAGGAATAGCGGCTGTAACATTAACAGGCATAGGTGCGATCACCGGTCTGGATGGCTCAGGATTCTCTGGTATTTCATTAGCAGGTTCTGTTGCCAATTTGTTTTCTCATGCCATCGGCTCGGGCCTTGCCACCCTTACAGCTTTAGGCCAGACAGCCGCTATCTGGGTAGGAGGAGGAACCATCATTCCATGGGCCTTGATTCCTGCCGCAGCCATCTGTAATGTTGATCCCTTTGAGCTTGCTAGAAGAAATCTAATCCCAGTGTTAATTGGTTTAGCTGCCACTACGATCGTGGCTATGTTCCTTATCTAATAGCAAAAAACGACGGGAATACCGTCGTTTTTTCTATATAATAGACTTTATTTCATTCATGACTTTAATCGCTGTAAGATTATCTTTTACTTTATTTGTAATATCCTCTCTGCCCGCCATGATCTCCGTCCTTAAATCCTCTATGAAGGTTTCACTAATAAACCAGTCTGATAGAGCTGCAGAATCAAGGGTCCTGTCTTTCCAGGCAGAATTAAGCACGGGACTATAAATCTTTTTGCTGCTGTGGGCTAAGCTGCTTGTGAAAATTGTGTTCCAATAATCTGCCCTTGAAGCAGAATGCGTGCTGCTTGCAGCGAACTTCAGGACACCTTCAAAGACATCTTTTTTATGAAACAAAAGGCTGTACAGTTTTTTTCCGGTAAGAATGCGATGTAATGGATCTTCAAACCTCTCAACTGACAATCCTGTTAACTTATAAAATTTGCTTGGCTTTTTTTGCTTATAAGGAAAAACAACCGTGGTAAAGCCGAAAAATTCCTGAAGCTGAAAATCGATTCCAGCCAGAAGTTCAGCATATCCAAAGCGCTTTATAATTCTGTCCTCAAGCATTCTTTGTTCATTGATAATCAGGGCCATCGTCAACAGCTTAGAATTCTGTTCTTTTAAGAACAATTCCCATATGGAGTACATAAACCGTGAAACATGAAAAAAACGCAGGAATGTTCGAAGAGAAACTGGATTCTTTTTCGCTTCTTCATAAAGAAGCAGCTGGGGATAAGCATCTGAGAATATCGAAGAATTTGCTCTTTCCAAAAAAACAAAATACTTTTCTTTTTCATTTTCCGTTAAAAGATGATCCATAGCCGATCCTCTTAAGTCTGTCATATGGTAACCTCCATTTCGAGAGACCATATGTGCCAAAAAAGCCCAGTGAACCTCAGGATTTCTCAGGTAAAAGTCTAAATAGGCTTTAGTCCTTGTTACGTTATTCCGATTATACTCTTCCGTTTTATCCCTTACCTTCTTAATCAGTCCTTTTTCTCCTGAGAGCAGCACTTTCGGACTGTTATCTGGACGCAGCAAATCCTGCAGTAAATCGTACTTTATAGCTTCAAATTGTTCACAATCGAGAATCGGCCGTGATGCAGGTTCAGGTTTCCCAAACCATTGCTGTACATATCCTGAAAGTGATTGTAAAGAAAATATAAAATCACACCCTTTGGCGAATAATATCTTTTCATTACTATATGAGTATTTCTCTGCTCCGGACTACACTAAAAACAGCCTAACCAGATGGTTAGGCTGTCTTCTCAGAATCGTCATGAATCTCTCTTTTGTTTTTCATATATTCATATATCATTTCATAAAAATGCAGCAATACAGCTACGACAATAAAACCAAGGGCATAGCCTCCCAAAACATCAGAAGGATAATGAACATTAAGATAAATCCGGCTTAATCCTACAATCAGGATCATAATAAATGCAGCAGCCCAAATTAATATTTTAACTCCCTGAGACTTACAATATTTAGTTAAAAAATACGCAGTAACAAAATAAAAAATAAACCCAACCATCGCGTGTCCCGAAGGAAAGCTATAGCCCACCCCATCAACATTGGCTAAAATAGATGGGCGTTCTCTCTCTAGCACCCTTTTTACAAGCTTATTTATTTGATCCCCGCCTGCCACTGCAAGAATAACTGCTGCCATAGCCAAATAATTTCTGCTTTTAAACCACAAAAAAGCTAACAGCAATAGAGTCCCTGATCCGATGATCGTTTTAGAACCAAATTCAGTTATGAAAGTAAAAAAGCCGGAATAAGAATCTCCCACAACATGCATCAGCCCTTTTTGAAAGCTCCCATCCATTTCTAAGGATGACCCGCCGTGCACCGTTTTTACAATCAAAAAAAATATAAGAACTGATAAAAACAGAAATCCAGCAAATATTATCGACAGCAGGTTTGTACTTTTCACCGATTTGCCTTCCATACACTCTCTCCTCTTTCAACTATATATACAAAATTACTTTACCAGACCCAAAGCGTCCAGGAACATTAATTTTTTTAAACGCTCCTATTATTATATCCGCTGGAAAAATAAAGATGATATACACGTTATAAAATACACTTTAATTGAAAAACAAAATGTATTAAGCGGTAAACTTGGCTGCGAGCATAAATTCAATCCTTACGAGCAAACTCCCAGCCAATGCGAGCACTTTTCCGAATTTGCGAGCAGACCGCCAGCTTGCGGAGCAAGTTTACTGAGTTTGAGAGCAAAAGTTCAATCCTTACGAGCAATCTCCCAGCCAATGCGAGCAACTTTCCAAATTTGCGAGCAGGCCGACAGCTTGCGATCAAGTTCACTTAGTTTGCGAGAAAAAATTCAATCCTTACGAGCAAACTCCAGCCAATGTGAGCAGATTTCTAAATTTGCGAGCAGGCCGACAGCTTGCGATTAAGTTCACTTAGTTTGCGAGAAAAAATTAAAACCTTACGAGCAAACTCCAGCCAATGCGAGCAGCTTTCCGAATTTGCGAGCAGGCCCGCCACTTGCGGGCAAGTTCACTTAGTCTGCGCGCAAAAATTAAAATCTTACGAGCAATCTCCCAGCCAACGAGCAGCTTTCCAAAGCTGCTGGCAGACCGCCAGCTTGCGAGCCCTCATCCTAGTTCAATATTCTGAGACGGTAGCAGTTCATGGCGGTTTCGCCGAGATGGTCGAGAAGGTTGTAATTGGCGTAGGCCCCTACAAATGCTCCTATGCCCGGCACGAGCTGGAGCATTTTGACAAAGTCAATATAATCGCGATATTCCTGCTGGAATACTCTCCAGTCCATTTCTCTCAGCGTGCTTTTATGTTCATCCCAGTTATTGATGATGGAGAAAGTTTCTCTTTTTCGGTCATCGCTTGAAAAGGCGAGCTGAAAAATATGCAGGATGAATAAGCGTTCTTCATAAGTTTTGACGTCGAATCCATACAAACTTCCTGTTTCGAATAAAAACTTCATTTTAATTCCCAGCAGTAAGGGGAAATCGGCTAATCCCACTAATAACCCTGCTGCACCGGTCCCTGCTCCTTCCCACAAAGCGGTTTTACGGTAACGGACAATAGCCTCTCTCACTAGTTTTTCTTTTTCCTCGAGAGACAGACCTTCCACTGACTTTTCCTTAGTAGTCCAGTCTGAACCTGCAAGGGTCACTTTTACCATGTTTTTAATGCTGTCAGTTATGATTTGATGAGCTTTTTCTGGAATATAGCTATTGATTTTGGTTTGAGCCTTTTTAGATAATCTATTTAAAATGGATGAACGGGTCTGCATCTTGCTTTTCCATTTATCCAATTCTGTGCTTATTAGCTGTTCATAAGTTTCCATAGGCAGCTCCTTAAGGTTAGTAATCTTTTTACGCATTAAGCTGTTAAAAGTTTCAATGTGCATCAGAAAAAGGCCGATGGAGCACCGGCCTTTTCATATCAGTTATCTTAATCCAGTCATTTTTTTTCGGGCATAGCCAGAAAAAACTAACAAAAACAGAATTCCCCCAGCGAAGCAAAAAACAGCGTCAATAATATTCCCAGCTGTTAAAATAACTAAGCACAATATCATATTTTGAAGGAGCAGAACGCGATTGATAATAGCCGCGACAGCTCGTTTTTTCATATCCTCGGTCAGCGGATAGAGATCCAGCCAGATCTTTAAATCATGATGGCGGGCTATGGGAAGAATCTGGATACCCGTTAGATAAAGGATGAATAGCACCGTTATCGCTTTAGCCCAGATTGAAACAAATACAATGCTGAGAGCTGCTCCTATAATAGTGAGCCTAACGGATAATCCTAAATAATCATTCGACCTTAAAAATGTCCTGGCATAAAGGTAGATATACGAGGAAGAATTTTTAAATTTAATATAGGACACTATCCAGTCAAGCCACTTTCTTCTAGATACTTTTTCCTTTAATTTCGGCACATCCGTAAATAAATTAGCCACTCTATAAAATGCAGACATCCTTTTGCCTTCCAGACTAATCAGACGCTCCCATTTCAAAGATTTCTTCCTGGTTTCACGTTCAAAGTAGAATAGCAGCAAAATCAGTATCCCTGCTATCATAACAGCGAAGAAAATGGATGCCCCCCTAAAAAATAAATATAAACAGGCTATATTCAGGCAAAGCCGGATCAGGCTGTCGATAAATAATACTTCCCTCACGTCATACCTTAGGATTCTCCATCGTATCTGGACGTTAAGATACTTCAAAACAGCCAGCAGGATAAAAGCAGTTAAAAAATCAGCCAGCGATGCTCCGTTTACTTTTGCATGTATTGGCATAAAAGCAGCTAGAATCATTAATAAGAAATAACTCTGCAGTATAAAACTGACCCTAATGCATTTACTAAAATATTGAGTAAGCCTAGTTTCTAACGGAAGCAAAAAAACAACATCAGCCTCCTTTAAAAATGTCATAACCGGGCTGCTGGTGACTGCGAGTCCCAGTATTACAGCCATAATAATAGCTGCCGGAAAATCTGGAGAGAGCGTTTTAACCCATTCACTATAATAAAAGCTCAAGCCTCCGACGGCAAAAATCATGACAAAAACAAGGTGCCCATTAAAAATATACTTAAGATATTTTCCGGTCTCCTTTGTAAACCCTTTAAATCGATCCTGCCACAAAGCATTTTTATTCATTGTCTTGTTCTTCTTTCGTCAGCGCTATATAGATTTCATCAAGATTGGCGCCAGGCATTGAAAATTCTCTTTGCAGGTCATCGAGTTTTCCTTTTGCCCTTATTCTTCCATTGTGAAGAATAATGAATGAGTCGCAATATCGTTCTGCAGTCGCCAGAATATGAGTAGACATAAGAATACCTGCACCGCTTTCCTTCATTTTGTTCATTAAGTCCAGCAGTGACTGTATGCCTAAAGGATCTAGGCCAACAAATGGTTCGTCTACTATATAGAGAGAAGGCTGTACTAAGAAAGCACACATAATCATTACCTTTTGCTTCATTCCCTTAGAAAAGTGAGCAGGGAACCATTTAAGGCGCTTTTCCATCCGAAACTCTTTAAGCAGAAACTCGATACGCTCCTTATAATCCGCCTCACTTAATCCGTATGCCATTGCAGTCAGTTTTAAATGCTCTTCTAGGGTAAGTTCATCATATAAAATAGGAGTTTCAGGTACAAAGGTGAATTCTCTGCGGTACTGCTCAGGATTTTCACTGAAGAGTTTCTCATTGATATGAATGCTGCCGGCTTTCGGCTCCATTAACCCAATGATATGCTTGATTGTGGTACTCTTCCCTGCACCATTTAAGCCTATTAATCCAACTAATTCATTTTTATTAACTGAAAAGCTAATTTCCTTTACTACAGGATTTCTGGTATAGCCGCCTGTCAGCTGGTTTACTTCTAGCAATGCCATATATACATTCCTTTCTTCTTACGATCCTGCTCTTATAGTAACAAATTTTTTGATGGCGTACATAACTGAATAAAAGCATATTACCAAAAATTACAAGTAAGTTTTCGAGCAAAATTGCCCAAGATAATGTAGAGGAAGGAATCAGCAATGATGTTTTAAAAACTTGTGGTTTTTATCATCATTGAAATGAGGTGTCAGTTAAAGATATTTAACTGAATTTCATCATTCAAATTGGTCTAGCAAGAAGGAGACGTGATTTTCTTGCACAAGGTATATTTGTTCCACTGAGGCATTCTTCATTAAAGTGAAGTGATGCAGACTTCAACCGCTTTATAAGTTGTGAAACCTATAAAGGACAAGGAGATGTTCCGAATGGACAAAGAAGCTCTTCCCGAGATAACCATTCATTAAAAAAATGAGGTGTTTATCAAAGAGGACTCTGCCTGTAATAGACGTTTGAACATTAGATTCCTTCCTCAAGAAGCAGGGTGGCAGCAGCCATCCTGCTTTCTTTATGCCATAAGACGATAGGTTATTACAGGATCCTCCCCTTCAGACCCTCAGCTTATCAAAATGTCTTCTATTTATTTTACTGCCTTCTGAGCATTATGATAAAATTTGGGTATCCGTTTCAAGAAAGGATGGTTTTATAAATGGGCAATTGTATTTTTTGCAGTATTCTAAAAGGAGATATCCCCGCATCAAAGGTGTATGAAAATGAGCATATTATGGCATTTTTGGATATCAGCCAGGTAACAAAAGGACATACTCTTGTTATTCCTAAGGTACACCAGGAAAATATTTATGAATTAACATCCGAGACAGCCAGCCAGTTATTCTCTGCTGTGCCCGATATAGCGAACGCCATAAAAAAAGAATTCAATCCAATCGGCTTAAACATTCTAAATAACAATGGCGAGCATGCTGGACAATCTGTATTCCACTACCATATGCACCTCATTCCACGATATGGAAAAGGAGATGGATTTGGAGCGGTCTGGAAAACTCACACAAGCGACTATACATCTGAGGACCTGTCTAAAATTGCTGGTTCGATCGCTAAGCATCTTACATAAAAGCGCACAGCCTGCAAGGAACATTCTTTGCAGGCTTCTTTAAGCTAATATTTCAGCTATTGGATAACTGACCAGTCTTCTTATATATTTGTAAAAACATCCGGAATGTAACCTAACGATAGTTGTCAGCATATTGGTACTAGCCACTTCGCACTGCTTCCCCCTCCTAAAAAACCAGCCGGCCGTAAGAAAAACTAAATTGCAAGGTTATCAGTCTAAGTTTCTGATTAAATATGAATAAATCTTACATATACTTATCATGAAACTTCAATTCCTATTTTATGTTTTTTGAAAATTTGGTAATTCGCACTTTAAAATGAATTGCTATTTCTGATAGGATGAAGATACATATTCTAACTTTAGTGATTTAAAGCGGAGGAGATAAGAATGAAAAGAGCATTAAATTTTAATGCAGGTCCTGCTGCACTGCCTTTTGAGGTGTTAGAAAAAGCAAAAGAAGAATGGTTGAATTACAACGGAACAGGTATGTCTATTCTAGAATTGAGCCATCGCAGCACTGAATTCGAGTCAGTTCTAAATAATGCCAAAAGACTGCTGGCCGAATTACTAGATATTCCTGATACTCATGAAGTTCTTTTCCTTCAAGGAGGCGCATCCCTTCAATTTACAATGGTTCCTTATAATTTAATCACAGAAGAAAAAAAAAGAGGATACTATGTTCTGACTGGTGTCTGGTCCGAAAAAGCGATGGACGAAGCCAAGAAATTAGGAGACCCAAAAACAGCCGCATCTGCTAAGGCAATGAATTATACCCTTATCCCATCTATAGACGATATACAAATGGGGGACGATGCTGCCTATCTTCATATTACAAGCAATAATACGATTTATGGAACACAGTGGACCTCCTTCCCTGTCACAGGATCCATTCCGCTAGTGGCTGATATGTCCAGCGACATCCTTAGCAGGCCTGTAGATATTTCAAAATTTGGGGTTATATACGGGGGTGCACAAAAAAACCTCGGCCCTTCGGGTGTGACAGTAGTTATCATTAAAAAAGATCTAATAAGGGAAGATGCATCCCATTTGCCAACGATGCTCAATTACCACACGTATTATAAAAACAATTCTCTTTATAATACTCCCCCTTCTTTCGCCATATATCTGTTATCCCTAGTATTACAATGGACAAAAGATAAAGGCGGCATATCCGGGATTGAAAAAATAAACCGCCAAAAGGCAGATCTTCTTTACAAAACGATAGATGAAAGCGAGGGTTTTTATAGCGGTCACGCTGAAAAACCATTTAGATCTCACATGAATGTTACCTTTACATTAAAGAATGAAGAAATGACTAAGAAGTTTCTTTCTTTTGCAAAAGAGGAAGGTTTTATAGGCTTAAATGGCCACCGTTCAATAGGAGGATGCCGCGCATCCATCTACAATGCCATTCCATTAGCACATTGTGAAAGATTAGCAGATTTCATGCTTCGTTTTAAGAGTAGGAATTAGCTTTATCTTTCACCTTTAACATGCTATAATTTGCATCATAATCTTTTCGCGTCAGGCAAGAGTGCACTGCCGGAGAAGTTTACAAAAAATTAGCTTAGCAAAGCATAGGAGAGATGAGAAATGAATACGAAGACACTTGTATCCCTTTCCCTTTTGGTAGGGATTGGCGCAGCCTTGCATTTAATTATCCCTGGATTTTTTCTAGGAATGAAGCCAGACTTAATGTTAATTATGATGTTTCTAGGAATCTTCCTTTTTACTGAAAAGAAAAATGTTTTATTGCTGGCCCTTCTTACCGGAATCATATCGGGATTAACTTCAACTTTTCCAGGCGGATTACTGCCAAACATTATAGATAAATTTGTTACAGCCTTCTTGATCTACTTTTTATACACAGCTGTTAAAAAAAGCAGCTCCACTTATATGGTCTGTGCCCTTACTGGAATCGGTACACTGATTTCTGGTGCAGTGTTTCTAGGTTCAGCCTTGTTAATTTCCGGACTTCCGGGTTCAGCTGGTTTTCTGGGACTTTACTCTATAGTGGTATTGCCTGCAGCTGTTTTCAATTTAGCTGCCATGGCGATTATTTACCCAATGGTCACAAAGATTTTAAAGCGGACCAGCTTGCAGCCAGCCGTAAAAAACTGAACATATACATTAAGCCGCCCTATAACCGGGCGGCTTTTCTTATTTATGAACTAGACTAGCTGCTTAATAACAAGCCAATCAAAAAGAATGCTGCCCCTCCAGCCCCCAGAAGAGCTGCTTTTTTCACAAACAGCCTCTTTGCAGGAAAGAAGATGGTTCTTAATGAATGTAGAAAAAAATATACCATACCTATGGCAAACAAGAAGCTTATAAAATAAAATGCTGATACAATCGCTCCCATTTTTCCTCCCAGTAAAAAAACCTTTTAATATCATATATGCACCTATACAGCTTGTAAGTACATGCGCTGGCATTAAAACCTGGTCTATTTAGGGAACTTAATTTTAAATATGTTGTTTTAAGATAAAGTTTTTGTGATATACAATTAAGAGGAGAATTATTTTCTTTTTAAGCTTTTAATGTGTAAAAAAGGAGTTTTCTTCCTTTTTGTAGAAAAATATAAATATGAGGTGATCTTATGAAAGTCAAATCGCTATTACTGGGCATTCTTACAGGTACGATAGTTGCTGGTGCAGGAACTCTTCTTTCAACTCCTGCTTCAGGTAAAGATCTTAGAAAACGAATCCTGGAGAATAAGGAAGAAATTCTTGCTATTCTGAATGAAATCAAGGGTAAAGCCATGGATGTAAAAAATGAAGCTTTATCAGCCACCCTTACAAGCAAAGAAAGTGTGAAGGCCTTTACTTCTGAAGTAAAAACCTTGATGGAGAACTGGAAACAGGACATTCAGCCGCACAAGGAAGAAATTCAGCATAGAATTTCAGAAATTGAAGGAGCGATTCAGGAATTAGAAGGGGTGGTAAGCAAACCCACTTCCGCTGAAAAGGAAAATAATAAATAACCTGACAGTTGAACTCGGTTTACACCTATTAGTCAGTACCGTGTAAACCGATTTTCTTCTTCAAAAAGGCAGTATAAACATTCAGTATTTTCTACAGCTAAGGAATGGCTTGGTTCTCCAAGTCTTCTTTTTTAAACAGCCCTTCAGCTTTTCAAACGTTATTTTAGAAAAAAGAATTATTTACCACCTTCATGTCGTTAACAATCTATGACTGTTCTACATAACCATTCTCAAATCCTTATTTATGTCTATATCAAGCCATTTCTATTAATTTCAAGAAAAATATTCATTTTAAATTCAAAAAATTTTGTTTTTTTACTTTATAAGTTTTTATTTTATTGTCATAATAAAAGTACACAACTAAAAAGTAGGTGAATCTCGAATGCCTGAAAAAAATTATTCTATGAAAGAAGCGATGCTATTCAGCCAAAGAATAGCCCAGCTAAGTAAAGCTCTCTGGAAATCAATTGAAAAAGATTGGCAGCAATGGATTAAGCCTTACAATCTAAATATCAATGAACATCATATCTTATGGATTGCTTATCATCTAAATGGGGCATCCATTTCAGATGTGGCGAAATTCGGAGTAATGCATGTATCCACCGCCTTTAACTTTTCAAAGAAACTGGAGGAAAGGGGTCTCCTTCTTTTTTCTAAAAAGGAAACGGATAAAAGAAACACTTATATCCAGATCACCGAAGAGGGCGAGAAAATCCTCCTGGATCTTATGGAAAAATATGACCCTGCTAATAATGCTGCATTTACCGGTGCCCTCCCCTTGCGTGAACTCTATGGCAAGTTCCCCGATATGCTTGAGATGATGGCAGTCATCAAAAATATATATGGAGAACATTTTATGGAAATTTTCGAACGCTCTTTTTCCAATATTGAAAAAGAATTTACAGATATAAATGGCACTCTCACCAAAAAGGAAGCTTTAAATGAAACAAAAAGTTAACTCTTTTTGCCTCTAGACAGCTATAAAACTAATAAAGCGGATAAGAATGGAATCCGCTTTTAGTACGAAGCCCATTGTTCGGAATTTCACAATGTTTACAGCTCATTCTTATTTTCAATCACTCTAGTCCCCGGCCATTTATGAATATTACACTTCCGCCCACACTTCTCACTATCTTTTTTTCTCAATTTTTGATATCGTATTTATACAATTTGTGTTTTTTCATAAAGGAGGGGATTTCAAATTGATATCACTTTTTTTCAGTTTACTTGCTATGATTATATTATTCTTTACTAATCAAATGACTGCCTCGCTATGTACACAGAAAGAAATCCCTGAAGACCGCCAGCCGGGTGTCTTTCGAACGATTAATATACTAATTACCATTCTTCTTATTTCATCTTATATTGAAGTTTTGTTTACATAGTGAACTTTTAAGGTGATAAAGCAAGCAATTTGTATCTATAAAACAAAGGGTGAAGCAGTCCGCTTCCCCTTTTTATTTTTTCTATTTTTATTAGCTCCACCATGCTGCACCAATGATAATAAGAAGGATGAAAAGTACAACAAGTAACGCAAAGCCTCCTCCGTAAGCTCCAGACATGCTTTTTCCTCCTTTCATTTTTGAAAAAAAGTGAATGCTGTTCAGGCGGCTGCAAGGCAATGCTGACACAGGAATCATGAAAGTATCCATATCCCAGCATGTAATAATCAGAAAATGGAATATCCAATCATAGAACTGGGTCCATTGTCAGCGTTAAAGCCTCCCTATTTCACTTCAAGTTATCATATGTACCTCTTGGTTGATTGGATGGGCAAATTAATCAATTTTTTTAAAAAAACCAATTATTATCAATAATTTTTTCCCTTCGAATTAATTTATGTTATAGTTAGATTTGTGGATTTACATAGGCCACGAAATAAAGAACGGGAGTTGTTAAGCATGAAGAAATGGGCACTATCCATCGCCGTTACAGCTGGCCTTTTGGGATTAACCGCCTGTAACAATAATGGTGGAGGCTCCGATGCGGTCGTGGAAACCAAAGCAGGAGACGTAACTAAGGACGAGCTATATAATTCAATGAAAACCCGCTACGGTAATAAAGCACTTCAAGAGCTTGTTTATGAAAAAGTACTAACTGAAAAATATAAGGTTTCCAATAAAGAAGTAAATGAAAAAGTTGATAAGGTTAAAGCAGAGCTTGGCCCTCAATTTGCCATGGCCCTTCAGCAATACGGCTATAAAGATGAAGCTGACTTGAAACGCTCCTTCAAAATAGGTTTGCTACAGGAAAGAGCAGCCATCAAAGATGTAAAAGCAACAGATAAAGAAATAAAAGATGCATATGATAACTTTACTCCTGAGATCAAAGCGCGCCACATCCTTGTCCAGGACGAAAAGACAGCTGCAGAAGTTAAACAAAAGCTTGATAAAGGTGAAAAATTCGAAGATCTAGCTAAGAAATATTCTAAAGATCCTGGTTCTGCTGAAAAAGGCGGAGATTTAGGATGGTTTGGCCCAGGAAAAATGGTACCGGAATTTGAAGCGGCAGCTTACAAATTGAATAAAGATCAAATCAGTAATCCAGTTAAAACGGAGCACGGATACCACATTATTCAATTGACTGACAAAAAAGAGAAAGAGTCTCTTGATAAAATGAAAAAAGAACTTGAGTATCAAGTTAAAGTGTCCAAGCTTACACCTGAAATTGTACAAAAAGCAATGGATCGTGAGCTGAAGGCTGCTAAAGTTGAAATCAAAGACAAGGATCTCAAGAAAGCATTAGATGCAGCTCCTGCTGAGACTCCACAATAAGATACATCCAATAAGAAAAGGGACGAACTTTTACGGTTCGTCCCTTTTCTTTCATTAAAGCAGGCTTACAAGCAGCAGTTTGTAATGGAACCATTAAACAATTAGTTCTGGCTTTATTTCTTCCTCGGCAGTCTGAATAAAGCCCTGCCTCTTTCGCTTTTCTTCTTCCATTCTAGCCATATACTTATTTCCTTCTTCTTCAATCCAGGCCATTTCCAGCTTTTTATCTTCCCTGGCTGTTTTAACGGTCATAAATGCACTGCTGACTATCCCTGCTATGACAAACCAAATCCATACAGGCATCCTGCTTCTCCCCTCTCAATTCCGGGTTTGTCCTTCTACTTCCCAATCTATGCTTCTTTAAAAGAAAATATGCCCCTCCTAGTCAGGAGAGGCATACGCTAACGATTCAAATATATATTTCGATATTATTTTTGGAACATCGGCTTGTAAAAAGACCGATTCTCAAGGGCAAATACCCTTTCTGAAAATTCTCCTGGTTTTACTCTTTCAAGTGCTCTGTCCAGCATATTGATTTTGGCATCTAAATTATCTATATAGTGAAGAACCTCTGCTTCTCTAATCATTGGAGGTTTCGGGCTTCCCCATTCAGCCTTTCCATGATGAGATAGGACAAGATGCTGCAAAACCATAATTTCTTCTCCCTGGATTCCCAATTCATCTGCGGCTTTACCAATTTCATTGACCATAATCGTTATATGTCCAAGCAGGTTGCCTTCTATTGTATAACTGGTTGAGATAGGGCCGGAGAGCTCAATCACTTTGCCTAAATCATGCAGAATGACACCAGCAAATAATAAGTCTTTATCCAGGTTAGGATATAAGGCTGCAATTCCTTTAGCTAAATCCAGCATGGATACAACATGATAGGCGAGCCCTGACATAAATTCATGATGATTTTTCGTTGCAGCCGGATAGGTAAGGAAATCCTGATAATGCTTTTTAAGCAAATGACGTGTAACACGCTGTATATTAGGATTTCTCATTTCAAAGATATACTGAGTAATTTTGTCTGCCATAATATCCTGGCTGATAGGAGCTGTAGGAATCAGCTCAGAAAGATTTACCGAATCATTTTCATTTGTAAGCCTGATATTTCTGATTTTCAGCTGGCTTCTGCCTCGGTAGTTCTGTACTTCGCCTGAGAGCTTAACTGTGCTTTCCGGACTGTAATTTTTTTCATCTTCATCGCTTATATCCCATAATTTAGCTTCGATTTCTCCGGTTTTATCACAAAGATAAAGCGTTAAGAATGGTTTGCCATTACTTGCAATACCTTTCACGCTGCTTTTAATAAACATATATGCATCAATTGACTCGCCAACTCCATAATGGACGATCCCTTTTTCCATCATATTCTCCTCCGTATTTTTGCTAATTCATAGTATACCATACTGATAGATGCCTGATGAAATCTAGTATCCATAAGAGATCTCTATGAGCCTTGTCTCTGGTCCTCGTGCTGAATGAACTTTATAAACCCTCCGTGTGGAGGTCCTTTTTCTGTAAATCGATGACATCGTCCTTAGAAAAGGACATTAATAAATGTTCATGGCAGGTGAAAAAGATGATCTGGTGATGCTTTTTAATATCAGTAAGAAGCTGCAGCATTCTTTTCGTTCTAGCCTGGTCAAAGTTTACAAACCCATCATCAATAATAATAGGAAAAGAGTCTTCCTCTGCAGTGAACAGCGCAAGTGCAAGACGGAGCGCGGCATAAGCTTGTTCTGCTGTTCCCCTGCTTACTTCCCCCGCCTCATAAAGGATCCCGCTTTTATGTTCCAGTAGAAGGCCGCTGACCTCTGAATTCAAATGAATGGCTGTATAATTGCCCTCAGTCAGGAATGTAAAGTAATGAACAGCCTGCTCCAGAACTTTCGGGAATTTTTCATTCTTAAATTTATTGATCGTATGTGTCAGCATGGTTTTTGCCAGTGCATACTGAGCCCATTTTTTTGCTTCTTCTTGAAAAATGGACTTTTTTTGGTGGAATATATGGAGAAGCTCTGAATAGGTTCCGCCTTCTTCCAACTGGGTGATTTTCAGCTCGATTTCTGCTAATCTTTTGATCAAAGATGCTGCTTCATCTAGTTTTTTTCGCCGATTTTCTTCAAGATTGGCAATGGTATACTCATTTACCAGGAGTTTTTCACATTCTTCAATAGCGCTGGCAGAGAGCATGGAATTAGCAAGCTGGATCTCAATACCCCTATAAACGTCCTTCGCCTCTTCGGCTTCCTGCCATTTTTTATGCACTTTCCTGAATTCATCCTCACTTTTTACAGCCGCCTGGCTAAAAAGATCTGCCAATTCTTTTTCGATAAATGAAACTTTTTGTTTACTATCCTTTATATTTTGCAGAACACTGTCATATTGGTCACGAACCTGCTTCCACAATTGAATGGTCTCATTATTTTTTTGGAGTGACATTTTTACGAAAGAGGCAGCTTCACGCCACGAGTGATGGGAAGCACCCAGCATCTCAGCATACGTATAAATCTCCTGCTTCAATATATTTGTGAGTTTTGTTAGTTCTTCCTGATCTTTTTTTAGTTGTTGAAGTTCGATTAAATTAGCCTTTGCCTTTGTAAGAACATCAAAGATGAATTTCAGATGATGAAGCTCCGTTGTTTCAGGAAATCCCAGCCCTGTAAATGAGCTTTTAATTCTATTCTCCATCTGTTTCCAATCTTTTTCCCATTTTTCAAAGGAATCTATGATTCTGTTAAAAGATAGCTCCTGTTCACGGTATTTGATCTCTTTATCGCGGACTAACTTCCGAAGCTCCGTATCCCGGTTAAGAACAGCCTCCATAGATGGATCCCAATTTTCCGAAGAAAGTGCACCAGAGGAATCCAGCTTCTGTCTTTGCTTCTCAAGATCTCTCAGCTCTGCTTCCAGATCCTTTTCCAAACGGTCTGAACTATTGAAAGCTCGTGAAGCTAAAAGGAATATACCTGCAAGTAAAGAGAGCCCTGTAAGCAGGTACTCACCTGAATAAATGGCATAAGCAGCAAGTAAACCCAAGAAAATAAGAGCTGTTATCTTAAATAAGGACTGTTTTTTCTTGCTCGCTTCCTGTGCTTTCTTTTGTTGATCTAACCTCATGCTTATCCTTTTAATTTGTGTAAGAAGAAGCTCTTTTTTCATTTCTTCGGCTTCTGAATTCCTAAATAAGGCTTTCTTTTCGTCCAAAACCTTTTTTTGTTCTTCAGGCAAAAGCTGCGATTTTAAGTCAATTATGCTTTTTTCTGTACTTTCTAGAGAGTCTCTCGCTTCTTTTAACCGTTCATCTAATTGTTCCCTAACATGCAGGCTTTTTTGTCTTTCTAAATCCAAAGCATATATAGCTTCCCTTGTAAATGTACTTGTATCTAGTTCCATCACTTCGCTTGGAGTTAAGGAACATCGAATATCAGTTACCAGATTCTCATGTACAAGGACCTTATTTTTAATTTGCAGCTCCACTTGTTCTCTTTCCATTTCTTTTTGTTCCAGTAGGGGCAATTTTTCTACCAACAGCTGCATTTCAGCCTCTTTTTCTTGTATGACAGCATTCGGAGTCACCTGTGCAAGCCTTGTTGATAGGTCCTGCACTTTAGCGGTATTAGCTGCCTCCTCAGCATCAAAGTGGCTTTTTAAATTTATAAGCTCCTTCAGGCGGCTCATTCCGTCAACAGGAAAATGAATATCTCCTATCTCCTCAAGCTTTGAACACGCGTTGACTTTTTGCTCTAACAGAGGCCTGACACGGAGATATTCTTTGTATGTGTATAATTGATTTTCTATTGATTCGGATGAATCTCGTGTGTCTTCAAGCAGCTTTTTTTTATCAATCAGCTCTGCTTGAAGGGTTTCGTAATCTTTTTGGACATCCAGAGATTTCTTCAATTCAGCCTGAATCTGCTTTAGCTCCTGAAGCTGGACATTCAGGACCGGCTTTTGCCCGGCAGGCTTAAAAAGTGAATCCATTTCTTTTTGAATTTTACTTTCCGCAAAAGCTAAAGCATCATTCCCAATCATTCCTGCTGACAATAGATATTTCCCTATATCATTCTCATTTAATTTGTGAAGCCCCTGCAGACCTGTTAAATCAAAAGAATAAATAGATTGAAAGGTGGTTTTATCAAGGCCGTGAACGATGTTCTTAAGGATTTCTTCTCCTCCTGCCGCGCCACCCGGGAGTGTAACCGTAACATCCCCGGAAGCTTTGCCTTTAACTCTTTCAATACTTACCGTTCCATATCTTTTAGTATCCACCACGATCCTTCCACCGTATTTCGAATGAAGTTTCGGCTCATATCTGGCTATGTTCTGCTGCTTTGTGGGAAACCCAAAAAAGATACCATGAATGAATGACATAATAGTAGATTTGCCTGCCTCATTTTCTCCGAAAAACACTTGCAAATCCTGGAGGCCTGTAAAGGAACGATTTTCAATTTTTCCATAGCCATAAATGTGAAGCTCCTTAATTTTCATTCTATACCTCCCTTAAGAAGATTCAGAACCATCTTAGCCGATTGTTCTTTTAATTCCCGCATTTCTTCTTCATCAAAATCATCCAGGTATTTTTTTGCCTGTGGATGTTTAAATAGAGTTCCAAGTGCAGACATGGTATCAAGTTCTTCGCTGGCAGCCATGTTCACAAGTTCGCGGATAAAGGGATTTGAAGAATCATACAGCTCCTCTCCAGAACCTGTAATTTTTAAAGCATAAAGCCAGATAAAGTCCTCTTCACCCTGGTCTTCCTCCTGAAGGACTTCTAGAAGTTCGTCAGCTCCTGCCATAATATCTTCGGCGTCTATGTTCAGGTCCACATGTAATTCTAGTAAGATACCCTTACCCTCTCTGCCGGCCGCAAAAATATTTTCTTGGCAGATTGCTGCAAGCGAATCAAAACTAATCTGCTCTCTTATCTCAATTTTTCTACTGTCCCAGATAATATCAGAAGTTTCTATAAAGGATTTTTCAATGTGATTAGAAGATAATTTTACAAGGCAGCATCCTTTTGCACCGGTTTCCTTTCGATGCCGCCCCTGAATATTCCCCGGATATAGAATGGCAGGAAACTGATAAAGCTCCTGCCGCTTATGAATATGCCCAAGAGCCCAGTAATCTAGATCTTTGTCTATTAACTCTTGAATAGTGAAAGGAGCATATTGGCCATGTTCGGAGTGTCCATCCAGATTTCCATGAAGCATCCCAATATGAAAATCCGCCCCTTCCAATTTTATATACTTTTCGGCCATGCGTTCATATACATGCCGCTTTGGATAGCTAAAACCATAAATATGTATTTTTGTCCCATCCTGCTTTTCCAATCGTTTTACTTCATTCTCGCTTGAGAAAACATGAACATTGGGAGGAAAGGTAAGTTTAACCCAGCTGCCGCTTAAATGATCATGATTTCCATGAATAATATAAACCGGTATGTCATGAGCCTGGAGCCGTTCCATTTCCCTCCGAAAACGGACCTGAGCCCGGATGCTTCTGTTTTCTCCATCATAAAGGTCTCCGGCTATCAGCATAAAATCTACGTTATGGAAAATTGCGGCGTTTACTACTTTTTCAAAAGCAGTAAATGTCGATTCTCTTAATCGCTCCATTAGTCCGCCTGGAATATGCTTAAGGCCAGAAAACGGACTGTCCAAATGTAAATCTGCCGTATGAATAAACGTAATTTCGCTCATTAGTCACCTTCCTGAAAAAGGTTATTTTTTATAAATTTCTACTTGATCTTAAAACAGGGCGCTTTCACCAGCAAGGTCCCCATACGAACAGAGGATCGCCTAATCTTATTTTATCATAGGAAAAAGGGACAGGCCCAACTTCACGAAGAAATTTGGCCTGACCCTTTTAATTTTGTGAAAGTGCTTTTTTAATATCTTTAAAGGAACTTGATTTTCCGTAAAGAAGTACACCGCCTTTATAGACTCTTGCACCAAAGATGGCCAGCACAATGATTGTCACGATAAGCAGCCCTACACTAAGCAGTACCTCCCAGATTGGGATTTCAAGCATCCCAACCCTTAAAAACATAAGCATGGGGCTGAAAAAAGGAATAAACGACATAATCTTAATAAATGAAAGCTCCGGATCTCCCAGCCCAAACATCGCTAGTGTGAAACCTATTACTACCAGCCATGTCATTGGACCGATGGTTTGCTGAAGGTCTTCCACCCTGCTTACCAGTGAACCTAAGAATGCAGCAAGTGTGGCGTATAGAAAATAGCCAAGAATAGCAAATAAAATACCATAAAATATGGTCGCTACCGGAAGTTCGTCAAAGTTGAAGAATGGGATCCCGCTCTCTCTAATAGAGTCGAGATTCTTTTTGAATGATGCATATCCGACGATAAAAAACAAAGCAAGCTGTGAAATACTCAGTAAGGCAATACCAAATATCTTAGCAAACATTTGTTTTACAGGAGAAACACTGGACACTAAAATTTCCATGACCCTGGAAGTTTTCTCCTGTGCTACTTCCATTGCAATCATATTGCCATACATGAGAACCGAAAAATAAATCACAAACAAAATGATGTAAACCAATCCTCTGGCCTGATTAAGCTCTTCTTGTGTTTTTGCATCCTTTTTTAAAGGAACAATATCAAATTGAACGGGTTCGTATAAAGAAGCTATCTGATCCTGCTTCAAATTTAATTTCTGGGTAGCCTGTAAACCTTTTACCTGCTGAAGCGCCGACTGAAGCTGTGAGCTGATTGTCGAATCCGATATGGTTTCAGACTTATACACACCAGATGGCAGTCCCTGGCCATCCTCATTAATAAGCAGATATCCTGAAATTTTATCTTTAGCCTCTTGATTGCCTGCCGATGCTTCACTTTCAGCCTTAGTTACTTTAAAGTCGGCCTTTTGTACCGAAAGCTGCTGTTTTAGAGCGGTGTAGTATTCCCCACTCTCATCTACTACTCCAATGGTTTCAGGGCCTTTTTTATCTTCAAAGTACTGTATGAACTTAGCCATATTGGTAGCTCCCAATACTAAAACCATCATAATTACAGTAGAAACGATAAAAGATTTAGCCTTTATTTTCGTTGTAAACGTGTGCCAAAAAATAATCCAGAACTTATTCATACGCTGCACCTACTTTTTCAATAAATATATCGTTCAGTGACGGCTCTTCGATTTCAAACTTGCGTATAAAGCCTTTTGATACAATATCATTTAATATCGGCCTTGCAGCCTCTTCTCCTGAAATCTGAAGCGTAATCCCTTCTGAGGTGGCTTTCGCCTTAACCACGCCTGGAAAATCCTTTAGAAAGCTTAAGTCGAAGTCAGCATGAATGGAAAGGTTCTTCTTGCCGAACGACCGTTTGATCTCTTTTAGTGAACCGAATACCACCGGGCTTCCTTTATGCATAATGCAAAGATTTTCACATAGCTCTTCCACATGCTCCATTCTATGGCTGGAAAACACGATTGTCGTACCCTTTTCCCTTAGTTCCATAATAGCTTCCTTAAGAAGTTCCACGTTTACTGGATCTAAGCCGCTAAAAGGTTCATCTAAAATAAGAAGCTTTGGTTTATGTATGATGGAGGCAATTACCTGAATCTTTTGCTGGTTCCCCTTTGATAATTCCTCGACTTTTTTATTCATATATTCAGGCACCTTAAATCGAGTAAGCCAGTATTCAAGTTCTTTGAGAGCAAGCGTCTTATCCATGCCCCTTAAGCGTGCCAGGTAAACAATCTGATCCTTAACCTTTAATTTTGGATATAATCCTCTTTCTTCCGGCAGGTATCCGATTAAAGGGCTTGTTGAATAGTCAATTTTCTTACCATCCCACAAAATCTCTCCAGTAGTAGGTTTCAGCAAACCTAAAATCATCCTGAAAGTTGTGGTTTTTCCTGCCCCATTTCCACCAAGAAATCCAAACATTTCTTTTTCTGGTATGGTAAAACTCAGTGACTTAACAGCCTTAAAATCCCCAAAATGCTTCGATACATTATTAATCTCGAGAACCATTTTTGCTCCCCCCATGATTTAAATAGAAAATCTCAGTCATATTCATTCAAACATGCAACCGATTATCTTCTTATGCGGAATGTTTATGTCTATTCTTCCTGCTGTTAAAAAAGGAATATTATCCCACTTATATGATGTTAATAAATTATGAATCTTTTCACAAGAGAATCTTTTTTGTTCGTTATAGTTTCTTTACAACTAAATAAATAGTATGTAAAAATAGTAGAAAATAGTCAGAATTTTATTTCAAAGGAGACTTCTATGAAAAATTATAAGTTAACCGTATTCGACGTATCAGGAGAAAAACTACTGGACGAAACGATCCAAGCAGAAACTGATGACCAGGCAAAAACTCTTGGAACAGGGCGGTTAGAAGAAAAAGGATTTCAAGAACACACTCACCGATGCACAGCTCCTACAGGAAAACTTGTACTGTTCCACCGTTAACAGAAAAATCCGAGGCTCTTTGGCAGCATCGGATCTTTTTTGTACCATACTATCTGGCTTTAATTCTAGTTATAGGGTTCTTAAACGTTATTTACTTTAAATTGTATAAGGAAGGGAACTTTGAAACGTTCCGTTATCTACTTTTCTTTGTGCTCCCAACTGACACCTTCGGTCATAAGCCGATCGCCACCAAAAGGCAAAAGCGGCCTTTCACTGCCGCTTTTTCTGTGAAAAAAAAAAAACTAGGGATCAATCCTCTCCAAAGTAATCTAGAAGGGTAAAAAAGGCAACACGAAAATAAGGGTGTGCAGTTGGATTTTTAAAACACACTCCCG
>NZ_JAFBFI010000018.1 GCF_016909175.1 Peribacillus deserti
CATTAACCATTATGGGAATAGCGAGCAATACAAAAACCCAAGATGAAATATTTTCATCTTGGGGTGTGAGTCAAGTAATCATGTGAGTTTCTTATTCAATGTAGTCTATGTGTTTAGAGGAAACCACAGCTCTATTACCTAAAGAAAAACCCTCAATCTCATGACAATAAGAGGGGGTTTTTCCTTTTTAATAGATTTAGGAAAAGGACTGTCTTATTCAGGAAAAGCCCCCGTTAGCACAATAACTTCTATTGTTGAATAAGAATTTTTGAATTTAATAAACGTTACCTTAAAAATATCAATACTGGCAAACAGGTCATAATCAATCCTTATTTTCCAGGTATTTTAAGTATCTTCTTCAATTACTCTAAAATAGGAGTAAATGTTTATTTGGAGTATTATGATTTTTTCTACTGTCAATTAAAGAAATACAGCGAGCCAATCGTTCTATCCCTAGTTTTATTTGATTCTCGTTCACTTGAGAGATACTTAATCGAAGGAGATTTTCCTTTCTATATTCAGGTAAAAACATTCTAGAGGCATCATCAACATATATATGCTGCTCGTTTAGCATATGAACCACCTGTTTTGCGGTCATATTCTCGGGCAAACTGATGGATAAATAGAATCCTGAAGTCGGTTTCGAAAAATCAGTATTAGGCGGTAGAAATAATTCACATGCTTCTTGTAGGATTTGCATTTTAATACGGTATACCTCTTTTATTTTTTTAAGATGGCTATTAAACATACCATTTTTTAAATAGATTTCTAGTGCACCTTGAGAAAGTGCTGGACTATTAAAATCCGAAGTAAATTTGTATCGTAAAAAATTGTTTAGCATTAATGCAGGAAGAACAACAGTACCAATCCTTAACCCGGGGAGGAAAATTTTCGAAAAGCTTTTAATATAAATCACTCTCCCCGAAGGATCAGAAGAAAATAAAGGATCTGATTTTGGATTTGGATCAAGGTCTCCTAAAATATCATCCTCCACTATATATACATCGTATTTTTCAGCTAACTCAACGATCTTTTTCTTTTCGCTATTCGTGTAACTATGTCCAAGTGGATTGTTAAATCTCGGGACAATATAGAAAAACTTTATATCATTATTTCGAAAAATGTATTCCAGACGTTCAAGATCAATACCTTCCATCGATAACTCGATTCCAAAAGTAGTAGCTTGGTGCAGTTTGATTGACTCGATAAATCCGAAATAAGTAGGCTGCTCAATTAGAATATTGTTTTTTCCATTTGGAAATGGCATAGAAACCAATAAATTTAGGGCTTGCTGCGAGCCAGATACTACCACTAATCTTTCAGGTTCAGTGAACACCTGTAAATTTTGCAAATATTTCACTAGCTGTACTCGTAGTGAGTAAAGCCCTTGATGATCAGAGTATGTAAAAAGCTCTTCTTTATATTGGTCTATTGCTTGATTAATACAATGTTGAAATTCCACATAAGGCATAGCATTTTTATCTGGACCGGCAGACAAGAAATCAATCACCTCATTTATTTCCGTCGCTTTTTGAAATTCATTCACAACATAGTAGCCGCTTTTAGGAACAGAATAAATTAAATGCTCTTTTTCAAGTTCGGCGTATGCTTTCATGACCGTATTTTTGCTGCATGAAAAATACTCAGATAACTGACGAACAGAAGGGAGTTTACTGCCTGCAATTACCGAACCATCTGCTATCTGAATCTTAATTTCTTCCATTATCTTAATATATTTTGAGTTCATGTAGAGATCCTCCTTTAACTGTACCAGGACAGATGGATTATTAAATGGTTTATTTTTATTGGATGTACTCATAGTATGTTAATTATATCAGAATTTTTTGGTAAGAAATGGTACAGATGTGATTTGAAATATAGAAAATTGGGGTTGGATAAGATGCAGGGAGAAACAAGAGAGAAATTAGGATTATTTTTGGGATTAGTAGGCGTCATTTGTTTTAGCTTAACGCTCCCTTCTACAAGTATTGCAGTAGAGTATTTTGGTACTACGGTCGTTGGTTTAGGAAGAACAGTTGCAGCCGCTATTTTAGTAGCCGTAGTATTGATTGTGCGAAAAGAAAAACTACCTTCTCCCCGCCAATTCAAACGTCTGCTTATTGTTGCTGCAGGTGCAGTTTTAGGATTTCCTCTCCTTACTTCTTGGGCAATGGTATCCCTGCCTGTTTCTCATGGAGCTGTGGAACTAGCCCTTTTACCGCTAGCAACAGCCGGATTTGCTATGTTTAGAGCAGGAGAAATTCCTTCTCTCAAATTCTGGATTTCAAGTATAATCGGATCTTTAGCTGTTATTATGTATGCAATTCATCTTGGATTCGGTGAATTAAAATTTGCCGATTTAGCTTTACTAGCAGCTGTGCTTATACTTGGACTTAGTTACGCAGAAGGTGGGAAATTAGCGAAAGAATTAGGCAGCTGGCAAGTGATTGCTTGGGCAATTATGATCGGTGCTCCATTTTTCGTTATCCCAGTTGGGTTAAACCTTACATCTGAAATGCTCCATGCCCCAATACAAGCTTGGGTTAGTTTTATATATCTCGCAGTGGTTAGTCAATTTCTAGCATATGTTGCTTGGTATAGCGGAATGGCTATGGGCGGAATAGCAAGAGTTAGTCAGATTCAATACTTACAACCATTTTTGATGATTCTATTTGCAACAGTATTTCTAGATGAATCCATCACATTGTTCACTCTTGTAATAGCAGTGATTGTTGTCTTTTCTGTTATATTTGGCAAAAATGCTCCCGTATCAAAAAAAGGAGCTTTGAAAAAAACTAACTAAATGTTCAATTAGATGTGAAAAACATGGAATAACACCAAAGATACACAATTTATTGGTATCTGCTGGCTTAGCCGGACTAAGGTCGAGTCACTATGTAATTTGTGTAATTAGGTTGATTAGCCAAACTGTTAAACAAAAGGGGTGCGTTAGTGCAATAAGGAAAGTAATTGAGATTGAATATGCTTGTATATACAAGTAAATTCAATTATACGCTATCAAACACTTTTGAAAGTAGGTCTAAAATGAAAACTGAAAAAGAAAAAATGTTGGCTGGAGAAATGTGCAATCCTGCTGATCCAGTATTATTAAAGGAACGTGAGGAAGCAAGAAGCAAGGTAAGGGTATATAATCAAACTATTGAAACTGAAGGAGAAAAGCGGACTAAATTATTAAAGGAATTACTTGGAACAACTGGAGAATACGTATATATGGAGCCAAATATACGATTTGATTATGGTTATAACACACACGTAGGAGATAACTTTTTTGCAAACTTCGACTGTACCATTTTAGATGTTTGTGAAGTACGATTTGGGGGATAAATGTGTGCTTGCACCTGGAGTACAAATCTATACTGCAACACATCCACTTAATCCAACTGAACGTAATTCAGGTAAGGAATATGCAAAACCGATTACTTTTGGAAACAATGTATGGATTGGAGGAAGTGCCGTAATAAACCCAGGAGTAACGGTAGGAGATAATGTTGTTATAGCATCAGGTGCAGTAGTTACTAAAGACATGCCAGAAAATGTAGTGGTGGGTGGGAACCCAGCAAGAATATTAAACAAATTGAATTTTAAAGAGTGGAACGGAGCTGTCATAGTGGCAGCTTCTCTTCAGATTGTGAAAGATCGTACTTAAAGTAACGGGTCCGTTAGTTGAAGTATGAATCGGATTGAATTATTTTTTATGAAATGTCATTATTAATTAAAGTCACCTTTTATTATATTAAATAATGAAGGCTTTAATTAAGTGACTAAAGGAGTTGATTTTTAATGGAAAAAGTTACACCATTCTTAATGTTTCAAGATGGTAAAGCAGAAGAAGCGATGAATCATTACATATCAATCATTGACGATTCAGAAATTAAAAGTATTGTTCGCTATGGAGCGAATGAAGCTGGAGACGAAGGAACTGTAATGCAGGCTGCTTTTTCCTTAAAAGGGCAAGAATTTATGTGCATTGACAGTAATGTGAAGCATCAGTTTTCCTTTACTCCTTCATTCTCATTTTTTGTTACTTGTGATACTGAAGAAGAAATTAACAACCTTTATCAGAAACTTATCGAGGGTGGACAAGCCCTTATGCCAATTGGTGATTATGGTTTTAGTCAAAGGTTTGGTTGGCTAAATGATCGGTATGGAGTATCGTGGCAGCTAAATCTCCCTTCGTGAAAGTCTTTAGTGTTTTCATTAAATAAATACTACAGTGAAGAAACAAGGTATTACTTCATGTGGAGTAATACCTACTTTTATTTTAAAGAGCTTAATTAGTTTTTGTGAAGTAACGTACTTAAACTTCCATGAAAATAAGTTTCCTCTAGACTTAGAAAAAAGCAATATTTAAGGCCCTGCTCAATCGTCAAAAAATGAGGAGGGCGTGACTGGATTAAGGACAGTATCAGTATGGACAGGTCCTAACCATATTCATTCTCTGTGGTGCAGCGAGATTCTTTCGCTGCAGGGATGGCTAAAGGGTGCGTTAGTTTTATAGCGGATTTTTTCATAGCATTGTCTGTCTAATATTCACCAGGAATCTAGAAGAAAAATCAGATAAATATAAAGAATAGTTATTTGATGACCTGAACACGAGGGGGGATATTAAATTAAATTAAATTAACAATATTTCTTTTTACCATTCTTATGACTATTGCGGGTTCTACTCAAAAGTCTCTAAAGGAGCAAGTAGTAGATTTAGAAAAAAACAAATTTAAGAATTCCCTTTTCAAGATAACCGAGGTTCTTGTAATTACGGTTATTAATGATAAAACGGTGGATTTCATTGTTTTAGCTAAAGGGCTGAGTGCTGAAGGTGAGTATACAATTTCATTTAAAACCCAGGATCAAAGAGGAGTTACATTTGGACCAAAGGTTAATGTCGATATAAAAGTTGGTCGAATTGTAGGAGAAACACAATTCAAACCTAATAATCAGGGTGTTAATGGTTTCGATGGCAAATCCTTTAAGGATGCTCGAAGGCTCTGAAAAGTCGTCATTTGTAGTGAAATCTAAAGATGGAGCTGGTATCCTTAAAACTTCACCAATATCCTTCGCAACAAACATGAATTAATTTTTAGCTTAAGTTACTATAGGGTATCATAGTTTAATGATGGCTGCTTTGGCAGTCCTTTTCTTTATTTCACTACCGGGTGCGTTAGGGGTAAAAGGGATTTGTTCGCTAACTGTGATTAAAATGAGGACGACTAAAAAGTAACTTCTTCAAACTATGTTGAAAGAATGTGAAGAGATCGCTATTTACTCTCATCTCTTTTTATAAAAAAGAGACCACTAAAGGTCTCTCATCGTTAAATTTATAATGTAACAGGCTGTCCATCAAATGCTTTTACATCAAGCGGTGCAGTCAGAAATTCCTTCACTTTGCCAACGAATGAAGTAAAATCGCTGCTTTGGTTATGGCTGTCAACTGCCTGTGCATCCTTCCAGACTTCAACCATCATGAATATATTATCATTTTCTGTATTTTTGTACAGATTGTACGAAACATTTCCGTTTTCTTTACGTGACGCAGCGATAAGCGGCTGCAGCTCTGTTAAAAATTCATCATGCTTGGCAGGATTAACGTGGAATGTAGCGTGAATAATAATCATAAAAAGTCATCCTTTTCATTATGTTTTTTAACAGCTTACTTCCATTGTGCGACTCGATCGATGGGAAGGCGAACAGATTTGTGTCCAGTGTCTGCAGCTTTACCGATGGAGATAAGCATAACTGGAACATAACGTTCCTTGTCTAAACCAAATGCTTCGGCAATTTTGTCCTTTTCATAACCGCCTATAGGATTAGTATCATACCCATATGCTCGGGCAGCAAGCATGAGCTGCATCGATACAAGACCTCCATCTACTAGTACTACATCTTCCATCTCTGCACGGGAAATAGTCTCGAAATAGCCAGCGAATGACTTATGAATTCCTTCCTTCACTTCAAGCGGCATATGCCCTTCTGCTACTGCCTTGCCATAAATTTCTTCAAACTTCTCGAAGTTATTGAGATCCCCAAACACTGCAATCATAGCAGCAGAAGTTTCTACCTGGTTCTGATTGAAGCGGGCAAGAGGTGCAAGCTTTGCTTTTGCTTCGCGGCTCTCGATTACAAGGAACCTCCATGGCTGCATATTAACGGAAGAAGGTGCAGTAGTCGCGAGTGAAAGGATTTCCTCCATTTCTTCCTTGTTGATTTTTACTGTTGGATCGTAATTCTTAATTGAACGGCGCCCTTTAACAATTTCATTAAAGTCGTTAGTTTTTTGTGTAGTCATAGCTGTGTAACTCCTTCTATTCTGAATGATATTTATTTTAAATTTGCTGCAGCTTATTTATACAGAATACAATGAACAAAATTACTCCTTTTTTTTGTATTTGTAAACCAAAAGGGCTTAGGACATCTCTCACCAAATACGGGCTTATACATCCATTTTCTTTGGTTAAACATAAATGAAAATTAACAGGCTTAATGATTATGAAAAGTATGATTGATGCTGCTAATGCCGTTAACTCTGTCTTTATCTTATTGGTTTCTTAATAACCCATTAAGGGAATATAACAAAATAGACAAATAGTGGGAGGAGTTGATTTTGATGAAAGTAATTTTAATTCTAGCTGTAATTGTAATTGGATATATGGTATTTAAAAAGGTTGTGAAACGAAGATAATAACAATCACTCAAAGCAGCTCCTGAAAAGGGGCTTTTATTTATGGTTCAGTTAAACTTATTTAGATTGTGTGTGCCGGAAAGCATTTTTTCTTATTGAAAGGCGTCTGTTCTGTTGGGAAAAGAATAAAAAGAGCCTTTGGCGGGAAGCAAAAGATTTTCTAAATAGCTGCTTTTGAATTTGATTAGGCTTGCTGTATGAATAAGATGCTTTTGACGAAAAATATCCAAGAACGAAAGAAGGGTTAACTATGGAAAATAAAGAAAATAAAGAGAGTCTAAAATTAGCGAACAGGTACTATCAGCCGGGTGATTATTACAGAGAGGACCAGGTTTCGAATGGTTTAGCTATAACACATGAGCAAGTGAGTGATAATTACATGGGAAATGAAAGTGTACCTCCGGAAAGCAGAGTTGCTCCAATTCCTAGAAACTCAACAGAAGAAAGGGAATAGCTTTCCTATATATTTGAAGTGAGTGTTATAAATGATTTTTAAAACTAACGAGTGCGTTAGTGGAAAGGGGGCTGCTGCGGCAGCCCCTATAGTTGTTCTAGTAACTGTTCATTGTATTGGTGGTGATTCAGGCACACTAGGAGCAATTACACGCTGTTTATACCTTCTGTTTCCTGCATAAAATTGGACCTCTAAAAACCCCCGCCTGTTGACCATTCAGCTTTCATATAACTAAAATATGCAGAAGAGAGAGTTTGGAAAAATGCTTGAAAAACCTAAAAAATTATAAAAACCTACTTTGTGCAGCGGTTTTTTGTTTACATTTCTGTTAAATAAGTTAACTTATTCTTTACTCTTCTGTAATGAGAGCTTTATAAACAATTTTTAAAATAGGATAGCAGGAATAAATAATGGGAGGTTTCACCTAAATGAAGGGGAATTGGAAGAATAAGACACTTGGTCTTACATTATCCGGTGCTATAGCACTTGGTAGTCTAGGAGTATCAAAAAATTTGGAATCGCATGCTTCTGCAGATAACAAACGCAAAAAGCCAACAAATGTAATCATGATGGTTATGGACGGAACAAGTGCTGGAACAACGACTCTGTCGAGATGGTACAAAGGACAAAACTTAGCTATAGACTCCATGGCGTCAGGAGCGGTTCGTACATATTCAGCAGAATCTGCAATAACCGACTCAGCTCCAGCTGGTACAGCGATGGCCACTGGGAATAAGTCGAATGATAAATATATAGGAATTCTGCCTTCTGAAGTAAGCTCACCTGGTCTAAAACAAATTAAAACTCAGGACCAGCAAAAGCCGGTTGCAAACGTTTTAGAAGGGGCTAAACAGGCAGGAAAAGCTACTGGAATTATTGCTACTTCTCAAATTCAGCATGCAACACCTGCTGCATTCTCGTCTCATGCTGTTCATAGAAGTCTTTTTGGAGACATTGCTGAACAGCAGGTTTATCAAAACATCGATGTTGTGCTTGGCGGAGGAAAGGAAGCACTTCTTCCTGGCACTGAAGGCGATGCAAGAAAAGATGGCGAAAACATGGTTAATGTCATCAAGGGTAAAAAATACGACTTTGTAGAAAATAGGCAGGATTTGATGAATTCTAAGTCAGATAAAATCTGGGGAAGCTTTTCTCAGGATGCTATGGCCTATGATTTTAACCGCCCTGTTACTAGAGCAGAAGAGCCGACTCTTGCAGACATGACCAAGAAGGCAGTAAGCACATTATCAAAGGATAAAGATGGTTTCTTCTTATTTGTAGAAGGGAGCCAGGTTGACTGGGCAGCACATGCTAATGATCCAATAGGTATGGTTAGTGAAACACTTGCATTCGATGCAGCTGTGAAAGAAGCAAAAGAGTTTGCTAGAAAAGATGGAAATACGCTTGTTATTGCTGTAAGTGATCATGGTAACAGCGGTATCACCATGGGCAACGTTAATACTAACAGCTCTTATCCAAATACGCCGGTTTCTGCGTATATTAATCCTTTGAAAAAAGCTAAAATGACAGTTGAAGGTGCTGTTTCCCAGCTAAAAGAAGATAAATCCAACATTAAAGAGGTAGCAGAATTATACGGTTTAGATAACCTGACTGAAGAAGAATTAAATAAATTAAAAGAATCACCTAAATTAGGTGCTTTAATGTCAGATATGCTGTCTAAACGGGCTAATTTAGGTTTTACGACAGGCGGTCACACTGGCGAGGATATGACTCTTTATACGTATGGTCCGACAAGACCTACAGGCGTCATTGAGAACACGGATCTCGCTTTAGCAATGTCCCGTTTTATGGGCTTTGATTTAGGCAAGCTGAGCAGTAATTTATTTACTGGTGCAACCGATTTATTCAAAAAAGCAGGCTATACTACAGAAATTAATAAAACCGATGAGTTCAATCCTATATTCATTGCAAAAAAAGGAAAGGTTGAAATTAAAATACCGGCTAATAAAAATGAAATGTGGATGAACGGCAAAAAAACGAATTTAAGCGGTGTAGCTGTGTTTAACGGCAAAGACTTTTATGTTCCGGCAGATGCCATTAAATTTCGTTAAATTAATATAAAATAATAAAGTGAACTAATGCAGCCGCTTAGTTCACTTTTTTAGTGAAGTGGAGAGTTATTTGAATTTTTGGCTGCTTCGGCGGTTTTTGATGCTCCTGTAAACCGGCTGCCTCTATCATGATATAAGTAAGCTGGCCCATGACGAGATAGAGGAATTTTTGCCACTTTTGCTTGGACATTTTGTTCAAAGATTACGTAATAAATATCTTGTTCTTTAGATTCTTTAATAATATTTTGTAATTCTTTTTGTGTTGGTTCTTGTGTAGGTGATAAACCTGAAACGGCATCTAGCTCTATTCCATATCTCTTCTCCCAAAAACAATACGCAGCATGAGAAACTAGTAAATACTTTGTACTCGAATTCACAAGGCTATTTTATATTGTTGATGCAGCTTATTCAGGTCTTTACTTAAATCGAAACAATTAGATTCAAACTCAGCAGCATGTTCTGGCATTTGTTTCCGACAATGAGTTTTTATATTGTCTGCTAGTTCAATGGCAAGTACAAGGGTCTAGCCATACATGTGGGTCTTGGTCACCGTGGTCATGTTCTTCATGGCTATCATGGTGTTCTTTTTCAGAATCACAGGGGGAGGTTAATAGGTCAATTCCTTCTGCTCCTTTTAGAATCTTTACATCTTCATAGTGTCTACAGCTTTTTCTGCAAAGTCTTCCACACCAACTCCCGTGTAAATAAACAAATCGGAATGAGCAATAGGAACTTCCAAAAAAATAAAAGATATTGCTTTAGTAAATTATAAAAATAAACATCAATTTTTTTTGATTTATCAGTTGTATAATGGAATTGTTTGGTATATATTAAAAATACATCAAGAATGTTTGATGAAAGGAGATGAAAAGATGGATATCAAAATAGCATTGGAAGATGTCAGCTTAGATTTATTGTTTGAGAAATACGAAGGTAAATTCAAAGCATTGGCGGACAAAAAGCGACTTCACATCTTGAACATTCTTACTCAAAATGGAAGCATGTGTGTATGCGATATAGAGCCTATAATCGAAATGACACAATCAAAGCTGTCTTATCATCTAAAAATATTGTTAGACGCAGGCTTGATCGAGAAAGAAGCTAGGGGAACCTGGAGCTATTATCATGTAAATCAAAAAGAACTGAATGCCCTTTTATCTGAACAGTTTTGCTGTCTATTTAAACCGCCAGGCTGCTGCTAATTTTTTCAAACAAAACATCAATTTTTTTTGATTAATAAATCAATATAATTTGATTAACAACGAAAAAGTAATGAATCATGAGTTAGAAAATTTTAATGAAAGTGAAAGCAGAGGGAACTGAATCAACATGTTCAAGCCAAAACCTTTCAATGTGAAGAAAGAAATGTACGAAAAAACAGTTATCTTTAAAAAACGGGATTTTTACAACAAAAGAATGCAACTTGCAAAGATGTGCGTGCAGCTGCTAAAAAGGAGTGATGGAACATGTGGATGGAAAGCATAAAAAGTTTTTTCAGTATCGCAATAGAGTTAACCTTGTTATTTATTGTCATATCATTTGCGATCAGTATTCTTCAAGGGTTTATCCCTTATGAGAAAATCGAAAGAAAAATAGCAGGGGAAAATAAACTGGCGGGTGCATTTTTTGCCTTAGTACTTGCTTTTATTACCCCGTTTTGTTCATGTTCGACGATTCCGGTAGTCGTTAATATGCTAAAGAATAAAATGCCTTTCGGGATTGTCATGGTATTCTTATTTTCTTCTCCAGTATTGGATCCAACCATTTTAACGATTATGGGTGTTGTGATGGGCTGGAAAGTTGCCTTTGTCTACACTGTGATTACTTCAGTATTCTCAGCTATTATTGGATTTACCTTAGAATGGCTTGGACTACAGAAAGCAGTTAAAAACGTAGTAATGACAGGGTATCAGGAAGAACAGCAAAAGTTCAGCTTCAAGAAAGCCTGGAAAGAAACGTTGGATTTAATGAAAAGTGTCTATCCTTACCTCCTTATTGGAGCAGGAGTGGGTTCTTTCATTCATGGTGTAGTTCCAACAGAATGGATTTCAAATATCTTTAGTAAAGATCACTGGTGGTTAATTCCTATTGCAGCCATCATTGGCATACCACTTTATATCCGTTTATCTAGCATGATACCAATCTCGCAAATTCTAATTGCTAAGGGAATGGCATTGGGACCTGTAATGGCATTGATGATCAGCTCAGCTGGTGCAAGCCTGCCAGAGGTCATTCTTTTAAAATCAATCTTTAAAAAAGAACTAGTTATTACATTCGTAGTATCAGTCGTGGTTATGTCTACAGTTTCTGGATTTATTTTCACTTTTGTCTAACCAATTCCGGGTTATGAAGGATATTTTATTCCGATGAAAGTGTTTGCCTCTAGATTAGTGGGTCCCCGATTTTACAGACAGGAGATCAAACATACAGGCATAGAGTAGACTCACAGAAAATAATCGTGTGTCATCAGACGGCAATGTCGAAGGTCCCTTACTCGTTATAAAAGATAGGGAGCCAGGTAATTAAAGGAGGTGAATAAGATGTTTGATTTCATTAAAAAAGCAACTGGTAAAAAGGTAGACTCTGGCTGCTGCGGAGTTGAAATTAAAGAAGTAACAAACACAGAAAACACAGCTGCCGATGAATCATGCTGTGGCTCAAGCGAAGACAACAAGGATTTATACTGCGGGTAAACGATTGGTTGGAACATATGGGGCTCCTTAAACTGGAATCCCGTATGTTTTAGTTATTTGTCATTCGCTTAGACCTCAAAGCATCAACGACAATTGGGGTGATTATATGATAAAGATAAGGACAATATAGGGAATTGGTTTAACGCCCAATTAAATATGTAGATGTGATATCTAGGGAACCAATTATAAAGAATTAAAACCAATGAGTATAATCCACCATATTACTATTCTATTATACATACTAGAGAAGCCACAATGCCTTGTGTAATTCAATTTGAAAGTGCATTAATTTTACATTTCTTCATCTTTAATTTACACACCGTTAACATTAAAACTTTATAATATGATCAAGTTGTCACTTCATCCATGACAACTATAAACCAAACTCCCCTTCATCCCCGTTGGGGAGTTTCTATTTGTAATCAAAAGAAAACCTCCATTTACAAAGGCTTTACAAATCTTAACACTGCGTTAACCCTACAATAACAATTAACTAGTAATATAGTCTTGTACCAAACAAAAACATTTCAAATTGGGGGAAGTCAAAAAATGAAGTTCAAATCTTTATTGGCTACATTAACTGTATCTTCTGCACTTTTACTAGCAGCGTGTGGAAATGGTGACGGAAGTAAATCCAATGGAGCTGCTGGTTCAGGTTCATCCAAAGAATTGTCTGGAACAGTCCAAATAGATGGATCTTCAACTGTATTTCCAATCATGGAAGCTGTTTCTGAAGAATATGCAGCTGAACAGCCAAATGTAAAAGCACCTATTGGTGTTGCTGGAACTGGTGGAGGATTTGAAAAATTCATTAATGGCGAAACAGATATAAGTAATGCTTCTCGTCCTATTAAGGAAGAAGAGATTCAAGCGTTAAAAGATAAGAACATTAAATATGAAGAATTTGAAATCGCTTATGACGGTCTATCCGTAGTTGTTAATAAAGAGAATGACTTTATCGATAAACTGACAGTCGAAGAATTACAAAAAATGTGGCTGGAGACTGGAAAAGTAAAAACATGGGCTGATGTTCGTGAAGGATGGCCAAAGGAACCTATTAAATTCTATAGCCCTGGTACAGACTCAGGTACCTACGATTATTTCGATGAAGTAATCCTTGAAGAAGAACAGATGAGAAAAGACACTACATTATCTGAAGATGACAACGTATTAGTACAAGGTGTTCAAGGAAACAAAAACGCTATTGGTTACTTCGGTTATGCGTATTACCTTGAAAACAAAGATAATTTGAAAGTAGTTCCAATCGTAAACAGCAAGGGTAAGGCTGTTACTCCGAAACCTGAAACAATTATGAGTGGAGAATATGAGCCGCTTTCACGTCCGTTATACTTCTATGCAAATGTTGAGTCACTTAAAAAGCCTGAAGTATATGACTTTATAAACTTTACACTTGAAAATGCTGGGCCGTTAGCTGAAGAAGTGGGCTATGTAAGCCTTAAGGAAGAAGAATATAAAGAAGCGTTGAAAAAATTAGAGCAGCATAAGAAGTAAAATGGCTCTAAAACGGTGAGGGGAGGAATCCTCTCACCTTTACTATTGATTAGGGATGAGGGGTTTTTCAATGCAGAAAGATAAAGTATCTATTGCAAAACTTATCGAAGACAATAAAAAAAAGAATAGATATAAACAGGGGTTAATCGAGAAGGCTGTTCCAATCTTTTTGTTTATCACAGCTTTAATTTCAATTCTGACTACAATTGGAATTGTATTTACTTTGCTATTTGAAACAGTTACCTTTTTTGATCGAGTCAAAATCCTCGACTTTATTACAAGTAAAGAATGGTTCCCATTTTTTGAACAAGATCCAAAGTTCGGGATTGCTCCATTGATTTCAGGAACATTATTGATTGCCTTAATTGCTATGTTAGTTGCGATTCCTATTGGGCTTGCTGCTGCCATTTATTTAAGTGAGTATGCGAGCGATAACGTTAGAAGAGTGGTTAAACCTATCTTAGAAGTTCTTGCGGGAATTCCTACTATTGTTTATGGATTCTTTGCTTTAACATTTGTTACACCTCTTTTGCAAAAAATCATTCCAGGTTTAAGTTTCTTTAATGCTCTTAGCCCGGGTATAGTAATAGGAATAATGATTATTCCTATGATAGCCTCTCTTTCAGAAGACGCAATGAGTGCAGTTCCCCGTGCTATGAGGGAAGGTGCATTGGCTCTTGGTTCTACGAAGCTAGAAGTCTCATTAAAAGTTGTATTACCAGCAGCACTTTCTGGAATCATTGCTTCATTTGTACTTGGCATATCCCGTGCCATCGGTGAGACGATGATCGTAACGATCGCCGGGGGTTCTTCTCCCAATCTTACTTTCAATCCAACCGAAGCAGTTCAAACAATGACAGCCTACATTGTGCAGGTAAGTTTAGGTGACGCTTCTTTTGGATCCACTATTTATTATAGTATCTATGCGGTCGGAATGACGTTATTTGTATTTACTCTAATCATGAACCTTATAGCACAATTTATCTCTAAGCGTTTTAGGGAGGAATATTAATGGGATTTATTAATCACGAGAAAGTAGCAGGCAAAATGGCTTCGCGTACTGCTAAAAACTCATTTGTAAAAGGACTTTTCTTGGCAGCAACCCTGTTTGGTCTTGTTGTATTGGCCATTCTTATTTATCGCATTATCACTCAAGGTATTGGGTATTTGGACGGCGATTTTTTTACCAACTTTGCCTCGCGCAGACCTGAAAACGCAGGTATAAAAGCAGCCATTTTCGGGAGTATTTGGTTAATGGCAGTGGCAGCTCCTGTTTCAATTATTTTAGGAGTTGGATGTGCGATTTATCTCGAATTATATGCAAAAAAGAATAAGTTTACTCGTCTTATTCAAATGAATATTGCCAATCTGGCAGGGGTTCCTTCCATTGTATTTGGATTACTGGGTCTTACCGTATTTGTTAGAATGCTAGAAATGGGAAGAAGTGTACTGGCCGGCGGTTTAACAATGAGTTTGTTAATCGTTCCAATTATAGTGGTTGCTTCACAAGAGGCACTTCGAGCTGTTTCAAAGGATATTCAAGAGGCTTCTTACGGATTAGGAGCGACTAAGTGGCAGACCATTCGGCGGGTTGTTTTACCTGCTGCTGTTCCTGGTATTATTACGGGCGTAATCTTGGCCCTATCCCGTGCAGTAGGCGAAACAGCTCCTCTGATCGTTATTGGCGCACTTTCCTTTGTTGCATTTGTTCCGGAAAATATTTGGTCAGGTTTCACAGTTATGCCGATTCAAATCTTTAACTGGACCAGCCGGCCACAAACTGATTTCCATGACGTAGCTGCTGCAGGTATTGTGGTCTTACTAATTATGCTGTTATTAATGAATTCAATCGCTGTATTAATCAGAAATAAATTCTCAAAACGCTACTAATACTTGGATGGAGGGGTACTTTTGATTTCAACTACAAATAAAAACAAGCAAGCAGAACCAAATAACAAGAAATTACAAAAACCAAATGTATTCGAGGCGAAAGGCTTTAATCTCTGGTACGGTGAAGACCAGGCTTTAAAAAATATTGATTTTGACATAGCAGAAAATAATGTTACAGCTATCATTGGGCCATCGGGCTGTGGAAAATCTACTTTTCTTAAGTCCTTAAATCGTATGGTAGAACTGGTTCCAACTGTAAAAATGGCTGGAGAAATTCAATATAGAGGGAAAAATATATTAAGCTCTAAATTCGGCGTAGAGGAATTGCGAACAAAAGTAGGCATGGTATTCCAAAAGCCGAATCCTTTTCCAAAATCAATTTATGAGAATGTTGCTTATGGCCCTAGGATACACGGGATTCGTGATAAAGTGACTCTAGACCAAATTGTCGAAACCAGCTTAAAGGGAGCAGCTATCTGGGACGAAGTGAAAGATCGTTTACATGAAAATGCGTATGGCCTTTCAGGCGGACAGCAGCAACGTCTATGTATAGCAAGATGCTTAGCAATTGAACCAGATGTAATCTTAATGGATGAGCCTACTTCTGCTCTTGATCCAATTTCCACGTTAAAAGTCGAAGAACTTGTACAGCAGTTAAAACAAAACTTTAGTATTGTCATTGTTACTCATAATATGCAGCAAGCTGCCCGTATTTCAGATAAGACGGCTTTCTTCTTGAGTGGTGAGTTAGTTGAATATAATGATACGGATGTCATTTTCTCTAATCCGCGTGATAATAGAACAGAAGATTATATCACAGGTCGTTTCGGTTAAATAAAGGGGGATATTTAATGAACGCTCGTCAAGGTTTTGAAGGAGAACTTTCTGTTTTAAAAAGTTTAGTTCTGGAAATGGGTACGAAAGCGGCGTATGCCTTAAATGAATCGGTCGAGGCGCTGGTTACACAAGATATAGACCGAGCATTAAAAGTTATAGACAATGACTATAAAATTAATCGAATGGATATTGAAATTAATGAAAAGGCTATTTGGTTGATTGCAAAACAACAACCTGTTGCTTCCGACTTAAGAAGACTTGTCACAAGTATAAAAATCGCAACAGACTTAGAACGGGTGGGCGACTTAGCTGTAAATATCGCTAAATCAACTATTCGAATAGGGCAGAAAGAATTGTTTAAGCCTTTGAAGGATATTCCATTAATGGCAGAAAAAGCAGCGGGCATGTTAACTCAAGTAATGGCTGCCTTTAATGAAGAAGATGTAAATAATGCATTAAAAACAGCAGAACTTGATAACGAAATTGATGAATTGTACGGAAGGCTTGTCAAAGAGCTTTTAGAATACATTGCTCGTAATCCAGAGGTTACTTCTCAGGTTACACAGTTATCTTTTATTTGCCGGGATTTAGAAAGAGTAGGAGATCATACAACAAATATCTCTGAAAGTGTTGTTTTTATGGTGAAGGGCCAGCAATATGATTTAAACGCTTAGAAATAAGGCATGAAAACGAATCAAATCGATTTGTTTTCATGCCTTTTTATATTACATAATAGCTGTCAAATACATATCCCTGAACAATAATAGGAATTCTACTCGGTTACTAAAGAGGTTAAGAAGGCGGCCATGCTAGACGGAGAATACGTAGTAATGGCAATGGAAAAGATATTGTAAAGATCGTGTAAAGGTTAAATCAAATGGATTGAATAAATAAGAATATACTAATATAATGATGAAGAAATAACTTATGCGTAAATACTTATTCGATTGTGAGGTGCAATCATGAAAAAACTCTATCCCAATATTGAAACCGCAGCAAGCATATTAAAACTGCTTGGAGACAAGACCAGGCTCGGTATTATAAAAGTAATTTCTGAACAGGAATGCTGTGTGTGTGAGTTCGTGGAGCTCTTTCAAATGACTCAGCCTGCAGTCAGCCAGCATTTACGTAAGTTGAAAGATGGCGGGTTAGTGAAAGAGACGAGAAAAGGGCAATGGATTTTCTATTCTTTGAATTTATCTCATCCTCATATGGATTGGGTTCACGCCATAATCCGTGAAGTACCAAGCCAAAAACAAAAATTAGATGAATTAGAAACACAGGGAAAAAGAATCTGCTGTGACTAACAAGGAGGATTAAATACAGTGGTTTCTGTCATTTTAGCAAGTATCATCTTCCTGATCACCCTGACGATTGTCATTTGGCAGCCAAAAGGACTCGGGATCGGATGGACTGCCTGCGGTGGAGCTATATTGGCTCTAATTGCCGGGGTCGTTGACTTTAAAGATGTAGTCGATGTGACTCAAATTGTTTGGAATGCAACACTTGCATTCATTGCTATCATTATTATTTCTTTAATCTTAGATGAAATTGGTTTCTTCGAATGGGCCGCTCTTCATATGGCAAGAGCCGCAAAAGGAAACGGAATCAAAATGTTTGTGTATGTAAGTATTCTCGGAGCATTGGTTGCAGCATTTTTTGCGAATGACGGGGCAGCTCTTATCCTGACTCCGATTGTACTTGCAATGGTCCGGAATCTTAAACTGGAAGATAAATTGATTTTCCCGTTTATCATAGCCAGCGGATTTATTGCAGATACAACTTCTTTGCCTTTAGTGGTGAGTAATCTTGTGAACATCGTTTCCGCTGACTTCTTTGGAATCGGATTTGCAGAATACGCATCCAGAATGATAGTTCCAAATTTATTTTCGCTCGCAGCAAGCATTCTGGTTTTATATCTTTACTTCCGAAAGAGGATTCCAAAACAGTATGATCTGGCTCAATTAAGAAAGCCGGCGGAAGCCATACGGGATCGCAAAATGTTTCGTCTTTCCTGGATCGTGTTAGCCATCCTGCTTGTGGGATATTTTTTAAGTGAGGCTTTACATATTCCTGTATCCTTTATTGCTGGCATTGTATCTATATTCTTCTTATTTATGGCAAGCCGCAGTAAAGCTGTGAATACAAGATCCGTTGTTAAAGGAGCACCATGGGCCATTGTGTTCTTTTCGATCGGAATGTACGTAGTGGTATATAGCTTAAGAAATGTGGGCTTAACCGATGTATTGGCTGAAGTTATTCAAGCAGCAGCCAGCCAGGGTTTGTTTATTGGCACTATTTCAATGGGCTTCATTGCAGCGATTCTTTCATCGATCATGAATAATATGCCAACCGTTATGATAGATGCCCTTGCAATTGCAGACACTAATACATCTGGTCTTATAAAGGAAGGACTTATTTACGCCAATGTAATTGGTTCTGATTTAGGTCCAAAAATCACTCCAATCGGTTCTCTGGCTACTCTGTTGTGGCTCCATGTCCTTTCACAAAAAGGGGTTAAAATATCGTGGGGAACCTATTTTAAAACAGGTATCATTCTGACCATTCCCACTTTATTCATTACACTGGCAGGTCTATATATTTGGTTGTTAATCATTCATTAATAAAAAAATTACACAATAAAAGGAGAAATTCATCATGTCTAAAAAAACCATTTACTTTTTATGTACAGGTAACTCTTGCCGCAGCCAGATGGCTGAAGGCTGGGCAAAAAAACATCTAAGTCCTGAATGGGAGGTTAAAAGTGCTGGACTTGAAGCACATGGATTAAACCCGAATGCGGTTAAAGCGATGAAAGAAGCAGAAATTGACATTACTAACCAGACATCGGATGTAATCGATCCAGAGATTTTAAATAACGCTGATTTAGTGGTAACGTTGTGCGGCCATGCAGCAGACCATTGCCCTGTTACTCCGCCGCATGTAAAACGTGAGCATTGGGGATTTGATGATCCTGCTAAAGCAGAAGGAACAGATGAAGAAAAGTGGGCATTTTTTCAGCGTGTACGGGATGAAATCGAACACAGAATCAAGACATTTGCTGAAACGGGAAAGTAAAAGAATAAGCCACTGGAACTCGAAACTGAAAGAGGCATTGTCTGGAATTTACCCGATTTAAAGATTGGGCATTGGTCAATGGGGTAAAAAAGATATAGGATAACTTCTGGTACCAGAACGAAAGGAGAATCAAACATTGCAGATTACAGATGATGCACGTGACATACTAAACCAAATGTTTCTAGAACACAATGCAAAGAATATTCGTGTTTATTTTGCAGGTTATGGCTGAGGACAGCCAAGAGTAGGACTGGCTCTGGATGAGCCAGATCGTGATGATATAACAGTTACAATTAATGAAATACTTGTGGCAATTGATCCGAAAATCCAGCCAAACACCGAGACCCTTATTCTAGACCTTAGCGGTGATAAAAAAGGGCTAGTGTTACTGGGGAATACAGGCAATTGCTGTTAAGATCAGTAATATCGTAAAGAAATTAAATGGAGGGCCTTTTGGCTCTCCTATTTTCTTATACATATATATCATTTACTAACAAGCTTAAGTGCACCGGTACAATATAATAAAATGCCAATTGTTTTTAGGACAATTGGCATTTTTATTTACTTTCTTCTGGACTATTCAACCACGTTTGCGACCATTTCTCAATTTCTTTCATAAGTGGTGCAAATGAAGAACCTTTCTCTGTAAGAGAATATTCAATCCGTACCGGGGTTTCCGGATAGACTTCTCTTTTGACGATTCCCTCATTCTCTAGATCCTTTAATCGATCTGAAAGAACTCTTCCGCTTACTCCTATTGCAGATTCAATCGTACCAAACCTCTGTGGACCAGAGAGCAGCTGGTAAATAATTAATCCAGTCCAACGCTGACTTAGAATGCTTATAGCTTTTTCAAACCTTGGACATATTGATTGATCCATATTAAACACTCCTTTATTTTATTATACAATAAATTTATCTTTAATAACTACTTTATTGTTTACAAAAAAGTTACTTGACGATATTAATTAACACAAATATAATAACTTACATAAAGTAACTAAGTAATAAAAGTTTTATACTACTTTTAGAAAAATTAATCAAAGGAAAGAGGTAAACAAATGATGAAGAAACAAGATTTAGCTGCGACAATGGTAAGGGTTTTTTTAGGAATGGCCTTTTTAATACACGGTAGTACGAAATTTCAAAATGGAATAGAAAATACCGTTGGATTTTTTGAGAGCCTGGGGCTTCCAGGATTTTTCGCCTATGCAGTGGCATTTATTGAGTTAATTGGTGGTATTGCCATGATAGCCGGGTTTGGAACGCGAATAGTGGGATTCCTGTTCTCCCTTATACTAATTGGTGCCATCGTTAAAGTAAAAATCTCTGCTGGGTTTCTGGGAAATGGCCAAATGGCTGGATATGAACTTGATTTAGCTTTGCTGGTTTTGTCTATCTACCTTGTAATCACGAACAGATCCGCATATGCTGTGGAAAATGTATACCATGCTCAAAAGAATTAAATACTTTTAATAATTGGAGGAAGACAAAATGGAATTTCATTCTGAATCAAACATTTATGTAGGAGAAGTAAATCTAAAAGTAACAAATTTAGAGCGTTCCCTCAGGTTTTATCAGGAAGTAATTGGTTTTCAGATAGTAGAACAATCGGAACGAAAGGCTAAACTTTCTGCGAATGGAAAAACAGTCTTATTGTCTATTGAGCAGCCTGAAAATGTTACGGCAAAAGAAAGAAATACTACGGGGTTATATCATTTTGCTTTGCTGCTGCCTAATCGATCCGATTTAGCTGATATCGTTAATCATTTCGTAAAGATCGGCCTGCCAATCGGGTCATCTGACCATCTAGTAAGTGAAGCCCTTTATTTTTCCGATCCTGATGGCAATGGTATTGAAATTTACGCTGACCGTGTGCCGGCCCAATGGACTTGGAAAGATGGGGAAGTGCAGATGACAGTCGACCCATTAGATTTTAAGGACCTGCTTTCTGAGGCCAAACAAGAATGGAAGGGGCTCCCCGCAAAGTCTGTAATGGGACATATTCATTTGCACGTATCTGAACTTAGCGATATAGAAGAATTTTATATAAAAGGTCTAGGATTTGAGGTCGTCAGCCACTTAGGAAGTCAGGCACTCTTTATTGCAACAGGTAAATACCATCATCATATCGGGCTAAATACTTGGGCCGGTGAAGGTGCTCCTGCTCCTTCGGAAAATAGTGCAGGGCTGAGCTGGTATTCATTGGTTTTCCCAAGCAAAGAAGCTAGAGAGCGAGTGGTAAGGCAATTAGAAGGCATTGGCTCTTCTGTACATGAAGAAGAAGAAGGTGTACTCCTTACAAGAGATCCATCAGGAAATCGTATCCATTTGTTGGTCTAATCATAAGGAGTTTATTTGGGAATTATGCCAGCTGGAAACTGACTGCAGAATTGCTTTTTGGCAAGCCTGCTGTTCCAGCGGGTGAAAAAGAATTCTCCCTTCGAGATAAGGGAATGATAAAGAACCATCCCAGCCCGGGATGGTTCTTTAATATCAGCTGCCTATTATTGAATATTTTGAATGAAAATAGATCTCAGCTTTACTTGCTTTATTTATTTCCAGGTGCTGGTTGATCAACGCCTCGGACCCGGTGTTGATGTCCATTGTCTTCTGTAGTATAAAAATCATAATAGTGAACATGCATACCATTTTCAACCGGTATAGCTGGACCTGAATACGCTTTATGATGGGTGTGGCCATCTTCAAACACAACGTAACCTTCTGTGTAGTGTATATGATTTTCATCCTGAGTTTGGACAGCAGGATACGTTACATCTAAGCACTGATGAACATGACCATGTCTAAATTATTTGTATGTAAGGTAAAGCCTGTTTCATACATAAAGAAGAATGATAGACATAACAGCGGAGAGTCTGCCACAAAATGACAAGAAATTTTAACACTCTATTAACAGTAGATTAATAATTCTATTCTAAGCTATAAATAGATTATAAATTTACAATACTCCAGGAGGTTATCCCTTGTTAAAAACAAACTTTAAAAAGAAGCTGTTACCAGTCGCAGTCTTATCTACAGTAGCGTTAGGGTCCCTGTTTGCCACTTTCACAAATCATGACGCCCTGGCAAAAGGAAAAAAAGAGAATACTCCCGAAATTAAAAACGTAATATTTTTAATTGGGGATGGCATGGGAGTTTCCTATACTTCTGCTTACCGTTATTTAAAGGATAACCCCAACACTAAAGAAGTTGAGCAGACAGAATTTGATAAGCATTTAGTAGGGCAGCAAAAAACGTACCCGGAGGATCCGCATCAAAATGTTACTGACTCAGCATCAGCTGCAACAGCCATGTCTGCAGGAATTAAAACATATAATGCTGCGATCGGTGTGGACAATGATGGTTCTTCTGTAAAAACAGTTCTTGAAGCGGCTAAAGAAAATGGAAAATCTACAGGATTAGTTGCCACTTCAGAAATCACTCACGCTACACCAGCTTCATACGGAGCGCATGATGTCAGCCGTAAAAACATGAACGCGATTGCGGATGATTATTACGATGAAATGATTAAAGGCGGGCATAAAATAGATGTTATGCTTGGCGGCGGTTTAAGCAATTTCGTACGTGCAGACCGTGATTTAACAAAAGAATTTAAAAAAGACGGATACTCGTATGTAACGAATAAAGAAGAGATGTTAAAAGACACTAATTCTCGTACATTAGGCTTGTTTGCACAAGGCGGTATGCCTAAAATGATTGACCGTGAAGCTTCTATGCCGTCGTTGAAAGATATGACAAACACTGCTTTGAAAAAGTTAAGTAAAGATAAAGATGGTTTCTTTTTAATGGTAGAAGGAAGCCAAATCGACTGGGCTGGGCACGATAATGATATAGTTGCAGCCATGAGTGAAATGGAAGATTTCGAGAGCGCTTATAAGTCAGCTATCGAGTTTGCTAAGAAAGACAAGCACACGCTGGTTGTCGCAACTGCTGACCATTCTACTGGCGGTTATTCAATCGGGGCAAGAGGAGACTACAATTGGTTCGGGGCTCCTGTTGCAGCTGCAAAACGCACACCAGACTTCATGGCTGAGCAAATTGCAAAAGGTGCCGATGTAGAGGAAACACTTAAATCTTACAGTGGCCTAGAATTAAAACCAGAAGAAATTGCATCTGTAAAAAAAGCAGCTGAAACTAAAAAAGTTTTAGATATTGATAACGCAATTGAAGCTGTTTATGATATCCGTTCTGTAACTGGATGGACTACCGGCGGCCATACAGGTGAGGATGTAAACGTATATGCATATGGACCTGGCAGCGACTTATTTGCTGGCAATATTGAAAACACAGATCAGGCGAAAAATATCTTTAACATTCTTAAACGCAAATAAAACAAAAATTACACATCCCGTTGGGCATTCAAGTTCAACGGGATTACTTTTTAAAATATTGAACGAAATATGGCTCACAATTAACTCCAAGATAGAAGGGGATTTTTATTTCATGAAAAAAATCATTCCGCTATTACTAATAACCGCATTGTTATCTGCTTGCAGCAGCGAACAGATTTCTAACCCTTCCGCAGCAAAAGCAAAAGAAAAACAGGAACAAACAGCACAAGAAGCACCTTCTAAAGAAAAAAACAGGGCTAAATCTTTGTCTGATATTTATGTACCAAATCCTCAGGTAACAGATGACACTAAGCTGCTGAAAGCTGGGCAGGCAATTGAAGATGAAAAAGGCGAAATGACCTTAAAAGGTATAAATTCTCTAAACAAAACGATCAACCTTGGATCTGTAGATATGAAAATTAAGAATGTGAAACTCATCCACAATAGGCCGACTTACTCTCTAATGGATTATTTTCACGCTTATACGGAACATTATGAAGATTTTCAGTTTGTCAAAGTTGAAGTAGAGCTAGTTAATAAAACAGAAAAAACCGTTCACTTTGGACCAGTAGCCCATATAAATACAAGCAATGGGGAGAAAAAAGTATTTGAGGATGATTTTTACATTGAATATTTAGGCGGTAAAATAGAGCCAAAAGGGTCAAAACAGGGAGCGCTTGGGTTCATTGTGGAGAAATCCTCTCCTGGACTTAATTGGATTGATATTACAACAAGTGATGTTCTAGATGAAAAACAAAAAACAATCAGTAAAGCTAAAAACATTAGAATTGATTTTAACTAAGATTTTTTTCGAAAGATCCTTCAGTCCATCGAGATTGAAGGATCTTTTTTTAGATGACTAATTCGTTAGACACACAGCCAAGGCTCAAGGCCAGGTTAACAGAAACAGGAATTTTTCACAACGTAACAACATTAGAAGAAATCGATCAGGAATATAGAAGGGTAAATGGATAGATAGGGGAGGAAAGATCTTATGAATATCAATAATCGAGGACCGGGATATACTCAAGCAAATGTCGGTAAGTATAATGCCAGGAACATTCGCGTTTATTTTACAGGCTATGGGTGAGGACAGCCAAGAGTAGGACTGGCTCTGGATAAGCCCACATAAAGATGACGTGGAAGTTGATCCTAAAATCCAGCCCAGCATAGAAACTTTGACTCTGGACCTTAGCGGCGGCAAACGATCCTGCTTATCTCCTTTTATATTCCCATATATCGGGCCAATGCCCACATCATGATTAAAAATGAAGATATTATAACCATAAAGCTGCCAAACCCCTGTACAGTTTCTTTCATTTGAATTTGCTTGTATGCTTTATAAGTTAGTTCACCGGTAGCAAATCTTAACCCATTAAGATTTGTTTCCACAGAATACAGTACTCCATGACTGTCTTTAAGAATCACCTTAGTATTAAATGGACTACTGCCGCTTGAAGAAACTGCCTTTATGAACTGATATATGGTACGCTTTCGTATTTCCTCACTTATTTTGTTAGCCCGTTGTTCGATTACATTATTAGTAAAACACATGTATGTCACTCCGTGATATTTGTATTTCAATATCTTATTCAATGGAACACCGTTGGTTGTGTTTACCCGTCTGCCGGTTAACAAAATGCGAAAATCCGCTTCTATAATAGGTACAAAAAAATTCATTTCACTTTTAGCACCTGGAAAAGAAAGATTGCAATTTTCATTAAGTCCCTAATGAAAGCCGAGCAAATGTTAAAGTTTAGCTCGGCTATATCAGTTTATCTGAGCAGAAAAAATTTATTAATGACCGCTGTCAGAGAGCTCGCTTTCGGTTACCCACTTGTGATTTTTGACTTTTTCGCCGCCGGTAGTCGGGGTGAAATCAATCATGTATACGGTCGTCTGCTGGGCAGAATCGATTTTCGCCTTTGCACCCTTCATGCCTTTCATATGGTCTGCTTTTAACGTCACTTCCTCTCCAGATTTGTAAGGTTTATCTCTAGCATTTTTTATCTCTTCGTGGATAACCCATTTATGGTTAGTAACTCGTTCGCCGCCCGTTGCAGGAGTGTAGGAAATCGCATAGACAGTGGTATCGAAAGCACCTGAGATCGTGGCTTCAGCACCGTTCATTCCTTCCATGTGGTCAGATTTAACGGTCGCCTTGGTGCCGGCTTCATAAGCTGGATTTACTGCTTCTTTTAACCCTTCAGGAACTTCCCCAGAACTGGAATGGTTCATATCAGAATGGTTCATTTCCTCCTGTGACGAATCCTTATTCTCATTTTCGTGGTTTGTATTGTTTCCACATCCGCTCAGAGCGAAAATGATTGCGGTGCTGAGGACAGCCAATTGTTTTTTCATTTAGATGTAAACCTCCTTTGGAATATGAAGCCAGTTTACCCTTCACTTTTGAAGAACTTATGAAGATGAATGACTTTTTTAATCCTAATAGTCCAGGAAAGTGAAAAAAGTGGTGTTAAAAGGTGGAAAGACCGTCACAATCAGTATAAAAAGCAATAAAAAAACGGCTCAGGGTTCTGAGCCGTTTCATTATTGCTTCCGTTTAGGCAGACTTATTGAAACGGTTGTACCTTTCCCTGCCACACTTTCGATCCACACTTCGCCATGGTGAGATTTTACCAGGCGTTTTACAATGGCTAAGCCGAGACCGCTCCCGCCTGTACGACGGCTGCGGGAACTATCTTCCCTGTAAAAACGATCAAATGCTTTCATTAAGAACTCTTTTTTCATGCCAGCCCCATTGTCTTTAACCTGGATTATCATAGAGTCTTCCTCGTTATGAGCCAAAACACTTACCACCCCGCCAGGCTCTGTATATTTAAGGGAATTTGATAATAGATTGAGGAAAACTTGTTTCATTCGTTCTACGTCGAAAGAAAAGTCCAGCTCTCCAGAGAATTCTAGGTTCAACTGAATATTCTTTTGAAGATAAGCTCCCCGAATGGAAGCTGCACATTGTTTAATGACTTCCTTTAGATCGTTTGGCTGAATGTTTATTTTAAAGTCAGGCGACTCCATTGTATTTAACTGTTCCAAATCTTGAATCAGCAGAATTAGACGATTTATCTCTTCTGTGCATGCACTCAGCCGTTCAGGCGTAGGTTCCCAAACCCTATCTTCAAATGCTTCCATGTGGCTTTTTAGTGTGGCAAGCGGTGTTCGCAGTTCGTGAGCGATATCTGCCGTCATATTTTTGCGGGCTATATCTTGCTGATTTAGTTCAAATGCCAATTGGTTTAAAGATTGCCCCAGCTCACTTACTTCGTCATTTCCTGAAATCGATACACGGGTTTTCCATTGACCTTTGGCCATTTTTTCCGCTGCTTTCTTCATTTCCAGCAGAGGACTTGAGAGCTTTCTTGCTACATAAAAGCTCACAATAAAAACAAGAATTACAGCTCCAATGGCTGTAATGAGGATGGACTCAAGCAACGCCCGCTCAAGATGGGTACTTAGCGGGTCCATTTTTTGATTTAGGGAGCTTTCATGCTGGAACATTGAAAAGTGATAATGAATTTCCAGTGCGTAAACAATGCTGGTCAATATTAAAACGGCAGAAGCAGTGAGCGTAAAATGGAAAGCCAGGCGTGCGTGCAGTCCTTTTCTCATTGCCGTTCACCTGAAAACTTATATCCGACCCCATAAACCGTAAGCAAATAGTCTGGTCTTTTGGATAAATTTCAATTTTATGGCGAAGATTCTTTATATGCTGATCAACGATCCTTGCTTCTCCATCAAAGTCGTAGCCCAGAACATACTCCACCAATTCTTCTCTTGTAAAAGTCCGCTGTGGATATTTAGCCAGAACCAGCAGCAGTTTGTATTCACTTGGAGTAAGTTCAACCAGTTTTCCGTTTAAATGAATCTTCTGCTTAGCACTGTCAATGACAAGTTCCCCATTATTAAATGAAATCGTTTCGGCCAAAAGAAGATCATTATTAGACCTCCTAAGAATGGTCTTTACACGCATCACTAATTCACGCGGACTAAAAGGCTTCACCAAATAATCATCTGCACCAATAGAAAGCCCATGAATTCTGTCATTTACCGACACTTTAGCAGTAAGCATTAAAATTGGAGTGGCAAACTGCCGCCTAACATTCTGACAGACTTCCTCTCCTGACATATCTGGCAGCATTAAATCAAGCACGATAAAATGAAGTCTCTCTTTATGAATGATGTTTAGTGCTCCTGTTCCACTCGCTGCTTCTATTACGCGGAAGCCCTCTTTTCTTAAGTAAGAAGCAATTACATCTCTAATTTTTTGTTCGTCATCTACAACCAAAATTGTTTTCATTATTCAGCCACCGAAATCTTTCTCAGCTGGAAAGGTATATAATTTAAAGGGGGACGGGGAGTATATATGAGTATAAAAAGAACTGATGCAGCTGACAGCAATTCTTTTACCATTTAATTCTTAAAGAAATAAGGGAAGGATTAGGCTTAAGATTCAGTTCTGTTCTAAGAAAAATAATCTGCCAGAATAGACTTGTTTTGAACAATATCCGCAAGTGTATACCCATCCAGGACCTTCAGAAAGCTTTCAAGAGCAGCATTTAAAATGTGCTTTAAAGAGCAGACAGGTGTGATTGCACAGTTACTGTCTGGCCCAAAACAATCCACCAGGTAAAAATCTTCCTCTGTTTTACGTACGATGGTCCCTATGTTAATATCCGAAGGGTCTTTAGCTAACCGGATGCCTCCGTTTCGGCCGCGGATGGTTGTTATATACCCCATCTTTCCTAAGTTATAGATGATTTTCATAAGGTGATTTTTAGATATATGATAAGCCTCGGCTATTTCCTTTATATTGCTTAATTTCTCACTGTCATGGGATGCTAGATATATTAATACTCTTAATGAGTAATCTGAGTAATAAGTTAATCGCATAACGTTGTCCTCTCCAACCATTCTGAATCCATCATATCAAATGTGAACTTTTTAAAAAAGTTACAAAACTTACTTTATATAATCACAATTTGTTCATTGTCTTTTATTGAGGAAAATCCTATTATAAAGATGTATTTGAGATATTACTTTTATGAAAAGAGGGAATTTTATGTTATCTTCACAAACAATAGAAATCATTAAATCAACTGTTCCAGTTCTAGAAGTGAAAGGAACCGAAATTACAACTGTATTTTATAAAAATCTATTTGAAAATCATCCCGAATTATTAAACATTTTTAACCATACGAATCAGAAGAGGGGCCGCCAGCAGACAGCTCTGGCAAATGCTGTATTAGCTGCAGCAACTTATATCGATAAGCTTGAAACCATTATTCCGGTTGTAAAGCAAATAGCTCATAAGCACAGAAGCCTTATGATTAAACCAGAGCATTATCCTATCGTAGGGGAACATCTTCTTGGGGCAATCAAACAAGTACTGGGAGATGCAGCAACAGATGAAATAATCGGGGCATGGGCAGATGCATATGGAGTAATCGCTCAAGTGTTTATTGATATTGAAAAAGAAATGTATGAGGAAGCAAAAGAAGCAGCCTGGGAAGATTACAAATCATTTAAAGTAATAGACAAAGTAAAAGAAAGTGAAGTTATTACATCCTTTTATCTAACTCCGGTTGATTCAATAGCTTTACCTGAATTTCAACCCGGGCAATATATCACGGTAAGAGTTCGTGTAACCGGTGATGAGTATTTATCTAATCGTCAATATAGCTTATCCGCTGCTCCAAATAAAGAATATCTAAGAATATCCGTCAAAAGAGAAGCAGAAGAGCAATCTCCAGAAGGCAAGGTTTCAAATTATCTACACCATAACATTAATATCGGTGACTCTATTGAAAGCACTGCTCCGGCAGGAGACTTTATTATAAATAGAAAGGAATCATCTGTAGTCTTTCTAAGCGGCGGAGTAGGGATTACACCTTTTATGAGTATGGTGAACTCTATCGCAGATCAACAGCCCGAACGTGGGGTGAAGTTTGTTCATGCCTCAAGAACTGGAAAACTTCAGCCGTTTAATAGTGAATTAAAACTATTGAAGGAGAGAATGACTAACTTAGAACTTTCTTTCATAATTGAGAATCCCTCCGAGGAAGATAAAAAAGACATTCATTTTAATAAACAAGGTTATATTGACACCGAATGGCTGCAGGAGAATGTAATCAGCGATGATGCTGATTATTATGTGTGTGGGCCAGTACCATTTTTAAGAGCCATTGTAGGCGGGTTAAAAAGCTTAGGAATCCAAAATTCAAATATTCATTATGAGTTTTTCGGGCCGGCAATAGATTTAGCTAAATAAAGAAGGGCAGCGGACTAAAAAAAGTAACAGTGTATCGCTTAAGAATACACTGTTACTTTTTTTCAAGTACAATCTATTTTTGATATGCTGTTTTCTAAAAGATTGTTGCTTTTAACTGGTATTGTGATTCCAAAATAGTTGATAAAGAGTTGATCTTCGCTGCAGGTGCGAGACTCCTGCGGGAGCATCGGGTATTGTCCAGTTCCGGACTGACACCTTCGGTCATAAGCCAATCCGCCATCAAAAGGCAAAAAGCGCCTTTCGCTGCCGCTTGTCTTATGCCTGGCTAACGCATAAGGGCGACTAAGCTTTTGTCTTCGCTAACGCTCGCCAGTCAGCAAGTCTTCTTTATCAGGTGTCTGCTTTTCTAGTGTAATTCTACTTCATAAATAGAGAGTATCTCCTTTTGTCTCAATTAAGTTAGTCGTGAAAAGCACCGTCCTCCGCTTTTCTATCAGGTGAGACCCCACAGTCGCTTAAGCGACGAGGAGGCTCACCGCCCGCCCCGCGGAAAGCGAGCATCCTTTTCGTTGCAATCAACAACTCAATTTGTTTTGATGATAGCAACAAAGTTTTCGAAAACAGCCTTTTGATAAAAAAAAGGATACATTTAATGGTCTATTCAGCAAGAAAACCTTTCTCGAATACCGTATATAAGATAAATAGAAGTGCCACTATATATCAGATCCTCATTTTTAACAAAGAAGGCAGCATAAAAGGAATTAGTCCCTTAGTTCTAAAACCTAAAGGACTTCACTTCTTTTTTAAAAGGGCAGATTGTACCAATCCATTCAACGCTTTTATAAATTTTTCATTAATTGTATTTCATCGAATGCTTGCTGAAGGCTTGCCTTTGTCTGTATATCCGTTAACTTTAATCCGATACTTACCATGGTTTGGGCAACCTCTGGGCGGATTCCGGTAATGATAGTTTTAACACCAGTTAAAGATAAGGCATCGATTACCTTAAACAGTTGATTAGCTACCATCGTATCCACAATCAGCACACCAGACACATCTATAATAAGATGTGATAGTTTAAGTTCACCTGAGCGGTTAAGTGTTGTTTCCATTAATAAATGAGCTCTTTCTGTGTCTAAGTTGCCGATTAACGGGAGAACGCCTACTCCTTTTGTCAGAGGAACAACAGGCACTGAGAGTTCCATAAACGCATTTTTCGCGTTTTCCAGCGTTTTTTGATGATATTCCACATATGTAAGGCTAAAGCAATAAACTGCTCGATCTAAGAGGGGATCAATAATATGGATAACATCAAATACGGTCGATGCAGACATATTTTGAGATGTGGCTTCCTTCTCAATAGCCCTCCATATATAGGTTCTGTAAAAGCTCGTATCTTTTAATGCTTCATCGAGCGGTACTCCCAGCTTATAAAAGTACTCCCCTGTTTCCTTACCCCATTTAAATATTTTTTCAAAGGCTTTTTCCTTGTCTACATGTTCAATTAATGCTTCACCAAACAAACTAATAAAGTTCGCCCGAATATCTAAAATATGTGCTTCTATTTGTTGAAACTCCCTTTTTTCACTTTCGGACATTTTCGTTTCAGACAATCTGTCAGAATGTATGGTTTGGGCGATTTCATACTTTTTTTCTAAAATCATTTCACCTAGTAATTTCAATTCGTTATTCAAAGTACTTCCTCCAAACCCTGAATGGATTAATATAAATATGTTATCCCCATCCTTAATAATATAGTCTGTCCATCATACAAGCAAAAGAAAAGATATTTTACCCTGAAGGCGGATGGCAACCTTTGTAGCGAAAGGGCAGCGTTTAAGTCCTGCCTTTCTTAAGCAGGCCATATTGCGGGATATTCGTGGGTGCCACTACAGCGCCCTTTTATACATGGAGAGTGAATATGCTAGAAATCCCCACGACTTCTAATAAGTCCCAATAAAATGGACTAGAAGCCCCGATAAAGGGTTCAAACACAATAGGTATAATAAGGAACGTTTAGGAATTCACAAACAGGTTATTAATTTATAGAGAGCAAAAAAGGAGGATAATGATGTCATACGAAAAATATCAATCACTTATTCAGTCACTTCATGATTGTATGGCTGCCTGCAATCATTGTTTTGATGCTTGTCTCATGGAAGACCATGTTGAAATGATGAGGGAGTGTATTCGATTGGATAGAGAGTGTGCTGATTTCTGTGCTTACTTTGAACAAGCATTAAGTAAAGGCACCCCATTTGTTTCAGAGTTAGCTAAAGTATGTGCGACCATTTGTGAAGCTTGTGGAAATGAATGTAATCGACATGAACATAACCATTGTCAAAGGTGTGCAGAGGCTTGCTTTGAATGTGCAGATCAATGCAGAAATTTAGTTGCTTAATAATAGAGGAATAAAAAGACGTTATCACAATGGATAACGTCTTTTTTTCAGCTGTGTTGTAAGTCCAATAGACAATTCTTATGGACTGGTAACCACTCCATATTACAAATGCAGCTAAAGGGCCGCTTTGACAAAAGAAAAGAGTACGAAAAGCACGCATATGAGTTATAAAACAAGTTATAGACGTACCATACTATGTAATGGAATGAACAACACAGGATTCTTTTAAACATTTGGCTATGTTAAAGTCCATTGTTATTTGCACTATGTTAATCTTCGCTGCAGGCGCGAGAGTCCTGCGGGAAAAGCGGGTCAAGGGAGACCCCGCAGGCGTAAACGTGAGAGGAGGCTCCCGGACCGCCCGCGGAAAGGGAGTGCCCTTCGCTGCAATCAACAGGCAGGTTTAACAGAGCTAAACATTTAAAAAAATATCTCTTTACATAGGGGTGGGGGGTATAATATGCTATAGTCAAGGAGGCGGATAAATGGATACCAATTTAAGCCATGATCATTGTGCAAATCCTGCTGAAGAAAGAAAAAGCCATCATTCCAGTGAAATGAAAAAAAATTTAGTTACCAGATTAAATCGGATTGAAGGACAAATCCGCGGAATAAAAGGTATGATTGAAAAAGATACTTATTGTGATGATGTGATAACTCAAATAGCCTCTACTCAGTCGGCGCAGAACAGTGTGGCAAAAATCCTCTTGGAAGGCCATTTAAAAAGCTGCATTGTCGATCGAATTAATGCGGGTGACTCTGAGGCCGTAGATGAAGTGTTAATAACCATAGAAAAATTAATGAAGAAATAAAAGGAGAGAAGAACCATGGAAAAGACGCTATTAAAAGTGCAGGGAATGTCTTGTAATCATTGTATAAAGGCTATTGAAGGCAGTGTCGGAGAGTTATCCGGTGTAGAACGAGTGTTAGTGGATCTAAATGAAGGCGAAGTTGCTGTAGAATTTAATCCTGAACAGGTAACACTTGATAAAATAAAAGAAACCATAGATGACCAGGGATATGATGTTGAGAAATAATGCAAGGTAAACGTGCTCGGGGGAGCACGTTATCTTTAACTATAAATTATACCCCCTACCCCTATGTGAGGTGATGGATATGAACAGTGAAGTAAAAGAAGCTAATTATCAGATTGCGGGTATGACTTGTGCGGCCTGTGCGAATAGAATTGAGAAAGGGCTCAAGAAAATGGATGGTGTGAAAGATGCTAACGTAAATTTAGCTCTGGAATCATCAAAAATAACATATGACCCCAAGATTGTCTCCGAGGATGACTTTCAAAAGAAAATCAGAGGACTTGGATACGAGATAGTAACGGAGAAGAAGGAATTTGACGTTACTGGTATGACATGTGCTGCATGTTCTTCAAGGATTGAAAAAGCTCTGAATAAATTAGAAGGTGTAAACAAAGCGAGCGTGAATCTGGCATTAGAAAAGGCAACAGTAGAATTCAATCCTTCCCTTATCAATACAGGGGACATCATTAAGCGAGTACAAAAACTCGGTTATAACGCAATTCCGACAGAAGAAAATGAGGATATTGATTATCGGGGTAAGAAATTTAAGAGGCAGCAGACAAAATTGGTTGTTTCAGCTATTTTGTCTTTGCCATTGCTATGGGCGATGGTCAGCCATTTTTCTTTCCTGGAATTCATCTTTCTTCCTAAAGCTTTAATGAATCCATGGGTACAGCTTGTCCTGGCAACTCCGGTTCAATTTATCATTGGCTGGCAGTTTTATGTCGGAGCGTTTAAAGCATTAAGAAATAAGAGTGCGAACATGGACGTTCTTGTAGCGCTCGGAACCTCAGCCGCTTATTTCTATAGTCTTTACCAGGCGATTAAATCGATCGGATCCCATGCCCATATGACTGAACTGTACTTTGAAACTAGTGCTATTCTGATTTCGTTAATATTATTAGGAAAACTGTTTGAAGCAAAAGCGAAGGGACGCTCATCTGAAGCAATTAAGAAGCTGATGGGCCTTCAAGCTAAGACAGCACGAGTGTTGAGGGATGGAACTGAAAATAAGATACCGCTTGAAGAAGTAGCAGTCGGCGACCTCGTACTAATCAAGCCTGGTGAAAAAGTTCCTGTGGATGGAGAAATTATTGAAGGGCGTTCTGCCCTTGATGAATCTATGCTGACAGGTGAAAGTGTGCCCGTTGATAAAACGGCAGGCGATACAGTAATCGGTGCAACTCTCAATAAAAATGGTTCCTTAAAAATAAAAGCAACAAGAGTCGGAAGAGACACTGCTCTCTCCCAAATTATTAAGGTGGTCGAAGAAGCTCAGGGCTCTAAGGCTCCTATCCAACGGCTGGCTGATCAGATTTCCGGCATTTTTGTCCCGATTGTTGTAGGTATTGCGATTCTTACTTTCCTGATCTGGTTCATCTTGATCAATCCGGGTGATTTTGGCGATGCTCTTGAAAAATTAATTGCCGTTCTCGTAATTGCCTGCCCCTGTGCCTTGGGACTTGCAACTCCTACCTCCGTCATGGCCGGTTCTGGCAGAGCTGCAGAGTTTGGAATTCTATTTAAGGGCGGGGAACATCTTGAGGCCGCCCACCAAATAGATACAGTGGTACTGGACAAAACAGGAACGGTAACAAAGGGGGCTCCTCAATTAACAGATGTGATTGCAGATGCATGGGATGAAACGGAATTTTTATCCATCGTCGGAGCGGCTGAAAACCAATCAGAGCATCCGCTGGCTCAGGCAATGATTCAGGGGATCAGAGATAGAGGAATAACTCTTAAAGAAGCTCAAGAGTTCGAGGCCATTCCAGGCTATGGTGTAAGAGCGGCCGTGGATGACCAAATGATTTTGATTGGCACCCGCCGGCTTATGCAGCGCGAGAATATTAATATTAGCGGGGCAATGGCCGCAATGGAGAATCTCGAGAACAATGGGAAGACTGCAATGCTTGTTTCCATTAACGGCGAATATGCCGGCATGATTGCAGCAGCCGATACCATAAAACAAACATCGAAAGAGGCAATACAGCGATTAAAGGATCTAGGTATGAATGTGGTCATGATAACGGGTGATAATTCAAGGACAGCAGCGTCGATCGGTAAAGAGGCTGGGATTGACTCGATTATTGCTGAAGTTCTGCCTGAGGGTAAAGCGGAGGAAGTGAAAAAGCTTCAGAGTGAAGGCAGGAAAGTGGCAATGGTTGGCGACGGAATTAATGATGCTCCGGCACTTGCTGCGGCAGATATAGGAATGGCGCTGGGAACTGGTACGGATGTAGCGATGGAGGCTGCTGATATTACATTAATCAGCGGCGATTTAAACAATATTGCTGATGCCATTTTTATAAGTAAAAAAACGATACGGAATATCCGGCAAAATTTATTTTGGGCCTTTGCATATAACGTCATCGGGATCCCTATAGCCGCCGTTGGCCTGCTGGCTCCATGGCTTGCGGGTGCCGCTATGGCATTCAGTTCAGTTTCGGTAGTATTGAATGCATTACGTCTTCAGAGAGTAAAGCTCTAAATCTCATTCTCTTAGTACCCGCATCATTCACACACATAATGGCATAACCAATATTAGAATTAAATTAAAAAAGGTCTTAATTGGCCCTTTCTTTCATTTTTATTGAACTTCCAGGACTCCTGTGTTCATGACTTTTTTAAATGATCACTTGCTCTCACTTACTAACTTGTGAATTTAGCAGGTCTCTGAGCAGTCATGCGGGCTTTTATAATGAAGTGCTGATTCTAAAAACATTATATGAAACCTTTCTCAGAATAAAACGTATAGTTCAATGAAGAGAGTAATTAATAGCAAAAATTCTTAATAGACGGGAAGAAAAATATTGGGACCTATCATTTTACAAATCGGACAGTATATCTATGATATCTATTACTGGGTCATTTTAATTTCTATTTTTGGTTCATGGTTTCCTCAATTTTACGCCACAAAGGCAGGTATATGGATTAAGAAACTAGTCGACCCATATTTAAATATCTTTAGGCGCTTTATCCCTCCTATCGGTATGCTGGATTTATCGCCTATTATTGCTTTGATTGCATATAGATTTATAGGGATATTTGCTCTTGAAGGTCTTCGCCAATTACTGCAAATAACGGGATTATTATAAAACTAATCCTTTAAGGCTGGATGATAATTAAAGAAATTCGGTACAGGTACAAAAATGAGCAGCCATTTAGCGGCTGCTCCTCTTTTATTTTTAATGAAGTTAAATGTCAATATTCCGGTTCTTATCTGGTCCTGCGATTTTGTTTTTAGCTTTTACTTTAAAATAAATGGGTGGCCTATTAAAGTAACCGCCAGAGATAAGAGTGCATCGAAAGGACTGTTCATCAATGAACTTCCCACGATGTAAAGCACACCAAGAATCGCCACAATCGGCGTTAGGGGATATAGCGGTACTTTGTAAATCCAACAGAATCCGTTTTGGGAAATTCGTACACTTACTTCAGCAATGGTTAACCCGCTTGCCAGAGTAATAACCCCTCCAATAATCCACGCAGCAAGTGCAATCGTTGAATTACCTGTTGAGGAAAGAACTATGCCAGGCTTCATGAAACCGTACCATAACGATAGAGGTTGAAACTTTATTACAGCACTCTCATGAAAATATGTTGAAAAAACAATGATCGAGTGATACTCGGAACAATCAAAAATTACTTGTTTCTGGTATATTCGATAAACTTTATCCTTAGGGAAAATGAGGAACACAAAATTACTGTAATAAGTAAGAAAGGGGCACGTTTGTGACTTAGATATCAGAGAGGATTTGCCTGATTGAAAGCTCCTAGATAGGGTATAAAAAGAAGAGAATAGGTAAAAGGAGCAAATTATTATGGAGAAACGAGTAATAGGCATCTACGAAAATGAGGAACAAGCACAAGCAGCGGTAAAGGATTTACAGAGCAAAGGTTATAGTATGAAAGAAATTTCTATTGTTGCAAAAAATATCGAGGGTCTGGGACCTTCCGCCGATCAGGTTAAAGCTAAAGAAACAGATGGGTTAGTTGCAGGAGCAGCGGCTGGTGGAGCAATAGGATTAACTGGATTATTTCTCGGCCTAAGCTACTTGGCAATCCCTGGAATTGGCCCCATTTTAGCCGCTGGTCCAATCTTTACCATACTTGGTGGAGCAGTAGCCGGTCTTGCAACTAACGCTGGGGGTTTATCGAAAGCACTTCAAGAACTTGGATTAAATGAAGATGAGGCTCGTGAATATGAGGAAGATATTAATAAGGGTAAAATTCTAGTTGCCGTAACTGCTTAAGTAGACATTTTTTATGCATTCTAGCGAAGATCATTCCAAGCTTTTAGAATCAGAAAGCAGCAGCAGACAATCTTTCGTTACCAGCGGAAAAACTTTTTACACAGCAGGAACAAGAAGAAATCCACTTGTTGTATGATCTTTACTCAGAAGTTTATTTAGAGCCCTTATTAATAGAACTGCTGAGTAAATAGAGCAAATTATAATACGGACTAAACAGCCTTATTCCGCTTAGACAGGAATAAGGCTGTTCCTTTATTCTATTCGCAGGAAGAATGTAAGCTTAGATAAAAATTCTAAGGATTTTTTCTGTCCTGCAGTAATGTAGGCTAAAAGCAGGTTTTCAGTTTATACAAAAGGCCAGCTTCGAACGTATGTTAGAACAAGCCTGTAATAGGTAAATGGACAAATTTGGTTTAGACCGAATATAAATACCATCTTTGAAAACCAGTCCGGATTTAGTCCGCTTAAAACAGCCTTTTAAAAAACACAGTGCTATCTTTACACTGCTTTCCTTAAGAGATCTACGCCTTTTTCTAAATCCATTGCTGTAAGCACATCATTTAAAGTAATCCCCAATTCAATTAGAGTTATAGCTACAGCGGGCTGGATACCAGTAATTACGACAGTGGATCCCATCAACTTTGACATGGAAACAATATCTCCAAGCACCTTAGCAATAAATGAGTCCACCATGTCTAGAGAAGTTAAATCTAAAACGATGCCTTTGGCCGCAGTTTCTTGTATTTTAATTAATAAATCTTCCTGCAGCTGTAAAGCGCTTTGATCATCCAGTTCTATTTGCACAGAAACAAGTAATATATCTTGTATTTTTAAAATTGGAATTCTCAACCTATTTTCCCCCTATGTGTAAAAAGAACTAACGTATTCTTGTAGTAAGCCACCAGCCATACCAGCACTTAATTGATCTATATCCTTAAAGGTTTATTTATTATTCTCTAATATATCTACAATATCAATGCTCGCCGCTTCTTTTGCTTGCGAAAAGGTTAGAACATTATTTTTTGCCCAGTGATCGTAAACTCGAGCCAAAGAATTTCTGTCATATACCTTATTGCCATAAGTAGAAAAAAAGTATACTAATAATACATTGACGACTGCTAGAGGCAATTGTTTTCTCTGAGACAGCGTTCTTAAAGCTAATTTATCTAATCCTCGGATGTTTCCGCTTGTTAACTCCTGTAACATTTCCATGGGAGTTGTAGTGTGGCAGTATTTCACAAAAGTTGGATCATTTAAATCTTTCATCATAAGGCTTCCGTTCTCCTATTATCTTTAACTTAGGTCTTCAAACATAAAGTGATCAGCATGAGTCTATCTTATGAGGGTATATGAATGCCCTAAGGCAGACCATCACATAAATAATAGCTCAAAACCGTAAAAAATCATAAAAATAACCTTTGAAATATGGGGAATTTACAAAAAAGAAAATGCTGCCCCAAAAAAAGGCAGCCAGTTCTTATGCACACAGCTGTTTTATCAATAAACTCCTTTTTGTAAGACCGTACAGATCATTTTCCCTCCTTGTCCTAGAAAGTTTCTTATAATAAGAAAATGGCTTTTTTTATAAGTTTCATATCCTTTTGGATCTCTGTTTTTATTTCTTTATTTGTACATCTGAGGAATTCACTATACAGACGAATAAGTTCCGCTTTAAAGATATTCAAGTCATATATTCTATTCATATGAACTAAATACCCATAATTATGGAAAAATAAACTGATTTAGCGCTAGATAGATAATGAAAGAAAGAAAGAGTAAAGAAGTCTGCCCCTGCTGAGTTTTTGTTTTTTGGTAAGGCCAAACATCATCTTGAACTTTAAGAAGCGTGAAGTACCTTTTATCTATATAAAAAGGCAGGTTACCTAAAGGTATCCCGCCTTTTTGATTGCAAAAAACTAAGATCAAGATCAGTTTTTATTTATCAATCTTGTACGTAAGCTTGAATCATTCCATTTACAGCTCGATCTGCCTAAAATAATCCGCAGCCAGCTGTTCTAGCTTTTGCAGTTTTTGTTTGTTACATACTTCCGCGGCTTTTAAAGATCTTAGAGCACTTTCAATCAAGAACTTTCGCGGTGTTTGTGTTTGCAGGAATTCATCTTGTACAAAGTCCAGCAGTTCGAGAGACTTTTCCTTTTCTTTGTCTGGAAGAGCACTTTTTATTTCTGAAACTGTTTGATACAGGGCCTGCTGATACGATTTGTCCTCAATCCGGCAGTCTGGGAGCAATTTTTCCAACGTCTCAATTTGAAATAATACATCCCCAGTCTGTGAAACTTCTTCAACCATTGCCGCTGCGCGGTCCACACAATAACGAACAACCTGTGGAATGCTGCCAGTTGAATCATGGGCTATAGAATCGTATCTTAGGGAAGATTTTAAGATTCCTGTGAACATAATGGCAGCATCTAATAAATAGGGTTTTTTGTCTTCACCAAAGATGTCAATAAATCGAGTATAAACCCAGCGGAGCATCATCAAGTTGCCCTGCTTCATAAATTGCTTAAGTTCCGCATCATTAGAAAAGATTACTTCTTCAAAAAGAGAAATTAACTTATTCGTTCTATTTATCTTCATCTGTAATTCAATTTGTTTAACAAAGATTTCAATATTAGAAGGATCCTGTCCGGTAAGTAAGTCATTTCGGTACTGTTCAAGCTGTTTGAAGATTGATTTGCATAGGGCAATAAATAATTCGGTTTTCGATGAAAAATAATTATAAAACGTACCTTTAGAAATACCGCTGTGATCCAGGATATCTTGAATCGAAGTAGCTTGGTACCCTTTTTCGATAAATAACTGGTGAGCCATTTTTATGACATGCTGTTTCCTGTCTTTCATAATTATCACCTGTAGTTTCAGTTGTACTGATGGTATAAAAATCATAATACACGATATTTTTATATTATTCAATCTCTCAAATTACGGGTTTTTTTGTATTGAAATTTTTGAACCGTTGGTATAAGATATGATTTATGTGTAACAAGAGTATAAAAAAATGAACTGAATGTATAAAGGGGAAAATAACAATGGATCAATCAATAAATAAAACGAGTCGCCCTCCTTACGGGATTATCGCTGTCCTGATGATTGGAGCTTTTATTGCTTTTTTAAACAATACACTGCTCAATATCGCACTGCCTTCGATCATGAAGGACTTAGAAGTGGACACAGCGACTGTACAATGGCTTACTACCGGTTTTATGTTAGTCAACGGGATTATGATTCCAACCACAGCTTTTTTAATTCAAAAATATTCTGTACGTAACTTATTCTTAACAGCTATGGGATTATTTGCAGCGGGAACGATTCTCGCAGGTTTTGCTCATGCATTTCCACTCTTGTTAACAGGCCGTATGGTCCAGGCAGGGGGTTCAGCGATCCTTATGCCATTATTGATGAATGTAATGCTAACAAGCTTTCCTATAGAAAAAAGGGGAGCGGCAATGGGTATTTTCGGTTTAGTTTTAATGGGTGCACCAGCAATAGGCCCTACTTTATCAGGATGGGTCATTGAACATTATGACTGGAGAATGCTTTTTCACATTGTGACACCAATTGCCATTGTAGTTGTTTTAATAGGCTTTTTCATGCTCAAAGACAAAAAGGCTAAAGTATCCATTAAACTGGATTTTTTCTCAGTCCTATTATCAAGTGTAGGTTTTGGGGGACTTCTATATGGATTCAGCTCTGCAGGAAGTAAAGGCTGGGACAGCCCTTATGTATACTCGACTATAACGATTGGGGCGATTGCATTAGCCTGGTTTATTTTCCGTCAGCTAAGACAAGAGCAGCCAATGCTTAATTTCAGGATTTTTAAATATCCAATGTATGCTTTGTCTTCTGTCATTTCTATGGTTCTTACTATGGCTATGTTTTCGGGTATGCTGCTATTGCCGATCTATGTGCAGACTATTAGGGGAATCTCTCCGCTAGATGCGGGTTTAATGCTGCTGCCAGGGGCGATTTTAATGGCTGTTATGTCGCCGGTTACAGGAAAATTGTTTGATAAGTATGGCGGCAGAATGTTAGCTGTCATTGGCTTGATCATTACAACTGTAACAAGTTATATGTTCAGCAAGTTAACTCTCGAAACAACATATACACATTTGATTATTTTATACTCACTGCGTATGTTTGGTATGTCCATGGTTATGATGCCTGTTTCGACTAATGGCTTAAACCAATTACCGCCAAGATACTATCCACACGGAACTGCTATGAACAATACACTGCAGCAAGTATCAGGAGCAATCGGTACGGCATTGCTTGTAACAATTATGTCTAATCGGGCAGAATCTCATGCAAAAGAATTAGCAGCAGAGGCGATGAAACAGGCTGCAGGGAAGCCGACTCCCGAAGCGCTGGCAATCATGAAACAGCAAATCACGATGAAAGCTATGTTAGAAGGAATCAATTTTGCTTTCTTCGTATCCGTCTTTATTGCAGGGCTTGCTCTTGTGCTGGCTTTCTTTATCAAACGTGCTAAGCAAGCTGAAGATACCATTGGTGGAAACACTTCCGGCAGAAATCCAGCTAAGGAAGAAGGAAACTAATAGGGGACCAGGAGTTTAAAACCTGGAAGAATAGGATGGTGAAAAGATGGAGCGAAGAGTTCCCATTATAGTATTATTAGCTATAGGAATTATTCAGGCAATATATGCTTTTACTGTCTATCCCTTTAAAGCGGCGGCAGTCATGACAGTCTTTTCTGCTGCACTGCTCTTATTTGTATTCTTTCTCATTATTAAAGGACAAAAAGATAGAAACAGTGAAAATCAATAGACTGCAAACGAAAAACAGTGCTTTTCTGAACTGCACCCCAATTGTTAGACACAACTGACAATTGGAGGTGCATTTTTTTATGAATTGTAATGAATTTTTCTTTAAGTATGCCTTGAATGCTCAATAGTCTGCTTTAATATATCCATAACATGCTCGTCATCATGAGAGTAATAAATGGTTGTACCTTCTCTTCTAGATTTAACCAGACGCAGATTTTTTAAGAATCGGAGCTGATGAGAAACTGTGCTTTGCAGCAGGGAAAGACTTTCAGCTATCCCGTTAACCGAGTACTCTCCTTTAAACAATAAATGGAGAATTCTCAGCCGGGTAGGGTCCGACAGAGCTTTAAACGTCTGAGTTACTAAAAATAAAGTTTCTTCATCTATCTCATCGTTAATATCTTCTTCGTCCAGCATAACCCCTCATCCCTCCATTTTTTGGGTTATTTTATTATAAGATAGCCCATATAGCATTACAATCCCGCTTAACATTTTTATTATTCAAATAAAGACTTGAATATCATTGACCGTTTTCTGATAATTTCATATACTAATAGTCAAAAGAATGTTTGAATATAATGAGGTGAGAACTTTGGCTGAAAAAAATGTTTGTGAAGTTACCTGTGTTCATGAGGACACAGTTACAAGAGTAAAAGAGAAGCTGAAACAAAAGAAAACAAGGGATGTAGCTTCCATTTTTAAAGCATTGGCAGATGATAACCGCATTAAGATTGCTTATGCGCTTTCACTTGAAGAGGAATTGTGTGTTTGTGACGCTGCAAATATTATTGGAGCTTCTACCGCGGCTGCTTCCCACCATCTTCGGCTTCTTTACAATTTGGGATTAGCTAAATATGAAAAGCGCGGCAAAATGGTTTATTACTCCCTTGATGACGATCATGTTAAGCAAATAATCCACATTGCCTTTGCACACCAGGAGGAGGGAAAAGTCCGTGTCTGAAGCTTCAAGACAAGTTTATCGAGTTTCTAATTTCTCATGTACAGGATGTGCCAATAAATTTGAAAAAAATGTCCAAAAAATTGAAGGAGTAGAGGAGGCTAAGGTAAACTTTGGAGCCTTAAAACTCACTGTTTACGGAACGGCTTCAGTTGAAGAAATAGAAAGAGCAGGTGCTTTTGAAAATATCAAGATTGCTCCTGAAAAAGAAGGAATAAACATTCAGCAGGAATCTTTTTTGAAACAGCATTCACATATATTGGTTTCATTATTTTTTGTGTTAATGGGATACCTGTCTCAATCCTTGTATGGAGAAGGCAGTTCACAATCCATAATGGCTTTTGGGGCTGGGATTGTTATAGGGGGATTTTCTCTTTTTAAAGTAGGACTGAAAAACCTGATTCACCTTGAATTTGATATGAAGACTTTAATGACGATCGCCATCATTGGGGCAGCTATCATTGGAGAATGGAGTGAAGGGGCCGTTGTTGTTATTCTCTTTGCCATCAGTGAGGTATTGGAGTCATATTCCATGCAAAAAGCCCGCCAGTCGATCCGTTCTCTCATGGATATTGCTCCAAAAGAAGCACTTGTCCGCCGAAATGGAAAAGAAGTTTTAGTGCAGGTAAATGATATTCAAATCGGTGATGTGATGATTGTAAAGCCTGGACAAAAGATTGCCATGGATGGAATGGTGCAAAGCGGAATATCTTCTGTTAACCAGGCAGCCATTACAGGAGAATCAGTACCAGTTGAAAAAGGGGTAAATGATGAAGTGTTTGCCGGCACGCTAAATGAAGAAGGATTACTGGAAGTCATTGTGACTAGACGTGTAGAGGATACTACAATCTCCAAGATTATTCACCTTGTAGAAGAAGCCCAGGCTGAACGGGCTCCTTCCCAAGCGTTCATAGAGAAGTTTGCCAGGTATTATACACCGATTATTATAGTCATTGCTTTTTTGGCAGCCGTTCTTCCTCCTCTTTTTTTTGATGCTTCCTGGAGTACTTGGGTTTATCAGGGCTTGTCCGTTCTAGTAGTAGGGTGTCCATGCGCCCTTGTTATCTCAACTCCTGTTGCAATCGTAACAGCGATTGGTCATGCAGCCAAAAAGGGTGTGCTTATTAAGGGGGGGGTCTTTCTAGAAGAGATGGGTTCACTTAAAGCCATTGCCTTTGATAAAACGGGCACATTAACAAAAGGAGTTCCGGTGGTGACTGACTTTATAGTTATTGAAGAAGGCTGCAGTGAAAATGAAATGTTTGCCATACTCACAGCGCTGGAAAACCGATCTCAGCATCCGCTTGCATCATCTATAATGAAAAAGGCTGAGCAGGAGGGTATTCTCTATAAATCTATCCCGGTTGAACAGTTTTCTTCTCTAACCGGAAGAGGCATTAAAGGGATCATAAATGGAGAGTGGTACCATGCAGGCAGTCCGGCATATATAGCAGAAGTAATAAAGAAAGATCTTCCTGCAGATATTAAAGAGGGGATTGAGGAATTACAATACCAGGGCAAAACCGTAATGGTCCTTGGAACTTCTCTTGGGGTGGCAGGCCTGATAGCCGTAGCGGATGAAGTAAGAGAAAACAGCCGTTCTGTAATCTCACAGCTTCATACACTTGGTATTGAAAAAACATTCATGCTTACAGGTGACAACATCGGCACAGCAAAGGCGATTAGTCAGAAAGTGGGCGTGTCCTCCTTTAAAGCGGAATTGCTTCCTCAAGATAAGCTAGTATTTATTAAAGCATTACGCAAAGATTATAACCGGGCAGCCATGGTAGGAGATGGTGTCAATGACGCCCCTGCACTTGCTGCATCAACTGTGGGAATTGCCATGGGAGGGGCAGGGACTGACACCGCCCTCGAGACAGCCGATGTAGCTCTTATGGGCGATGATCTAAGTAAACTGCCATTTACCATTCGGCTAAGCCGTAAAGCACTAATGATCATAAAGCAAAATATCACGTTTTCGATTGGCATTAAATTATTTGCCCTTCTCCTCGTTATTCCGGGGTGGTTAACGCTCTGGATTGCTATTTTTGCTGATATGGGTGCAACTATATTAGTAACCTTAAACAGCCTGCGGCTGCTTCGCTTAAAAGATAAATAACCGAAAGCGGCTTCCATTCGATAAATGGAAGCCCTTTTTTTATCTAAGAAACGTGTGAAACTGCATATAATTCTTACACTGTTTCTAATTTATTTTCTGGATGTCGCGTGACAATTTATGTGTTTCATCTTTTATTTGAAAAAACATGATAGATAACAGAAAGATTCCACCATCACCGAATAGCTGTTTTAAAAGGTGCCGACAATACACATTATGCCTTTGATTTTTTGAGTAAATAGTAATAAATAGGATTTCCTTGAACTGTAAAATGAAGAACTATTCTTGAAATTAGCCCTGAAATAAGGTATAATGAATGATGGAACTAAGATACTAAGCTCGGTTCTTAAGCTATGTCTCTTTTTCGGCATTTAAATAATATGTGAATTTAATAGAGAATTAGATTCCTATATTCTCTTTTTAGTAATTCCATTTACAGTTTATCGCAGATGAAATTAAACGATTTTTTAACAATCATATATAGATGGTAGAAATGAGCTAGGCCACGGAACTAGACATAAGCCAAAGAGAGTGTTAAAGACCTCTCTTTGGCTTTTTTTATTTTATTTTTTAGATTTGGATCGGTAAGTTTGTTTTGCATGGGGGCCAGAAAATGAGAATTCCAATACTGAAGTTAAACGATATGCTGCTCGTTTCAATACAAGTTGTACTTGATGATCAAAGTGCGTTAATGCTGAAGGAGGATTTACTACAAAAGATTCATGTTACAGGTGCCGGGGGAGTGGTTCTGGATTTGACTTCTTTAGATATTATTGACTCATTTATTGCTAAAGTCCTTGGGGATATGGTAAGTATGGCAGAATTAATGGGAGCAAAAGTTGTGATAACAGGAATACAGCCAGCCGTAGCTATTACTTTAATTGAGTTAGGAATCAGTCTTCCTAATATAATGACAGCGCTTGACCTGGAAAAAGGAATTGAACTATTAAGGAATGCTGTGATTGATGATGAATAAAGACACGGTTCATATTCAGCATGAATTAGATATTGTACAGGCACGGCAAAAGGGCAGAGAAATTTCCAAGAAGATTGCCTTTGGAACTGTTGACCAGGTAAGAATCACGACTGCCATATCTGAGTTAGCAAGGAACATCTATCTTTATGCAGGATCAGGAGATATATCCATAGAAGAAATTCATGACGGCAATAAAAAAGGAATAAAAATATCAGCGGTAGATCAAGGCCCTGGTATAGCGGACATTAGAAAAGTGTTAGAAGACGGTTATTCCACATCAGGAGGATTAGGTGCTGGAGTACCTGGCGTAAAAAGACTGATGGATGATTTTTCGATTGATTCGGCAGTTGGTAAAGGTACAGCCATTACAGCTGTAAAATGGCTGAAATAATTAGATTGTATGTGTATAAGGGTGCCAGTATAGTCTGGCACCCTCTTTTTTGTAAAAAATGGAATTTCTGCGTAATGATTGGCGTTCTTCTTTTTAGCTCAAAAAGGACGAATGAGATAGGTACGTTAGGGTAAAAGATAATGGCACATATCTGTACTTTCGTACATAATATATATATGAACATATATTCATATAAAGGAGTGAGGGTATGGGGCACTCTCATAATCATCATGGACATCACCATGCGCCTGCGAATTATGGATTTGCTTTTGGATTCGGAATCATATTGAACTCCATTTTTATTGTGGTTGAAGTCATCTACGGGATTTTAGGGGACTCACTCGCTTTACTTGCTGACGCGGGCCACAATCTTAGTGATGTTCTGGGATTGATCATAGCATGGATTGCCGTATGGCTCGGAAAGAAAGCGCCCTCTGATAAACGGACATATGGATTAAAGAAAAGTTCCATTATGGCAGCTCTCTTTAATGCCATTTTCCTGCTCGTTGCTATAGGAGCGATTGCCTGGGAAGCGATAGGCAGATTTTCCTCTCCAGCACCTGTCCAGGGAGGCACTGTAATTATAGTAGCTCTTATAGGTATTGTTATAAATGGCACAACAGCTTTGCTATTTATGTCAGGCAGAAAAAAAGATTTAAATATACGCGGCGCATTTATGCATATGGCAGCCGATGCTCTTGTTTCGCTTGGGGTAGTTGCGGCAGGAGTGATTATAATATGGACAGAATGGCAGTGGCTTGATCCTGTGGTAAGCCTAGCAATAGCAGCAGTCATCCTAATTGGCACATGGAGCTTATTGCGTGAATCTGTTAACTTATCCCTTGATGCTGTTCCGGAGGGAATAGATCTGAAAAAAGTAAAAGCATATCTAGTAAACCTTCCAGGGGTAGTAGATGTCCATGATTTACACATCTGGCCCATGAGCACAACAGAGGCAGTGTTAACTGTACATCTTGTGAGAACCGAAACGAGTGATAATGATGCTCTGATCGCTCGAGCCGTCAGGGAGCTGCACGACAGCTATGGAATTGAGCATGCTACAATTCAAATCGAGAAGGGCACCTTTGAGTGTCAGCTTGCACCAGATCATATGATTTAGCTTAAGGGAGGCTTTGTGAAAACAAAGCCTCCCTTAGTTCTTTTCTGCGACCTCGCCTTTAGATGTTGCATTACTTTTTTGCCTCTAGAATTTCTTACATATTGAAAGATCATTAAATTAGCAATCATGAAAGCAAAACCAAATTATATCCATTTTAAACCTTTACATGCATTTTTTAATAACTTTGAAACATAACTGTAACTTTTTCAAGATAAATATTTGCTATAATGAGCCTGCACAAAAGAAACACGTTCAAATAGTTAACTTCGTTAATTTTTATAATAGAGAGAAAAACACACCAGGGATAGAGGGGAACATGTTGAAGAAAAATATCATTTTACACGTTTCATTAGCTGCCGGGTTAGGCGCATTAAGTATCGTCCAGCCTGTCCAAGCTTCTACTATAAACCAAATGGAAGATAAAAAACACCAGGTTCAGCAGAAACGCCAAGAGGTTGAATCTCACATAAACCGTTCTAAAACTGAGATATCAAACCTTAAAGGAAAGCAGGCATCAGTTTCCGTTAGAATTCAAAATCTTACTGAATTAATAAATAAAACTACCGTGGAGATTAATGAAAAGTCTAAACAAATACAACAGACGAACCTTGAAGTGGAAGAACTGAAAAAAGAAATTATCGTAATTAAAGAGCGGATGGAGCAGCGTGAGCAATTGTTGAAAGAGCGTGCCCGTTCTATGCAGGAAAGCGGGGGAAATGCAGATTATCTTGAAGTGCTGCTTGACTCTAAAAGCTTTGGGAATTTCATAGAGCGTGTCAGCGCTGTAGCGGCGATCATGGAGGCCGACCAAGAAATTCTGCGTCAGCAGGAGGCAGATAAACAAAAACTAGAATATGACCAAAAAATGGTTGAGACTAAATTAGCTAATCTAGAGAAAATGATGGATGAGCTCCAACAAATGAAGACTAAGCAAAAGCAGCAGATCGTACAATTAACAGAGTTGATGAAAAAACTAAAAACTGAAGAAAAAGAAGAACATGCTCACGAGATGGATCTGAGAGAGCAAGAAGAGTTATTATCTGCACAGGAATCATCCATTCAGCAGGCCATTAATTTAGAGACAAAACGGCAGGCGGAATTAGAAGAGGCAAGGAAGCGTGCTGCGGAAGAGGCAAGGCAGAGAGCGGCAGCAGCTGCTAAAGAGCAGCAAAGAGCAAAAGCTCAACAAGAAGCTGAAGCTAAATCCAGAGAAAAGTCTGTCGAGATAAAACAACCTGCCAGGGCGGGCTCCTATCAGGCACCTAAGCGGGAAATTGCCGTACGGAAACAGCAGGCTCCTGCTCCTAGGCGTGAACGTGTACAAGTGCAGAAACAGCAGGCTTCAGCTCCTTCTCCAGTTATTTCTGGAGGCAGTTTTACGAGACCAGCAGCAGGAGTTCTGTCGTCTAACTATGGAGCAAGATGGGGGACAACCCATATGGGTGTGGATATAGCAAGCGGCGGCTACGTGCCAGTGGTATCGGCAGCAGATGGAGTCGTAAGCCGTGCATACCAATCAAGCAGTTACGGAAATGTAGTATTTATTTCTCACTCTATAAATGGACAGGTTTATACCACTGTTTATGCTCATCTGCAAAATTACGGAGTGAGCACCGGGCAGGTAGTGGCGAAAGGACAGCAGATCGGTGTAATGGGAAACACAGGGCAATCAACCGGACAGCATTTGCATTTTGAACTGCATAATGGAGCCTGGAATGCAGCCAAGTCTAATGCTGTAAACCCGATAGGTATTGTTCCTTTCTAATACAGAAAACACTGGCAGAATAAATTGCCAGTGTTTTTTGTATGCTTATTTAGGTGGATTTTCCTAAGGTTTAGTCTATTATTTAAAAAAATTATACACAGAAACACGCTGTAATAGATCTATAATGTTAGGCAGTATAATACTGAATCAAAAATAGTGAAACAAAGCCAGCTTGTTCAGGGCTGGCGGGATGTCCATATCCCTAGTACCAGCCGCTGACATGTGGGACTAAATTAAAACAACGCTAGAGCCCATCCGCCAATTGCTCCCACTAATACAATGACCCAGGATGGCAGCTTCCAAAAGGCAAGCATGCTGAATAAAACCGCTGCAAAAGCAAAATCGATGGATGTTAAAATGGAACTCGTCCATATTGGATGATAAAATGCAGCAAGTAATATGCCTACAACTGCAGCATTCACTCCGGTTAGTGCTCCTCGTATTTTAGAGTTAAGCCGCATTGACTGCCAAAAAGGCAATGCGCCTAAAACGAGAAGAAAAGCGGGCAGAAATATGGCAAAAGCAGCTAATAAACCAGCCTGCCATCCGCCTATTACGGCTCCAATATAGGCAGCAAATGTAAATAATGGACCTGGTACAGCTTGAGTAGCGCCATACCCAGCAAGAAATGACTCCTTGTCCAGCCAGCCTACTGGAACGAATTCCCGCTCAAGCAAAGGCAAAACTACATGGCCGCCTCCGAACACTAACGAACCCGACCGATAAAAACTATCGAATAAAGAAATCCAGCTGGCTGGAAATGTACCTTTTAATATCGGAAGAACCATGAGCAGCCCTGCAAATAGAATTAAACAATACAAGCCTAATTTACGGGAAACGGGAACTGTCGTTTGAATAGATTCGGTTTCTTTTTGTTTTGTAGTAAATACAAAATAACCAATTAATCCAGATAATAAGATAACACCCACCTGTGTAAAGGCTGTTTGCGATAAAAGGACTGCAATCAATGCAAATAGAGCGATAGATTTTCCCGTCAGCCTAGGGGTAAGTTTCTGCGCCATCCCCATGATTGCATGGGCGACAACAACTACTGCAACAATCTTTAATCCATGTATCCATCCAGCGTCAGTAAATTCAAGATCCTTAAGCATGTACGCGAATAATATAAGAGCAATTACTGATGGTAGTGTGAAGCCAATAAAAGCGAATATTCCTCCTAGAACGCCGCCGCGGATTACTCCTATTCCGATACCAACCTGGCTGCTTGCAGGGCCAGGCAGGAATTGGCATAATGCCACCAAATCAGCATAACTCCGTTCATCCAGCCATTTTCTTCTTCGTACATATTCTTCGTGAAAATATCCAATATGGGCAATGGGGCCGCCAAAGGAAGTGAGCCCCAGTCTAGTTGAAACAAGCAGAATTTCCAACAAGGAACGCCATTTAATATGATTCATTCTTTACCTCCTTAAGCAAACCGCAATAGTGTCCGTTTTTATTATAAATTATTTTGAATGTTTCCTCTATCAGGCAGGTTTTCTATACCATGTATTCTCAATCTTCTAAAGAGCAGGCTTAATTGCTGCAGCCAGTGTGGTATGATAATGAAGTACATTTTATTAATTATAGGGTGCTAAAATGAAAGAGATACTTGTCAGCTGGTTCAAAGAAAGTGGTTTATTTGCCTATTTAATTAGTATGTTAATGAATGTTTTAATCAGTATTTTAGGTGTAGTTCCCAGTGTATTTTTAACCGCGGCGAATATTACATTCTTTGGATTTAGCCAGGGGCTTTTTCTCTCAATAGCTGGAGAAGCATTGGGAGCTATAATAAGTTTCTATATTTATAGAAAAGGAATCAAGAGGATTACGATTACATCTGGTCAAATCCTCATTAATAAGCTTCAGTCTACAAAGGGGACAGAGGCGTTTTTGCTGATTCTTGCACTAAGGATTTTTCCGTTTGTCCCTTCAGGCGCAGTAACACTTGCCGGGGCAGCGAGCAAAGTCAGTATGCTTGGCTTTGCGCTCGCAAGTACCATGGGGAAAATTCCTGCCCTGATTATTGAGGCTCTTACTGTAAAAGCAGTGCTTCAATGGGATTTAAAAGATAAGCTAATACTGGCATTCCTATCAATAGGGCTGGCTGCAGCTGTGTTTTACTATCGCAGGCGTTCAAGAAACAAGACGAAATCACTGTGATTACAGAAACTTTACATATGTATGAATGCTGTTTGAAAAACTAACGAAAGGGTTAAAAGTAGAGAGAAGAGAAAAAAGGAGAGTGGATGAATATGTCGAAACCATTTTATGAAGCTGCCAAAGATAGTACGGGACAGAACACATCCAGTAAGCCTGGCCATGAGTACGCTGCAGAAATGAACAAGGACAGCAATACAGAGGATCATCCCTTAGGGAATAAAGATTTATACGAAAAAATGGGCGATAATCCTGACGGAAATAAAATTAAGGAAGACTATCAGGGAGAATAATAGAACGAGGCAATGGGCACCGCTGCAATAAGCAGCGGTTTTATTCATATATTCGTTATTTCATATAATAAAAATGTAATAAATAAATACATATAATTTGTGGTAATATAAGGACAATACAATTGTTGTTTTTGACCTTAATAATTTACTAGAACTATGAGAAGGAAGAAAAGGTTAATGTTAAAGAAAATATTAAAAGCTTACGACTATCCGGTATTTTTTACTGTTGTCGTCTTATGTTTATTTGGAATATTAATGGTCTACAGTTCAAGTATGATCACCGCAGTAGCGCGCTGGGGACTTGCCGACGACCACTTTTATCAGAGGCAGAAAATTGCTTTTATCATCTCGTTTGCTGTCATGCTCTTAACAATGTTTTTTCCGTATCAGCTTTATAAGCACCCAAGATTTCTACTTACAATGATGGGGGGCACATGCGGATTGCTTCTGCTGGTTTTCCTCGCAGGCCATACAGCAGGAAATGCCCAGAGCTGGCTTGTATTAGGCGGCTTTAATTTGCAGCCAGCAGAAGCGGCAAAGCTTGCCGTCATTATATATTTGTCGGCCATCTATTCAAAAAGACAAGACCGTATTAATAATATAGACAAGGCTGTTATGCCGACCATGATCTTTCTATCTACTATTTGTTTTTTTATTGCGATTCAGCCAGACTATGGAAATGTTATTATCATTCTATTAATAGCGGGAGCAATCCTAATGTCTTCCGGCATGTCTCTGAAAAGTCTTTCAAAGCTTGGGGCTATTTTTGCTATGGCGATTGCGCTTATCGGGCTGTTAGTTGTCATTACAGGCAATTTCTCGACAGTGGTTTCAGAAGAGAGAGTTTCCCGATTTACCGGTCTGAATGAGCCCTTTAAGACTGAAAAAGATGAAGGGTATCATCTTGCTAATTCTCTTCTTGCAATCGGATCAGGAGGTGTGAAGGGATTAGGGCTCGGCCAGAGTGTTCAAAAGTACGGATACCTGCCTGAATCTCACACCGATTTTATCATCTCCATTATTGCTGAAGAGCTTGGATTCTTTGGGGTAGCCATTGTAATTGGCGGTCTTGGCTTTATCGTACTAAGAGGGTTCCTGCTGGCAGCAAGATGTAAGGATGCTTTTGGAAGTCTGCTTTTGATTGGAATATCCTCCATGATTGGCATACAGGTATTAATAAATTTAGGAGGAGCGACTGGTCTTCTTCCGATAACTGGAATAACGCTTCCGTTTATCAGCTATGGAGGATCATCCTTAATTCTCCTCATGGCATCTATAGGGATTTATCAAAATGTAATCATGAAAATGAATTTAAAAAATAAATATGCGGATGGGTTATAAGGTTGCTCATCATATATTTTCTGGTTGTTCATAGCAGTCGAAATCACAGCTAATTGGCTGTGATTTTTTTTGTCTGTACGGAGATAGTGTAACCTATTCGACTAAATTGAAATATAAATGAAACATTTCGTGGTGAATTAAGTGGTATAATAGTCATGTATTTTGGGTAAAGATGTCAATTTATCCAATATTATAATATGAAATGGCAGATTTTGAAGAAAAAGATAACTATGAAAATAGGCAGGGGAAAAGATTGAAGAAAATAGTCGCATTAATCACGGCAGCAATTCTAGGTCTTGGAACTTTATTAACAGTTCCGTCTGTTCAAGCAGCAAAACTTACAGACATGCAAACGAAGAAAAATAAAATAAATCTGCAGCGGTCACATGTTCAATCAGGAATACATGCAGCGGAGAATAAGATCATAAAGCTTCAAAGCCAGCAAAGAAACTTAATTAAAGAAATAGAAGCCTTGAATAGCAGAATGAAAGAAACAACTAAAAAGATAGAAGAAAAATCAGCGGCCATTGAAAAAACTAGAATCCAGGTTAAAAAACTCAACGAAGAAATACTAGTTATAAAAGAAAGAATTAACAAAAGAGAGGAGCTTCTAAAGGAACGTGCCCGCGCCATGCAGCAAAATGGCGGGAATGTTGAATACTTAGAAGTCCTTCTGGGTTCACAAAACTTTGGTGATTTTATCGAACGCATTTCAGCGGTATCTACAATTATGCAGGCTGATAGAGACATTATCCATCAGCAGGAAAAAGATAAAGCTAGTTTAGAAGAAAGTGAAGAGGTACTGGAAAAAGAATTAAGCGGTCTGCAAACAATGCTTAATGATCTTACAAATCTCCAAGCTGAACAAACACGCCATAAAGCCAGCAAAAAAGTATTAATGCATAAGCTGATACAGCAAGAACAAGAAACACATAGCCATAAGATGAATCTTAAAGAGGAAGAAGAACTTTTATCGGCCCAGGCTGCAGCTATTCAGCAGGCTATTAATCTAGAGAAACAACGCCTAGCGGATTTGGAGACTGCACGAAAGCGGGCAGCTGATCAGGCAAATCAATTTGCCCAGCCTGGCTTTGCTTTAAGGCCAAGTATTTCGAGCGGAACATTCACTTCTCCAGCTAATGGAATTTTGTCGTCTAATTTTGGACAGCGGGGCGGGGAGAATCATATGGGGATAGATATTGCTAATTCTGGATCTAATATTGCAATTGTTGCGGCAGCAGATGGAGTAGTGAGTAAATCATATTTTTCTTCGAGCTATGGAAATGTGATTTTTATTACCCATTCCATTAATGGGAAAATATTCACCACAGTATATGCGCATCTGAAGGCAAGATCCGCCGGTTCTGGACAGGTTGTTGCGAAAGGACAGCAGATTGGGATAATGGGGAATACTGGCGAATCCCGTGGCCAGCATCTGCACTTTGAATTGCATAATGGCCCCTGGAATCAAAATAAAACACATGCCGTCAATCCACTTGGAATTGTGCCAATTTAAATAAAAAGAAAGCACCAGTTCAGGTGCTTTCTTTTCTATAATAATCTTAATCTCAATTATTATTTTGGTTATTTCGGGCTTCTCCGCCTTTTTCCCCAATTTCTTGATAAAACTCCTTGTCATGGTTTTCGGAAGTAGCTTCTCCGCCTTTCTTGCCAATTTCCTGGTAAAATTCTTTATCGTGATTTCTCGATGTAGCCTCTCCACCCTTACGGCCAGCTTCTTCTACAGTCATTTTTTTGTTATTATCATTTGCCAAATTAAACACTCCTGTTCCTTAAAGATTTATTTAAAAGGGTACCGCTATATTTTATACGTGTAATAATTATCCTTTATTGTTATTGTTATTGTTATTGTTCCTTGCGTTGCCGCCTTTTTCTCCTATTTCTTCATAGAATTCACGACCATGGTTTTCAGAAGTAGCTTCCCCGCCTTTACGGCCAATTTCCTGATAAAATTCCTTGTCATGGTTTTCAGAAGTAGCTTCTCCGCCTTTTTTTCCTATTTCCTGATAAAATTCTTTGTCATGATTCTTAGAGGTTGCTTCTCCACCTAAACGTCCTGCTTCTTCAGTAGTCATTTTACGATCCTTGTTATTGGCCATTCCAAACACTCCTTTTTATCATGTTTGTTTTAAAAATATATAACTTAGTTTAATTAGCTAAGAAGCTAGGAAAAAAGATCTAGGTTCTTCTCAAATGAAAGTATCTGTTTGGGTAGAATCTATCCTTCTGCTGCTTCAAGGCTTCTCCAGCGCGAACTCTATTAAATATTCTATGTCCTTTTTTAAATAAATTTATTTGCATCACTGTTTGCCCTAGCACCTGAATGTTTTAAGAACACTTTATTATGGAGAAGCTAGGAAAATATAGCTAGGTTCTCGATAAAAAAATACTAGTTATTATTGTTGTTGTTTTTATTGTTATTTCGGGCTTCTCCGCCCTTTTCGCCAATTTCCTGATAAAATTCTTTGTCGTGGTTGTTGGAAGTCGCTTCTCCGCCTTTACGCCCTATTTCCTGGTAAAACTCTTTATCATGATTTTCGGATGTGGCTTCTCCACCTTTGCGGCCGATTTCCTGGTAAAATTCTTTGTCATGATTATTTGACGTAGCTTCACCGCCCATTCGGCCTGCCTCTTCTACAGTCATTTTTTCATTTTTTTCTTTTGCCATTCTAATCCACTCCTTCATAATAGTTTGCCTTACAGTACTATATATAGCCTGACTATAATATTTTAAACTTTAAAAATATTCCAAAATTTACTAGGAAAATTTTGGTTTAGAATCGCATATATCTAAAATAGGTATGTGTTAAAAACATCTTGAATTATTCCGATATAGAATATAAAATAAAACTCATTTATTAAAATGATATTGGAAGTGTGAAATGACTAACCATTCTATTGAAGAAATTACTTCTGAATTAATAATTAGAAGCGGTAAAAATATACCTGTATTATTAGAGAATCGTTTCCCCGATGGAAGGCTGGTAGGGGGTAAGTATAATCTTGGAACAAGATCGATTACCATGTATATTGAAACCGTTAAAGAGCAGTGTCATATGCTGTTTGGCAATGTTACCGATTTTTTAAATTATTATGCTATAGTACTTGCTCATGAAATTGGCCATGCAATGGATGAAGAACTTCAAGAATTGGCAGACCGTTTAAATGACAGTGATGATCACCAGTCCAGAGCACTAATAAGAAAAGCAGAAGAGACAGCATGGGAGGCAGCAAGAGAGATCTTATTCGATGTGGATGAAAAGCTATTTAGTAAAATTAAAGAAGTAGCACTTTCGCTGCATGACTAAAAACCATCCTTTATAGAGGGTGGTTTTTTAGGCAGACCGCAAAAGTGCATAGTTCGAAAACAAATATCGGCGGAATCCTCTACCAGGCCATTAGTTGACCCAACACTCTTAAAGGCCGCTGCTCCACTAAAGATTAAAAGAGTTTTTAATTTAGTTGTAACTAAAGGATATAGGTTTCAAGTCAGTTTTCAGAATTATATAATACCGCTTTATATGTATAATAGGAAGAAACTCGTCGTTTTTTGGAATACTTCATAAAAAATGGACTTTTACATACAGGATAGAGCGGTGGAAACTTTCAAATTATAGCGAACTTGTGAACAACACTGCAAAATATTAAGAACGAGTTCATAAACTTAATTTTTATTATCAACATAGAGTTGCTATAATAGTGATAGTGTTTGTTATCACTCAGAACCAAAATAGACATTGTTAAAGGAGCGTCATTAAAAATGTTAACAGGCTTGCATCACACTCATGCTTCCTCATGGGCTATCCTGATCATCCTTTTCTTGATCAGCTATTTTATGAACAAACAAAAAATTTCTCTTATGCTTCAAAGACTTTTCTACATAGTTATGCTGGGAAGCGGGATTGGAATGCTCATAATGGGGCAATATCCTGGAATTTATTTTGTCAAAGGTTTACTTGCCATTATCCTCATTGGTCTTATGGAAATGCTTATTGTCCGTAAAAGAAAAGAAAAAAAACATACTATTCTTTGGATCCCTTTTATTATCGTTTTAGCAGCGGTACTTGGAATAGCCTACCGATAAATTGTATGAAAGCAGCTTAGCTGCTTTTTTTTGTGCTTTTTGGCATATGACTTTTTGGTAAAAAGAAGATATAATGAATCAGTGTAAAAAAAATGTTAAGGAAATATTAAGAAACATACAGTAAAATGATTCGGTAAGTGAATACAGGGTCTACCTGTCTTTAGCCTCTGGGTAATAAACTACACAGTAAAAGATAATCTACTCATAAAATATAGTCATAATTTATAATCCAGCTCATAGCATAGCATAGTGTATTGTGAAGCGATTGTTAATGAATTGTTAATGTGGTCTTGACGGAATGTGAAAAAGAGTTATAATTGAGTATTGTTAAAAAAATGACTCAAAAATTTTGTGCGGTAAAATTAGAAAGGATGTTCTGAATGGAAAGCATGAAGAAGATAGGGAGTAAGTTGTACAATAACAAACTTTCCTTTTTCTATTTAGCAGTTTTTCTATTTTGGATTAAAACATACGCAGCATATAAGAATGAATTCAACTTGGGAATCAGCAATGACATACAAGAATTTTTATTATTTATAAATCCAATCAGCTCAGGTCTCTTTTTCTTTGCATTTGCTTTGCTTCGTAAGGGACGAGCAAGAAACCGGATATTAATCACGATCAACTTTGTATTATCGTTCATTTTATATGCAAATATTGCATATTACCGTTTCTTTAATGACTTTATTACCCTTCCAGTTCTTACTCAGACTAAGAACAATGCGGGAGACCTGGGAAATAGTATTGCCGCTTTAATTCATCCTGCGGATATTTTTTATTTCCTGGATACGATTATACTCATTCTTTTATTAGTGTTTAAAAAGGTTAAGCCGGCTACTGAAGAAAAGCTAAAAGCACGTACAGTTTTAGGAGTATTTGCTTCTGCAGTATTGGTTTTTCTTATCAATTTAGGACTGGCTGAAACAGACCGCCCTGAGTTATTAACAAGAACATTTGATAGAAATTATCTTGTGAAATATTTAGGAACCTATAATTATACTATTTATGATATGATCCAAAGCACAAAGTCTTCTGCACAGCGTGCGCTTGCTGACAGTGACCAAATTACTGAAGTAGAGAATAATATCAAATCAAGCTATGCTGAACCAAATGAGAAATACTTTGGCAAGGCTGAAGGAATGAATGTTGTTTACATTTCATTGGAGTCCCTGCAAAGCTTCATCATTGATTATAAATTGGAAGGCCAGGAAGTAACTCCATTCTTGAACTCTCTTACAAGAGATAAAAACACTTTTTACTTTAAGAACTTTTTCCATCAAACTGGGCAGGGGAAAACTTCTGATGCCGAATTCATGATGGAAAACTCATTATATCCACTTCCACAGGGTGCTGTATTTACAACGAAAGCACAAAACACTTACCAGGCCCTGCCAGGTATATTAAAAACAAAGGGTTACACTTCAGCGGTTTTCCATGGCAATTATAAAACTTTCTGGAACCGTGAAGAAATGTATAAATCTTTTGGTTATGACAAGTTCTTTGATGCTAACTACTATAATATGTCAGAAGAAAATACCATTAACTACGGTATGGAAGATAAACCGTTTTTCAAAGAGTCTATTCCGTTGATGCAAGGATTACAGCAGCCGTTTTATGGAAAATTCATTACTTTATCCAACCATTTCCCATTCAATATGGATCCTGAAGATATAACTTTCCCAGCAGCTAAAACGGATGATAAAGTAGTTAACCAGTACTTCCAAACAGCTCATTATATGGATCAGGCGCTTCAGCAATTCTTTTCTGACTTAAAAGCTTCTGGCTTGTATGATAATACGATGGTGGTCATGTATGGTGACCATTATGGTATCTCTGAAAACCATAATGACGCTATGTCGGAGGTTATGGGCAAGGAAATCACTAATTTTGAAAATACGCAGCTTCAGCGCGTACCATTTTTCATACACGTTCCTGGTGTCCAGGGCAATGCCATTGATAAATTTAGCGGTGATGTAGATGTTCGTCCAACGGTTATGCATCTATTAGGTATCGATACAAAAGATTATTTAGAATTCGGCTCTGACATTCTTTCAAATGACTTTGAGCAAATCGTTCCATTTAGAAATGGAGACTTCGTTACTCCTCAATTTACTGAAGTTGATGGAAAGTGCTATGACAACACAACAGGTGAGGTTATTGACGGGGAAGCATGTAAAGCATTTGGAGATAAAGCTAATTCCGAGCTAGAATTGTCAGATAAAGTTGTGTACGGAGATCTGTTAAGATTCTATCAGCCAGATGGTTTTAAGAAAATCAATCCTGCTGATTATGATTATTCATACCCGGAAAAACGAGTAAATGAATAATGAATGAAGAATAGCCACTCATTAGAGTGGCTATTCTTTTTGATTAGAGCTTATTTTATTCAGGAAGATCGTTTTTTATATTCATCCCATGAAGCAGCTTTTTCTCGCTGGAGGATTCGTCCTTAGACTTCTCACCATCACGTTCTTCTTGGTACTCTTCCCGGATATCTTCAAGGGGAAGGTCATCCACAGGCATCAAAATTTGATCACGTTCCAGCTGCTTTTCCTGGCTGTCTCTAAATGCCTTTTCTTTATCATTTCTTTCAGCTAATATCTTATCTTTTTCTGAATGATTCATTGTATACAAAACTCCCTTCAAATATGGTTTATTTCACTTTTCCCTGACTGTTGAAATAAAAACATTTAATTACAGATGCCTTTCGTTGAAAAGGGCATAATATTATTTGTTTTTTAACGAAGAAAATTTAGACCTGTTATTTTGCTGGATATGAATAACTTTTGTTAAGTTTTTATGTAGAAATATTCAGAATCTTGAGGATATTTGTTGATTTTAAGTGAATAATAGATTAAATTAAATTATATCAAGAAAGTTTCTAGGAGGATTTATGAGTAATCTGTTTAGAAGAAAATCAATTGACGCTTTAATCAGGGAAACAGAACAAAAAGATGTACAGTTAAAAAAAGAACTTGGCGGTTTTGATTTAACAATGCTTGGAATTGGTGCCATTATTGGTACGGGAATATTTGTATTAACAGGGGTAGCTGCTGCGGAACATGCAGGGCCTGCACTAGTAATCTCTTTTATTATGTCAGGGCTTGCCTGTGTATTTGCCGCACTTTGTTATGCAGAGTTTGCATCAACTGTTCCAGTCTCTGGGAGTGCTTATACTTACAGCTACGCAACATTTGGCGAGCTGATTGCCTGGGTTTTAGGATGGGATCTGCTGCTTGAATATGGATTTGCCTCTTCAGCGGTTGCCAGCGGCTGGTCAGGTTATTTTCAGGGATTGATAGGCGGATTTGGGCTGCATTTTCCACATGCATTATCAAGCGCTTATAACCCTAAAGAAGGAACTTATATTGATTTGCCTGCTATTATTATAGTCTTTTTTATAACTCTTCTTTTAACTCAAGGTGTCAAAAAATCAGCTAAGTTTAATACAGTCATGGTATTAATCAAGCTGGCAGTAGTTATATTGTTTATTGCTGTAGGTGTATGGTATGTGAAACCAGATAACTGGACTCCATTTATGCCATTTGGTTTTGATGGTGTGGCAACCGGAGCGGCAACTGTATTCTTTGCTTATATTGGATTCGATGCAGTATCAACAGCGGCTGAAGAGGTCCGCAATCCACAAAAAAATATGCCGATAGGAATTATTTCTTCATTGGCGGTTTGTACAGTTTTATATATCATCGTTTCTTTAATACTGACAGGAATTGTTCCTTATGATCAATTAAACGTGAAAAATCCTGTTGCTTTTGCTTTAAATTACATTAACCAGGATTGGGTAGCCGGCTTCATCTCTCTCGGGGCTATCACGGGTATCACAACCGTATTATTAGTTATGATGTATGGCCAGACTCGACTGTTTTACGCGATCAGCCGTGATGGATTATTGCCGAGTGTGTTATCTAAAGTGAGCAAGAAGAAAAATACGCCAGTTGTTAACTCATGGATCACTTGTGCAATTGTATCTTTTTTTGCAGGAGTTGTACCATTGGGTAAGCTGGCTGAACTAACTAACATTGGTACCCTCTTTGCTTTTATGACAGTATCGGTGGGAATTTTATACTTAAGACGTAACAAACAACAACCAAAGACAGGCTTCCGCGTACCGTTTGTACCTGTCATTCCGATTTTAGCCTTCCTTTTCTGTGGATATCTTGCCTTACAATTACCATCTACAACCTGGATCGCATTTGTAATATGGATCCTTATTGGTATCGTAGTCTACTTTGTATATGGAAGATACCACAGCAAGCTAAGAAATTCATAATCATACAAAATTAAAACAAAAAAGCATGTGCCGCATAATATAAATCCGGACATGCTTTTTTGTATAGTGAAATATACCTATTTTCGCAAAGACCGTCATCTATATTCCCTAGTGAGAATAAAATGAAGCAAGGGACAGCACAAGGAAGCAGCGTAAACAAAAACAAAAACCTTTGGAAGCTTACAGTATATATAGTAAAATATATATACTATGATAGGAAATGGAAGGAACGTTATGAAGCTAGGGTCCATTATTAAATATTACCGCCTAAAAAATCACCTGACTCAGTCCGAATTGGCGCAGGATATTTGTTCCATCTCCCATCTGAGCAAAATCGAAAATAATAGTTATGATGGAAATGCCGAAACGGTTGAACTTCTTCTAAAAAAGCTGAATGTGAACATGGAGCAGGAAGAGGAGAAGTATGAGGAGCTAAAAGAGGATTTACAATCATTTTATGACTCTATGGTTTTTTACGATCTAGATACGGCAGATAAGCAATATGCAAATCTTATTAAACAAGAGGAATTTGCTTCTTCGACAGATTTGATTAATTTGTATCATCTTTATCTGTTTAAGTATTATATTTATAAGAGTGACCAGGAGAAAATGAACCAGACACAAAAGGTAATTGAAAAACTTAATAATAGTTTTTCCCCATTTGAAAGTTTGCTTGCTTCATTTATGGTAGGATTAGCTTTTGTAAAAGAAAATAAGATAATTGAGGCCAATGATCAGTTTGTTACTTTAATGACATATAATCCGGCAGAAGCAATTACTTTTAATGGAGAATTATATTACCAAACTGCACTTTGTGCAAGTATTCTAAATGATCCTGAGTCTTCAATCATACATGCTAATAAGGCCTTAAACATATACCAAAATGAAAATAACTTTGTTAGAATAATTCATACAAAAATGCTATTAGGAATTGGTTATATGAGGCTTGAAATGTATAAAGAAGCTTCTGAAATTTATCGCAGCTTAATTAGAGTTACGAGACTACTACATAAAAAAGTTCTTTATTATCAAGTTCTATATAATTATTCAGCTATGCTTACTGAAATGGGAGATTATAAGAAGGCAAGAGAGTTTTTATTGGAATGTAAAGGACATTTCCCCAGAGGAAGTCTAGAAGATATTATTAATAAACTTGGACTTATTGAGACTTTAATCAAGCTGAATGAAGATAAAAATGAAATTGGAAAAATAATAGATGATGTTTTAACTATGTGTGATAAAAAACAGCATAAAAAATATATCATTGCAGCTAATATGTATAAATATCAATTATTTTCCCAACCAAAATACTATGCATATTTAGAAAATATAGTGTATTCTTACTATATAGATAATAGTCTGTTTTCTGAAGCCCGTGAAGTTGCGTTAAAGTTAGCTGAAAGATTTACAGAAACAGGTGATGCGAAAAAATCGCTTGATTATTATATACAATATAGTGATTTGTCTAAGAAAGGAGCATTAAAATGAGAAAATTAATTTGTAGTTTTGTATTAGGAGTTGTTCTTGTAGGAGCTGTTGGCTTTTCAAATTTAGGAAATCATACTTCTGCACCTAAAGTTATTTCACCTATGAAAATTGAAGTAATTCAACCTCCAGTTTAAGAAACACACGAAGATTTTCCCAATACAAAAGTCATGGGGAAGACCTTATAATTAAATCAAAGAATAAAGACAAGTCGGTTTACAGACTTGTCTTTTTCATTCAACCGATTCCAGGGTGAGCGAAACGATTTAATACTAGGAGGGATTTCCCATGTCAGCGAACTATGAAAAAATCACTTTGAGTGACATCAACGAAATGCTTGAAAAGTTAGATCTATTGCTTGATGGAGTCAAACCTGACTATCCACAAACGTATGAAGAAAATGTAAGCAACTACTAATAATAAAAGTGTTTCTCCTTTTTTTAGAGCATGAATCTTTCATGCTCTTTTTATTTTTGCTTAAAAGCTGATGGCCATTGCTTTTTTTAGGGGGAGGAGAATAATTTTTTAGGTAGCTGAATGAGATGGACTTGTTTTGGTCATGTATAAGTATTCTTCTTGAACGGGAGAAAAACACTTGATCTGTAATATGGTGCCTATAAAAATCTGCTGGGCGGTTTATTAATAAAACGGCCAAGAATGAAAAGGGACTTTTTATAGGTCTCTGTTTGGAGTCGCTGGCTTAGTTGTCCTGCACAAACATCCAAGGCATTTAGCAGTGGTAAGAAGGTGCACATTTCAGCAGCAATCGTATAAGATAATTAAACTGACAATAAAGGAGTTGATACTTTTTGAATAGCCACGGTTCCAATGAACCTGATTCGGACAGTTTACTAGAGGAAGCCTGCTTTATCTTTTTAGCAAGCGGGAGTGATTATTACAAATATGTCAGCTCTTTAAAAGGTACAGCTGCTTCCTCACGATAAAATGAGGAGGACAGCAAACATGATTGAATTTTTTAAGACCAGCGAAAACAACACATTTGAATCGATAACAGAAATTACAAAGGGCTGCTGGATTAATATGCTTTCTCCGAATGCAGAAGAAATCAGGCTTGTATCCAGCAGATTAAATATACCAGTTGATTTTTTTAAGGATGCCTTGGATGATGAAGAGCGGTCCAGGATTGAGAAAGAGGACGGGAATGTACTCATTATTGTTGATTTCCCTTATATCACACATGATGAGGCGGGTTTTCCTATTTATGAGACGATTCCAATAGGAATGATCATTAATGATGAGTGCTTTATTACCGTATCCCTTAAGGAAACTCCCATTTTATCAGACTTTAAGAATAATAAGATAAAGGGTTTCTTTACTTATAAGAAAACAAGGTTTGCCCTTCAGATTCTCTTTGTTATTTCGTCTTACTATCTTCGTTATTTAAAGCAGATTAATAAAAAGACAGATGAAGCCGAGAGGGAATTGCATCAGTCCATGAAGAATAAAGAGCTTTACACTTTTCTTTCACTGGAAAAAAGCTTAGTGTATTTTACTACTTCACTTAAATCTAATAAAATTGTATTAGAAAAAATGCTTCGGCTGAATCATTTGAAGATGTATGAAGAGGATAAAGAGCTGCTGGAGGATGTTATTATTGAAAATACTCAGGCTATTGAAATGGCGGATACTTATAGCTCCATTTTAAGCGGTATGATGGACGCTTTTGCATCCATCATATCTAACAATTTAAATATTGTTATGAAATTTTTAACTTCCATTACGATCATCTTGTCATTTCCTACCATGGTTGCAAGCTTTTATGGCATGAATGTAGCACTGCCTTTTGAGAAAAGTCCATATGCTTTTGTGATTACAATGTGCTTTGCTGTATTTCTGTCAGCTATAACTACCTTAATATTCTGGAAAAAGAAATATTTCTAACGAGTTAAGAGCGGCCTTCACAGAGGCCGTTCTTTTTTTTCCTAACAAAATATGAGAACAAACAGGAGATTTCCATTATAATAGGGTATACATAATGAAAGGAACTTCATCCAATGGGAAAAAAATTCGCCATGTTACTTTTATTAGTCAGCGTTGTTTTCGCAGGAAGCAGCTGCAGTTCAAATGTTTCTAATAAGCAAGCATCTGAAAAAGGGGCTGGGCTTACTGTTTCTGCCGCTTCCAGTCTGCAGAAGGTTCTTGCTGAATTAGAGCAGAAATATAAAGCTTCTGACAAAAATACAAAAATCAGATTTAACTTTGGGGGTTCAGGCTCCTTAAAGAGCCAAATCTCTAACGGTGCCCCTGTCGATTTGTTTCTTTCGGCATCATCAGATGAAATAGAACACTTAATAGATGAAGGGCAGATAAGGCGAAAGGACACAGAAGCATTTATAGGAAATTCCCTAGTTTTGATTATGCCTCAAGGAAGAAGTGTGTATCCAGATAGTTTCAAGAGTTTGATAAAACCAGAAATTAAGAAGATATCCATTGGAGTCCCAGAAACAGTACCGGCTGGAACGTACGCGAAAGAAACTTTGCAGAGTGCTGGAATTTGGAACGAAGTGGAAGGGAAAATGGTATTTGCCAAGGATGTCAGGCAGGTTCTTACATATGTAGAAACAGGTAATGTAGATGCGGGGATTGTATATAGAACGGATGCTTTATCATCAGAAAATATATCCTTGGTTACAGAAGCGGAAAACGGGATGCATTCAGAAATAGTGTATCAATTTGGAATAATAAATAGATCAAAAAATAAAGAGGCTGCTCGGGACTTTCTTTCTTTCTTAACAAGCAAGGAAGCGGCCAGAGTATTTGAAAAGAATGGGTATACGATACGAGGTAAAAAATGAATTCAGTTATAAATTTTTGGGAGCCGGTACTGCTTTCTCTCAAAATCAGCCTGGTTTCCTTAGGAATTGTTTTTGTTTTAGGAACAGCTGCTGCTAAAATGATGGCGAACAGGCGGTTTAGAGGTTTTGCCGTTGTAGAAACAATTATGATTCTACCATTGGTTCTGCCTCCAACCGTAATCGGGTTTTTGCTTATTATTTTCTTTGGCCGAAGCGGAACTGGCGGAATCCTCATTGAAAAATTATTTAATCATCCAATTGTGTTTACCTGGTGGGCAGCCGTAATTGCTTCAGCAGTAGTAGCCTTTCCACTTATGTATCAATCAGCTCGGACCGGATTTGAAAGTATTGATGATGATATTGAAAATGCTGCCAGAGTGGATGGGGCAGGGGAATGGAGAGTTTTTACAAAAATCACCCTGCCACTTGCAGTTAAATCGCTGATTGCCGGGGTCACATTAAGCTTTGCAAGGGGGTTGGGTGAGTTCGGGGCAACGTTAATGTTTGCAGGAAATATCCCAGGAGAGACGCAGACAGTTCCCACTGCTATATATATTGCTATGGAATCAGGCAATGAAGAACTGGCCTGGTCCTGGGTGCTGATGATTGTTCTCATATCGTTTGCTTTATTGCTGTTGTTGAGGATGTATAATAAAGAATAAAAACCCCTTAAGCATGATGCTTTAAGGGGTTAAATATCAGTTGAAATAAGTTTTTAGACCTTCGTAAATTGCCATAGACACATCATTCTGGAATTTTTCTGTCTTAATTTTGCTCAAATCTGAGCTGTTAGAAATAAAGCCTAATTCCAATAAGACTGCAGGTCTATTGTTTGTGCTAATTACGCGAAAACTATTCTGTCTTACTTCGCGGTCTTTCATACCAGAAGCTTTAACTATTTTTGAATGAAGAGTATCTGCTAATTTCTTATCTTTACTGGCAGAGTAATAGTATGTTTCTATTCCATTGGCGCTATGTTTACTTTCAGAATTATAATGGACACTAATAAATGCATCAGCTCGATATTTTTCAGCCAAATTTACTCTGGCGTCAAGAGATGGATAAGTATCCGAGCTTCTTGTAAGTATCACATTTGCACCGGAACCTTTTAAAAGAGCTGCCGTTTGCTGAACCATTTTAAGAGTCAGGTTTTTTTCAAAAGTTTTCTTATCATTACCTATTGCTCCGGGATCTGTTCCGCCATGGCCGGCATCAAGAACAATGGTTTTCCCTTTTAGGCCGCGTGTATTTGAAACATTATACGTGATCAGCCAATCCGCTACCCAGGCTTTACGTTTGTCTGGCAGTTCAATCTGGATCCAGCCGGATGCTGCACTAGTCTTACGGAATTTTTCTCCAGTATCCGCTGTCTTCAAGATGCTGTACTTCTCTCCAGGACCGCTGCGCAGATTCACGTCATTCTTAACAATCTTTACATATTCTGTACTGCCTGAAGTCTGTGCTGGCACAGGAGTTGATACGGGCGTTGAAGGCTTTGGTGATGCTGGAACTGTAGAAGTCAAATATTTGTTTGATACAAAGCCAGTGTAGCTTTTGTATGTAATCTTTGACCAGCTTCCGCTGCGGGAGACTTCCGATACTTTAGTATTTTTACTTAAAGTAGTTAAAGATGCAGAATTAACGGTTGCTGCTTTTCTAAGATTCAGGCTGCTTGCACTTACATATAGTGTTTTCGGGTTTACAGCAACTACGGCTGCCGGCTTCTTAGCTGCAGAAACAGGCGCTTTGGTTGTCAGATATTTATTTGACACATAGCCGGTGTAGCTATTGTATTTAATCTTTGACCAGCTTCCGCTTCTATACGTCTCTGTAACTTTTGCATCTTTTTTGAGCAGTGTAACAGATGACGAATTGATGGTTGCAGATTTTCGAAGATTTAGGCTAGTGGCAGTAACATACAGTGTTTTTGTTGCAGCAGCGGCAACTGCAGCAGGCTTAGTAATGGATAGATAAGAACTAGATACCCAGCCATCCTTTTTGTTTGGATAACGAATTTTTGACCAGCCGTTTCCAGTCTGAGTGATTTGAACTTGCTGCCCTTTTGACAGCTTCCATAGGATAGGTGCTTTAGTAGTAGGAGTAGATCTCACATTTAGAATGCTTGCAGTCACTTTTGCATTCTGGAGACCTGCTGCCTCACTCGGGTTCTCATTGACGAAGAGTAGATTTGCGAAGACAATGCAGCTTAATAAAATGACCGAAAGTATTCTCTTTATTACACTCACCTCTTTTTTCCATATATAGTAGAATTCTATCTTTTTGGAAGCTATTTCTACTATACTACGAAATTCGATGAAAAAAAGAGAAAAAAGTCACAAAAAATGTGTTTTTTTCTTATAAATGGGAAAAAAATAGGGAAATGGGGTTTAAAATTGTTTATTGAGGGTAGTGACTTTTTTCCCATGACCTTTACATAATGAGCAAGGTTTAGAAAAAAATTGCAAAAAAGATACTCTTCCACGCCCCTGGCAGTTTCTGCATAGTTCAATTAATTTCATAAGAATTGCCCTCCTCTAAGTGTTTTTGATAATCTGATTTTGCATAGGATATTAAACCATTTTTCTTATTAATCATACCCAACTTAGAATATAGTTAACTCATAAGGATAAATACAGCAGCATATCAATAGCCTTTGATGGCTTTTAAAAAAGGAGATTACCCATGTTAACAAAGATTGAAGCTTTTATATTGGGACTTATTCAGGGCCTTACTGAATTTTTACCTATCAGCAGTACCGGACACCTCTATCTTGGAAGACATTTATTTGGGTTAGAAGAAGCTGGGCTTCTGCTTGATACTATGATGCATGTAGGTACTTTGCTGGCAGTGTTTGTTTTTTACCGCGTCGAATTTCTTAAAATATTGCGGAATCCCTTTGGTAAGCTTACTTGGCTTCTGGTGTTAGGAACAATTCCGGCCGTAATAGTCGGACTAGCATTTGGCGACTTTTTTGACGAAATTTCAAAAACCGGTGTAACAATCGGCTGGGAATTCCTTGTAACTGGTTTATTTTTATGGTTTGCTGAGTCCATAAAAAAGGGAAGAAAGAAAATGGACAGCATTACATATGGTGATGCTTTATTTATAGGTGTATTCCAGGCCTTTGCTATTTTTCCGGCCATTTCCCGTTCAGGACTGACGATGGTCGCCGCTTTAATTAGAGGGCTTGATCGGGAAACTGCAGCATACTTTTCCTTCTTAATGTCCACTCCGGCTATTGCAGGGGCAATTGTCCTTCAGTCGCTTGACCTTGTTCAAGGAAAGGCAGAAAGCATTCCCGCAGCCTCTTTATTAATTGGGATATTGGCTGCAGCGGTTTTTGGATATATTGCCGTTAAGTGGATGATTAACTACCTGAAAAATCATTCCTTGAAAGTATTTGCTGTGTATGTATGGATTCTTGGTGCCCTTATTCTTATTATGCAGTTTACAGGCAGATTTTAAACAGAGCAGAGGTATTTAATTGATCAACAATTCTGTGAGGAGTTACACTAAGAGCAGGACTGGCCGTATTTAACTATAAGTTTGACCAATACTATGGGTCTTGGGAACATGCTATTTTAACCGTTCGAGCTTTGATTTTTAAATTTTCTGCAACTGCTGCAGTTTGGGAATCGAGGATTAAACTATCGTTTTCCTTAGTAGGGCAGGGCTGCCACTGGCTGCTGGCACGAATTCAATGAGCTGACGCTGCGGGAATTTTAAGGGTTTTTAGGATTAGAGAGGAAATGATATATGTCGATTAAATGGGTATGGGGAATCATTATACTTTCACTAATTTTCATACTGGTACCGTATTCCTGGACATTAATTTTTGCGTTTGTCACAGCTGTTTTTTTGGAAAGCATTGTGGCTCCAATTCAAGTGAAAGCAAAACTATCCAGGAGATGGTCTGTATTAGCAAGCTTTCTTATTTATACAGGAGGGCTTCTCTCGTTTGTTTACTTTTGTATTTCAGTTTTAAGCAGACAGATTATTAACCTCTCGGAAGTCGTTCCGGGCTTTGTAAGGGAACTCTACCAAACGGTTTTCCTTCCTTCTATTTATAAATGGGAAAACTATTCAGAGACGCTTCCTAAGGACGTTATACTTTCAATAGAGGAAACAATGGAAAAAGGCATCAGCGGCCTTGAGGTATTTTTCCAAAAGCTTGTCCAAAGCATTATCGGCCTTGTAACCCTTATACCCGGTTTTTTGATTGAATTTCTCATCTATCTGGTGGCACTCTTTTTATTCAGTCTGGAGCTTCCACGCATTAAAAGAAGAATAAAGGGGTTCCTTAGACCAGAAACATCAAAGAAGCTGTCATTGGTATTTAACGACTTGACTAAGGCTGGAATAGGCTTTTTAAGAGCTCAGATCATTTTAAGTATTGTAACCTTTGCCATGGCTTCAATCGGGTTGTGGATCCTAAAGGCTCCCTATATATTGCTGTTATCGATATTAATTGTATTTGTGGATATTCTGCCGATATTGGGGACCGGTTCAGTTCTTGTTCCGTGGGCAGTTATATCTCTCCTTCAGGGACATCAGGGACTGGGAATCGGTTTGATTGTCCTGTTTATCATTATTACGGTTGTAAGAAGAATTATTGAGCCGAAGATATATTCAACCAATATGGGCCTTAGCCCGCTTGCTGCTCTAATCAGCTTGTATCTGGGTTTTAAGCTGTTAGGTTTTATCGGCTTATTCCTTGGGCCCGCCCTGGTTATAGTGTATGATACCTTAAAAAGAGCAGGTGCCATTCGTATTAATTTTAAAATTTAGCACAACAACAAGGCTGCCCCTTTTAGAGGGCAGCCTTGTTGTTTAACGAAACAATTTCAGCAGGGGGGATGGCTATACTTTGCACTTCCTCTGTCCGGGCTTCCTTTTTTGTGATTTCAATATATCTAATATGATGTTCTTCCATTTCGATTACTTGAAAGTTATAGGCGTCAAAAGTCAAAATATCACCCTGTTTAATTTCAAAGTTCTCTGTTAAGACCCAGCCGCCAATGGTATCTACGTCCTGATCATTTATTTCTAAACCAAGAAGGTCATTGACTTCACTTATCAAAACCTTTGACTCCATGATATAGTGGCCATCATTTATTTTGCGGACCATAGGAATTTCATCCAGGTCGAATTCATCCCGAATATCTCCCACGATTTCTTCTAAAATGTCCTCAACAGTTACAAGCCCTGATGTGCCGCCATATTCATCCATCAAGATGGCCATATGAATCCGCTCTTTCTGCATTTTAACCAAAAGATCATGAAGCGGTATATTGTCTATGACCCGGATGATCGGGCGGATATAGCTTTCTAGTTTTTCCCCTGAAAGATTTCCATTAGAAATCATGTCTGTAAAAATTTCTTTCACATTGACCATTCCAATTACATGGTCCTTGTCCCCGTCGATAATAGGGTATCGCGTGAACTTTTCCTCCTGGACAATCGAGAACAAAGTAGAAATGGTGTCTTCATTAGACAGTGTGATGATTTCGGTTCTGGGAACCATTATTTCTTTTGCGATCCTGTCATCAAATTCAAAAATTTTATTCACATATTTATATTCGGATTGGTTGATTTCACCACTTTTATAGCTTTCAGAAAGAATTAGGCGAAGTTCCTCTTGTGAGTGAACCATTTCGTGTTCAGTAACTGCTTTAAACCCCATTACACGTGTTACCATCCTTGCTGATCCATTTAATGTCCATATAAACGGATACATCATTTTGTAAAAGATCATTAAAGGCCTGGCGCTTATGAGAGTAATGAATTCGGCTTTCTGGATGGCAATCGTTTTGGGGGCCAGTTCGCCGATCACAACATGGATAAAAGTAATAATGGAAAATGCAAGAAGGACAGAAATAAACTGCACTGCACCATAAGGCAGGTTAAAATTGGCAAGCAAAGGACTGAGCAGGTGTTCAAATGTTGGTTCTCCCAGCCAGCCAAGGCCAAGCGCTGTAATGGTTATTCCTAATTGACAGGCAGACAGGTATTCGTCCAGATTGCTTATCACTCTTTTTGCAGGAACTGCGTTTTCTTTTCCTTCTTCAATTAACTGGTCAATTCTTGAGCTTCTTACTTTTACTATTGCAAATTCTGAAGCAACAAAAAATGCTGTCAAAGCAATTAAAATGGCTATAACAACCAAGTTTAATATGTCCAAATAAGGTTCCTTCTCCCGCATGATGACAGAGAGAAAGGAGGTCACCTCCTGAAGTTTTAGGTTTCTTAAACTATAGGAGCATCAGCTTCCAATACTAAAGAAATCACTCAATTACCGTGAACTCTTTTATGCAAGAGATTAAATGTTAAAGTAGTGGATGATGCAAAATGTAGAGATATAACGCCAGCTATTCCTTTTGTCAATCCCCCATCTCATCACCTCATTTCCAGAATTAAGTATAAGTATAAAAAAACTAGCTTATTCAGTCAAATACTCTAGAAAAATATGAATATACTACATTTATATGGAAGTTTTTTCCCTGATATTAAGGGTTTTTAAACTAATTTCAAAAAAAATTTAATGAGCAGGGCTGATTTGTAAGGAAACGGCTGAAGGTGCCTTAATAAAAATGGATGGTGCATATTCAAGCAAAAGCTGAAGTGGCAGTGCTAAAGGGGACTGGAACTAAGATTCTATGCAGTTGTAAAAAAAACGTAATATTTTTTTAACTTGTTTAATGAGCATGAGATAGTATAAGGTATAAAGGTATTGCTTTACCAGTCTTTTTACAAGAGGCGCAGTGAGGCAGATCATTACATATTGGAAAAATTTTAATAAGTTAAGTTTAAATTAAGGAAAGTCTGGGAAAATGTAAGTGGATATAAACACTTAATGGGATTAGAGGTGAGCTTTTTGAAAAGCGAAATAATCGTCAAGTTTAAAAATAAGGGTATTAAAATAGAGAAAACTAAGTCAAGAATGGAAGTTTTTAAAAACTTATTTCAAATAGATCCAACTTTACTCGCTTTACCGTCTCATTCCACTTCTAATCACATGCCTTACTTAAAAGAAAGAAAACAGTAATTTCTAAGCTTGGAAAACACACCGATCAGGGTGTGTTTTTTAATGTTGTCAAAATGCCAGGCGGTTAATATGGGGAAGCAAAAATCGAAGTAAAAATGACATCTGAAGTTATAGATTGTCCAAATTTTCAATAAGGTTAGTAATAGTACATAGGGAGCTTATTTTCAAAAGCAGAGATTTGAGGTATCCTAGTAGTATTGTAAATTATTTTAGAGGGGAATAATATGAAAGATTTAATTATGCAGCTGTTGACGTTTTTTTCTGATCTTGGCTACTTTGGAGTAGCTCTGGGATTAATGATAGAAATTATTCCAAGCGAAATTGTATTAGGGTATGGAGGATATTTAGTCTCCATTGGCAGAATCAACTTTATTGGTTCGGTTATTGCTGGTGTAATAGGGGGTACACTTGCTCAACTGTTTTTGTATTGGGCAGGCTATTTTGGCGGAAGGCCCTTTCTGGAGAAATACGGTAAATACGTATTGATTAACAAACATCATATGGATCTTGCTGAAAAGTGGTTTGAAAATTACGGCGGGGGAGTCATTTTTAGTGCGCGATTTATTCCGGTAGTTCGGCATGCAATCTCTATTCCTGCAGGAATCGCAAAAATGTCTTTCCTAAAATTCACGGGATATACGGTTGCAGCCATTATTCCGTGGACGATCGGTTTTATTTATCTGGGCACAGTGCTTGGTGAAAATTGGGGAAATGTTAAAGAGGAGGCAGCGCCTTTTATTACTCCTTTTATTATTGCAGCGATAGTGGGCGGTTTACTTTACTTTTTCTGGAAGAAGAAAAAAAACCCACCGATTACAACTGTCAGAAAGTTTAATAAGAAATAATCAAAAGGGGGTGTGAAATATAAGTTTCACACCTATTTTTTTACTCACTCCCGAGTAGCGGAATCATCAGGCAATTTTGTTACTTCTATATATTTTATTGAGTGTTCTTCCATTTCAAGGACCCTGAACATATATGATTCCCATTCAATGAAATCCCCAGCCTGCACTTCATATTTTTCGGTAAGCATCCATCCCCCGATTGTATCGATATCTTCTTCATTCAGGGTCAATCCTAATAAGTCATTCACTTCTGATAGAAGCACTTTAGAATCAAGAATATAATGGCCATCCTTAATCTTACGGATTTCTGCTATTTCATCTAAATCAAATTCATCCCGTATTTCTCCGACAATCTCCTCAAGGATATCTTCAACCGTAACAAGGCCTGACGTACCTCCGTATTCATCCATTAGAATGGCTAAATGAATCCGGTCTTTTTGCATTTTGACCAGTAAGTCATGTATGGGTATGTTTTCAATAACTCTAATAATCGGCCGCGTATAGGCTTCTAGAGTCGTTGATAAATCCTTTTGCCTGATCATATCAGAAAAAACTTCCTTAATATTAACCATCCCAATCACATGGTCCTTATCTCCATCCACAATCGGATAGCGGGTAAATTGTTCCTCTTTAGCTACTTCTATAAAGTCATCAATAGTGTCGTCTTTCATTAAGCTGACGATCTCAGTCCGCGGAACCATAATTTCCTTAGCAAGCCTATTGTCAAACTCAAATATTTTATTAACGTATCGATATTCAGATTGATTGATTTCTCCGCTTTTGTAGCTTTCTGATAGAATGATGCGCAGTTCTTCCTCCGTATGAGCCAGTTCATGTTCAGAACCAGGCTCAAGACCAAATAATCTTGTAAATAATGAGGCCGATTTGTTTAACGTATAGATAAATGGAAAGGCAATCCGATTAAACCAAATTAACGGTTTTGCAACAGCCAGCACGATACTTTCTGTCTTTTGAATAGCGAACGTTTTAGGTGCCAGCTCTCCGACGACTACATGGAAAAAGGTAATAATAAAGAAAGCCAGTATAAAAGAAATGAGGTGAGTAATCTGCGAAGGCAGATTTAATTGATGGAAAATGGGTTCCAGCAGTTTCTGGAAAGCAGGCTCCCCTAGCCAGCCTAATCCTAGAGAGGTAAGGGTAATGCCTAACTGGCAGGCCGATAAATATTCATCCAAGTCACTTATAACCTTCCTGGCAGAAATGGCTCTTTTATTTCCTTCCTCAACGAGCTGGTCGATGCGGGTGGTTCTAATTTTAACGATTGCAAATTCTGAAGCGACGAAGAATGCTGTAATTGCGATTAGCAGTACAACCCACAATAAATTCATGAATTCCAAGTAAATCCCTTAACTCGCAATTACGGGTTAAGGAGTCACCTCCCGCATGTTCCCTAAGGGACATGAATAATAAAATATATAGTATAAGAAAAAATTTTCCCCTAAAAGCAGTTATTTTACAAGTTATATACTCACGTAACAGCCGCTTCAAACCCTTTAAATGTTATGAATAAATAGGAGCAGAGCTTCTTCATATCAAAAGCGGAGCGGTAATGGGCTTTGTCGGTATGTACAATACAAAAGGGAATCTTTAATTCATTCCAGTTGTTCAACCCTTTTATTATTGTTCTATATTATCCATGGTACTATTACAAAAGCGATTATCTTTATGATATTTTTCTCTTGTTAAACAGGCTGAAAGGTTGTATATTTTAAATGATAAAACTAAATAAAATTTTTCCACAAGGGGAGCCTAAAGGCTGAGAGTGAACGAAAGAGTTCTGACCCTATGAACCTGTTAGTTAGTGCTAGCGTAGGGATGTGGTTATAGGATAAAGCAATTTGTGGGGAATCCTTAACCTTTCGCGAATTGTTTTTTATTTTGCTCTGAAACACTGTTCATATGGCTTTAAGCTCCTCTTTAAAAAAAGGAGGAAAAGATATGAAAAACGGAAATGTATTAATGATGGTAGAAGTGGCTGTATTTGCAGCACTGGCACTCTTGCTGGATATGGTGTCACAGTTTATTTTCTCAAGAATCTGGCCGCAGGGAGGATCCATTTCAATCGCGATGGTCCCTGTATTTATAATGGCATTCAGATGGGGAATAAAGGGCGGTCTCCTTTCTGGCTTATTGCTTGGATTGCTGCAGATTGTAACGGGCTTTGCCTCTATCGCACACCCTGTACAAGGGTTTCTCGACTATCCACTTGCATTTACGCTTGTTGGCATCGCAGGTGTTTTTGCGGGCGGAATTCAAAATAGCTTTCTTAAAGGAAATAGAAAGAAATCATATATTTTAATGACATTGGGAATATTTGCAGGATCTTTTTTAAGGTTCTTATGCCATTTTGCATCTGGAATTGTCTTTTTCGGATCATATGCTCCGGAGGGACAGCCTGTTGCCTTGTATTCTCTTGTTTACAACGGAACATACATGGCTATCAGTTTTATCCTTTCTGCAATAATAGCGGTTTTATTATATTCCACTGCCCATCGAACATTATTTAAAAAAGCATTAACATAAAAACAAAGCCTGGCGTCTAGAATGGACGACAGGCTTTGTTTCATTTAATGTCAGAAAAGAGTATCCTGCCCAGCTATCGGCAGCAGTAGTATTCTACATTCCTTTTGCGATAAGAACTGAACAAGGGGCATCCTTAACAATTCCTTCGCTGACGCTGCCAGCAAAGAACTTCTTTAATGGGCTCTTTCCGCTGCTCCCCACTACGAGTAAATCTACGTTATTTTCTTCTGCATATCGGCAGATGCTTTCTGAAGGATTGCCGTCTAGTACTTCAAGCCTGGCATCTGCCAATGCAGGTCCGAGTGTTTCTTTTACTGTTGTTTCTGTTTCCGTAATTGGGTCGCTTATTTCGGGATTATATGGCTGAAAACCGGAATTTTCAAAGCTGATTGGCGGTGTAACAACCGGCTGCATCTGTGTAGGATCTACATATACATTTTCCCTTCCCATTGCAAAGGCTCCCTCAGATGAAGAACGGGCGCTTCCGTCATAGACATGAAGAACAGTTAAGCTTGTTTCTGGATTAGCTTTCTTAAGGCCGGCGGCTATCTTTACAGCCTCTTTTCCTTCATTGGTCCCGTCATATGCTACTGCGATATGCCTGAATAAATTCATATCCTTCTCTCCTCTCATCCTTTTATTTCTAGATTGGAAATTACTAATTATATACCCAAAAAAGAGAACAATTTATCAAAATCAGATTATTGTCTAAAAAAAAGTAATAATTCTAACTTTTTGTCGAAAAATATGCCTAAAGTCCAATGTTTAATTTTGGAGAGTGTCATATGATTGTTTAAAAGAGGTGATTTGGATGCGGAATTTTGATCATAATCCAAGAAAGCACCCGACCATAACCCGCTGCTTACAACATCTTTCTGTTTTAGGTGCTGATGAAAAAACTAAGCAAATAGTGTATATGTATATGGAGTCTCTATATCGAGACCTTGCACCTAAGTCCATCCCAGCCGATGACAGAAATCTTTACATATCGAAACCATAGAAAAGCAATTAACGATTCGCGTTATTGCTTTTTTTTATTGTCTGTTTACAAGATTTGAGCAATCAAGAAAGGATACATTAAAAAAAACAGGGAAAAATTTCATTGAGAACCAATCATATTAGGTGTGATTCTTAATAAAGGCGGGTATAGAATATCAATGATTTTACTTATTACATATAAATCTGAAGGTATTTCTTTTCATTAATGGAGGAGTTTTATGAAGGGTTTTCTAAATTTTTTTTCAAAAGGCTTTCAGCAGCTGAATCCCAAAAAATTCTTTCAAATGGCCGCAGTGATTTCATCTGCAGCAGCGCTGTCTGTAGCAGGATTTTTTCATTTTATGGATCCAGACGCGGATATCAGCAACTTAAAGAATAAGATGTATCAGCCCACATTGATTTATGACCAAAATGATAAATTGGCCAGCAAAGTGACAGCAAATAAAATTGAAACAATACCCATCTCTCAAGTCCCTGAACATGTGAAAAATGCAGTAGTGGCAATCGAAGACCATCGCTTCTATGAACATAACGGTGTGGATTACCAGGGAATATTTCGAGCTGCCGTTTCGAATGTAAAAGCGGGTAGAGTTGTTCAGGGAGGCAGCACTTTAACTCAGCAATTAACCAAGAATGCCCTCTTAAATTCAGATCGCACTTATAAACGTAAATTTAAAGAATACTTTTTAGCTAAAGAGGTCGAAAAGAAATTTTCTAAAGATGAAATATTGGAAATGTATTTAAACCAAATATATTTCGGCCATGGAGCATGGGGAATTAAAAGGGCTTCCCAGATCTACTTCGGTAAAGAGGTTAAACAATTAACGGCTGCCGAAGGTGCATTGCTTGCGGGTATAGTAAAGGCGCCTAGCCAAATGGATCCTTTTGTGAATAAGGATAGAGCTATAGAAAGGCGAAATATAGTTCTTAGTGAAATGGTAAAATACAAATTTATTTCTAAGGAAGTTTTTAATGAAGCTAAAGATCAAGAGCTGGCTCTTAATACAGACAATAAAGAAGATCCACTAAAAGGTAAATATCCACATTTTGTAGATGCTGTATTTGAAGAAGCGGTAAAGAAATATAAATTGGATCAGGATAAACTTCTAACAGGCGGTTATCGCATATATACTACGCTAGATCAGGATATGCAGAAAGCGGCCGAAGAGGTTTATCAGAATGATTCTCTGTTTCCTGAAGGCAGCAACGGAAAACTCGTCCAAAGCGGCGCGGTTCTTATTGATCCAAAAACAGGCGGCATTAATGCCCTTGTAGGAGGGAGGGGAGAGCATACCTTCAGAGGCTATAACCGTGCTACACAATTAAAAACTCAGCCAGGTTCTACAATGAAGCCTCTAGCGGTATATACTCCTGCACTTGAAAATGGATATAACCTATCAGATGAATTAAAAGATGAAAAAATGAATTTTGGAAATTATGAGCCCTCCAACTACAATGATGAATATAAAGGCGAAGTACCCATGTATGAAGCTTTGATGAAGTCACTTAATGTGCCGGCTGTCTGGCTGTTAAATGAAATAGGAATCAGCAAAGGAATGGAATCTGTAAAAAAATTTGGTATCCCTTTAACAGAGGAAGACAGAAGATTGGGGCTCGCTTTAGGAGCGCATACAAATGGAGTATCCCCAGTTGAAATGGCAGAAGCCTATTCTGCTTTTCCTAATAATGGGGAAAGAATCGACTCGCATTCCATAATTAAGATAGTCGATGCAGAAGGAAACGAGATAGCAAAATGGAAAGAAGTCAAAACGAAAGTAACAGAGAAGGCAATTGCAAACAAAATGACATCTATGCTGATGGGTGTTGTTGAACAGGGGACAGGCCAGGCCGCAGCGGTTGATGGATGGGAAATCGCAGGGAAGACTGGCTCAACGCAGGTTCCTATAGATGGAATAGATGGCGTGAAAGACCAATGGTTTGTTGGATATTCCCCCGTCCTGGCAGGTGCTGTTTGGCTTGGATATGACAAAACCGACGAGAACCATTATTTAACTACTACGAGCAGTGAAGGTGCTGCTCCCTTATTTAAAGAATTGATGAGCAAAGCGCTGCAGCATAAACAGCATGAATCCTTCGATGTAAAGAGTATTGAAACTTATATGAAAGAGGAAAGAGAAAGGGCAAGAGAACAATTCTGGAAAGATCAAAAGCAGCGTCTTAAAGATAATTGGAAAAAATGGACTGAACCATTTTCACAGGACAAAAAGGATGAAGAACAGCCCATAGAATCACAGGATACCAACAGTGTTCCACAAGATCAAAATGAATCAAATGAGATGCCTGCCGAACCGGAGGCCCAGCAGCAGGAACAGAATACTGAGGAAACAACAGAAATTCCAAAAAATGATGCACCTTCAAATCCTGGAACACAAGGAGAATCTGGCGGGGCTGAAAATGAAACACCTGCTCCACCTGTTACACCAGAAAATCCGCCTCCGGGAGATTCTAATCCCGACAAGCCGGAGCCTGATAAACCAGAGCCAGAAGATCCAGAACCTGAAGATCCGGAACCGGACACTCCGGATAAGCCAGAACCGGAAGATCCAGGAAATCCAGATGAGCCAAAACCAGAGGAGCCCCAGGCTAAAAAACAAGCTGTAAAAGAAACAAAAGTAAAGGAACAAAAAACAGAACGGAAAGATGAGATCAATTGAAAGAAAAATGAGTGAAAAAAATGGACCGTCTCTTAGGTAAACAAGAGACGGTCCATTTTTAATGTATAAAATAATGTCCTGTCGCAGAAAGTGTAATCATATTGCGCTTAAGATAAAGGGTGCATCCGTGAAAATTTGGTTTTTGCGCGAAGGAATCCCATTATCGCGCAAAGAAGCGGAATAATCGCGCGAAGGCACCCCATTATCGCGCAAAGAACCGGAATAATAGCGCGAAGGAGCCTCATTATCGCGCATAGAAGCCGAATAATCGCGCGAAGTGGCAGAAGTTCCCGCATAGAGGAGCTTCATTAGCAATCTTAAAATAAAGAATAAATCCAGAGCTGCCAATTCATCTAAGAACCGGGGGAGTATGATCAGCTAAGGTATTTATTTCCCGGATACAGGATTCCCCGATAAGTAGCCGCGCTGCTGCACAGAAATAGGGTTGTACGAAGGGGAAATTGAAGGCTACCAGTGAACGTGCAGAAAGAAGCCAGCCGTATACCGTTCACATCATTACTAAAGAGAAGGGATGCTTTTGATTGTTTCGAGCCGATCTTTTGCCTCGAAGTCCGCAAAAAACCCCCGGCCTATACATGGCAAGGGGGTTTAAAGGATAAAGTTATAAATCAGCCAGATTATACCAAATATTATAATGAGGTATGCTGAATATTTAATGAGTGCTGCTTTTGGGTTAGCGTTCGTTGCTTTGTTTTCAGCCAAAGTATCACGCCTTTTACATAATGTAGGATTAAGATAATGCATTAACTATAAAGCCAATGACTACAATTGCACCAATGATCATTAGTATTGTCCGAAGCATTCCGTTTCACTCCAATCCGTCCCTGTAGTTACTTTTAATGTTGCTGAATTTTTGATTTTTATACTTGAATTGTTTGAGTTGGGTTCATAAAGTATTTTCGCTGCAGGGTCTGTTCTTGAACTGTACAAACTTCAGTCAGCTCTTGAAGCTTGTTTTGTACATGCTGGCCTTCTACAATAATTTTTACAGGAGAATCTGCATTTACTGTAAGCATAAATGAAACCAGCTTAGATAGTTTTTTTGCATCGACTATTTTTTGGTTGGAATGAAGATATACATTTCCTTCATATTGCTTGCTCTCCTGGTAAAAAGACATAATTTGCCGCATTGTTATTTTTTCTTGAATTAAAACATTAGCAGAAATAATTTCATTCATCAAAATTCGCTCCTTCTCGATATTCAAATAGTAATTTATTTTAAGTGATTTTGGTTTTTTTGGTTTTGTCTAATGGTCGATCATTGTCATGCTAGTTATTTACCCGAACCGTGAAAAATGAAACATTTTAGTTCGTTAGAATAAAAATTATTTTAAAATATTTATTTTTCTTTTTTCAATAAGAAGGGAGCAAATAGTCTAAGCAGGAATATTTAATGGATATGAAGAATGGGTATATTTGTGAATTTTCCGGAGTAAGGAAGGGGTAACAACATGCTGACTATCATCAAAAACGGTGAAATTTATTCTCCCGGTTATCTAGGAAAAAAGGACATTTTAATTACTGATTCCAAAATAGCTTTTATAGAAGATCAGATTGACCCGCCAGAACGGTTTGTTGAGGTGAAAGTAATCGATGCATCCGGGAAAATAATTGTTCCGGGATTTATCGATGCACATGTCCACATCATTGGCGGCGGCGGAGAAGGAAGTTTTAAAACAAGAACACCAGAAATTCAGCTGACTGATGCCACTTTAGGCGGAATTACTACCCTGATTGGAGTAATTGGAACCGATGGGACAACAAGAACAATGCCAAGTTTGATTGCCAAGGCTCGGGCATTAGAAGAAGAGGGCATAACCTGCTATGTTCAGACAGGGTCTTACCAGGTACCTGTCAAAACACTTACTGGAAAAATTGAGGATGATATTATACTGGTTGATAAAATAATTGGCGCAGGTGAAATTGCTATTTCAGATCATCGCTCCTCTCAGCCGACTGTACAGGAGTTAGCCAGGATAGCTTCCGCAGCAAGACTTGGAGGCATGTTGTCTAATAAAGCAGGAATTGTAAACATACATATAGGCGACAGTTATGATCATTTTAAACTCATTGAAGAAGTTGTAGAAACAACCGATCTTCCTCTCCGCCAATTTTATCCGACTCATGTTAATCGAAACTCCCACTTGTTTGAGGAAGCCATTCACTTTGCAAGGAAAGGCGGCTATGTTGATTTCACCACAAGCACCATTGCCAAGTTTCTCGAGGAAGGAGAAGTTAAATGCAGTAAAGGGCTAAGAATTATGCTGGATCAGGGTGTTGAAATCAGCAAGATCACTTTTACCTCAGATGGCCAGGCCAGTCTGCCTGAATTTGATGAGCATGGAGTATTACGGGGACTCCAAATAGGCAAATGTGATTCGCTATATAAAGAGGTAAGGGCCGCCGTACTGGAAGAGAAAGTACCTATGGAAACAGCCATAAGGGTGATAACGGAAAATCCCGCAGACATTTTGAAGTTGAGTCAGAAGGGAAGAATTGCTCCTGGTAAGGATGCTGATTTAGTGTTTCTGGACAAAGAAACGCTGAGTATTGACACGGTTATTGCAATGGGCAGGAAGATGGTTTTCGGAGGAGCCGCATTAGTAAAAGGAACCTTTGAAGGATAATTAAATCCTTTACTAAGTAACTTTTTCTTATCAAAAGGAAAGAAGGAAGCACATGTCTAAAACATTTTCTGTTTTTAAAAATCCGTTGTATACAAAACTGTTTCTGGCGAATTTCACCTCTCAAATGGGAAGCGTTATTAGTATTGCGGCATTTATGTTTTATCTCCTTGACCGGTTTGGAGACAATCCGGCTTACGCTTCTGCTGCTGAACTGATGTATTCTCTGCCTGTTTTGGCTGTCTTTTTCTTAGTAGGTGTAATGGCAGACCGCATGGACAGGAGGAAAATTGCTGAGAATTGTGATTGGCTGTGCTTTGGATTAACTTTAGGTTTGATAGGAGCGCTAAAAATTGGGGTTATGCCTTTAATTTTCCTAATGCTGTTTTTAATCAGCGGGGTGCAGAAGTTTTTTGCCCCGGCTCAGTCTGGAATTATTCAGGGCGTTCTTTCTAAGGAAGATTACACGGCTGCGGCCGGGTTAAATCAAATGGTGTCGAGTATTTTTATGCTTGTTGGAAATGGATTGGGTATTTACTTATACTGGAAAATAGGCATTTATGGAGCTATAACAGCAAATGCAGTTAGCTTTGCAGTCAGTGCTCTTTTAATCAGATCCTGCCGCATACCAGATCAAGTTAGAATGCCAAATGGAAATCATTCAATAAAAGATTTGGATTTTAAGCTCGTGGTTAATGACTTTAAGCTGGGAATGAAATACATATTAAATGACAAGCTCCTGCTTTCATTATTGAGCGGCTTCTGTATTTTTGGAATCGTTAATGGCGGGTTTTCTGTAATGCCTATTTTTATTATGAAATATAAACTGGCTCCAAATCATTATGAAGAGTATTCAGTAATTCTAGGGATTGTGTTTGGCAGTGGTGTACTATTAGGCAGCCTTATTGCTTCTGCCGTTGCTAGTAAGATTAAGCTGATAAATGGTCTTATTGGCGGCCTTTTCTTTTCCGGTTTTTTCGTTGTATTATCCTCATTTGCTGTAAATCCATTTTGGTTTTTTACTGCTCTTTTCGGTACCTCCCTGGCATTGCCGTTCTGCAATATTGCCATTGGTGGCTGGATGCCCGCTATAGTGGACCCCAAAATGATGGGCAGGGTCCAGGGCTGGATCACACCTTTAATGATGCTTGCTCAATCTTTGATGCTGGCTATTATTTCCTTCACCTTCCCTTCTGTATTATCTATAGAAGGTCTTTATTGGATCGTTGGAGGAGCTTTAATTTTAGTTAGTTTCATATATTATTATTTACTGCCCAAGTACACAGATGAGGTTCATTGGAAGGCTGCTGAAGAGAAGGCGGTGTAAGCCTAAATAAAAACCGTATTATCTGTTTATAGGATCAATTTTGTAATAACCTGGTAGCTTTCTTCATAAACTAAGATTGTGTGAAAAAGAACTGTATAATTCGAATATTCAAAAAAGGTAAAATTGACAAATTATTCATATAGTAGTAAAGTACACACTGAAGATACTAATAACTTTTTAGAGAATGGAGGGCTGCGTTATGATTTATCAAGGATATGCAGGGCCTAATTGTATTGCCATATTAACGCAGCCGCTGTCTCAGGTTCATTAACCTCTCCATTTCTGTTGGTTAATACTCGAGAATCAGTGCAGGCTGCGGCTTAACCGCGCGTGCGCTTTTATTATGCTTTTAATCAAAGTATGATGGCTCCCGCATTTTGCGAGGAGCCTTTTTATTTTTATCGGATTTTTTTAGTGTATGCTTCTTTAGCAAAATGGCAGTCGGGTTTACGAGCTTTTTGCTCTATCCAATAGGCTATGTTAAAGTTCATTGTTGGTTTTGGCACTATGGTGATTGTAACGTAAGGCGCGAGATCCTCGAAAATGCATTCGCATTTCCTTCGTGCGGTGAGAATTCGAGGATGGTACTTCAATGTCCTGCGGGAAAAGCGGATAAGGGAGACCCCACAGGCGTGTAACGCCGAGGAGGCTCCCGGACCGCCCGCGGAAAGCGAGTGCTTGGAGAGGAAATCAACAGGCAAATTTAACAGAGCTTTCAAAAAAAAAAATATGGAGGTAAAGAAAAAATGGGAAATTCAAAACACTTACTATTAATTGGAGCTGTGGATCCAGATAGCGGCTAGTAGATTTGAAAACAAATAACAAAACAGGAGGACCTTGAAATGCTGTCTATTTACAAGAAATTAGCATGGTTTTTTAAAAAACATTGGCTGAGGTATACGATAGCCATTACCTTGCTGTGTATAGTTAATATCATGGAGGTTCTGCCGCCGAGATTGGTCGGCCTTGCAATTGATGATATACATGAAGGTACACTGACTAACAGCGGGATTATGAAATATATTTTATATCTGGCAGGAATTGCCGCAGCTGTCTATGCATTATGTTACATATGGATGTATCAGCTTTTTGGCGGTGCGTTTATTCTAGAGAAAAGAATGAGGTCGCAGCTGATGAATCATCTGCTGAAAATGACGCCTTCTTTTTTCGAGAAAAACCGGACTGGGGACTTAATGGCCAGAGCAACAAATGATTTAAAAGCTGTTTCCGTTACAGCGGGGTTTGGAATCTTAACGTTAACGGATGCTTTAATGTTTACCGCGACGATTATTGGAACGATGTGCATTCTGATTGACTGGAAGCTTACACTTGCCGCGATTGTGCCGCTTCCAATAATGGCATGGATCATGAATATATATGGAAACAGAATTCATAAACGCTTTACAGCTGCACAGGATGCTTTCGGCGAGATGAATGATCATGTACTTGAATCTGTATCGGGTGTACGGGTTATACGTGCCTATGTTCAAGAGCGGGCGGACGAGAAGCGTTTTGGGGACATGACAGAAGATGTTTTTAATAAAAACCTGGAAGTTGCGAAAATCGATTCGCTATTTGATCCAACCATAAAAATTTTGGTGGGATTGAGCTACCTGATCGGTCTCAGCTATGGAGCTTACCAAGTGTTTAACCAGCAGCTAACCATGGGTGAACTCGTATCGTTTAACGTTTATCTTGGAATGCTGATTTGGCCCATGTTTGCCATTGGTGAACTAATCAACATTATGCAGCGTGGAAATGCATCGCTCGATCGGGTAACAGAAACTCTTTCGTATCAGGAGGATGTGAAAAATGCGGAAGGGCTCGAAAAAGTGAATACTCCTGAGAGTATAGAATTTGGGCATGTTACCTTCACATACCCTTCTTCAAGCCGTCACAATTTAGAGGACATATCCCTTAGAATTGAAAAGGGCCAGACAATCGGAGTAGTCGGTAAAACCGGAAGCGGTAAAACTACACTGATCAAGCAGCTGCTAAGAGAGTATCCTCTCGGAGAAGGCTCTATATCCATTGCAGATATACCTTTGGATAAGCAGGATATAAATACAGTTAGAGGCTGGATCGGTTATGTACCGCAGGACAATTTCTTATTTTCAAGAACGATAAAAGAAAACATTCTTTTTGGAAGTCCGCATGCAGATGAAAAGGAAATGTGGGACGCTATTCATTTTGCTGACTTTAATAAAGATCTGGCTAATCTGCCTCAGGGATTGGACACTCTTGTCGGCGAAAAAGGAGTGGCTTTATCAGGCGGTCAAAAACAAAGAATATCCATCGCAAGAGCATTAATCAGAGATCCGGAGATTTTAATTTTAGATGACTCACTTTCTGCGGTAGATGCAAAAACAGAGACGACTATCATTGAAAACATTCGAAAAGAACGAAGCGGGAAAACAACCATTATTACAACACACCGGCTATCCGCAGTACAGCATGCAGATTGGATTCTTGTGCTGGACGAAGGGAGAATTGTGGAAGAAGGGCGCCATCAAGAACTTTTGGGTATGGATGGATGGTACAAGGAACAATTCGAAAGGCAGCAGGTTGAGGAAGGATCGGGGGTGGTTGCGTAATGACAGGCAAACGACTATATCAATACGCAGCACTATATAAAAAAATTATTCTGGCAGCGCTCGTCATGCTGACTATCTCAGTAGCTGCAGATCTGGCTGGTCCGTTTATAGCTAAGCGTGTGATTGACTCTCATATTTTGGGGATAGAATCCACCTGGCATGAGACGGAAAAGGGAAAAGACACAGCAGAATATAACGAAAAATTCTATAAGAGAGATGTATATTTTGAGGCGGGGCAGCCTAAAGGGAAGCCTGTTTCTATCCTTCAGGCAGGAACTAATTTCGTTTTTATTGATGAAGTGGTTTCTAAAGAGGGCAAGCGGTCGTTACATGACAATGTCCTGACCATTAAGAATAAACAAGGAACCAAATCTTATGAGGGTGAAATTCTAACGAAAAGCGAACTTATGAATTTCTATAAACCAGAAATCCCGCGGATTTTAAAACTTGCATCCTTGTACTTTGGCCTCCTTATTATTGCAGCTATCTTCCAATATGGGCAGAGATATAATCTTCAAAAAGCAGCCAACCGCATTATTCAAAAGATGAGAAAGGATTTATTCTCTCACATTCAGACACTGCATATATCTTACTATGATAATCTGCCCGCCGGAAAAGTGGTTTCAAGGATTACTAACGATACCGAAGCCATTAAAGAATTATATGTAGCGGTGCTGGCTAATTTCTTTTCCAGTATTATCTATATTATTGGAATATTCATTGCTGTGTTTATACTATCGCCAAAGTTATCGCTGCTATGTTTATTGCTTGTCCCAATCATGGTTATATGGACTCTCGTATATAGAAAATTCGCTTCGAAATATAACCATATGATCCGGTCAAGAGTGAGTGATATTAATGCAACCATTAATGAATCCATACAGGGCATGAATGTAATCCAAGCGTTTAACAGGGAAAAAGAAACGGTCCAATCTTTCGAAAAATTGAATGAAGAACATTTCCAGTATCAGAATAAAATGCTCAGCCTAAATTCATTAACAGGGCATAATTTAGTAAACATCTTAAGAAATATAACGTTTGTAGCTTTTATCTGGTATTTCGGCAAAGAATCTTTAAATCTGAATTCTGTGATCTCACTTGGAATGCTTTATGCGCTAGTAGACTATATAAATCGTTTGTTCCACCCTATATCCGGAATTGTAAATCAATTTGCTAATCTAGAACAGGCTCTTGTTGCAGGGGAACGAGTTTTCCAGCTGCTGGATGAAAAGGGGATAGATGTGAGTGACGAAAAAATAACACGGTACAAAGGAAATGTTGAGTTTGAACAAGTCTCTTTTGGCTACAAGGAAGGCGAGTATGTTCTAAAAAATATAAGCTTTAAAGCGAACCAGGGAGAAACTGTGGCTTTAGTAGGGCATACAGGTTCGGGGAAAAGTTCTATCATGAATCTGCTTTTCAGATTCTACGATTCCAGCAAAGGTGCAATAACCATCGATGGAAAAAATGTTAAGGATATCCCGTACCAGTCCCTTAGGGAACATATGGGGATTGTTCTTCAAGACCCATATCTTTTTACAGGAACTATTGCCTCAAACGTCAGTTTAAATGATCCTAGGGTTAGTAATGAAACAATTGAAAAAGCCTTAAAGGATGTAGGTGCGGATCAAGTTCTGACTCATCTGGAGCACGGGATTGACACTCCTGTAATAGAAAAAGGGAGCACCCTTTCTTCGGGACAGCGGCAGCTCATCTCATTTGCGAGGGCGCTTGCGTTTAATCCGGCTATATTGATTCTTGATGAAGCAACATCCAGTATTGATACTGAAACAGAGGCTGTTATTCAAGAAGCGATGGAGGTCCTTAAAAAGGGAAGAACAACCTTCATAATTGCCCACAGATTGTCTACGATTAAGAATGCCGACCAAATACTTGTACTGGATAAAGGGGAAATCGCTGAAAAAGGCAGTCATGACGAACTTATGAATTTAAAGGGAAGATACTATCAAATGTATCAGCTTCAGCAGGGAAAACAAGAAAATAGAGCAGGCTAAGAAAGGAATGTGTCCGGCTGCAGAGACCTGGCACATTCCTGTTTTAGTTGGTATATGCACATGGAAATGCTTTATCTTTTTTTTAGGCTGTTTTTGCAAACTTTGTTGCTATCGAACAAGGAGGGTTGATTTCCTCTCCAGGATGCTCGCTTTCCGCGGGGCGGGCGGTGAGCCTCCTCGGCTTTGCCTGCGGGGTCTCACCTGTCCCGCAGCTCCCGCAGGAGTCTCGCACCTTACGCTCCAATCAACCTAATTTAACAATGAGATGACTTTGTAAAACTTATTAAATAACAACAATCTTTAAGAAAAGAGCCTTTTTTTATTAGAAATTAATCTCAGGAAAGAACTTTCATCTTCAAAACCATTAATTAAGAAAAAAAGTGGAAACGCTTTCATGTATTTTGTATACTTAAATTGTTCTAATAGATAATAGAGGAGGCAGTTATTTGAAGAAAAAAACAGTATTCCTGGTTTTTGTTGCTGCTATTTTACTAGTTTCATCTTTAGTATCAGCGTTTTTTTTGAAAACGATTGCACAAGCTGAAGGTGCCACCAAAGTGACAATTCATTATCGCCCGGCCCCTGATGATACAAAAAACTGGAATTTATGGATCTGGCCAGAAGGAAAAGACGGAAAGGCATACCCTTTTACAGATGAAGATGGTTTTGGAAAGACTGCCGAAGTTATTCTTGATGGCAGCTATAGCAAGGTGGGATTTATTGTCCGGACTGACTCATGGGAAAAAGATGGCGGTGATAGATTTATAGACATAAAGAATGCTGCAGGAGAAGTGTGGGTTGTCAGCGGTGATGATAGAGTCTATACAGAACAGCCGGAAATTGATCAAACTCCGAAAATTACTTCAGCCGTAATAGATGAATTAAATTCAATAACGTTCCAGACTAATATTCCGTTTAATATTACAGAACAGCCTAATGGCGGAATCCAACTTTCTGGAGCCCATATTAAAGAGGTTAAGCCTCTTATTGATGGAAAAACTGTTACAAATCAGGTAAAAGTAGTTACTTCTGATCCTTTAAACTTATCTGGACAATATACGATTTCAAAAGAGGGCTATGGAGAAACGACTGTAGGTATAGGCAAGGTGGTTCGTACCAAGGAATTTGATGATTTATATTATTATCGCGGACGTGATCTTGGTAATACGTATGAAAAAGATAAAACATCCTTCCGAGTATGGGCTCCTACAGCTAGAGAATTAAAATTGGTGACCTATACTTCCTGGGATGATAAAGAAGGCACCGAGATTCCTATGAAAAAAGATATTAAAGGAACCTGGGTAACTGAAATAAAAGGTAATCAGCAGGGACTGATTTATACGTATAAAGTATTAATAGCGGATCGGTGGAATGAGGCAGTGGACCCTTATGTACGTGCAGTTACTGTGAACGGTGATAAAGGCGTAGTGATGGATTTAACAAAAACAGATCCGAAAAAGTGGACACAAAAGAAGAAGAGGTTCACTAACCCAGAGGATGCTGTGATATATGAACTTCATGTTCGCGACCTCTCTATCCAAAAGGAAAGCGGCATTAAGAATAAAGGGAAGTATCTTGGTGCTGCTGAAGCAGGAACCCGCGGGCCTGGCGGTTTCAAGACTGGTCTAGATTATATGAAGGAACTTGGTGTTACGCATGTTCAATTTCTTCCGTTATATGATTACCGGACTGTAGATGAAACCGAATTGGAGGAACCTCAATTTAACTGGGGCTATGATCCGAAAAATTATAATGCTCCAGAAGGATCTTATGCTACAGATCCATACGACCCAGCAGCGCGAATTAGAGAACTGAAACAAATGGTTCAAGCTCTCCATGAAAATGACCTTAATGTGATTATGGACGTTGTATATAACCATGTATATGACATGAATGAACATAGCTTTAATAAGTTAGTGCCGGGCTATTTTTTCCGGTACAACGAAAATGGTACACCAGCTAACGGAACGGGTGTAGGCAATGACATAGCATCCGAGCGGAAAATGGCCCAAAAGTTTATTGTAGAATCTGTCTCATACTGGGCAAAGGAGTATCATCTGGATGGGTTCAGATTTGATTTAATGGGTATTCTGGATGTTGAAACCATGAACAAAGTGCGAAAGGAGCTCGATAAAATAGATCCTTCCATTATAGTGCTGGGCGAGGGCTGGGATATGGGGACGCCACTCCCTCCAGATCAAAAGGCGAACCAAAAAAATGCTGAAAAAATGGACGGAATTGCTCATTTTAACGACAGCATCCGTGATTCCCTAAAAGGAAGTGTATTCTCAGATCAGGATAAGGGATTTATTAATGGGAAGCCAAATACTGAGAACATCATTAAGCAGGGTATAGAGGCAGGAATAAATTACCCGAAAGCCACGGCATCCTATACGGATCCCGGCCAGACAGTAACGTATGTAGAAGCACATGATAACCTTACTTTGTGGGATAAGCTTCAGCTTACAAATCCTGAAGCCTCATTAAAGGACCAAATCCAAATGCATAAATTAGCTTCCTCCATTATGCTTACATCGCAGGGGGTATCCTTTATACATGCAGGTCAGGAGTTTATGAGAACGAAACAAGGAGATCATAATAGCTATAAATCTCCTGACAGTATAAACCAGCTCGATTGGAATCGAAGAGCAGAATTCGATGAACAAGTTCAGTATATCGAAGGTCTTATTGAGCTTCGCAAAAAGTTTTCATCATTTAGAATGGATACAGCTGATAAAATAAAGGACAATTTAACATTCATTGATTCTCCGGTCCAGACTGTTGCTTTTACATTGAATGCAAAAGCAAACCACGATGCGGCAAACGAGATCGCTGTTATCCACAATGCCGGCACAAAAGATACAGAGATAACACTTCCATCCAATGCCGTGTGGAAAGTATTAGTGGACGGTGACTCAGCAGGTACCAAAATTCTAAATAAATTCAAAGGTTCTAGAATAACTGTTACCGCTAAATCGACATATGTTTTAATAAGATAACTCTCATTTGCAGGCAGCAGATTCTAAAAGGAATCTGCTGCTTTTATCACTTAAGTATATTGTGAGTCACTAAATGAATGGAATGCCATATGATCGATCCGAAAGACCGGTTTTTCGCTCAGGTATCTGGATGATCTTTGTTAAAGGCGCTTGAAGTCCCCTTTTAGTCCCCACATTAAACGGTTACAAGAAAAAGAGTTTACGTTATATGTGGAGAAACAAGGGAAAAGAAATAACGAGTAAATAAGGAGGCGGATAAAATGGAATTTAGAATCGAGAAAGATACGATGGGCGAGGTAAAAGTGCCTGCGGACAAGTTCTGGGGAGCGCAGACAGAAAGAAGCAGGAATAATTTTAAAATAGGCACTGAAAAGATGCCACTGCCATTAATTCGTGCGTATGCAGTGGTAAAGAAAGCTGCCGCTTATGTGAATTCAGAATTAGGGGATTTAGATTCTATCAAAAAAGAAACTATTGCAACGGTGTGTGATGACATCCTTGAAGGAAAATATGATGATCAATTCCCCCTTTCTGTATGGCAGACGGGAAGTGGCACACAGACAAATATGAACGTAAATGAAGTGATCGCAAACAGGGCCAATTACATTCTCGAGCAAAAAGGCAGTGAAAATAAGGTACATCCAAATGATGATGTAAATATGTCACAAAGCTCGAATGATTCATTTCCAACAGCAATGCATGTAGCAGCCTATCTTTCTGTCGCTGAAAGTCTTCTTCCTGCCATAAGCACACTTTCTGCCACTTTGAAGACAAAGGAAGACGAATACGCCGATTTGCTGAAAATCGGGAGAACTCATCTGCAGGATGCTACTCCATTGACATTAGGCCAGGAAATAAGCGGCTGGAGAGCCATGCTTGAAAGAAGCGGCGAGATGATTAAGGAAAGCAGCAGACATCTCTTGAATCTCGCTATAGGAGGAACTGCAGTCGGTTCAGGAATTAATGCCCATAAGAATTTTGGAAGAAAAACAGCCAACTTTATAGCCAGAGAAACCGGGTATCCATTTCAAGCAAGTTTCAACACCTTCCATGCGCTGACCAGCCATGATGAATTAGTACACGTACATGGCGCCATAAAAGGGCTGGCAGCGGATTTAATGAAGATTGCCAATGATGTTAGATGGCTTGCCAGCGGCCCGCGCTGCGGAATAGGAGAAATTTTTATACCAGCAAATGAGCCCGGGAGCTCCATTATGCCGGGCAAAGTTAACCCTACTCAGAGTGAAGCTGTTACAATGGCAGCGGTGCAGGTATTTGGAAATGACGCGGCTATTGCTTTTGCGGCAAGCCAGGGTAATTTTGAACTGAATGTATTTAAACCGGTTATTATCTATAATTTCCTTCAGTCTGTACAGCTTTTAGCAGACTGCATTCATTCGTTCAATGACCACTGTATAAAAGGCATGACAGCCAACTCTGAGAAAATTAGTGAAAATCTTAATCGTTCGCTCATGCTGGTTACGGCTCTCAATCCATATATTGGCTACGAAAAAGCAGCCGAAATTGCCAAATTTGCTTTCAAGGAAAATTTAACTCTTAAAGAAGCAGCCTTACAGTTAAATTATGTCACGGAACAGCAATTCGACGAATGGGTAGACCCGGAAAAAATGGTTATGAAAAGGTAGTGGATTTTCCTTGGGATATATGGGTGAATATAATGGACAGGGTGGCAAATATCTATTCTTCATTTATTTCCTGCCTGTTTAAACACATATTACCCTGCCCTCACATCAATACTAAGTGGAAACAGAAGCTTTATGGGAAGGAGGAATAATAATTGGCTATGTGCCCATACTGCAATGGCTTAGAAAAATTGGAGGCAATATGTACTGTCTGTGGAAGTACTATGGAGGATTCAGGAAAGGTGTCTGACTATCTCGATCCCTATGGTCACTATAATGATGAAAAGACAGTGAAGCTTGGTGATGGATATACGAATACCTCCAAGGACGATATATGCCCTCACTTATTATCCTGCCTATCATGCGGACACGATCAAGTTGTGTTTATCAAGGAATGAGAATCAGGAGATTACCCATAAGGAAAAGGTTAAAATGGTCTGCATACAATCCACTTCATTTATTGATAAGCCGATATCACACAATAAGAAAAGAGCCGATCAAAAGACCGGCTCTCTTGCATGTATTATACAGTAACTGTCTGGCGCTGAGGGCGGATGCGTGACTCACTTTCTTTATCGAAAAAGTGGACTTTATTCATATCAAGCGCTAGCTCAAGATTATCTCCTGCTTTTACAATTGTACGCGCATCAACACGTGCAACTACATCCTGGCCGCCGATTTGAGAGTAAAGCATGAATTCGGCACCCATTAATTCGGCTACTTCAATATGTGCAGTAATTACAGAATCGCTTGCTTCAATAAAGATAGGCTCATCGTGAAGATCTTCCGGACGAATTCCTAAGATTAGTTCTTTTCCTTCATAGCCTTGTTCACGAAGTATTTTCAACTTGCCTTCAGGAACAGTTACAGAAACATCTCCGATTACAAATTTGCCATTTTTAAGCGTCCCATTTAGGAAATTCATCGCAGGAGAACCGATGAAGCCGCCAACGAATACGTTTTCAGGGTTTTCATATACTTCTTTTGGTGAACCAACCTGCTGAATGATTCCATCCTTCATAACAACAAGTCTAGTAGCCATTGTCATTGCTTCTGTCTGGTCATGTGTTACATAAATTGTAGTTGTTTCCAAACGTTTGTGAAGCTTTGCAATTTCAGCACGCATTTGTACACGAAGTTTAGCATCTAGATTTGAAAGAGGCTCATCCATTAGGAAAACCTTGGCATCACGAACGATTGCTCTTCCTAAAGCAACACGCTGGCGCTGACCGCCTGAAAGGGCTTTTGGCTTTCTATCAAGATATGGATCTAATCCAAGAATTCTTGAAGCATCTTTAACTCTTCTATCAATTTCATCTTTTGGCATTTTTCTAAGCTTTAAGCCGAATGCCATGTTATCATAAACGCTCATATGAGGATAAAGTGCATAGTTCTGGAATACCATTGCAATGTCACGGTCTTTAGGAGGAACATCATTAACTAGTCTTCCGTCAATGTAAAACTCGCCTTTAGAAATTTCTTCAAGTCCGGCAATCATTCTTAGTGTAGTAGATTTACCACAGCCAGAAGGCCCTACGAATACGATGAACTCTTTATCTTGAATGTGTAGGTTGAAATCTTCTACTGCTGTTACTTTATTATCATATTCTTTATAAATGTGCTCTAAACGTAATTCTGCCATGTGAATACCTCCTGAAATCTATTGTTCTTCTATTGATTTCATTGTACCTAGTATCATGAAAAAAGAATATGTCAGACTGCACAAAAAGAATAAACACCCTTTATGCAGAGTGCCTACTTATTTGCTAAGGAAATGACAATCAATAGATAAACAGTGAGAGCATCCTCAAATATACGTATATCTAAGCCAGTTTTTTCTACGAATTTGTCTATGCGGTATTGAAGGCTGTTTCTGTGCATAAATAATTTTTTTGCAGCAAGGCTTGCGTTGGAGCTGCACTCTATATACGTCTTAATCGTTGATATCAATTCCTGGTCGTCAAAGGTTTCGCCAAGCAAATGGTGAGTAAACCACTCCTGGTGCTCTTGAACAAGGCCTCGGGCCATTAAAAACGGAAATGTACTTGAAATGTTCTGCAATCTATACTCTGGAGAATACTGCTCTCCAATTGAAAAACTTCTTTCCTCTATCATATAGTGGCCGGGCAGCTCGCTATTCACCTTAAAGAATGAGCCTACAAACAAACGAAACTGGATGAAAAAATCACTTTCAATCGCGGCAAGTACCGGTTCGAGTTCGTTTTTTTTCAAAGTTTCTACTGACCTCGGCTCTATTAGGACACCTTTCTGTGTGGAATGCCAGATAATGATTGACTCAGAAGGGAACAGAGTGAGAAATGCTTCTTCGGCTTCCCGCTGCAGAGTTTCTCTGCTAAGTACGGTGAAAAAGATAAATCTTACATTTTCCCAGGATGTGTTCGGGACGCTTGCTGAGGTTTTATTTAGAAACCGCTTCCACTGTTCCTTTTCGGACAGAGGAACTTTTACTTCCCATTGGTCGTCTGGTGGGAATAGCAGATGTAAAAGATTTGATTCTTCTTTAGTAACATCTTCATTAGGAATTCCTATTACTTCTTCTTCTGATACCTTTAAATAGATATAATCGTTTAAGTAAGGACTATTCTTTCGATGTAAAAAAGCATTTGGATATTTTTGTTTCAGCTTGTCAATCATATGGCAGCCCCACTTTCGGGATTCTATTCATAAACATGGTAAAGCATTAGTTCGTGAATATAGCTTTCAATATTTGAGGCATTATCTTTTTCTGGAGCTTCAGAAAGCCACTCAATTCGCCCATTAGAATGATAGATACCAGAATATGGGCCCTGTTTATAGAAGAAACTAATTTTCCAGCCAGGCATTTCGGAATGTGTAAATAAATTTTCATATGTAAAATGTGAAATCATGCTCATCCCTCCACATGTAGTATAATCCATTGGAGTTTTAATCGTCCATCCTTCTCAGGCTTTAGGACAGGAATAAGCAATAGGCAAACGTAAAACATGGCTTCAAGCCAAAGGCTTTAAGGATGCGAATATGGAATGAAAGGGGAGCATATTTTGTAAAGCGCTATGTATAGGCGGGAAATTTACTATGAATAAATCTGATAATTGCAGAGTAAAATGTACTTTCATTGCTCTCAATAAATATTTCATGTTAAGTTAACGTGGAGGTATAGTGGCATAGTTGGATGATTACAGGGTAAGATAGCCATTATGGATTTTGTTTAGTGGTGAAAACAAGGAGGAATTATAAATGAGCAATAATTTATATGATGCGGCTTATGATTTGGAAAAAGCAATCCGGGTAAGCCCGGAATTTAATGACTTAAAAAAACGTTTTGCAGAATTAAATGCAGATCAAGGTGCTAAAAGTATGTTTGAAAACTTCCGCCAGGTACAGATGAATATTCAGCAGAAACAAATGATGGGACAGGACATATCTCAGGATGAGATTCAGCAGGCTCAGAAAACAGTGGCTTTAGTTCAGCAGAACCCAAAAATATCCATGCTGATGGAAGCAGAACAGAGAATGAGCATGATCGTAGGCGAGTTAAACAAAATCATCTTAAAGCCTCTTGATGAAATGTATGGACCAGCTGACTAGCAATAAAATACCGGCCGAATGTCTTCCAGGGACAAATTCCCAGGAAGGCTTTTTTTTTGTATCATCCATATTAGGAAGACATGGCAGTTCTATGATGATACTTTTCTTCATAAAAATCTGGTAAGGACATAACAGATGGGAGAGATCATCATGGTGTATCGCTTATTAGCCGTTAATATAGATGGAACCTTACTCCAAACCAACAGCCGCTTGCATAAAACGACAAAAGAAGCAATTGAGTTTGTTCATCAAAAAGGTGTTTTTGTCGCCCTGGTGACATCACGGAATTTCGCGTCTGCCAGAAAGGTTGCAAAGGCTCTGAAAATTAAACCTCACATCGTTGCCCATCAAGGTGCCTATGTGGGTGCATTTGATAAGCCGATTTTAGTTAAAAGAATTTCAGAAGACCTAACCCTGGAACTTGTAAAGTTATTAGAAGTTTCATCAAGCCAAATTAAGTTATACCATGAAAAATATATGATTGGGAATCGAGTAAACCTGCCGGAAAATTTAGTAGGAAAAGCGTCCTTTTACAAAAACGAACCGTTTTTTTATTCCCATCAATATGTTGATATATTAAGTGAGGCACTGGCAGCGCAGCCTGCCGCTCCTCCTAAAATAGATGTTATATGTGATACAGTAAGTGAGCTGAAAGATTTAATGACAGCCCTCGGAACGATGTATGACGAAATAGACACCATTCAAATAAATGAGAATAAATTCACGATTGTTCCAAAAGGCGTTTCCAAATGGGACGGTTTACGGTATCTGGCCCAGCATTTAAATGTAAGAACAAGTGAGATTGTTGCTATAGGTGACGGGACAGATGACTTTGACATGATAGAGCAGGCGGGCCTTGGAGTAGCTATGGGAAATGCGGTGAAAGAAGTTAAATCAGCTGCAGACTGGCAGACCAGAACCAATGACCAGCAAGGAGTAGCCTATACAGTAAAGGAACTCTTTAGAAAGCAGCAGCAAATAGAGCATAAAGACCTTAATAAAGACCTAAAAGTTAACAAGTAATGAGATTTGGCTGGGAAGCGGCTAAGCACAACAGTTCAATGGATAATCAAAATCCTGGACGGTATGCACACACTGGCATAAAGGCCACAAAAAAAGCAAACCGTTAACTGGCTAATCATAAATCCTAGACGATAGGCATTGATAAGCATAAAGCCAAATAATAAGCAAATGGTTAACTGGCTAATCATAAATCCTATTCGATAAGCACTGCTAAGCATAAAACCTAAGATGTTAAGCATAAAATCCAGAAAGATAAGCATAAAATTCAAAAACCTAAGCATAAAACCTGAAAAGTTAAGCATAAATCTAAAAGCATAAGTAAAAATGGGTTCGGTCCTGGGGGACTGAGCCCTTTTTGATATCAGCATTGACCGGCAAACATGTATTTTGTACACTTATAGCAGCCGTTTTCAAGCCCGGCTCCCAAAAAATTTATAATTTCGTAATCACTTGCAACCAAAAAATTACAGAAAACCAAGGTGACTAAATTGCACATTCAAATAAGAGGCATTGAAGACGAAAGGCTGATCAGGCCCTTCACTAATATAGCTAATTTATTCTTCGAGGAATCCAAGGTTTCTTTTACCGCTGCTGAAAATCCAGATTTCCTCGCAGATTTTAAGATTGAAAGTCCCGTAAATCTAAAAGGAACTGTTACCCTCCTTCATGTCGAAGAAGACAAAAGTTATCATACAAGTATTGAGGGAACCGTTGATCCTGGGAGTACAGAAAAAGAGCTGTTTAAACAGCTAAAGGATGCACTTTGCAAGGCATATTTAACTTTGCTGCAAGAAGCTACCGGTATGGTCCAAAAGTGGGGAATATTAACCGGCATCCGTCCTACCAAGCTGCTGCATAAGAAGACCCAGGCAGGAATACCTCAAGCAGAGTCACATCAGGATTTGCTGGAGAATTATCTAATCTCACCGGAAAAAATTAATCTTATGCAAAATATAGTAGAACGGCAGCTTAGTGTGGTTCCTGATCTTTACACACTTCAAAATGAGGTCAGCATCTACATCGGAATTCCTTTCTGCCCAACAAAATGTGCGTATTGCACGTTTCCTGCCTATGCAATAAATGGGAGGCAAGGCTCCGTTAATTCCTTCTTAGGCGGTCTTCATTACGAAATGCGTGAAATAGGCAAATGGCTGAGAGAAAATAATATTCGCATCACTACGGTTTATTATGGCGGGGGAACCCCAACAAGCATTACGGCAGAAGAAATGGACATGCTCTATGAAGAGATGTATGAGTCATTTCCTGATGTGGACAACATCAGGGAAATAACGGTTGAAGCCGGAAGACCTGATACGATAACGCCTGAAAAACTAGAGGTATTAAAAAAGTGGAATATTGACCGCATCAGTATTAATCCTCAATCTTATATCCAGGAAACGTTAAAAGCAATCGGCCGCCATCATACGGTGGAAGAAACGATTGAAAAATATAAACTGGCAAGAGAAATGGGTATGAACAATATAAATATGGATTTAATTATTGGCCTGCCTGGCGAAGGGACGAAGGAATTTGAATACACCTTGAGCGAGACAGAAAAATTAATGCCCGAGTCGTTGACTGTTCATACACTTTCCTTCAAACGAGCGTCAGAAATGACCAGAAATAAACAAAAATATCAAGTGGCTTCCAGAACAGAAGTCGAAGGCATGATGGGGATGGCAGAGGAATGGACGGCAGAGCATGGCTACACTCCATACTACCTGTACCGCCAAAAAAATATTCTTGGAAACCTGGAGAACGTAGGATATTCAGTGCCAGGACAGGAAAGCATTTATAACATCATGATCATGGAAGAAATGCAGACGATTATTGGCATCGGATGCGGAGCTGCAAGTAAGTTTGTACATCCGCATACAGGAAAAATCACTCAATTTGCCAATCCAAAGGATCCTAAATCATACAATGACAGCTTTGAAAGCTATACTACACAAAAGATCACCCTGCTAGAGGAAACTTTTTCAACAAATAAAACAATACGATAATAATATGTAAGTCTGAGCCCTGCTATAGGGCTTTTTTTTGTCATTGCCATAGTTGAAGCAGGGTCGTGAGGCGGTTAGTTGTTAAAAAAAATAGAGCTAAAGCCAAAGTCGTTCTTTTGACAAGACAGCAGCGCCTAAAATAATCATTAGAGGAAGGAATAACTCTTACACGTAAAGAACTATATATATATCAATAAATTTTAGGAGGAAAGTACTATGATGAATACTCCTTTGTTAATGACCCAAATGTTAGAGAGAGCCGAAAAATATTTCTCAAAAAAGCAGGTGATTTCACGGACAGATGGCGGGATACACAGATTTACATACAAAGAAATGGGAGAAAGAACGAGAAGATTGGCCAGCTGCCTAAAAGAATTAGGCGTTGAAAAAGGTGACCGCGTTGGAACCATGGCCTGGAACCATCATCGCCATTTAGAAGCATACTTTGCTGTACCCTGTTCTGGTGCAGTGCTCCATACGATTAACATCCGCTTAGCACCTCAGCAAATTGCTTACATTATTAATCACGCTGAAGATAAAGTGTTGCTGATAGATTCTGATCTTCTGCCGCTCATTCAATCAATAAAAGACGAACTTCATACAGTGAAAGCATTTATTATCATGACAGATAACGAATCGCTTCCTGACACAAACCTCAGCCCTGTTTTTCATTATGAAAGACTTCTAGAAGAAGGCAATCCGCTGTTCCAATTTGAACAAAACCTTGATGAAAATGATCCTGCAGGCATGTGCTATACATCTGCAACTACAGGAAATCCAAAGGGTGTGGTATATACACACCGTGGGATTGTACTTCACAGCATGGCCCTTGGACTTGCTGACAGTGCAGCTTTGAGTGAAAAAGATATTGCGATGCCAATCGTTCCTATGTTTCATGTGAATGCATGGGGGTTGCCCTTTGCTGGAGTATGGTTTGGAACAACGCTGGTTCTCCCGGGACCTTACTTTACCCCTAAACTGATTGCAGAACTGATTCAATCAGAAAAAGTTACGCTCTCAGCAGGAGTTCCTACAATATGGCTCGGACTTTTAAAAGAAATTGAAGAAAATCAGTATGACTTAAGCAGCTTAAGAGGATTGATATGCGGCGGATCGGCTGCACCTAAAGGTATGATAAAAGCCTTTGAACAAAAATATAATATCCCATTTATGCATGCTTACGGAATGACAGAAACCAGTCCAATCGTGCTTGTCTCCACATTGAAAAGTTATCAGCAGGAATTGCCAGAGGAAGAGATATTAGAACTTAAAGCGAAGCAGGGAGTTCTTATACCTGGACTTGAGATCAAAGTAATGGGGGCAAATGGCGAAGTGAGTCCTGATGGAAGAGAAATGGGAGAACTGCTGATTCGAGGCCCCTGGATTGCTTCAGAATATTATAAAGATGATAGATCGCAAGACTCATTCAAGGATGGATGGCTTTATACAGGAGATGTGGCTACCATTGATGGGGAGGGCTTTGTGAAAATTGTCGACAGAACCAAGGATTTAATAAAAAGCGGAGGAGAATGGATTTCCTCGGTAGATTTAGAGAATGCACTAATGGCCCATGAAGCTGTTTTCGAAGCAGCAGTGATTGCTGTACCGCATGAGCAGTGGCAGGAGCGCCCTTTAGCATGTGTGGTCTTAAAGGAAACATTCGAAGGAAGAGTTACACAAGAGGAATTGATTGAATTTATCTCACCGCAATTTGCAAAATGGTGGATTCCGGATGAAATCATCTTTATGAAGGAGATTCCAAAAACATCAGTTGGTAAATTTCTAAAAAGAGCTTTGAGAGAACAAGTGACACAGGAAATATCTAAAACCAAGTAATATTGTGACAAAATTCTTAATTTTTGTATAATACTTATCTACAAACCCTAAACCCATGTATAATGAATTCATATTCATTTAATAGGGAGGCATCCTAATGGAAGCGGATACAACAACAATTCAAAGTCTCGTCACAGTTACATATTCAGGAAGGCTGGCTGCTGTAGAGCTTAATCGACCTGAATCTATTAATGCACTAAATCTAGACTTGTTAAGAGAACTAGTTCTTACCCTTAAAGACTTAACAGTAAATGAACAAGTAGATATAGTCGTGTTAAAAGGAAAAGGCAAAGGGTTTTGTTCAGGCGGAGACATAAAGTCCATGCTTGCTTTATCAGACGAGAGCGATTTCTTTGCAATGATGGATATCATCACTGAACTTTCCATGACGTTGTACTGCATGCCAAAATTAACTCTTTGTGCAGTCCATGGTGCCGCCGCGGGACTGGGACTAACCATCGCTCTTGCCTGTGATCATATCATTGCTGATTCCAAAAGTAAGATTGCCATGAACTTCATTGGAATTGGGCTCATTCCTGATGGAGGAGGACATTTCTTCCTGGAACGAAGACTAGGTGAGGTAAAAGCAAAAGAGCTGATTTGGGAAGGTAAAGTATTAACTGCCAATGAAGCAATTGAAAAAAGACTAATTCATGAAAGTACAGACAACCTGGAAGCCGCTGTTAAACAAAAAATTAATGAGTGGAAACAAAAACCTGTAGCGGCCATGATAAAAACAAAGAAAATACTAGCAGAAAACAACAGACCTAACCTTCTCAAAATCCTAGAATTAGAAAAACATGGACAGCTAAAAATGAGACGAACACAAGACCACCTAGAAGGCATCCAAGCCTTCGTAGAAAAAAGAAAACCCAAATTCACAGGGAACTAGAAAAGCGGAAGCGCCTTGCTCAGACCCGACAAGCATAAGACGAGCAGGCCGTGGAAAGCGATTTTCCTTTCCATGGACTGATGGGCTTATGACTCGAGGGTCTAGGCGCTGCAGCTAGACACCAAGAAAAGCGGAGAACGGTGCTTTTCAGGAACGATACCTTATAGGCACAATGACTAACGTAATTATTGTAAGCACTTCAATCATAGAAAAGCAGACACCTGACAGGCATAAGAAACTCACATGATTACTTGACTCACACCCCAAGATGAAAATATTTCATCTTGGGTTTTTGTATTGCTCGCTATTCCCATAATGGTTAATG
>NZ_JAFBFI010000019.1 GCF_016909175.1 Peribacillus deserti
AAAAGCAGACATCCGAAAGGCATAAGAAAAGCGGCAGCGAAAGGCCGCTCTTGCCTTTTGATGGCGATTGGCTTATGACCAAGGATGTCAGTTCGAAGCTGGACAACAAGAAAAGCGGAGAACGGTGCTTTTTATATAAGATTCCTTTAAATCACAATGATGAAATAACTTATTGTACACAAATTGTATATAGAAAAGCAGACACCTGACAGGCATAAGAAAAGCGCCAGCGAAAGGCCGTTTTTGCCTTTTGAAGGCGATTAGCTTATGACCGAAGGTGTCAGTTCGCAGCTGGATACAAGAAAAGCGGAGAACGGTGCTTTTCTAATATCTTTTATTAAAGAACCATGATGAACTTAACTAGATAAATGCAATAACATTAGATGAAAAGCAGACATCCGAAAGGCATAAGAAAAGCGGCAGCGAAAGGCCGCTCTTGCCTTTTGATGGCGATTGGCTTATGACCAAGGATGTCAGTTCGCAGCTGGACAACAAGAAAAGCGGAGAACGGTGCTTTTTATATAAGATTCCTTTAAATCACAATGATGAAATAACTTATTGTACACAAATTGTATATAGAAAAGCAGACACCTGACAGGCATAAGAAAAGCGGCAGCGAAAGGCCGCTCTTGCCTTTTGATGGCGATTGGCTTATGACCAAGGATGTCAGTTCGAAGCTGGACAACAAGAAAAGGGAAAACGGTGCTTTTTATATAAGATTCCTTTAAATCACAATGATGAAATAATTCATTGTAGACAATTTGTATATAGATAAGCGGAGAACGGTGCTCTATAATTTCAAAGAAAACAGTAACCACGGGGTTACTGTTTTCTTGTCATCATTATATATTTATGTATAAGAGTATCCAATTGTGTACTTGCTTCAACTACGTTATGATCTATCATAGAAGTGCGGGAAGCTAAATTTACCATTCTCGCACGGCATTTTTCAATATCATTGAGCAGCTCTTTCAATTCAATCGTCATCGTATTAACCAACCTTCCCCTTTAGCATCTTCTACTATTTTCCCGGTTTTTCAATATTATAAACCATATATTGTAAATCTTTGTTAAAATAAATATATAAATTTTTGAAACCTTTTAGCTTGCGATTCGTAGAAATCGTATAGCCGCATAGCGGGGGTAATATAAACAATGGAAGTGCTTATTAAAGATAAAATTAAGCAGGTATTAAAAGGCAATCAAAATGCTTACAGCTATATAGTGGAGGAGTACAAAGATAAAGTCTTTTATTTATGCTACCGAATGATTGGCAATAGACATGAAGCAGAAGACTTAGCTCAAGAGGCTTTTCTAAAGGCTTATGTAAACATTAAAAGCTTCAATTTAAATATGAAGTTCTCCACATGGATTTACAGAATTGCAACAAATTTATGCATAGATCGTATTAGAAAAAAGAAGCCTGATTATTACCTGGATGCTGAAATTGCAGGAACTGATGGATTAAATATGTATTCTCAACTTGCTTCAGATACAGAAAGTCCGGAAAATGAAGTGGAAAGTATGGAAATGCAGGAGACCATACAGAACGAAATTTTGAAGCTTCCAGAAAAATACCGCTCTGTTATCATTTTAAAATATATTGAGGATTTATCTTTAAAAGAGATCAGCGACCCACTGGATCTTCCAGTGGGTACAGTAAAAACAAGAATTCATAGAGGACGAGAAGCTTTAAGGCTTCAGCTTCGTCATTTATAAGGGAAGGTGAGTTCCATGACATGTCCGGAAGAAATAGTAGAATATATGCATGATTATCTAGATGAAGAAATCAGCTCCGACAGTGAACGGATATTAAAGGGGCATCTTCAGTCCTGTGAGGATTGCCGCAATTACTTATATGAACTAAAGAAAGCTGTTTCATATGTGAAAGTACCAGCAAGCATCACTGTGTCTTCTGACTTTACAGAGAGGGTGATGGCCAGCCTTCCACAAGAAGCAAAGAAAAAAGGGAAGCTTAAGGGATGGATGATGGGACATCCCGTTGTGTCTGCGGCAGCGCTCTTCCTTGTATTAATATCAGGAGCCATGTTAACATCATGGAACCAAGGGGAGGACTTTTCTGTAACCAGGCAGTCTAATCTTATCGTGGAAAACCATACGGTTATAGTTCCTGAGGGGAAGACAGTAAAAGGCGATATTCTGGTCCGGAATGGAGATATTAAGATTGAGGGCAGGGTACAGGGAGATGTAACTGTGATTAACGGAGACAGATACCTAGCTTCTGCAGGAAGCGTCACTGGAGATATCAAAGAAATTGACCAGGCTTTTGAATGGCTGTGGTACAAGATTAAAACAAGTGCCAAGGAAGTTTCCAGTTACATTACTACTAATAGCTTTCAATAAGGGCCATCCTAAACGGGATGGCCTTTCTTACATAATTTTCTAGTGTGGAGATATAGAAACAGGGGGTTAAATAGAGAAAAACATTTATTTTCATGATATAATTTTATGTATTGTGTTAAATCTCAGGTTGGCCATATAGTGCAGGCTTTTGATTACATACAGTTAGATACATGTTCGATAAGAGAGAGGGAGTCCTTGTCGAACTACATGACTGGAGGAAAGTAACATGTCTTTATCCCACTTTACCTTCTATGATTATTTTATAAATTTCATTGATATTTTGCTGGTATGGTTTGTAATCTACAAACTTTTGATGGTGATTAGAGGAACGAAAGCTGTACAGCTTTTAAAAGGGATTTTTGTGATAGTGATTGTTCAAAGCTTAAGTAATTTTTTAGGCTTGAATACATTAGGCTGGCTAATGGAACAGGCTATGACATGGGGTTTCCTTGCGATCATTATCATTTTTCAGCCTGAGCTTCGAAGAGCGCTTGAACAGCTTGGGAGAGGAAAGATCTTTTCAAGAGCCAGCGGCCAAATAGAAGAAGAGGGACAAGAACGCCTTGTCGAATCTATCATAAAGGCAGCTAATTATATGGCGAAGCGGCGCATTGGCGCTCTTATTTCTGTAGAAAGAGAAACAGGGTTGAGCGACTATATTGAAACAGGGATTCCTTTACACTCAGCCATTTCCTCTGAGCTTCTGATCAATATCTTTATTCCGAATACTCCTTTGCATGATGGAGCGGTTATTATCCAGGGAAATCAGGTTGCTGCTGCTGCCTGCTACCTTCCCCTTTCTGAGAGTCCTTTTATTTCAAAAGAGCTTGGCACAAGGCATAGGGCTGCATTAGGAGTTTCAGAGGTTACGGACAGCATAACGATCATTGTTTCGGAGGAAACAGGAAGTATCTCTTTAACTAAAAATGGAGAGCTGTACCGAAATTTAAATCAAGATTCACTTAAAGATATGCTAAATGTTGAATTAATTGATAAAAACAGGGCTGTATCTCCAACCCTTTGGAATTGGAGGGCAAAGAAAAATGGATAGGTTAATGAAGACACCCTGGTTTATAAAAATTATTGCATTTTCTCTGGCTGCTCTTTTGTTTGTATCCATTAATTTTCAACCCGATGCCAAAAAAGGATCAGCAGGATTTTCTCCAACTTCAAAAACGTCTACAGAAACGGTAGAAAATGTTGAAGTGGATGTATATTACGACAGTGAAAATTTAGTAGTGAAGGGTGTGCCTGGTAAGGTAGATGTAACCTTAAAGGGACCAAAAAGCATTGTTCTTTCGGCTAAAAATCAGAGAGATTTCAAAGTCAGCGTTGATCTGGCCGATGCTGTAATCGGCGAGCAAAAAGTACCGATCCGGGTTGAGAATTTATCTGATAAGATCACTGCAGTAGTAAAGCCTAATCAGGCTACTGTAACGGTCCAGGAAAAAATTACGAAGGAATATTCAGTTTCGCCTCAATTTAATGAAGGCCTTTTAGAGGCGGGGTATATAGCAGGAGTACCGACTGCTGATCCAGAACGAGTCAGGATCACTGGAGCCAAGGACATTATGGACCAGATTTCTATAGTCAGAGCTTCCATAGAATTGGAGCAAGGGATTAACGAGACAGTGGAGAAAAGAGCCAGGGTAAGGGCTCTCGATAAACATTTGAATAATCTTGATGTATCTATTGAACCTTCGTCTGTTGACGTGAGGATTCCTATACAAATTCCATCTAAGAAGGTTTCTGTCATTCCTTACCAGACAGGCACACTTCAGGATGGGCTGGAAATCAAATCGATTAACATTAATCCGCACGAAATCATTCTTTATGGTAAGCAGTCTGAATTAAGAAAAATACAAAATATAAGAGTGCCCGTCAATGTTAGTGATATAGACAGCTCCACTACATTCGAACAGAACATTCTGCTGCCAGAAGGTATTTACCGGGCTTCTGAACCAAAAGTGAGCGTCTCTGTAAAGACTGGAAAACAAAAGGAAGAATTGAATCCAGATGATAACAAAGAGGAAGAAGCGGCGGCCGAGCAAATCTCGCAAACATTCAGCAGCATTAAAATAAATCCTGCCGGCCTTCCGGATGATTATGCCTTAACCTTTGTAAATCCTTCTAGTGGGTCATTAAGCATTACGGTAACCGGCCCGCCTGAAAGGATAAAGGCACTTAAAGAATCGGATATCCAGCTATCCATAGACGCAAGCAAGCTTCCAGAAGGCCGCAGCGAAACGGCGGTATTTTCCAACCTGCCTGATGATCTATCTTGGAAAATTCCATTTGAAAAAGCGGCAGTTGATGTAGCTAAAAAGGAAGCAAATTGAGAGTAAATAAATCGATTGAAACATATTAAAAGGGAGCGATATGCAATGGGTAAATATTTTGGCACAGACGGAGTCCGCGGGGTAGCAAATACAGAACTGACTCCAGAACTAGCGTTTAAGCTTGGCCGATTCGGAGGGTATGTTCTGACAAAGGACACAACTCGTCCAAAGGTATTAATTGGCCGCGATACGCGTATTTCCGGTGAAATGCTTGAAAGTGCTCTGATAGCTGGTTTGCTTTCAATAGGGGCCGAGGTTATGAGATTGGGTGTCATCTCTACTCCGGGGGTATCTTATTTAACAAAAGCACAGGGAGCCCAGGCAGGGGTAATGATTTCTGCTTCACATAACCCTGTAGCGGATAATGGGATCAAGTTTTTTGGACCGGATGGTTTTAAGCTTTCAGATGAGCAGGAGAATGAAATTGAAGGCTTGATGGATATGGAAACAGATCATCTGCCACGCCCGGTCGGAGCAGACCTGGGAACAGTTAATGATTATTTTGAAGGCTGCCAAAAATATATTCAATACTTAAAGCAGACAGTTGATGAAGATTTCTCAAATATTCATGTTGCCCTAGATTGTGCTCATGGTGCTACATCTTCACTGGCTGCACATTTATTTGCTGATCTGGAAGCTGATATCTCGACAATGGGGGCTTCACCTGATGGTTTAAATATTAACGAGGGTGTTGGTTCTACGCACCCTGAAGCCTTATCAGCATACTTAAAAGAAAAAGGTGCAGATGTGGGGCTTGCATTTGATGGAGATGGAGACCGTTTAATAGCTATTGATGAAAATGGGAATATTGTAGACGGCGATCAAATCATGTATATTTGTGCAAAGTATCTAAACGAGCAGGGACGTCTAAAACATTCAACCGTAGTATCTACGGTTATGAGCAATCTTGGATTTTACAAAGGCCTGCAAGAGAATGGAATCCATAGTGCACAAACAGCAGTAGGCGACCGTTATGTTGTAGAGGAAATGAAAAAAGGCGGATATAATCTCGGCGGCGAGCAGTCTGGCCATATTATATTCCTTGACTACAATGCTACTGGTGACGGACTTCTTTCTGGTGTGCAGCTTGTGAATATTATGAAGGCTACGAAGAAACCACTTTCTGAGTTAGCCGGGGAAATGGTCAAGTTCCCGCAAAAGCTTGTTAATATTAGAGTAACGGATAAACACGGAGTAACAGCTAATCCAAAGGTTCACGACATCATCCAGGAAGTCGAAACAGAAATGAATGGTGATGGACGTATTCTGGTGCGCCCTTCAGGTACAGAGCCTTTAGTCAGGGTTATGGCAGAAGCCCCTACAGAAGAGCAGTGCAACGATTATGTTCAAAGAATTGCGGAGGTAGTTAAAGCAGAAATGGGGCTTCAAGAGTAAAAATAAGGCTGCAACTATATGCATAAGAGGAACGCTCTTTTTCTCTTATGCATATTTTTATATAGTGGAACAAAGGTTTTAAAGCTGTTAGCAGGGGTAAAGAACATGAGTGTCATCTAGCTGAGAAGCAATAAATGATTGACGGGAATGAAAAGTTAGTATATGATTAACATGTTTTTCGCTTGTATATGTGAAGAACAGAATTAGGCTAGAAAGGTGGATCGTGTATATAATTATCTAAAAGCGCCAGGACTAAGCGGGACGACAAGCTTAGTTGACGAGGTGGAGGATTATCGATTATTCGGCGGGTACCTCCCGGTTGCCTGTACACAACCGCAATTTTTCTCTCAAAACAAAGGGGTAACTTTTTGAACAAAGGGGAAAGAGCTGTACAGCTAAAAATATATGATTCAGAGATAAGGGGGCAAGACAGGCCCCCGGTCATCTTGCCTCCTTACTCCAAGGAGGAAATTTATAATGTGCGGAATAGTTGGGTATATTGGAAATCAAGATTCAAAAGAAATTCTTTTAAAAGGTTTAGAAAAGCTTGAATATAGAGGCTATGACTCTGCAGGTATTGCTGTAAGAGGGAATGAACAAATCCGCGTTTTTAAAGAAAAAGGGCGTATTGCAGACCTGCGTGCGATTGTTGATGAATCCGTCTCAGCTAACACAGGCATTGGCCATACCAGATGGGCAACTCACGGAGTTCCAAGCCAGACGAATGCGCATCCACATCAAAGTGCTTCTGGTCGTTTTACACTGGTTCATAACGGTGTTATTGAAAACTATTCCATTTTAAAACGGGAATATCTTCAAGGCACAGAGTTTATCAGTGAAACGGATACAGAAGTTATTGTTCAAATGATTGAGAAGTTTGCCAATGAGGGAATGGAAACGGAAGAGGCTTTCCGCCAGACTCTTACTCTATTAAAAGGTTCCTACGCTCTTGCCCTTTTGGATGAGCAGGCGGCAGATATGATTTTTGTAGCTAAAAACAAAAGTCCTCTGTTGGTAGGTGTAGGAGCAGACTTTAATGTTGTGGCAAGTGATGCGATGGCGATGCTTCAGGTTACCAATCAATATGTTGAGCTTATGGATAAAGAAATGGTTTTTGTTACTAAAGAGCAGGTAACCATCAAAACTCTTGAAGGTACGGTAGTAGAACGCAAGCCTTACACAGCTGAACTGGATGCCAGTGATATTGAAAAAGGCACATATCCTCACTACATGCTAAAAGAAACAGATGAGCAGCCTTTAGTGATTAGAAAAATTATTCAGAAGTACCAGGATGAGCAAGGCAATCTTGCCATTGATCAAGAGATCGTCGATGCTGTAAATGGTTCTGACCGTATCTATATTGTGGCATGCGGAACAAGCTATCATGCAGGGCTTGTAGGGAAACAGCTTATCGAAAAAATGGCAGGAATCCCTGTAGAGGTTCATGTGGCTTCTGAATTTGGCTATAACCTTCCTCTTCTTCCGGAAAAACCGCTGTTCATCTTTATCTCTCAAAGTGGAGAAACAGCAGACAGCCGGGCTGTTCTTGTGGCAGTCAAAGAGCTTGGCCATAAGGCGCTTACGATCACAAACGTACCTGGTTCTACCCTGTCCCGTGAAGCGGATTATACGCTTCTACTTCATGCAGGACCAGAAATTGCGGTTGCTTCTACCAAAGCTTATACAGCTCAAATTGCGGTCTTGTCTATTCTTGCAGATGTTGTTGCAAAAACACGCGGCAGAGCAGATAACCTTAATCTTGTAAAAGAGCTTGGAATCGTAGCAAATGCAATGGAAGTGCTTTGTGATTCGAAAGAAGAAATGGATTATATAGCGCGCGAATATCTATCATTCACACGCAACTGCTTCTTTATTGGACGCGGTATGGATTTCTATGTAGGGCTTGAGGGTGCTCTTAAACTTAAAGAGATTTCCTATATTCAGGCTGAAGGCTTTGCAGGCGGAGAGTTAAAGCATGGTACAATCGCTTTAATCGAAGAAGGAACTCCTGTAATAGCACTTGCTACTCAGGAGAATGTGAATTTGAGCATTCGCGGAAACGTAAAAGAAGTAGCGGCACGCGGTGCCAACCCTTGCATTATTTCCATGAAAGGACTGGATATGGAGGAAGATCGTTTCGTCATTCCAGCTGTTCATGAATTATTGACTCCTCTTGTCTCTGTAGTGCCTATGCAGCTTATTGCCTATTATGCGGCCCTTCATCGTGACTGTGATGTAGATAAGCCAAGAAACCTTGCAAAATCGGTTACTGTGGAATAAGAGAAGAATTTACTGAATTAGAATAATGTAAGTGTACAAAAGAGTCGGGAACTGAAAATGGATTTACTCCAATCAAATGAAAATGAGCGTAGCCCCAGATGGCTGCGCTCATTTTTTATTTATGTGTCGTAATATGCTCTTGAAAATAAAATCGGGCTAAGGATACATTCATTAATAGTGAAAAGAGCAGACATGCTGCCTAAAACAATGAAGTACATTCATCAGGCCGAAGAAAACCAAGAGCTTATCAAACAAGGCGTGTAAAACATATTCTGGAATTGTTAAAGGCGGAAAATGAAGCCGTTCACGAATGGTAAATCTATAAGCGGGCTGGACTTCGTGCTACTGTGTCAAAGGAAGTATAAAGATATATTTCATTGAAAGTTACTGAATACGAATTGTAGCTTTAACGATTAGCAGTTACATAAAAGAACATCTCGTGCACGTACACGAGATGTTCTTTTAGTTACCGATTTTATTCTGCCAACTGAGTGGCAAAATCATATTGAATGGTTTTTATCGGTATCATAATTAGGTGATGTACAAGAGTTTGTTAGTATGCAGTCTAATACCTTTTCTGTAAATGGCATAAAGTAATTAAGTATTAGTCCCCCTAAACAGACGGTTAACAACGTTCCAATACCAATTGGTCCATGGAATATGATTGCCATAATCAAGAATAGGAGGTAAATGAATGTTCTTGAAAATAGTATATTGGTTCTCGTTAATTCTTTTATGATTATTGTTAAACGATCAATGGGAATTGGAGCAAAATTCGCATGTAAATAGATTGCAGTTCCTAATCCTATGACAATTAAGCCGAAACTAAAACAAACAAGTTTAACGAACCATAGTTGAGGTGTTATCAAATTGTGTAACAAAAAAAGCCACGTATCAATGCCAATGCCCGTTAAAAATGCTGTTAACAATCCTAAAAATTCGGGTTCTTGTCTTTTTAAAAACGAATTACAACATATCAGTATCAAAGCTATTATAATTTCCCAACTTCCCACAGTAAGTCCTACGTTTATGGATAGTCCGACCAAAAGTGCATCAAAAGGTGATGTTCCAAAGTCAGATTGTATAGAGAAAGAAATGCCCAGGGTTAATATTAAAATTCCCACTACATAAACTGCATATTTTGCCTTAGCCTGCTTCTTCATCTTTCACATTGTCCATTCAGTCTGCCAAATCCATCAGCTAGTGGTACGCCTCGTTCATCCAAATATACTTCGTTCCTTATAATACGGAATGCTGCCTTTAAGTCTTCTTCATCAATGGTTATTCTTTTCATATTCATTTTTTTCAGTCCTTTAGATTAATTTATCCATTAATATATCCTGATAAATAGTTGCAAATGCAATAAAAATGATTTACATTTAATGTATACCAGATTTATTGCAAATGCAACAATAAATGTGTAATAAGGAGTGAATGTATGGAAGAAATCTTACGCGAAATTGGAATGATCGCTAGGGCATTAGATTCAATAAGCAATATAGAATTTAAAGAATATGACCTTACAAAAGGGCAGTATTTGTACCTTGTGCGTATATGTGAAAACCCCGGAATTATTCAAGAAAAATTAGCTGAACTGATTAAAGTAGACCGAACAACGGCATCTCGAGCTATAAAAAAACTTGAAATGAATGGATTTATAGAAAAGAAAGATGATGAACAAAATCAAAAAATTAGAAAACTTTTTCCAACAGAGAAAGGAAATAATGTTTATCCGTTTATAAGAAGAGAAAATGATTATTCCAATATGGTCGCATTAGATGGATTCACAGATAAAGAAGTGGAGATCCTGTTCAATTCTCTTAAAAAAGTAAGAAAAAATATTGAAAAGGACTGGGAATTTGTGAAAAAAGGGAACAAGCGGAATTATTGATCATACAAAGGAGCGACATATTTAAATGACTATAAATGTAAAAAAGTGTACCCTTGAGGACTTACACACACTTCAAGAAATTAGTTATGAAACATTTAATGATACATTTAAGCATCAGAATTCACCTGAAAACATGAATGCCTATTTAGAGAAGGCTTTCAATCTAAAACAGATAGAGAAGGAGCTGTCTGAACGTTCTTCTGCTTTTTATTTTGCTTATTTAAATGATGAACTCGCTGGATATCTCAAGGTGAATGTTGATGAAGCCCAAACTGAAGAAATGGGTGGTGATTCACTGGAAATTGAGAGGATTTATATAAAACAAAAATTTCAAAGACAGGGACTTGGAAGATACCTGATAAACAAAGCGGTGGAAATAGCAATAGAACAGAAAAAAAAGAACATTTGGCTCGGTGTTTGGGAAATGAATGAGAATGCAATCGCTGCCTATAAAAGATTAGGGTTTGTTCAAACTGGAGCCCACTCCTTTTATATGGGAGATGAGAAACAAACGGACTTTATATTGACCAAAGCAATTTTATAAACTTTTTATGCGAGGAGCGGTGTTATGTATATTCCAAAATACTTTAAGGTCACAAATGTTGATGAAATCTGGGAGTTCGTTCAAACGAATTCTTTTGGTACGATTGTTACTACAGATCAAGGGAAACCAATAGCCACACATTTGCCTTTGGAATTAATTAAAGAAGACGACGACTACTATATCACAGGACATATGGCTTATGGAAATCCTCAATGGAGAACACTTGAAACGTGCGAAAAAGTGCTTGTCATCTACCAGGGACCCCATTCTTATATTTCTTCCTCCTGGTACGGACATGAGAATGTTCCTACGTGGAATTACCAGGCAGTCCATATGTATGGTAAAGCAGCTATTCTAGATAGTGAAGAAGTAAAACAGGAACTAATCAAAATGCTTGAAAAGTACGAAAAACATCGTAAAAACCCGGTTTTTTGGGACACCCTTTCTCCAAGTCTCTTGGAAAACCAGCTGAAAGGTATTGTTGGTTTTAAAATTAAGGTGGGAGAAATCCAGGCTGCCTATAAATTGAGTCAGAACCGTAATGAAGCTGATTATGATAATATTATTGATAAATTGAAATACGAAAGAAGTCCGAATTCGAAACAAATGGCAGAATTGATGGAAAAGAGAATGAAGTGATATCTTTATATCCCTTTTATTCCTAAACAATTTTAAAGGACCATTTAGTGGAATGCACGAGATGGTCCTATTTGTCACGGTAGAAACTAAATATGTATGAATCCCAATTTTGATAAGCACTTGATTTTTATTATTAATTATTTTATTAATAAAAAGTGCGGGCATAGCCTGGCGGGTTTTTTTTATCTTTTATAATACAAAGACTGCAGAAAAATGCAGTCTATTCCTTTTTACCCTTCTAAAAAGTTCTCGACTTTAATGTCAGGTATAAAAAAACAGCCGGTTCCCGACTATATATAAAAAGTGTGAATTTAACAAACGTAGAATGCGAGTTAGCGGGCTTCGAAAGTTCCCGACTTAATTGTCACTCTACAATATACATCGAAGATCGAAAGAGAAACAGGAGAACCTGCTTATCTTTCTGCTTTTTATTACATATTATTAGTTCGAAAGAAGAATGAGGTTATGGAGGAGAAATATGATAAAAGCAGTTGTTTTTGACTTTGATGGTTTAATTATTGATACAGAATCCGTATGGTTTGAAGTAATGTCAGATCTATTCAAAGAGCATGGCCACGAACTTCCTTTCGGCATGTGGGAAAAGTGTGTGGGAACTGGTGATGATGAGCTGTATGATTATTTAGAGGTCTGTCTTAAGAGACCAATTGACCGTGCAGCACTGCAGATACAGGGGAAAGAAAAGCATGCACTGCTTATGAAAGGCAGGACGATACGTCCAGGTGTGACTGCTTATCTAGAGGTTGCAAGGAAAAAGGGTCTCAGGATTGGCCTAGCGTCCAGCTCAACACGGGAATGGGTAACGGGCTTTTTGAATAAGTTTAATTTGTATGAGTTTTTTGATTGTATACGGACGGCCGATGACGTGAAGAATATAAAACCGGATCCTGAGCTTTACCTGGAAGCCTGTAAATGCCTGGGTGTAGCGCCTCAGGAAGCCATTGCTTTTGAAGATTCTCCAAATGGCACGAGGGCGGCAAAAGCTGCGGGCCTTCTATGTGTAATCGTACCCAATGATATAACCAGAAACATGGCTTTTGACGCTTTTGATATGAGATTAAATGCTATGTCAGAAAGAGAATTTATAGCCTTATTAGAAGAGGTTAATCTATCGATACAAGGATAAATTTATGGAATCCTTCCATAGCTTATTACCTAAAGAAGGCTGCCTGCGAAACAGGCAGCCTAAATCCAAATTATTTAATTATTAAACTAAAGTGTTTCCGCCGAATTGACCAGCTTGACCTGCTAATTGAGATTGAGCTGTAGCAACAAGACGTTTTGTAATTTCTCCACCAACAGATCCGTTTGCACGAGATACTGTTTCTGCTCCAAGCTGTACGCCAAATTCTTGAGCGATCTCAAATTTCATTTGGTCGATTGCTTGTTGAGCACCTGGAACTAACTTTTGACGGTTTGAACCACTGCGATTTGCCATGTGTTTTCACCTCCTTAATAGATAATCTGCCTCTATTTCGGAAGAACATGCATTTCATTTTTTAGGAATTTTTTGTCATTTTATTTTAAGGTGCTTTCCTTTAAAAAGGCCCAGCAGTTAGTCATCTTAGATGCTGCACTAGAATTGAATGACATGAAGATGGGAGGCTTCTAAAATTAAGGATTTTTTGGCGATTAAAGTGTCTGCCTTTGGGTCTCGAAAGAGTCATATGCCGCAAACAAACCGATTTATGTGGTGGAGGGGGAACTTATGTGACTAAAACCAAGTTTTATGTCGCTATTTGCAGACTAAGAGGTCATACTCCTAATCTGGGGGTAGAGTAAAAAGGATTTTAACATAAAAAACCCTCCACAAAGAAACTGTAAAGGGTAATAAGATCCATGGGAAATAAATTGGGAAATGGGACAGTCCCCATCAGCTCTTTCTCATAAAGGCTAATACTTCAAGGTCTAGTTGCCCTTCCGGCTGTTCACGGCCTTCGAAGTTTTCGGTATGCAGATAGGCTGTTAATGCTTTGTATAATTGTTCGTCATTCGCTGTGTCTTCTTTTATGTAGTTCAGGCGCCGAAGCTGCTGTGTGAGTTCTGATTTGATATCTCCTTCAATTTTTACGATATTTTCTGCCTTAGATGGGGCAAAATAAAGCTGATGGAGGTTGTAGATGCGAATTAGTTCTGTGATGGGCTCCGGATGATCCTCCACTCTTAGATCAACAAAGCGGTCATTAAATCCTCCATAGCCGCCTTGTTCTTTTACAACAAGAATTGCGGCTGATTGCTGGCCTCTGCTGTCTCCGCCTGCCTCTTGCCCGGCATTCAGTGCATGCAGCAGCCGTTCTGCCAGAGGGCCCTTAGAGTTTGAAAAGTCGTCGGCCATGGCCTGTACGGTTCTTTTATCTACGAGTATATTTCCCTGCGCAGCAAAGTGCGATCCTGTAATTCCTCCAGCCCAGTCATAACACTCGCTTCCTGTGAATGTTGCAGGATTACCATTTGCATCGATTATCCCAACCTGCCGCATTTCTCTGTCGGGATCAACGCTTAATAAGTCATTCAAGGTTTCCTCAGCGGATTTCCCGTTTTCCATGGCAGCGAGAGCCTGGGGCCCATATGCTGTATTTGCATATGATTGAGTAGCTACTGCACCTGCACCGGCTTTCGCCCACGGAACAACCGCACCGACTCCCAAAAATTTGGATTGTACGGCAATACCCCACTCTTTTTCTTTTGGATCATAGCCAACAATTGAATAAGTCATGCTTATTTCCTCCCCTTTTTGAGATAGTAACATACCTTTTGCATCAGTGTAGCATAAAGAAGAACGGGCAGGGTATTTTTACTACGCTGCCTTTCCAATAAAAAAGAGAGCTAAAACCAGATGTTTTAGCTCTCAGAGTCTCATACTGAAACTTTGTCACTGCCGCTGTGACTAGGAGGAGGGATATCGAATCTCTCTTCGGGATGAAATTCATTTTCCATTTTAGAAACAACAACTGTAGCTACACCATTTCCAATAAGGTTGGTAATGGCACGTGCTTCTGACATGAAGCGGTCTACCCCAAGAAGCAGGGCAATGCCTTCAACAGGGATCATCGGGAAAGCAGCAAGTGTAGCGGCAAGTGTAATAAAACCGGAACCTGTAACACCGGCAGCGCCTTTTGATGTGAGCATTAAAATTCCAAGGAGAGTGATCTCCTGCCAGATACTCAGGTCAACACCAAAGGCCTGGGCGATAAAGATGGAAGCCATGGATAGATAGATGGCGGTACCATCCAGATTGAAAGAGTAGCCAGTTGGGATGACCAGTCCAACTACAGATTTAGAGCAGCCGTATTTTTCGAGCTTCTCCATCATTCGCGGTAAAGCACTTTCAGATGACGATGTCCCAAGGACTAGTAAAATTTCTTCCTTGATATAAGTTATAAACTTGAAGATATTAAATCCGTATAACTTTGCGACGAATCCAAGGATGAGTACGATAAATAGAAACATTGTCAGATATACGCTGGCCATTAATTTACCTAAAGAGAAAAGGGAACCTATACCAAAATTGCCAATCGTATAGGCCATCGCACCCATGGCAGCTATTGGTGAAAATTTCATGACTATATTTACAATGCCAAAGAAAATCTCGGCAATTTGTTCAAAGAACGAAATAACAGGCTTTGCTTTCTGGCCCAGCCCTGCTGCAGCTATGCCAAACAGCACGGAGAAAAAAAGAATCGGCAGTAATTCGCCTTTAGCCATTGCCCCAATGAAGTTATCCGGGATAATTCCCATAATAAACTCAATGGCACCGTGGCTTGTCTCTTTTGCCTGCTCAGTAAACTCTGATACATCTCCGCCTTTTACGGAGTCGGTATTGAAACCGCTACCTGGTTTTAGGATATTGACTACAACAAGACCTATTACAAGTGCAAGTGTTGAAATAATTTCAAAATAAAGGAGTGTTTTTCCTCCAATACGGCCGACTTTCTTTAGGTCTCCCATATTGCCAATTCCAATAACAATAGTAAGGAAAACAATCGGGGCGATCACGAGCTTGATCAGCTTAATAAAAATATCAGCTAATACTTTAAGGTCGGTACCGAACTTAGGAAAAATAAATCCAATAATAATACCTATCAATATACCGATAATCACCTGTACTGTTAAGTTTCTAAAATTCAGTTTCAACAATCCTTCACCTCTTCCATATTTGGTAACGCTTTCATTAATCTTATAGGAAAGGAATATGAAGTTTAAGTTTTTGGTCATAAAGTTCTTTTTGTTCTTTTCGGTACTAAAAACATCTACCAAAGTATTTGTAGTCCTAGATTAAGATATTCATAATAGAATAAAAAGCTTTAAAACGGCGGGTGAAAAGAAAAATGAATTCGATCAAAGTATTATTAATAGAGGATGACCCGATGGTACAGGAAATTAACAGGCAATATATCGAAAAGGTCGAGGGCTACCTGGTGGTCGGGCATGCCAGTAATGGGGAAGAAGGGCTGCAATTAGTAAGGAAGTTAAAACCTGAGCTTGTCATTATTGATATTTATATGCCGCAGCTGGATGGGTTTGAAACAATAAAGCAATTCCGGCAGGAGGGGCTGCCTGTTGATGTAATGGCAATTACTGCTGCAAGCGATATAGAAACCATTCATAAAGTCCTGCAGTATGGAGCAGTGGATTACATTTTGAAACCGTTTAAATTTGAGAGGATTAAAAGAGCGCTTGAACAATATTATTCTTTCCGTCTTAAACTAGAAGAAAGAAATGACGTTCAGCAGCATGAATTGGATCAGCTTCTGACCTTCAATGAAGACGCCATCGATGAAGAATTACTGCCAAAAGGGCTGCATCATCATACCTTAAATAAAATCATTGAATATATATCAAGTGAAAAGTCTCCCGTCTCTTCTGAAGAAGTAGCTGAAAGTATCGGGATTGCCCGGGTTACCGCAAGGCGGTACCTTGATTATCTTGAGAAAAAGGGAAAAGTAAACATTACTGTACAATACGGCGGGGTAGGGCGGCCAGTCAACCGGTATGGTCTGTAAAGCGGGGAACTGTATGAAAAAAATAAAGGGACCCAGCCGGGTTAAACTCTCATTGCAGACTACCATAACCCTGCTGGTATGTACGGTCGTCGTAGTTTCCCTCATTATAACAGAAACCATGGTAATAAAAAGAGTTGCGGAGGATACAAAAAATCTTAAAGCTGAAAAAGCTGCCGATATTGCAAGGATTGTTTCTCGTTCAGCCCCGGTTATCCATTCACTTAGACCGGAAAAGAGCAGTGTATCGGATGTCCAAGCCTACACCCGTGATGTTCAAGATGCGGCCGGAGTTGAATTTATTGTCGTTATGGACATGAAGGGGATTCGAAGGTCTCATCCCCATTCTGAATTAATAGGAAAAAAATTCAGAGGTGGAGATGAAGGGACTGTTTTAAGAGGGAAAGAACACATTTCTGTTGCAAAAGGTACGCTGGGAACATCACTAAGAGCTTTTGCTCCTGTCTATGATAATAACAATAGACAAATTGGAGCTGTAGCAGTCGGTATTCTGCTGGATGATGTAAACCATGCGGTCTCAGAAGGCAGACAGGTTATTTATGCCGGAATGATTTTCGGTATAGCTGCCGGCATCATTGGAGCGGTTCTTTTAGCCAGAAAAATTAAGTCTATACTATTTGGGTTAGAGCCAGAAGAGATTGCTGGATTGCTTGAAGAACGTATTGCAATGCTTCAATCGGCAAAAGAGGGAATCATTGCAGTGAATGCGACAGGCAGGATTAAGCTGGTTAACAAAGAAGGGAACAGGCTTCTGCAATCAGCTGGGATATCGGGTAATCCAATTGGTAAAAAGATAGATACATTGATGCCGGGCTTAAGACTATCCGATGTCTTGAATTTAGGAGAGCCGAAACTCGACCTTGAACAAAACGTCAACGGTCTAGCCATTGTCACCAACCTGGTGCCCGTATTAGTAAAGGAACATGTAGTTGGAGCCATAGCAACCTTCAGGGATAGAACGGAGTTAAAGGAGCTGGCAGAACAATTGACCGGGGTGAAGCTGTACGCAGATGCATTGCGCTCTCAATCGCATGAATTTATGAACAAGCTGCATGTTATTTCCGGTCTCATTGCAATGAAAAATTACGAAAGTGTTTCTAGTTACATTGACAAAATGGTTGAACATCATCAATCGGAAGCGGGCTTTATATCGCAGCGTATAAAAGACCCAGTCTTGGCTGGATTTTTATTAGGAAAACTCAGTTATGCAAGGGAAAATAAAGTAGAGTTTCTGGTGGATGGAGACGGAGAAATACCAGAATCCCGTGATCCAGAGGTGATTCATGAGCTTGTCGTAATCGTAGGCAATTTAATAAATAACGCCATTGAAGCCGTTGGAAATTCAGAAATTAAACGAATCACGGTTCGGTTCGATTATTTCGAACAACATCTGTCATTAGAAGTTCATGATACAGGCGGAGGAATTGCTGAAAAAATGCAGCAGCACATATTCACCAAGGGATTTTCAACTAAAGGGACTAATAGGGGGCTAGGCCTTTTTCATCTTACCCAAAGCCTTAAGAGACTAAATGGGAACGCTGAGGTTTTCTCGAAGGAAGGAGAAGGTACAGCTTTCATTGTGGACTTGCCTTATCATGCAAAGGAATAATAGGCGCCCTATTATTCCTTGAAAATAAATTAAAGTAAATTCTATAAAATTCTGAATAATGATTGACAAGGAAGGCCGGATTATATGATAATAAAGCTGAGTTTGAATGAGAATGAATTTCATTTGCGATTATCTCAAAATTAAGCCTTGTAATATAAGTAATATGTGTTTTTTTTTTAGTTTCATTGAGAATGTTTATCATTCTTAGATCAATAAAATAGCGGCCCATGGTTAGCATGAAAAGCAGGTTGGTTTATGAGAAAAATTCTATTGCTTCTATTATTAATATTACTTTCCATTACCTCTTTGTTTATTGGAGTAAAGGATGTAAGCCCGCTCGATCTTTTCCAGTTAAACAGGGAAAAGCAGGAGATTTTAATGATCAGCAGGGTACCGCGGCTTGTTTCTATTCTTTTGGCAGGGATCAGCATGAGCATATGCGGTTTAATCATGCAGCAGCTCAGCCGGAATAAGTTTGTTTCTCCTACGACTGCCGGTACCATGGATTCAGCACGATTAGGAATATTAGTTTCCATGATTATTTTCTCTTCCGCAACGATGATGCAGAAAATGATTATTGCCTCATTGTTTGCTTTAGCGGGTACCTTTCTATTCATGAAAATTCTCGACCGGATTAAGTTCAAAGATGCCATATTTATCCCGCTTGTTGGATTGATGCTAGGCAGTATTATATCCTCAATGACTACATTTTTTGCTTACAAATATGACTTGATCCAGAGTATTTCTGCATGGCTGCATGGTGACTTTTCCATGGTAATGGCGGGACGGTACGAAATGATTTACATAAGTGTACCGCTTGTGTTTATAGCCTATTTATTTGCCAATAAGTTTACTCTTGCAGGAATGGGTGAGGATTTCTCGATAAACTTAGGTCTAAATTATCGATTAATTGTTAACATTGGTTTGGTTATCGTCGCTTTATCTACTACATCTGTTATTTTAACGGTAGGTGCTATACCATTTTTAGGTTTAATTGTTCCGAATATTGTTTCCCTATATAACGGCGATAATTTGAAGAAAAACCTGTTCGACACTGCGCTGTTAGGAGCAGTATTCTTGCTCGCGTGCGACATCATTGGCCGGATCCTCATTTATCCGTATGAAATACCGATCGGTTTAACTGTAGGAGTTATAGGCAGTGGAATCTTTCTGTACTTACTGATGAGGAGCAAGGCTTATGCATAAGGTCAAACTAGGAATTTTATCAGCTATTTCACTAATCCTTATATTAATCTTTTTATTTACCGATATGGGAAACTATTGGGAGTACGTTGTACCGAAGCGTACGATTAAATTAATCGCCATTATCTTAACTGGTGTATCAATTGCTGTTTCAACCATCATATTTCAAACGATTACAAATAACCGTATCCTTACACCGAGTATTATTGGGCTGGATTCTTTATATATGCTCATTCAAACCTTTTTGATTTTTGCATTCGGATCAACAAGTGCAGTAGTAATGAATAAGAATATAAATTTTCTTCTGTGTGTAGGGATAATGGTTTTATTTGCCGGTCTGTTATATAAGTTCTTATTTAAAAAAGAGGGTCAGAACATTTACTTTCTCCTGCTGGTTGGGCTGGTTCTGGGGACGTTATTTCAAAGCTTCTCTTCCTTTATGCAGGTGATTATTGATCCGAATGAGTTTTTAGTAATACAGGACCGCATGTTCGCAAGCTTCAATAATATTCATACAGATCTGCTCACAATCTCTATAGTCCTTCTCGTTTTACTGGGCTGGTATTTATCTAGATTTATAAAGTATTTGGACGTTCTTGCACTTGGAAGAGAGCAGGCTATTAACCTGGGAGTCAGCTACGATCATGTAGTTAAGAGGCTTCTCATAGTAGTCGCGGTATTAATCTCTATATCTACTGCATTGGTGGGCCCGATTACGTTCCTGGGGCTGCTTGTTGCAAATGTGGCTTATCAGTATACCAAAACCTACAAACATATTACTTTGTTTGCCGGTTCTTCATTTCTAAGCATAATAGCTTTAGTCGGAGGAGTTCTTATTGTAGAAAGAGTATTCACCTTCTCCACAACGTTAAGCGTAATTATCAACTTTATAGGCGGAGTGTACTTCATATACTTACTGTTAAAGGAGAGCAAAGCATGATACAGATCAAAAATGTAACGAAACAATTCGGAAATAAAAGTGTAGTTGACAACGTCTCGCTGAATATAGCAAAAGGCAAGATCACTTCTTTTATCGGACCTAACGGAGCGGGCAAGAGTACTCTGCTTTCCATGATGAGCAGGCTTTCGGCAGTCGACAGCGGTGACATATACATCGACGACCAAAAGCTTTCTAAATGTAAGAGCAGTGAACTCGCAAAGAAAATCTCTATACTAAAACAGTCGAATCATATTGCAATTAAACTGACAGTCAGAGAATTAGTTTCATTCGGCCGGTTTCCTTATTCTCAGGGAAGGCTGACTAAGGAAGATTGGACATTTGTAGATGAAGCCATATCCTACATGGAGCTTACAGATATTCAGCATAAATATCTTGACCAGCTCAGCGGCGGCCAGCAGCAGAGAGCATATATTGCAATGGTCATTGCTCAGAATACCGAATATATCCTGCTTGATGAACCTCTTAACAATCTTGATATGAAACATTCTGTACAAATTATGAAGGTATTGCGCAGACTTACCGATGAATTAGGAAAAACAGTGGTCATTGTTATTCACGATATTAATTTTGCTTCGTGCTATTCAGATTACATAGTTGCCCTGAAGGATGGAAGGGTAGTTGAAGACGGAGCTGCTGAACATATTATTGACTCAGCGGTTCTACGGGGAATTTACGAAATGGATATTACGATACAAGATATTAATAACAACAAAATTTGTATGTATTACGCTTAATAAATATAGTTCAATAGTTTATAAAAAAAGGAGTGTTTCACATGAAACAAAGATTATCTTTATTATTGATCCTTTCTATTATCATGATTTTTACCGCTGCGTGCGGCAGTCAGGAAAAAGCATCAGGCTCAGCCAAAGGTAAAGATTCGGAAGATATAGTGGTAAAACATCAGTTAGGCGAGTCAAAAGTAAAGAAGAATCCTAAGAAAGTGGTAATTATGGACTTAGGAACGCTCGATACTTTGGATAAGTTTGGTCTTGAAGACTCTATTGCTGGGGTGCCACAACAGAACCTCCCTGTTTACCTTGAAACATATAAGGATAAAGAATATAAAAATATCGGCAGTTTAAAGGAACCAGACTTTGAAGCCATTAATGAAATCAAGCCGGATTTAATTATCATTTCAGGGAGACAGCAAGATTTATATGATAAATTTGAAGAAATAGCTCCTACCATCTTCATGGGAATCGATAATAAAAACTTTATGAAGTCGTTTGAAGGTAATGTTCATACACTGGCAAAAATTTTTGGTAAAGAAGAACAGGCTGAAAAGGAACTTGCTGCCATTGAAAGTACAGTAGCTGATATTAAGAAAAAAGCTGAAGAAAATCATGCAAAGGCTCTTATCACGTTAACAGCTGGCGGTAAAGTAACTGCTTTTGGTCCTGAGTCCCGCTTTGGCCTGATACATGATGTGCTCGGCATCCATTCAGCAGCTGATAAGATTGAGGCTGACCCAACTCATGGCCAAAACATTTCCATGGAATTTATCGCAGAAACAAACCCGGATATCTTATATGTTATAGATAGAGATGCCGCTGTTGGTGAAGGCAACAATGCAAAAAAAGTTATTGAAAACCAGCTTGTTAAGAAAACGAAAGCTTATACAAATGATAAAATTGTATACCTTGATCCTGGATATTGGTACCTTTCAGGCGGCGGACTGGTATCCGTGTCAGAAATGATGAAAGAAGCTCAAAAAGGAATAGAATAAAGTAAAAAGCTGTCCGTCCTTGTTGATGGACAGCTTTTTACTTTACGGAAATGATATTACTCTTAAAAGTAATGCTGACCTTGAATTTATTTGATAAAACAATTACTCTAAGAAATAACGGGGAGGGCGGAACTTTGGAAAACTTAAAATTGAATGTAGCTCTGCTAGACGGAGAGTTCCTAATTTAACCACTGCTGCAAAGTCAGTCGGGCTGCGCCCGGCGACGGTTTCTAATCTTTGCACTGGCAAAATTCCTGTTGAGCGATCAGAAGTAAGAACACTGGTTGCATTGGCTGACCTTGCTGAATGCAGACTTGATGAATTAATTATTAGAGCGGAAAAAGTCGATATGATTGAGACGGGTATTAAAATCCTGGATGTATTTGCACCGCTTGCAGCAGGAGGCACGGTCGGTCTGATAGCAAGGCCGGGGATGGGCCAACTAGTAGTTCTGGCCGAAATGTTCTACCGGCTGAAACAAAAAGGGTTCACAATTGTTCTCCTTAAGCCGGAAGGAAACCCTCCGGAAATATATGATTTGCTGGATGAAGTAGATATTGCTGTGAATTCCATTAAAGAAGCTTGACCAGATGTCTGCTCTCGGTTCAGGAATAGATATCGCCTTTGCTGCAGACCGGTCCCACGTAATCTCAGGAGACATTCTTAAACTCCATGAGCAGCTGCAGGATAAGGGGCTGGACCGGGTAACAACGTTTCTTGTGGATTTAAAAGGTGAAGCAGTAGATGAAGACCTGCCTTTTGGGCCTCTGGAAACATTATGGCACTTTGATGCGGATTTAGCGGCGAGACATAAGTATCCGGCGGTAAATCCCCTGTACTCGACTTCGTCTGTACTTGAGGGAGCCCATCTTGATCAGAATCATCTTTCCATCCAGCAGCGGGCGCAAAAGCTGCTGCGCAGATATCGCGAGCTGCGTTCCCTGGTAAGCGCGCGAGGCGTAGAAAAACTTCCGGCTGCTGAAATGCAAACCTACAAAAGGGGAGAAAGACTTGAAGCGTATTTAACTCAGTCTTTTTATGTTGCAGAACCTTTCACTGAGAAAGCGGGTGTGACAGTCAGCGTCCAAGAATCCCTTCAGGACATCCGGAAAATTCTCGATGGGGCCGTTGACTCGGAAGAAGTAGATGAACTGGACTATATTGGTACTTTGGGTTAATCTTTAAGGAATGAAATAAAAGCGAGCTCTTTTCATTAACAGCGAAAAGAGCTTTTTTAATGGCGTCCGTTTCTGGGAATTTAGCGGCTGTATGGAGTATAGTTTAGTAACATGACAGCAACGGTAAATCGGCATCCATAGATGTTCGTATGCAGTCAATATAAATAGGGAAACTAAAGAATAAGGTGTGGAGATGAACTCCTGTTATATCTACATAAAAGGGGCTGTTTTCTTGTGAAACCAAGCAATTCCATAAGTGATAGAAAAAATGAACATATAAGGATTAGTCTGGAAGAAGACGTCTCCAGTAAAAATATTACAACCGGTCTTGAAAAATACCGTTTTATTCACCAGGCCCTGCCAGAGCTGGATTTTAAAGATATTAATTTATCATCTTCCTTTTTAGGGAAAAGGGTAAAAACCCCATTTGTGATAAGCTCGATGACAGGCGGTACACAGCAGGCAATGGAGATTAACAAAAACCTGGCGTTAGCTGCACAGGCTAGAGGCTGGTCTATGGGTTTGGGGTCTACGAGGGCTGCGCTCGAAAGTCCAGAACAGGCTTATACCTTTCAGGTAAGAAAATATGCACCCCATATTCCTTTGTTTGCAAATTTAGGAGCAGTCCAGCTTAATTATGGCTTTACCATGGATGATTGCAGAAAAATTATAGCATTAACAGAAGCAGACGCACTGGTTCTTCATTTAAACAGCCTTCAAGAGGTATTTCAAACAGGTGGAGATACCAATTTTAAAGGATTAATGACGAAAATTGAATCTCTTTGTACCCATTTGGATGTCCCTGTTGGGATTAAGGAAGTCGGCTGGGGGATCGATGGAGTTTTAGCAAAGAAATTGTCGGAATTAGGAGTGTCATTTATAGATTCGGCAGGTTCTGGAGGAACTTCCTGGAGCCAGGTAGAAAAGCTCCGTTCTGCAGACCCTCTCAAAATAAAAGCAGCAGAAGCTTTCATAGACTGGGGAATTCCTACTTCAGAGTGCATTGTAAGTGCAAGAAAACATGGATATTCAGGAATGCTTCTTGCAAGCGGAGGGATTACCAATGGAGTAGAAGCCGCTAAAGCAATTGCTTTAGGAGCAGATTTAGCAGGATTCGGACGCTCTATCCTTCATCGGGCAGCAGAATCTTCAGATGCTCTTATCAACCTCCTTAATCTCATAGAATTAGAATTCAAGATTGTTATGTTCGGAATTGGCGCTGAATCGATGAACCAGCTTAAAAACACCCCTTATTTAATAAAAGCTCTTTAGGAAAAAGCTCTATGTCGAATAGGGCTTTTTAATTTGTCTTTTTTTTGTATTTCTCGGGAAATATTGTAGAAAGCTATGGTAGGAAATGAAGAATTGTTAACGGAGCAAATCACGGACAGGACAGATCAGCACCTGTGTTCAACATAGGTGTGGTTAAACCTGCTGTTAAACGAAGGGTGCAGCTTCACTAAACACTCTTCCTGGGATTCGGTGCAAAAAATAGCTTGAAAAAACCGCCGGCAGATGTCCGGCGGTTTTTTGTATGAATTAGAATCTATCGTCTGTTTTATTAAAGGTATGGTCGCCCTCTACCTTCGTGCTGCCAGTAGTATCAAGTGTTGCATCTTCCTTTTTAACCGTTTCAGAAACCTGTTTTGTTTCTTCTACAGTGCGTTTACCAATGACAATTTCGTCAGTAACGACTGGTTTCTTAGTAACTTCAATTTGTTCCTCAACAATAGGGACTTTAATGGTTTCATTTTCATCAACCGTGCTGTCAAAAGCTGCACCTTCTTCATGTACTGGGCGGCGTTCAACGTAAACTTCCTCACGTTTAACTGGTACTTCCATTGTTTGACGTTCTTCATATACTTCTTTATTTACTTCTACTTCACCTGTTTGAACTTCTCGTTTACTTACATTCAGTTGTTCTTCGCGAAGTCTTAGAGTTCGTTCCTCTTCTGTTTCATCTAACCGGTCGTTTAATCCAAAGGTGCCGCCGGTCACTGTTGAGTCGTAATCTGTTGTACCTGCAGCTGTTCCTGTAAAGGATCCTGCAGCAGTTCCGGTAAGGGTTGAGTCATAAGCTGGGCTGTTTGTATTTAAGCCTGTATCAGATCCGTAAGTTCCTGTTCCAAGAGATACATCTCCGCTTCCTTCTACAACCAGCAGATATTTGCCGTTATCCAGGTGCGAATTATATTCTGTTTCTTCAGTATGTGATAAATTCAGGCTTGAGAGGCGGTTTCTGGTTGAATCGGTTGTTTCATCCATCGCGAAAAAGTCTTTAACTTTATCCCAAAAAGAATCTCCTTCATGATAGGAATTAGTAGAGTTAACGCCATTATCTACTGTTGCTCCAGCCCGATTTTCAAGAATCTCATTATCTCTCCTATTCGTGATAACCGAAATTTGATCTGTATTATAACCTTGTGAAGTTAATTCTCTAATTGCTTCCACCGTTTCCTGTTGTGAATCGAATACACCAACAACTTGTTTTACCATTGTGTTTTCCTCCTTAACACCTAAATAAGTTAGATGATTTGTTTTTTTTGGCTACAGGCTTTGTTTACCCGGTTAAATAAGAGATAAACTGATTTTAAAATTGGTAAAATTTTATTTATTAATTTGTCAAGCCCTTTTTTTCAACGAAAGAAGGCTTTTTTAGCTCTAACAATTCATAGATAGTCGGGGCAACTTTTAGATTTGTCATAGAGTTTATATTTTTTTGAGCAGGAAATTCCTGTCCGGCTGCCAGGAACACAGGACGCAGCTTTTCCCTTGATGGATCACCGCCGTGGGTTCCTAATTCAATCGCTGGCTTTATACTTTTATCCGCGGAACTGCCCATGATATAGCCGGGAGCACCTATTAAGACAACATCGCCTGAATTGGCATGGCCAAAATTTTTATTTTTAGGTGTTACTTTTATGATCTTTTCATATGGATGCACATTTCCGCCGAAGGTGCTTTCCCACATATTTTTGGAATGCTCTTTCACCAGATTGAAAGAAAACCCTTCTATTCGAGTGCCTGAGTATAATTCTTTTAGTTCATAGGAAAGGACAGCACCTTTTTTATGTCTTTTAACCTTAGCCTCTTTAAATGCTTGTACAACGTTGGATCGCACCTGATTATATTCCTTCTTGCTCACCACTCCGCCTTTTTCTCTTGATAGAAGATTAATATACACATGGGCGATGGAACTGCTTGGCACTGCATATGCTTTTGACTTTTTGTAATCGATTTGATTATTTTTATCAACTTTTAATAGCCCTGCATCCTTTAATAGCTTATTAGGCTCTAGAGTAGAATGGGCAGGCTCCATACCATGGTCAGATACAATGAGCAGGTGATCGTTTTCTTTAAGTGAATTCATCGTTTTTCCTGCCACCTTGTCAGCCAGACGGTAGGACCATTCTATATATTTTGAATAAGCTTTAGATTTTTCTTTTGAATAGCCTGGCTGCCGCGGGTCGGTTAATAGATACTTATGCTGCTCATGGTCAATTTGGGGGCCGTAAAACATGACTAAATCAGGATTGTGTTTATGTTTAATATAAAGAGAAACGTCGGTTATCCACATAACAAACCGGCTGCTGATCTCTTGATATTCCTTACGGGTAATCCACCCTTTTTCAAGAGAGGCATTATCATCCTGGGCGGGAAAGAAGCCAAATCTGCTTTTTATCTCATGCGCAAATCCTTTTGGACCTTCTATTAACCCTGAAGTGACCGCGGTCCGGTACATAGGGATGCTGTCCGTGAGATCGGTGTTATTAGACCGGATTTTAAACCAAAAGCCAGCAGTTTTGCTGTCTGTTACTTTTAATACAAGGGATCCCCATTTCTTCCCTTTTGTAAAAGAGTCTCCTGCATCAACCTGCTTGTCCTCAGAAATAATATAAGATTCATAGTTTTGTTTATGATCATTGGTAGAATCCAAGGCTAGTATATGAATCATATGGTTTTTTCCTTTTTCTACTTTAATAGAAAGATCGGACTCTTTAAGCGGACTGAAACTTTTGGGTACATTGTTCCAATCAGAGGCTTGATTAAATTTTAACGATTTCTGAGAAGCAGGGGACCATGTTTCGCCATAGAAAATAGAGTAATCACCCTGTTTTCCATCCTTTGGATTAGCGCCCGGAAAAGCAATGGTTGCAGTGGTTTTTCCCTGTTTCCTAGCTTCTACCCATACAGGAGGCACTGCCAGCTTTGTCTGGAAGGCGTCGTCTTTATTGGTTAGAATTTTATTGGATTCGTGCCATTGGTTACTGACTATTCCTGTTTTTGCAGGCCTGGATCCTGTTGCTATGGCTGCGTGGGAGGGAGCGGTAAGGGAAGGGGTGACCGTGGAGGTTTTTTCTGCCATCACACCTTTTTCAGTTAATCGTTTAATGTTCGGCAATTTACCCTCATTTAAATATTGTTTAGTTAAGTCATTTCTCATTCCATCAAAGGAAATTAATACTACCTTATTTTTCTTACTCTCAGAAGTTTTAGCCTGTGCTGCATCTTCTATGGAAAGCAGGCTCATACTGATTAAACCTGCTGTTAATATTATTTTTTTAAACATATGGGTTCCTCCAAATCTTAGGTGTACCTATCTTTACCTAACCTTTACAAAATTGAAACAGTTTCTTTTCAATAGGATAAAAAAGTTTTTTCCAAAAAAGGTTAATACTCATTTGACAGATTATGGGGGAAATTAATATAATTTCAAGAAATAACTGAAACAGTGATAAGGATTAGTAAATTGTAAACGTCTATGCAGAGAGGAAACCAGTGGCTGAGAGGTTTCTATAGACCGGCATTTGAACCTGCCTTTGAGTTCTTTATCAAGTGAAGATATAAGCGGGTCCATCCGTTATCATGGGAAGAGTGTAAAGCATTGCTTTAAATGAGGGTGGTACCGCCAAAGACCTTGGTCCCTCTTCTATGAGCAGGGCTTTTTTTATAAGCTCTGTTAAACTTGCCTGTTGTTTCCGCTGCAGGCACTCGCTTTCCGCGGGCGGTCGGGAGCCTCCTCGGCGTGAAACGCCTGTGGGGTCTCCCTTGACTCGCTTTTCCCGCAGGAGTCTCGCGCCTTCCGCTCCAATCAACATAAGTGCCAATATCAACATTGAGCTTTAACAGAGCCTTTTTATAAAAAAATAACAGGGGTGCAAAAAGAATGGCAAAAGAATTTGTTAAAGATGTAACAGCGATGGATGAAGATTTTGCAAGGTGGTACACCGATGTCGTAACAAAAGCCGATTTAATTGATTACTCGAGCGTAAGAGGCTCCATGATTATCCGCCCATATGGCTATGCTTTATGGGAAAATATCAAGCAGGAACTAGACACTCGCTTTAAAGAAACGGGTCATGAAAATGTCTATATGCCGTTATTTATTCCCGAGAGCCTGCTTCAAAAGGAGAAGGACCATATCGAAGGTTTTGCGCCTGAGGTGGCATGGGTCACACACGGGGGTGAAGAAAAGCTGGCCGAGAGACTGTGTGTCCGCCCAACTTCAGAGGTACTGTTTGCCGAGCATTATAGAAACATCATCCATTCCCATAGAGATTTGCCAAAGCTTTATAATCAATGGTCTAATGTTGTCCGCTGGGAGAAAACAACGCGCCCCTTTTTAAGAACACTGGAGTTTTTATGGCAGGAAGGGCATACCTGCCACTCAACGGACGAGGAAGCATTAGAAGAAACCGTAAGGATGCTTGAAGTGTATGCAGAGGTTTGTGAAAAGGTATTAGCCATTCCAGTTGTAAAAGGGCAGAAAACGGATAAAGAAAAATTTGCAGGTGCGAAGCTGACTTATACCATCGAGAGCTTAATGCATGATGGAAAGGCTTTACAGTCTGGCACTTCTCACCACTTAGGCCAAGGGTTCGCAAAGGCATTTGGTATCCAGTTTACGGACAGAGAGGGCAAGCTTCAGTACGTTCACCAGACTTCATGGGGCTTTACAACCCGCATCATCGGAGCCATGATTATGGTACATGGGGATGACAGAGGATTAGTCATTCCGCCGAATGCAGCTCCAATCCAGCTTATGATTGTGCCGATCGCCCAGCATAAGGAAGGTGTCCTCGACTATGCGTACCAGCTGAAGAACAGTCTTTCTAAAGTCCTTCGTGCAGATATAGATGCGAGTGACAAAAAACCGGGCTGGAAATTTAATGAATACGAAATGAAAGGAATACCTTTGCGCCTTGAGGTAGGTCCAAAGGATATTGAAAAAAATCAAGTGGTTCTGGCCAGACGCGATACCGGCGAGAAGATCATTGTTGCTGCTGATTCTATTGAATCCACCGTCCATGAGCTTCTTGAAGACATTCAACAGAACTTATACCGGAAAGCAATAGAGCATAGAGAACAAAAAACAACACCTGCCGTCACCTTGGAAGAACTAAAGCAGATCGTAGAAACAAAAGCGGGGTTCATTAAAGCTATGTGGTGCGGTGATAGAGCGTGCGAAGACCAAATAAAAGAAGAGACAGGGGCCACCTCCAGATGCATACCAATCGAACAGGAGAAGGTGTCTGAACAATGTGTCTGCTGCGGCAGGAAGGCTCTTCAGATGGTATATTGGGCGAAAGCTTATTAATCCGTTGGACTCGCTCAGTGGGAAAATGAAATATATATATGCAAAAAAGCTGCTATACCACAGGGTACGGCAGCTTTTTTCTTTGAGCAGCTTATTTCTGGTAATTAAGAAGCCAGCCAATTCCAAATTGGTCAATTAAGTTGGCGTGAATGGCGCCCCAAAACGTATCCTGAAGTTCAACTGTGACGGTACCGCCCTGACTTAACGAGTGGTATACCTTTCGAATTTCGTCTTCCGTTTCACATTCAAGAGAGATCCGGATCTGATCGCCATTAGTAACTTTGCCAAATGAATCAGAAAAGTGAATCACGCTTACCCCTAAATGAAGCTCTGCATGCAAGCATTTGCCCTCTTCTGTATTTTGGACATTTTTAATTTCGCCGCCAAGTAAGCTCTGGTAATGCTTCATTACTTGCTGGCAATTATCGATAAATATATAAGGACTAGCACTTTTCATTTTCATATCCTCCCCGGTAAAGCTTTACTAATTCTATCGTACATGAAAGGATTCCCGGAAACAAACTTATGCAAGAAAGCGGTCTTAACGTATTTTTATATCTATAGCTTCTACAGGAGGCTCGGGCCTTTTATTTACCCAGGATTCAAAAAGCGGTCCATCCACTCCATAAACAGGATCTTTGTCTGGCAGCGGAACCTGTTTGATGTCTTCTATCGCTGCTATTCTTTCTTCTTGTTTTCCGGTTCGAAGGTTATGCTCCATGCCGTCTGGATAAGCTCCCGCTACTTCGAAATCAGGGCTTGATGAAATGTTTATATGGCCCGTGCCGGCTGGGAGTACGAGGACGTCACCCTCTGTGACATCAAATTCTTTTCCAGCTTCCCCGCCAAGCTTAATACGCGCATGTCCTTTTATAACACCTAGGACTTCGTGAGTATTACTATGGAAATGGTGATAATTAAAAACTCCGCCTGTCCAGCTGTTAAGCCAATTATTTTTATTAAAAATCTTCTCTATATCACTTTCTTTGCCTTTAAATGCCCCTGAATAAATAATCACAGGCAAAGAGGGGTTATTAGGAATCGTTCCATCTTCCTCGAACATAAACGTCTGGACTTCAAGCTTTTCCATACATATCCCTCAATTCATCTTTTGGTAGGGAATTTCCCCTTAATAATGAAATTTAAACAAACGTTTAATTAGTTTTTTAAATTATGAGGTAAACCAAAATTTTTTATATTGAAAATAAAAAAGTCCCTGTCCGCTTGGGAACAGAGACTAGGGTAAGAGTTAGTCAGATATATTAAGTTTTAGTATATACGCTGAATTTTCGTTCTAGAAACTCCTGATATATAGATACCAGTGTGCAGATTCCCCAATAAATCAGGGCTACAACGATGTACATAGTCATGTAGTCGAATTCCCTGCCTCCGACAATCTTTGCCTTTTGAAAAAGTTCAGGAACTGTAATCATGGCAGCCAGCGAAGATGCTTTAATCAGATCTAGCAGTACATTGGCCAGCGGAGGGACGGCAATTCGGACAGCTTGAGGAAGGATGATTCCCTTTAATGTCTGCCAGTAAGATAATCCCAGAGAAGACGCAGCTTCCCATTGACCTTTATCAATGGAGGTAATAGCTGAACGGTTAATTTCTGCCATATAGGCAGCGCTATTAAGGCTGAAACCAATCACGGCAGCGGTTACGGCACTAAACTCTATTCCAATCACAGGAAATCCAAAGTATAGCAGGAAGAGAACTACAAGAATAGGAACCCCTCTCATGAAGGAGATGTAGGCTCTTGCCGGCCAGCGCAAGAAAGGCGTTTTAGAGGTCCGCCCCAATGCTAAAAAAAAGCCGATTACTAATCCAACTGCCATGCTTACGAAAGAAATCAGCAGGGTATATCCAATTCCCTGAAGAATATAGGGGAGTGATTCTAAGGCTAACTGAGGATTAAAAAGGTATTCCCAATGTATATTCTCCATGATTCCTCTCCCTTACTATCCTTTAGTCCTGGAACTCTACATCTGGTTTTTTAGATACGTCAGCGCCTTCATAGTATTGCTTAGACAACTTAGCTAAAGTTCCGTCCTGCTTCATTTCATCAAGTGCCTCGTTCATTTTATCAGCAAGCTCAGTGCTGCCTTTTTTCAAAATAATAGCCTGGTTATTAGGATAATATTTGATATCCGGATGAATCGTGATATCTAATTCCTTATAAAAACCTGCTGCTAATCTTTGAAGGTAGTAGTCGTTTAAAATAACATCAGTGCGGCCAGCTGCCAGGTCTTTCATATATTGATCACTTGAAGCATTATCATAGATAACTTCTTTTGCTCCATGCTTGCGGGCAATTTCCATAAATACCGTGGTTGCCTCTCCCGCGGCTTTTTTACCTTTTAAATCATGCAGCGTTTTAATCCCGGATAAATCACTCTTCCGTACCATTGCGGTTCCATAAGAATATTTGTATGGTTTCGTAAAATCAAATTTTTCCTTACGGTCATCCGTAATCGAAATGTCGTTAGCTGCCAGATCAACTTTTCCGCTGTTAACAGATGCTAACATACCGTCAAATGCCATTTCTGAAAACTCAACTTTTAGCTTCAATCTTTTAGCTGCTTCACGAACAAGCTCTACCTCATAGCCAGTGAGTTCTTTTGTTTTTTCATCATGATAAGAAGTAGGGTATAGTGTACCGGAAGTTGCCACCACAATCTTGCCTTCTTTTTTAATTTGATCCCAGGCAGTGGTTTCCTTCTTTTCTTTATTTCCGCCATTTCCGCATGCTGCAATCACAAGGGAAATGGTTAGTATAAGAACGATAGCAGTAAATCTCTTAAACATGTAAATCCTCCTTTAATCTGTTAATTCATTCAAAACATTAGCATGTGTTACAGGAATCCGCAAATGTTAAAAAATTTTGAAAAAACCTTCCAAACCTTATTATAATAAGGTTTAGGAAAAATATGTCTAAATGTTGGAAGTCTTTTGCTTTGAGATATAGGAGATTAGGAAATTCGGGGTTAAAAGTAAGTGAAATAAGTCTGTGCAGCTACTTAACGTTTTAATTCAATTTATATCAATTATTAAAAGTTGGAAAAGGCAATTCAATTAGAAACTGTATCGAAGGAGCTAGGTTCGACTCATTCACAGCAGGCTATATCTTGGGGGCTTGGAAACAAAAATGTATCAAATGCATTAGCAGGCGCTTCATCTCTCGAGCAAATAGAAGAGGAGACTACTAATTTCCTTGAACTTCCTGACACAATCATGACCAAAATAGATCGTATACTAGACATTAAAATCACCTTCATGTGAAGGTGATTTCCAGGCTGTCGACAAAGTCGACAGCTATTTTTTATTAATATTTACCCCTCAATATATAGTGCTTAACTTTAAGAAAAGCCACCATATATGCAAGAAATAAATTGACAAACCTCATTTTTCGAGACAAAGTTTGTTTGAAATTGATTTTGTCTACACTCTGAAATCACCTTCATGTGAAGGTGATTTCTTTAGACATTCAGCTTTGTTGATCGTTCGATACAATCAAATTATAAGAAATAAATTCCGTTTCCTGCTGATATCCGTATTTTTCATAGAGGCTTTGTGCCGAAGTATTTTCATTCGCCGTCTGCAAGGAAAGCCCTTTTGCTCCAGACTTAATCGCATACTCCTTAGCAGCATCCAATAATTGCTTTCCTACACCCAGTTTTCTTGCATTTTCATGAACGTACAGATCGTTGAGGATGAGTGACCTTTTCATTGATACGGAAGAAAAAGAAGGATATAACTGGGTGAAGCCAGCATATCTGCCTTCTTTGACAGCTGTAAAAATAATAGAGTCCCGATTGATAAGCCTTTCGGTTATAAATGCCCTCGCAGCTTTTAGATCAGAGGGCTGCTCGTAAAATACCCGGTACAGGTTAAAGATTTCGGAAATGCCATCCAGATCATTAATAGTAGCCTGATAAATTTTCATGGTACACCTCATATCATTTTTTTAGACTAGAAGAATGGCAATTACGTGGAGTTTTTCTGGATGAAAAGGTCTTGTAGATTATGTATTTAATCAGCTTCCGCTATAGGAACAGCTGTTTTTTTACTTAAAAGCTCTGTTAAACATGCCTGTTGATTTCCGCTGCAGGCACTCGCTTTCCGCGGGCGGTCCGGGAGCCTCCTCGGCGTAAAACGCCTGTGGGGTCTCCCTTGACTCGCTTTTCCCGCAGGAGTCTCGCGCCCTCCGTTCCAATCAACATAGTGCCATTATCAACATTGAGCTTTAACAGAGCCTACTTAAAACGGAGCACTTACGGATTGCTCTACCATTTCTAAAAAGATGAGTAACACTCCAGGGTCTTCTGTTAACTCAGGGTGGAAGGAGCAGACAAGAAGGTGGTCCTGCTTAGCCATAACAATCTTATCCTCGTAGCGGGCTAATACCTCTACTTCACTGCCTGCTTGTTCAATGTAAGGGGCACGGATAAAAACAGCAGGAAAGGGATTTAATAGCCCCTCAATAGAAAGCTCCGCTTCAAAACTCTCTTTCTGGCGGCCGAACGCGTTTCTTTGTACAGTTATATCCATAACACCTAGATGGCGGTCTTCCGTTCCGGATAGCCGCTCAGCAAGCAGCACCATCCCTGCACATGTTCCAAATATCGGCTTCTTTAATGCAGAAAATGCCTGGATTTTTTCAATAAATCCATAGTGATCCATAAGTTTTCTGATTGCCGTACTTTCGCCGCCAGGAATAATTAAAGCATCCACCTCATCTAATTGGCGGGGCAGTTTAATGACAGTTCCTTCATGGCCTGCAAGCATAATACTCTTGAGATGTTCCTCCACAGCACCCTGTAGTCCAAGGACACCAATTGTTGCCATAGTGATTACTTCCTTTCATGATAAGGCAAAGACGGTGCTGGGTTGCAGGGAGCACCGTTTTGGCTTTATTTATGTTATTGAAGTGATTCAATAAAAAGCACATACCTTCATTATCTGTGCGAAGAACTTTCCTCTACCTCTAACTCACTTAGTTTGTTTTGTCCTTCGCCACTTGTATGAAGGACCTTTTTTAACTCAAATAGTTAATTTTGTACTTGAAAAGAACCGTTCTTCGCTTTTCTTGTTGTCCAGCTGCGAACTGACACCTTCGGTCATAAGCTAATCGCCATCAAAAGGCAAGAGCGGCCTTTCGCTGTCGCCTGTCTTATGCCTGGCTAACGCATAAGTGCGACTAAGCTTCTGTCTTCGCTAACACTCGCCAATCAGCAAGTCTACTTTATCAGGTGTCTGCTTTTCATTTACTGTTTTTATTTAACTTTTTTAGGATCATCATGGTTCTTTAATAAAAGATTATTAGAAAAGCACCGTTCTTCGCTTTTCGTGTTGTCCAGCTGCAAGCTGAGACCCTCGTGTCATAAGCCAGGCCAGCTATGGGAAGAAACACCGCTTCCCATGGTCTTATGCATGGGTCTCTGCCTTCCAAATAAGTTTTCTACTTACCGGTATAATGGCTATCATTGAGGTCTATATGGGGATGAATAGGGAAGGCACCGCTTTCCGCTTTTCTTGTTGTCTAGCTGCGAACTGACATCCTCGAGTCATAAGCCATCAGTCCATGGAAAGGAAAATCGCTTTCCACGGTCTGCTCGTCTTATGCTTGTCGGATGTCTGCTTTTCTTCTAATGGTATTGTATTTAACTAGTTTAAGTTCATCATGGTTCTTTAATAAAAGATTATTAGAAAAGCACCGTTCTTCGCTTTTCTTGTTGTCTAGCTGCGAACTGACACCTTCGGTCATAAGCTAATCGCCATCAAAAGGCAAGAGCGGCCTTTCGCTGTCGCTTGTCTTATGCCTGTCAGGTGTCTGCTTTTCATTTACTGTTTTTGTTTAACTTTTTTAGGATCATCATGGTTCTTTAATAAAAGATTATTAGAAAAGCACCGTTCTTCGCTTTTCTTTTTACCATCCTCGATCTTGCATGCGGTCTTGCGGCTGCAGCTTGGAGATTTCGATTCCTTTCATGGCTGTGCCAAGTTCTTTAGATAGTTCGGCAATTAGTTTGTAGTCTTTGAAGTGGGTGGTTGCCTGTACGATTGCTCTTGCGAATTTTTCTGGGTTATCTGATTTGAAGATTCCAGATCCTACAAATACGCCGTCAGCTCCAAGCTCCATCATTAGGGCTGCATCGGCAGGTGTTGCTACTCCGCCGGCAGCAAAGTTTACAACAGGAAGGCGGCCTTCACGTCTGATATCAAGCAGTACGTGGTATGGTGCACCTAGATTCTTTGCTTCGGTCATGATTTCGTCTTCGCTCATGTTGATAATTTTACGGATCCCGGCATTTACTGTACGCATATGGCGGACAGCCTCTACAATGTTACCTGTTCCTGGTTCGCCTTTCGTACGAAGCATGGAAGCTCCTTCACCGATTCTTCTGGCTGCTTCGCCTAGATCACGGCAGCCGCATACGAATGGTACTGTAAATGTATTTTTTTGAAGGTGGAATTCCTCGTCCGCTGGAGTTAAAACTTCACTTTCATCTAAGTAGTCAACACCCATTGCTTCTAACACGCGGGCCTCTACAATGTGCCCGATACGTGCTTTCGCCATTACTGGGATTGTAACTGAGTTCATTACTTCTTCCACAATACGGGGATCAGCCATTCTAGCTACTCCGCCAGCTGCACGAATATCAGAAGGGACTCGTTCAAGCGCCATTACGGCTACGGCTCCTGCCGCTTCAGCAATTTTTGCCTGCTCAGCATTGATTACATCCATAATTACTCCGCCCTTTTGCATTTGGGCCATCCCACGTTTTACTCGGTCCGTTCCAGTTAAGATCTGAGACATTTATAAATCCCCCTAAAATTATTTAAAAATTTAATATTTTTAGTATAAAAAGAAGGTGACTTGATTAAAAGTGTCAGTTTTGTATAAAATAATGAGGTCAGATGTTCAGGAGGCAATTTTAATGGATATGTTATCGATACAGCTGGATCGGGCAGATGAAAGTCCTTTATACGATCAATTATATGAATATATTAAAAAAGAAATTATTGAAGGGCGGATTGTGTATCAAACAAAGATGCCTTCTAAACGAAAGCTCTCAGAGTTTCTCCAAATCAGCCAGAATACGGTCGAAACAGCGTATGAGCAGTTAGTAGCGGAGGGTTATCTGGATGCTTTTCCCCGAAAAGGCTATTATGTAATGGCCTATGAAGATTTAGCTTACGTTAATAAAAGAGCGGTCCGTGAACAAGTATCAGCTGGAAAACAGGAAAACGGACTTTTTCATTTTCATCCCAGCCGAATTGATTCAGCGCCTTTTCCTTTTTCGAGATGGAGAAAATACGCGAAGGATCTTATAAGCGAAGAATATAAGGACCTCTTATCTCTAGGGGATTATAAAGGCGAAATGGAACTGCGCCAGGAAATTGCTTCATATTTATATCATTCGAGGGGGGTAGTCTGTTCTCCAGAGCAAATTATTATTGGTTCCGGAACAGAATATTTACTTCCTCAGCTTGTGCATTTGTTAGGCGATGAATCAGTCTATGCGATAGAAGAACCAGGATATCAATTAACAAAACATATCTTAAGTATAAGAAATAAGGAAGTAATTCCAGTTCTCGTGGATGAGGAAGGCGTTATAGTCGAAGATCTGAAGAATACAGGAGCTAATACTGCTTACGTAACTCCTTCCCACCAATTTCCTTATGGAAGTGTTCTATCTATTAACCGGCGTACACAGCTTCTCAATTGGGCTCATAGTTCCAAAGCTCATTATATTATTGAAGACGATTATGACAGCGAATTTCGTTACACTGGAAAATCGATTCCTTCCTTGCAAAGCATGGATAAAGCAGAAAAGGTGATTTATTTAAGTACCTTCTCGAAATCCTTAATGCCGTCCCTCAGGATAGGCTATATGGTTCTTCCTCCACAATTGCTTGAAAAATATCAGCGGGAATTTTCCTTTTATAGTTCAAGTGTGTCTCGTTTTGATCAGCATATATTGGCTCGATTTATGAAAGAAGGAGACTTCGAAAGACATTTAAACCGGATGCGGAAAATTTATCGGCGAAAATTAGAAACATTGGTTGATTTATTAAGACCTTACAGCAAAACGATAGGAATCATAGGAGAGAGTGCCGGGCTTCATATTATTTTAACCGTGGATAATGGATTGACAGAAGAAGAGCTCATTAATAAAGCGGCTTCAGCAAATATACGTATATATGGTTTGTCGAAATACTCTCTCCTTCAAAGGGAAGAAAAAATCCCCAGTATTGTATTAGGATTTGCAGGTATTCCCCAAGAGGACCTGGAGACAGGGATTGGGCTGCTGCTTGAGAGCTGGGGAATGAGATAATAGGATGCACTAGCCTGAACAGGGCTTAGTGCATCCTTTTTTGTGTGCTTTTTAGTGCTTTTACAAATAAAAGAATGGAAATCTGGAGAAAGATGCACGAAAAGGTTGTTTCTGTCTCGCAGTAGGGTATTCCCAAATTGTTTTTGCTTAGGTTTTGGAGTTTCATGCTTATTTTTTTAAGTTTTATGCTTAAGTATTGGAATTCTATGCTTAAGTTTTAAGGTTCCATGCTTAAGCCAAGGCTTTTATGCTTGGGCTTAGATCCTCATGCGTACGAAAAGAAATTTATGCTTGTACCAGCCTCTTCAAAGTTTCAGGTACAACGGGAAGCAGGTTTTTTCATCGATTAATATTAATGCCAAACTAATTTTCAAAGTAAGAAATGCTAATTTACCAGCATCCTTTTTTCATAAAATTAAATGATCCAAGTTTTCCACCACACCACTACACAGCACACATACAGCTCAACTAAAGTGTTTTCCCCATATCTGGAATTTAATTCGATAATTTGATACATTAAATTACTTTTACTGGAATTTTTTATGGTAAAATTTTAGTATATTGGAGCGGGAAGGGGGAAACAAAGTGGAAATAGAAACTAAAAAGAAAAATAAGAATAATATTTCCATCCGTTTTAATGTTCTTTTCTTCTTTGTCTTTATCTTATTTTCCGTCCTGGTTATTAGGCTGGGGTTTGTACAGATCGTTTATGGTGAAAGCTTCAGGCGGGAAGTAGAGAGAACAGAGGATGTTATTGTGAAAAATCCGATGCCAAGAGGAGAAATTGTGGACCGGAATGGCAAAATAATAGTTGATAATACACCGCAAAAAGCGATCACTTATACAAGACAGCAGGATACCTCCACCAAAAAGCTGCTGGATACCGCGAGAAAGCTTGCTGCCTATATTGAGAAGGATACAAAAAAGGTAACGGACCGGGAAAAGAGAGATTTCTGGATCCTTAAGAATCCGGAAAGGGCAGCAAAAAAGGTCAGCAAAAAAGAGAAGCGGCTTGTTGAAACCAAGAAGATGTCTGACAAAGACCTGTATAAGCGTCAGCTGGACAGAATCACAGCTGAAGAGCTGGGTGAATTAACTCCTGCAGATTTAGAAGTTTTAGCCATATATAGAGAGATGACAAGCGGCTACGCTCTGACCACTCAATTTATTAAAAATAAAAATGTTACAGATAAGGAGTTTGCTATAGTCAGTGAGAATTTAGATGACCTCCCCGGAGTGGATACCACTATTGACTGGGACAGGAAAAATAAATTTGGCAATACGCTCAGTTCTGTGCTTGGCGCTGTCACATCAACAGAAGAAGGACTTCCGAAAGAAGAGGCAGACAAGTTTGTTGCTATGGGATATGGCAGGAATGAACGTGTAGGCAAAAGTTATTTAGAGATGCAATACGAAGATGTACTGAGCGGCAAAAGAGAGAGAGTCCAAAATGTTACCTATAAAGGAACAACGATCAAGTCTAATACGGTTTCTAAAGGGCAAAGAGGCAATGATCTTGTGCTTACAGTTGATATGGACCTTCAGCAGAAAGTAGAGAAGATTGTATCAGATGAATTGGTTAAAACAAAGAGGGCATATGGAGATACTCCTTTCCTTGACCGTGCTTATGTGGTCTTAATGGAGCCGTACAGCGGAGAAATCAGGGCTATAGCAGGAAAGAGATATGTTCGTGATAAGAAAACCGGAAACTATGAAATTCAAGATGATGCCCTGGGCACTTTTACAACCTCCTACACAATGGGATCGGTTGTAAAAGGAGCAACCGTTTTAACCGGATACCAGACAGGAGTCATAGCTCCGGGCAATTATGAAGTAGATGAACCGATCGTTCTTAAAAAGACTCCGATAAAAAAATCGTACAGGACGTTTGGGAATATAAGTGATTTAGAGGCATTAAAAGTCTCTTCCAATGTGTACATGTTTAAAACGGCCATGAAAATTGGAGGCACGCATTATGTTCCAAACGGAACCTTAAATTTAAAGCCGGGAACCTTTTCGGTTATGAGAAATACATTTGCGCAATTCGGCCTTGGTGTTAAAACAGGGATTGATCTTCCTAATGAGACCTCGGGCGTGAAAAATTCTGATACCACTCCAGGTCTTGCGCTGGATTTAGCAATAGGCCAGAATGATACCTACACGCCTCTTCAGCTTGTTCAGTATGTATCAGCGATAGGCAACGGAGGGAACCGGGTTAAACCTCACCTGGTTAAACAAATCAGGCAGCCCGCCGAGAAAAAAGGCGAGCTCGGTCCTGTACTGAGTGAAGTTGAGCCAGTTGTGTTAAACCGGCTCGATATGAAGCAGGAATGGGTAGAACGGATCCAGGAGGGTTATCGCATGGTTATGCAGGAGCAGGGGGGCACTGGATACAGTACCTTTGGAGGCAAGGATTATAAGCCTGCCGGTAAAACGGGAACAGCTCAGGCCTTTTACGATGGTCCAGACAGAAAAAAGTACGGCAAAGAGCCGCCGCCAACCTGGAATATAACTCTGATTGGCTATGCGCCTTATAAGAATCCAGAAATCGCTATGGCAGTGGTCGTGCCATGGGCTTATCAGTCAAATGACAATGGGATGAACAAGAATATCGGCAGTAAAGTAATGGATGCCTATTTTGATCTTAAGAAAGAACACGAAGGCGGAAAAACAGAAGACAAACAAGCTGAAACAAATGATGCCAGCGAAGCTGACTGAAAATACCTGGAAAATTATTTTTTTTTCATACATCTATATACACAAAATGAAGGCTGATTTGGTACTATGTAACTATCAGTCTTTTTTTTGTGACTTTGGCCGGTTACCTGGCTGCTTTGAAACTGTAAAGTCAAAAACATAAATGTAGAAAAATAGTAAATATTACTATTTTGATAGAAGTTAAAGAGGGTATCTAAATATAAATGAATGTAAAGGAGGGTAAGATTGGTGGAAACGATAAAAAAGAAAATTCCTTTTCTGCTATTATTATTAATCATTCCTGCATTAGGATTTATTTATACAGTGTTAAATGAACATCCCCGGAAAGCCGCAAACATCTCAACTGCATTTGATCAGCACATTCCATTTATTCCTGTTTTTATCATTCCCTATATTATTTGGTATGGCTATGTGCTTGGCTATCTGATTTATTTTTGTTTTAAGGACACCAAGGTCTATATCAAATCGTTAATCACCATTACCATTGGTGAGTGTATATGCTTCATTATTTTCTTCTTTTTTCAAACGACAGTGAACCGGCCTGATCTTACCTCCGATGTACCATTTTACCACTTAGTCAACTTTATTTATGAAAATGACAGGCCCTTTAACTGCTTCCCAAGCATCCATGTATTGACCACTTATGTAATCATGCTTGCATCCCTGCATATTAAAAACAAGCATGTGATTCACAGTATTCTTATTCAGGGCATGGGAAGTTTAATTATTCTATCGACTTTGTTTGTGAAACAGCACGTCATCTGGGATATGGTGGGTTCCATGTTCATGGTCAGCTATATATATGGCATAATATTTGAACTGGTTAACATTCGAATCACGCAAAAAGCGAAAACAGTTGAAATTAAAAAGTAATAATAAGAAGCTGTTGAAAAAAATTTTCTGCAGTTTTCTTTATTTTTGGTGCTCTAATACTCTCCACCTGTTTTTTTTGTTCACAATCAGGGTAGAATGCTTGTAATGATTCATAGTAGGGGGAGACCAATGAAAAAATCGTTTTGGGGTTCCTTTTTATTCGGGGTCGGCATTATTGGGATGCTTGACGGAATTGTATTCCACCAAATCCTGCAGTGGCACAGTATGTATATGCCCATAGACAGGCACCATCAAATTGCAAGTGATGGGTATTTTCACCTGGCTGTTACCATTATCATCTTCATTTCCGGAATTCTGCTCTGGAATAGTGATCCCAGAGAAAATGATCATCATACAAGGAAATTCTGGGGAGGCTTTTTACTTGGAGCTGGTATTTTCAATTTTCTTGAAGGAATTATTGACCATCATATTCTCCAGGTTCATCATGTCAGACCCGGTGAAAATCAGCTGATGTATGACTTAATATTTGATGCATCAGGGCTTCTCATGATATTAATAGGATGGTACCTTTACCGAAGCAGAAAAAAGGAAATGAATAACTGATCCCTTTATTTTTTGCTTTTTATAAAATTTGATCAGGTTTCGTATAAAAAATTCTTTCATTCACAAACTAAGATGACAACTTTTAGGGAGTGAATGAAGTGGACGCAAATCGAGTTAAGCAAATTTTATCATCCTCAGCAGAGATTGATGTGGAATATAACGGAGTGTCTGTTTGGATCGATAGACTAAACGAAGATGGCAGAACAGCAACTGTTCACCCGAGGGACCTGGAAGAAAAATCAACCGTAGAAATTCGTGAACTGAAGGAATTGTAGTCTGCAGCCTAAGCTTCCCGCTCCTGGGAAGCTTTTTGTGTGAGAAAAAATTAGATGTAGAAGGCAAGGTTTATTTGGGCAAAAATAAATAATCCATGTAAAATATAGAAATATAGACAAGAGAGAGTGGAGGAGTTAGCAGCATGGAAAACCAGGCGTTAATAGCGGTTACTATTTTTCTTATTACATATGCAATTATTATCACTGAAAAAATCCACCGAACCATTGTAGCATTAATCGGAGGACTGCTTTTGATTATGTTTGGAGTCTTGGACCAGGAGAGTGCAGTTCACCACATTGACTTTAATACAATCGGACTATTAATTGGCATGATGATTATTGTTTCTATTACAGCGGAAACGGGAGTATTTAAATATCTTGCCATTAAGACAGCTAAAGTTGCAAAAGCGGATCCTGTAAAAATTCTTGTATATCTTGCTATTCTTACAGCCGTTGCATCTGCTTTACTAGACAATGTTACGACTGTCTTGCTGGTCGTTCCCGTGACTTTAAGCATTACTGCCAGACTTAAGGTAAATCCCTTACCCTATTTAATTTCACAAATTATGGCTTCTAATATTGGCGGCACGGCCACTATGATTGGCGATCCTCCTAATATTATGCTTGGCAGTGCGGTTAAGGAGCTTACTTTTTTAGCTTTTATTAATAATTTAGCTGCTATCAGCTTTTTCATCCTGTTTGTGACGGTAGCTATATTTGCTTTCATGTACCGAAATAAATTAAAAACAACAGAGAATTTAAAAGCGGAACTCATGAAGAGCAATGAAAAAGACGAACTTAAAGATATTTTGCTCCTTAAGAAATCATTATTTATCATTGGATTAACGATTTTGGGATTTTTTCTGCACCAATTCGTCCATATAGAAACAGCTACAATTGCTCTTTTTGGAGCGTTTCTTTTATTATTGCTGACAGGTGAAGATCATCTGGAAAGCTCACTCGAGAGAGTAGAATGGACAACCTTATTTTTCTTTATAGGATTATTTGTAATTGTCGGCGGCCTGGTCGATACAGGTGTCATTAATTCGCTAGCAAAAGGTGCGCTTGAAATTACCAAAGGTGACGTGGCCGCAACCTCAATGCTGATACTCTGGGTTAGCGCGATTGCCTCTGCTTTTATTGATAACATACCATTCGTAGCGACTATGATTCCGCTGATCAAGGATATGGGGTCCATGGGTATTGCCAATCTAGAGCCTCTATGGTGGAGCCTTGCACTTGGTGCCTGCCTGGGGGGCAATGGAACATTGATTGGAGCGAGCGCTAACCTCGTTGTAGCGGGACTGGCTGCTAAAAAGGGGCATAACATTTCATTTGTGAAATATCTTCTAATTGGTTTTCCGCTAATGCTGGTGTCTATTGTTATTTCGACTGTTTATATTTACTTAAGATATTTGCTGTAACCGAGTGCGGCTGAAATCAGCCGTTTTTTCTTTCATATAGACTTAGTCAATTGAACATCCAGGAGAGGTCAAAATGATACAGTTGAATTGAAAATTTTTATATGGTAGAATCAAAACACAATATATAGTGCTGTTTATTTACAATTATAACTAAATATAGATATTCAGAGTTGGTGTCCTTTTAAAGGACTTAATAGGGAATCTGGTTAAAATCCGGAACTGTCCCCGCAACTGTAAATGTGGACGAAATAAGAGCGCCACTGTATAAGAGGCTTAACGGTTCTTGTATGGGAAGGTCTTAGAGTAGAGAGAAGCATAAGTCAGGAGACCTGCCAGGCTGAATGATAGTTTCGATTCTTCGGGGATCTGAGAAGATGAAACGGTAGTATAATTTGGTCTATTTTCTGACCATCTATTGTTCATTCTGCTATCGTTTGATCCGCTCATACTCTGAGCGGATTTTTTTATTAATAGACTTAAAGTAAATGTTTCTTTGGGAACTGTTTGCTTTAAATAAGTGCTGATAAAAGATAGGAGTGGATTTTTAGATGAATAAAATAGCTGAACATGGGACGATCATTCCAATGCTGGAGCAGCTTCAAAGAGAGTATAGATCTTTATCCTTTGATCTCCTGCTAAACAAAGTAACTGAAAGCAAACCTTTGCCGGCCCTTATGGACGAACTGGTATTAGAATGCTTGGCAAGTATGTCGGAGCTGGAGCCTCAGTGGACCTTCGCTGCTGCACGGATTCATCTCGTGAGATTATATTGGGAGGCTAAACGGAATAGAGAGAGTGAAGACAACTATGGTTCCCTGTATGAGCTGATAGAGAGATTAACGGCAATGGGAATTTATCATAAGGATCTTCTGCATTCGTACTCCCGGGAAGAGATTGAGGTGCTTGGTACATTTATTCAACCAGCCAGAGATGATCTGTTTACTTACATAGGAATCAAAATGCTGTCTGACCGTTATCTGGCAAGAAGCCATACAGGAGATCTGTTTGAGCTTCCTCAGGAACGATTTATGGTCATTGCTATGACCTTAATGAAGAAGGAAACCAAAGACAAACGTATAGAGCTTGTTAAAGAAGCCTATTGGGCAATGAGCAGTTTATATATGACAGTGGCGACTCCCACCTTGTCTAACGCCGGTAAAAACTGGGGTCAGCTATCGAGCTGTTTCATTGATACAGTAGATGACAGCCTGCAGTCCATTTATAACAGCAATACAGATATAGCCAATCTTTCAAAAAATGGCGGGGGAATCGGAGTTTATTTAGGAAAAATCAGAAGCAGAGGAAGTGACATTAAAGGATTTAAAGGGGCATCTTCAGGCGTTATTCCATGGATGAAACAGCTGAATAATACGGCGGTAAGTGTGGACCAGCTGGGACAGAGGCAGGGGGCTGTCAGCGTTTATCTGGATGTATGGCACAAGGATATATTTTCATTTATAGATGCGAAGCTGAACAATGGAGATGAACGATACAGGACTCATGACCTTTTTACAGGAATCTGCATTCCCGACTTATTCATGGAACAGGTTGAAGCCAGAGGAGACTGGAATTTATTCGATCCCCATGAAGTGCGGAAGGTGATGGGCTATTCCTTGGAGGATTTCTTTGATGAGAAAAAGGGGGAAGGTTCATTCAGAGAAAAATATGAAGAATGTGCGAGCAATAAAAATCTCTCAAAAGAAACCGTACCGGCAATTGAAATTATGAAATCGATTATGAGGAGCCAGCTGGAGACAGGTACGCCTTTCATGTTTTACCGTGATGAGGTTAATAGAAAGAATCCTAACAGCCACGCGGGAATGGTCTATTGTACAAATTTATGCACGGAAATCACCCAGAATCAAAGTGCTACTGTCCAAACAGAAGAGCAGTTTAAAGATGGAAGAATTATCATTGAGAAAATACCCGGTGATTTTGTAGTCTGCAATTTATCGTCTATTAATCTAGCAAGAGCTATACCTCATGGTGTGCTGGAAAGACTGATATCCATTCAAGTGAGAATGCTCGATAATGTAATTGATATCAATACAATCCCTGTTGTACAGGGCGAAGTAACTAATAAGAAGTATCGGGCCATTGGTCTCGGAACATTCGGGTGGCATCATCTGCTTGCCTTAGAAAAAATAAAGTGGGAAAGCGATGAGGCGATTAAATATGCAGATGAACTGTATGAGGAAATTGCCTATCAAGCTATAAAAGCAAGCAAGGAGCTTGCCGGGGAGAAAGGCGCGTATCCTGTGTTTAGAGGATCTGATTGGGAAAGCGGCCAGTATTTTGCGAAACGCGATTATCTTGCGGCAAAAAACAAGCAGAAATGGAGCAGCCTTATGCAAGAGGTTGCAGAAAAGGGAATAAGAAATGGGTATGTTATGGCTATTGCACCTAACGCATCTACAGCGTTAATAGCCGGAAGTACTCCAAGTATTGATCCTATTTTCCGTAAATTTTATTCAGAAGAAAAAAAGAATTACCGAATCCCTGTAACTGCACCCGATCTTAACGAAAATACAACCTGGTATTATAAGTCAGCATATTTCCTTGACCAGGAGTGGAGTATTAAGCAGAACGAAGTCCGCCAGAAGCATATTGACCAAGCAATTTCGTTTAATTTTTACATTCCAAATACCATCAAAGCAAAAGAATTGCTGCACCTTCATCTGACAGCATGGAAAAGAAATTTAAAAACGACTTACTATGTTAGATCCACTTCTTCTGAGATAGAAGAATGTGAATCTTGTTCAAGTTAAAAAAGGGGTGGAAGAAATGGAACAATCCAATGTCATGAAAAGGCAAATTATGAACAAAAAGGGCCCGAATCGATCAACAGGAATTATTAATGGCGAGTGCTCGAATATATTAAACTGGGATGATGTCCGATTTCCTTGGGCTTATCCTAAATATAAAAAAATGCTAGCGAATTTTTGGACACCCTTTGAAATTAATATGTCACAGGATATGAAACAATTTCCAGAGCTTTCGAAGGAAGAGAGAGACGCTTTTTTAAAAATTATCGGGCTGCTGGCATTACTTGACAGCATCCAAACAGATTATGCAGGTAAGGTGTCAGAGTATATAACAGACTCAAGCCTGTCAGCATTAATGATTATTCTTGCTCAGCAAGAGGTCATTCATAATCATTCTTACTCTTATGTATTATCAAGCCTCGTTCCCAAAGGGATGCAGGATCAAGTATTTGAATTTTGGCGTACTGAGCCTATTCTCATAAAACGCAATGATTTTGTGACAAACGGATATAAGCACTTTGCAGAAACACCTTCTATTGAAAATCTGCTTAAATCTATTGTGTATGATGTGGTATTGGAAGGTTTATTCTTTTACTCAGGTTTCGCTTTCTTTTATCATTTAGCCAGAAATCAGAAAATGGTGGGCACCAGCACCATGATTAATTATATCAACAGAGATGAGCAGCTTCATGTAGACTTATTCGTGAAAATTTTTAAAGAAATACTCACTGAAAATCCAGATCAGGATACCCAAAGCTTGAGAAATTTTGTATTTGAAACCTTTAAAACAGCCGCTGATCTTGAAATAGAGTGGGCCAGGTATATAATTGGAAACCGGATAGAGGGTATTTCCATAAAAGAGGTAGAAGACTATATCAAATTTTATGCCAACGTCAGAGCTAATCAGCTGGGCTGCGAAAGGCCTTTCGAGGGCTACCGGACCAATCCGCTGCGCTGGATTAAAGCCTATGAAGAGACAGACCTGGGGAAATCAGACTTCTTTGAACAAAAGTCCAGACAGTATGTAAAAGTAAATAGCGATAACGGATTTGATGAATTATAAAGACAGAAATAAGAGGTAATTCCTCACTATCTGAAATCTGACATGGTGGCGTTTTGAGGAAGGCGTTGGAGATAAGCATAACCGATTGTGCCTGAGCGTAAATCGCTGGAGATAAGCATAGGTCAAGATTAAGCATATTTGCTATTAACTTAAGCGTAAAACTCAAAATCCTAAGCATAAAATCCAGAAACTCAAGCGTAAAACTTAAAAACTTAAGCATAAGCTTCAATTTGTGAGTCTAAGGTGTTATATAATCATTCTTTTAAATTTGAAGAGGTAGTTTTACATAAAAATCTTTAAAATAAAGGAGAAAAAGGACTCATCAGAGGTTGTTGCCGCCTCAGATGCAGTCCTTTTTAAGACCCTTTTTCCAATCATTCCACAACTAAGTATTCATACATCTTTACTTAAACTATTTTGCCTATTGACCGATTCCGTTAAGAACTCTTGCTCTGCCTTTTTTCGTTTCTGTCCAGGTTTTTCAAAAGATGTATTCTTTTATAGCTGCATGATTCAATGTCTGTTATCCTCCAATAAACCATCCTATTTAAATTTACAGAATCTATAAAAAAGGAACCTCATTTTTATTTTGTTTAAGCTGCTTATCAAGCCAAAAAGTCCCAAACGGAATGAAAGATAAGAATGTGGCCCACATGGCCCAGGCAAAAGACCATTTTTTAAGAATCATAACAGCAGCCACTAGAGTAACAAATCCAATAAATAAGATACCGTGCATGCCCCCTGTCACCGTTACAGCCAGCGGCATGCCTCCCCAATACTTTAGCGGCATGGCAATTAGCAGCAGAACCAGGTAAGAGACACCTTCGAGAATAGCAAATGCCCTAAGTAAACCTATTAATGGCAAAACGATTTCCCCCTTATCATTATCTATAAGAGTAGTTTATCAAAAAGCTATTGTGAATAATCCTTTTTTCGTAGTAAAAAATATTCGGTACAAGTCTGCCGTTTTTTGTATATTGTATGATAGCGAAGAATGGCTAGGCTTCTTTTTTTGCCACAATAATATGAGTTCCTTGTTCTTTTATCATTCGTATTTTGTCTTCTGATGTTTCTTCATCTGTAATGATCAGGTTAAGTTTAGCGATTGGAAGTATTTTTGCAAATGAAGCAGACCCGAATTTATGGTGGCCCATTAGGCATATCACTGTTCTGGAGTGCTCTGCAATCAGGCGGGCACCCAGTGCAACCTCCGGAGTGGCGGTGCTTAAACCTGTGGCAGTAAGCCCTCCTCCTGTTAAAAAGCAGATATCAAGGTTGAAGTGCCGGATAAATTCGTGTGACAAGGCATCAGTAATATTGCCTGATTTTTTTACTTTGCCGCCTATCAGGTAAAGGTCTATATGCTCCTCTTCACGAAGGGAATCCGCGATTTTGACAGAGTTTGTGACAACTGTGAAATGGATATCCCGGGGAAGAAATGTAAGCATGGCATAATGTATAGATGCGCCCCCAATAAACACAGTATCTTGATCCTTTATTTGGGCTGCCGCAAGTTTTGCAATGGCCTGGTCATATTCGCTCCCTTCACTGTAACGGATTGCAGGAGGTGAAGGCGAAATTCTAGTTTTTTGTATCGGAATGGCACCGCCATGTGTTCTTTTTAAAAGCCCTTCTTCTTCCATAGCTGTTAAATCACGTCTGATAGAATCGATAGATACATGGAATAAGTCAGCTAATTCTTTCGCAAGCACTCGTTCATTTGTTGCTAATAGCTCTATAATCTGTTTTTTTCTTTCCTCAGAAAACATAAAACCCTCTCCCGAATGGATAATTTTACTGTATTCTCATTATTTCCAGTTTTTGCTGTTTTGTCAAATGCATGTTGCTGTTTTTTAAAATTTTGTACAGTTTTGTGCATGAAATAAACAAAGGCTACCGCGGCAGCCTTTGTTTATAAACCAATTGATTTTTTGATTTTTGCTAAATGTACTCTTGCCAGAGCCCGCGCCTTTAACGCACCGTCTTCTAAAATATGATCGATGAGGTCTCGGTTCTCCAGAAGCTCCTTATACTTTTGCCGTGCTGCCGTCAATTCACGGTCAATAACCACGAATACTTCTTGCTTTACCTCACCCCAGCCAATCCCATTTCTGTATCTTTCACACAGCAGATGGACTTCCTCTATAGAGGCAAACTCTTTATAAAGCTGAAATAAAGTAGAATTTTTAGGATCCTTTGGCTCAGAAGGGGCAGTAGAATCCGTTTTGATTTTATTAATGAGTTTTTTTAATGCAGAGGGTTCCTCGAATAATGAAATCGTATTACCATAGCTTTTACTCATTTTTCGGCCATCGAGTCCGGGCAGCAATTCTGTTTCTTTTTGTATGACATACTCGGGTAGTTTGAAAGTTTCACCGAATGTACGATTAAAATATTCAGCTAAATCCCGCGCATATTCCACATGCTGGATTTGATCCTTGCCAACTGGTATTTTATCTGATTGAAATAATAAAATATCGGCAGCCATTAGAATCGGGTAACTATATAGACCCATATTGACCCCGTGGTCTTTTTCCAATCCTTCTGCTTTATTTCTTTCCACTGCAGCTTTGTATGCATGTGCCCTGTTCATCAGCCCCTTTGGAGCGACACAGGAAAGGATCCAATGAAGTTCCAAAAGTTCTGGAACATCCGATTGTTTATAAAATATAACTTTATCGGGATCTAAGCCCAGTGCCAGCCATGTAGCTGCAATTTCATAGGTGTATGTTCGAAATCGGAAAGGATCTTGGACAGAATTTAGTGCATGATAATCAGCAATAAAATAGATTCCCTGATTATTCACTGCATCAGCCATCTGAAGAGCAGGTTTAATAGCACCAATGTAATTACCTAAATGAGGGGTGCCTGTGGATTTTATCCCAGTAAGCACTACAGGTTTTTTCATGATTATTCCTCCATCGTACTTTTTAAAAAATAAAGCTCTGTTAAACCTGCCTGTTGATTTCCGCTCCAGGCACTCCCTTTCCACGGGCGGTCCGGGAGCCTCCTCTCACGTTTTCGCCTGCGGGATTTCCCTTGACCCGCTTTTCCCGCAGGAGTCTCGCGCCTGCAGCAAAGATCAACATAGTGTTAAATCAACAATGGACTTTAACATAGCCAAAAATAAAAAAAGGGCCTCTCATCCAAAAAGGACGAGAAACCCGTGGTACCACCTTAATTAGCCCAGAAAACTTTTTCGTTCCTGAGGCTCACTTTGCAACTGTAACGGAGTCACCGTCAAAGCCTACTTCTAAAAGGTTCGGTTTGAAGCTCAAAAGTCCATTCCATACATAGCATGCTGATTTCCACCATCCACCAGCTCTCTGACAGAAGGAACGACCGCCTTCTTCCCGAAGGAATGGTGTTAACCCTCTTAATGCTTGAAGTATGTACTAATCTTTGTCATCGCCATTTGATATAGATAAAAATATTATATTTATTATTTCCTTAAATGTGAAGACTTAGGTGAGACTAAAGCTCTGAAAATATAAAGAAAAATTCGTCAGATTTAGCAAAAGGGGTTTCCTGTGAATTAAAGATAAGTAAAGAACAGGGACACTATTAAACCTACAGAGGCGATGAACCCGACGATTGGCCCGCCTTCTTCAAAAGCCTCAGGAAGCATAGTGGAACAAACCATAGCGACCAAGCCGCCTGCTCCAAATGCTCCAATGGAAGCAATGACTGCTTCAGGGCTGTTTTTCAAAAACACATAGCCAAGGACAGAACTAACAGCAGATACTATTACAACACTTCCCCATAATGTTAGTATTTTCCCTTTCGAATACCCATCATCACGTAGTCCGGCACTGCTAGAAAGCGATTCTGGAAAATTACTTATAAAAATAGCCGCTATGAAGACCAAGTTAACTGATCCACTTGCAATGGTGCTGATGCCGATTACAATGGATTCAGGAATAGCATCCATTACGGTTCCCAGATAAATGGCTAATCCTGAATGATTTTCGGGTTTTTTTGTTGAACGTTTTCTATGGCTGCCCCCCTTTTTGTTAATAAAAAGTTCTGCCAGCATAAACACTGCAGATCCTAAAAGGAAAATAAGGGAGGTTGTTAGTATTCCGCTCTTTTCTACAGCTTCATCCAAAAGGTCAAAACATGAAGTTCCAATTAATATTCCAGTTCCGAAAGCCATGATGAAACCTATCACTCTTTTAGGCAGATTAAAATATAAAGCGATGAGCGAGCCGAAGAATAGTGACAGACTAGCAAACCCGCCCCACAAAGCTGCATTTAGCATGTGAACCCTCACCCCGCAAATCAAAGTCAAAGTCTAGTAAATTATTTATATAATTCCCTTGTTCTAGCCAAGGCAATCTTGTTTTTTTGACCCAGCACATTTAACCAGGGCAGTTCGCCCGTGTTAAAAGAAATAAAAAAAGGAAAAGCAGACGTTAAGCCGAAATACTAACGAGATGGAATAAATGAATTACAACGAGAGGAGTAGTGCAAAATGGAGCCTATTAGATTAAAGGGAAAGAGAGCAGAACTAATTCCATTGGAGCCAGTACATATTAATGATCTTTTTTCTGCGGCTGCGAGTCCGGAAATTTGGACCTTTATGTCCGTAGATATGAAAGACAAAGATGTAATGGAAAGTGTTGTGGAAACGGCTCTGCATCAGCAGAAGCTGGGCGCAGAGATGCCTTTTACGGTCATTGATACAGACACTGGGAGGGCTGTGGGAAGCACCCGGTATCTAAATATTTCCGAGCCCAATAAAACTCTTGAAATAGGATGGACCTGGTATAATCCTTCCGTGTGGCGCACTAGGATTAATACGGAGTGTAAATATTTATTATTGTCTCATGCTTTTGAGCAGCTGGGCATGAACCGTGTACAGTTTAAGACGGATTTAAGAAATATAAGGTCACAGAATGCTATTGCGAGACTTGGGGCTAAAAAAGAAGGAGTCCTTCGCAATGACCGTATTATGTATGACGGGTATATTAGAAGTTCAGTCGTTTTCAGCATTCTTAAACAGGAGTGGCCAGATGTAAAACTTCGGCTGGAAGCCTTTTTAGAGCAATCTGTATAAGACTAGAATATACAACAACTTAATAGCTATCTTCATACCGGTTTATGGGCCTCCCGTCAGCCGGTTTTTTTTATGACGAGGTGTGCTATAACATAAAAACACTTCTAGAAGTTTTAAAAGCGTGGAAAAAAGGAATGGTCTAGGAGGGGAAAGTATTTTTAGAAAGGTGAAATAACATGAAGTATAAAAAAGCGATGTTATTGTACAACGGTGAAGCCGGCCAAAACGACTTAGAGAAAATCCTTGGTGCCTGCATCCCTGTGATTGCTTCTGAAGTGGAGGAGCTCGTTTTAATAGCCACTCAAAAACCAGGTCACGCTAAAGAAGTCTGTAAAGAGCGCGGAGAGGAAATGGATGCTGTATTTGTTCTTGGCGGTGACGGGACTGTTCATGAAGCGGTGAATGGGATTGCCCCTCTTGAAAAAAGGCCGGTGCTTGGCATTCTGCCTAATGGAACTTGCAATGATTTCAGCCGCTCATTGAATATTCCTCAAAATATAAAAAAAGCAGCACAGGCTCTTATGGATGGAGACATTATTCATGTGGATGCCGGCAGAGTGAACGACAGCTATTTTCTTAACTTCTGGGGCATCGGGCTCATTGCTGAAACATCTAATAATATAGATCCCAGCCAAAAGAAAATGCTTGGTAAGATGAGTTATTTCTTAAGTGCTCTAAGAACGATTAACGAGGTAGATCCTTTTCCATTTAAATTAACGTATGACGGTAAGAACCTTGAAGATTCCGCTGTTATGATATTGATACTCAACGGTCATTTTATCGGAACCAATTCCCTTCCATTCCCTAATATCCAAAACAATGATGGCTTATTTGATATAGTCGTAGTCAAAAATTCAAGTTTGTCCTTATTTAGAGAAATTATAAGCCTCACACGCTCATGGCCGAGCAAGGAGATTGAAAATTCGGAGCTTATATACTTACAAGCCAGCAAGATCTCAGTTGAAACAGAAAAGCAGATGGATGCTGATTCAGATGGGGAAATTTATCTTCAAACTCCTGCTGAAATTGTGAATTTAAAGCAGCATCTCAAAGTGATTTCCGTTCCTTTACCTGCTTAATCATTTTATTGAAATAGTTTTAAAATTTCACATGGAAGGAAGTAGGTGCTGGAAGCGTTAACATTTAAACTTAATGTATTTTTTGGTATGAAATTACCATTTACAGTTTCGGTATTTTAAGATAATATTTCTAGTATTGTTATTATACGCTTAGTCCAAAGAGCGGGGGAACCGATTATTGTAGTGTCTTGACATTACTAGGGGTGAATCCTTTTTTTAAAAAAGGTAGGGCAAGTTCTCATGTCCGAATCCGACAGCTAACCTCGTATGCAGCTAGAAGGGAACATCATGCAGTAAATACCTGCACTGAGAGGCCCTCAGTGTATTTTTTTTTCCTTTTAACTCAATACGAAGCAAAATATAACAGCATAGAAAGGGAGATGAGCATGAAAAGAATTGGACTAGCCTGGCAGATCTTTATCGGGTTGGCTTTAGGGATTACTATTGGTGCTATATTCTTTGGAAATCCTGAGGTAGAAAAGTTTCTAAAACCGATCGGGGATATATTTCTTCGTTTAATTAAAATGATTGTAGTACCGATTGTTATTTCTAGTCTTATCGTGGGGGTAGCCGGAGTAGGCGATATGAAATCCCTTGGAAAAATTGGCGGAAAAACGATACTTTACTTTGAAATTATTACAACGCTTGCGATTGTTATTGGACTGCTTGCAGCAAACATTTTCCAGCCTGGAGCCGGTGTAGATAGAAGTGCGCTCACAAAAACGGATATTAATTCGTATGTAGATACGGCTGAAACACAGGCGCATCATTCATTTGCCGACACCTTTGTGAATATTGTTCCTACTAATCCAATTCAAGCTTTGGCTAATGGTGATATGCTTGCCATTATTTTCTTCTCCATTATGTTTGGACTCGGAATTGCGGCGATTGGCGAAAAAGGGAAGCCTGTCCTCAACTTCTTTAGAGGCACCGCAGACGCTATGTTCTATGTAACTAACCAGATTATGAAACTTGCTCCACTTGGGGTTTTTGCATTAATTGGAATTACGGTATCTAAATTCGGATTAAGCTCCCTGATCCCGCTTGGAAAGCTGGTCCTAGTGGTGTATGGTACGATGATTTTCTTTGTAATCGTTGTTCTTGGAATTGTAGCTAAAATATGTAACTTCAGTATTTTCAAGCTTATCAAATACCTAAAAGATGAATTAATCCTTGGGTATACAACTTCAAGCTCTGAAACTGTATTGCCAAAGCTCATGGAAAAAATGGAGAAGCTTGGAGTTCCTAAATCCATTACTTCATTTGTAATTCCAACAGGTTATTCCTTTAACCTGGATGGATCAACCTTATACCAGGCTCTTGCTGCGATCTTCATCGCACAAATGTATGGCATTCATATGAGCATTACATCTCAGATTACTCTTTTGCTGGTTCTAATGGTGACATCAAAAGGAATTGCAGGAGTACCAGGTGTTTCATTCGTAGTGCTCCTCGCCACATTAGGCACGGTCGGCCTTCCTGTTGAAGGACTCGCATTCATCGCGGGAATTGACCGTATTCTCGATATGGCACGTACTTGCGTAAACATCGTAGGAAACTCCCTTGCAACCATCGTAATTGCAAGATGGGAAGGCTATAAAATAGATAAAAACGCAGACCAAAAAGCTGCCTAACCAAGCTTGTGCCGGAACACCCGGCACGGCTTTTTTTCTTGTGGGGACAGTCCCCATTTCCCGCGTCTATAATCACTGGTTTTCCCTCATAATAAGAGGGATCAAATATTATTTCCCGTGGTTGAAGGTGGATGAACAGGATGAGTATGAGTAGGTGGAAATATGGATTTTAGGGAGCAGGGAATGTGGAGCATTTATTGGTATATCTTCTCTTAGGAGCCATAATCGGTGTAATGTCCGGAATGTTTGGAATAGGAGGGGGTATGTTTCTAACTCCCATTCTGCTGTTAACAGGAGTTTCTCCGGTAGAATCTATTACGATAAGCCTTTTTTATACAATGGGGACTTCTGTTTCCGGCATGGCTGGCCATTTTCGAATGAAAAATACGACTATCCGCCGCTCGCTTATCATCGGGGCCAGTGGAATTGCTGCAACCCAGTCAGCACAGCCTCTCGTATTATGGATGGAGAAAAAAGGGTTAGATGACACAATCATCCCCATTTTTTACATAACCCTTTTGGTTTACTTTTCCTATTCCTTATTGAAAAAGGGCAAAATGCAGCCGGTTAGCAAAAAGACATCATTCATTTCCCGCAGACCGCTGCTGGGCTTATTACTTATCGGATTTATGGGTGGATTTGTGTCCTCTGCTCTCGGAGTTGGCGGAGGATTTATTATCGTTCCTCTTTTGATTTCTATATTTGGAGAAACTGCAAAAAAAGCCGTGGGAACAAGCATGGTGGGGGTTCTTATGATTGTGTCGGCTGGTTTTGCAGGCTATGCCTTCACAACTGAATTTAATGTTAAACTCGCATCGGCTCTTTTATTAGGAGGGCTGGCTGGTGCCCAGGCGGGAGTCAAAGTAATCCGATATTTTACAAGTAATGAAATTAAAATGATGCTTGGATATCTTTATATATTTACCATGTTAAGTGTTAGCCTTAAGTTATTTCACCAAAAAGGAGCGGGACTGGGTGTTGTTAGTCTATTTATTCTCCTTGTTTTGATAAGAATAGGGCTCCGCTTGCTTTCAAAGCGAAAAATAAGAAGCCATTAACAAGAAAGAGACAGTTACATGAACTGTCTCTTGTCTTTCCTTTATACTGGCTAAGGCAGCCGGAATTTTCCCAAAAAGTCTAAAAAGTGCTTCTGAATGGAGTGCTCATATTTCATTATGACATAGGTGCGTGCAATAGGAAGTGGAAATAACCTAAAATCAACTTCTAGAAGCCTTCCCTCTAATAGCTCCCTTCTTACGGTAGAAATCGGCAGAAAAGATACCCCGAGACCCTCCTCTATAAATCGCTTTGTAACATGAACCTCTGATACTACCATCGTGCGAAGCCTGGTATACTGTCTTAAATTTCGAAGGAGGTCGTCCCAGTATTCAGGGTGGTTATGGGTGATTAAAATCTGATTCGCTAAAATTTCCTCTGCATCAAGCGGCGGGCTGCTTTCGGAATCTCCGCCGTCATGCGGGACAACCATAATCACCATATCTTGATAAAGCGGTCTTATCACCAATTCAGGATGCTGTATGTGCAGCCGGGATAAACCTAGATCGGCATTTCCAGCAAGAATAGAACCACTGATTTCCCTGGATTCAAGAACCTGAACCTCAATTTCAATATCATTGTGTACAGCCATATATTGATGAAGGATGGCTGGCATTATGGAAGCCGCGATTAATGGAAAATAGCGAGCACCAGTTTCCTTGCGACTCCCTCTTTAAATCGGTTGATATCATCCATCCCGTTTTGATGCGCTCTTAGAATTGCCTCTGCATGAGGGAGGAACCTTCTGCCTTCTTCTGTAAGCAGTACGCGTCTGCCTGACCGTTCAAAGAGCACAAGGCCAAGGCTCTTTTCTAAAAGCTTAATATGTACACTGATCGTTGGCTGGGAAAGGAATAATTCTTCAGCTGTCTGCCGGAAATTTTCGCGCCTTGCCGCAGCAAGAAAGGTATGAATCCATTTTAAATCCATAAAAATCCTCCGTTGATTAAAATATTTAATCAAAAACAAGAAAATTCTTCATTATTTATTATTGATTGTATCAAATAAAATGAAGATAAGAAGAGAGGTGGAAGTTAATGGTTATAAAAGGTTTAAAAGGTGTAATGGCAGCGGAAACGAAAATCAGTTTTATAGACGGTGAAAAGGGAAGGCTGATTTACAGAGGCTATGCGGCTAAGGATCTGGCGGTAAGCAAAAGCTTTGAGGAGGTTTGCTTTTTGCTTTGGTACAATAAAATGCCAGATGAAACTGAACTTCAAACATTAAGAGAGTTTATGCAGAAGGAAAGATATCTTCCCGGGTTTTTAAAACAGATTTTGGACCTTCTTCCTGCAAATATGGGCCTGATGGAAGTGCTGCGTACAGCGGTGTCTGCGCTTGGAACGGAAGAGTACAAATGGAAGCCGACAGTGGAGCAGGCTGCCAGAATTACCGCTATTATTCCAACCATCATCGCTTACCGCTATCACCGGGAAAAGGGGACTCTGCCGGTAGAACCCAGACAACATCTAAGTCATACAGAGAATTACTTATACATGCTTACCGGTGTGATACCGATCCCTTCCCATGTAAGAGCTCTAGAGGCTTATATGATTTTAACAATGGAGCATGGAATGAATGCCTCTACTTTTTCCGCCCGTGTTATTTCTTCTTCAGAGTCCGATTTGGTTTCTGCTGTTGCCGGAGCCATTGGGACGATGAAAGGACCGCTCCATGGCGGAGCACCGAGCGAAGTTACAGCTATGCTGAGTGAAATAGAAGAAAAAGAAAATGCAGAAAAATGGATCCGGGATAAACTGGCAAGGAAAGAGAAATTAATGGGGTTTGGCCATCGTGTTTATAAAACGCTTGATCCCCGTGCCGCTTCACTCAGTGAGATTATCAACAGTGTTGGGAAAGATGATAAATGGCTTGATTTAGCTGCCTTTGTAGAAAAGAAAGCAATTGAACTGCTCGAGGAATACAAACCGGGAAGAAAGCTTTACACGAATGTAGAATTCTATGCAGCTGCAGTGATGCGTTCTATAGATATGGAGGATGAGCTATTCACTCCCACTTTCACAGCAAGCCGATCCGCCGGCTGGGCCGCACACATTCTAGAACAAGCTGAAGACAATATGATATATCGTCCGGAAGCCAATTATACAGGAAGTTTTATGAAGATTTAAATGCGGCAGCTCTTGTAAGAATCAGTTCAAGACAGAGCAGTTACTCCCTTTTACGGCTATAACTGCTCTTCTTGATTAAGGATGATTTTTCTACTTCATATTATCCATTCAAATGAGAAGTATCCCCTTCAAAAACGACTTTAGCTTTCCCGTCTACTATTTGAACTTTAGTTAAGCTTGTGTTTACTAAAGGCTCTTGCTTAAATAGTTTCTCCAGCGGAAGCTCTTTCAGATAGGACAGCAGAATTCTTAAAAAAATAGAGTGTGAAACGACCAGCACTGTTCCGGTAGAGTGGTTCTCCAGAATTTGCTGCCATACTTTCCCCGCGCGTTCATATACCTGGGGAAAAAGCTCGCCCTGGTCTCGTGTGTAAAGATGGGGAGTTTCCCAAAACGCCTTTACCTCGCTGGCATACTGAGCAATCACTTCATCCTTCGTTCTACCCTCCCAATCCCCAAAGTGCATTTCTCGCAGCAAATCATCTCTGACTATCTGAATAGGCCGTTTCCCCATAATAAGTTCTGCGGTCTGATACGCCCGTTTGCTAGAACTGGCATAAACCATCTCGATCGGCTCATCTTTTAAGCGCTCCCCAAGCTGCAGAGCTCCATGAATACCTTCTTCTGTTAATTCACCATTACCCCAGCCCTGCCATCTTAATTGAACATTCCATTCTGTTTTGCCATGTCTAACTAAATAAATGGTTAACACTCGAATTCTCCTTACTATCATTTGTTCTTTATACTATATAAAAATAACATAACGAAAAGCCAGACCGGTATACACGAAGTAAGAAAACCCTTTTTCCTCAGGATGTTTTAACCCTGAGAATAAAAGGTACAGGAGAATAACGATTTTTTGATGAAAAAAGCTAGCATCACGAAAGATCAAGTTAATGCGGGTGAACACTTAATAAATGGGATGTCGAGACGGAGATAAGGGGGATTATGATGGAAAAAACAACTTTAGATGTAAAAGGGATGACTTGCAAGCATTGTGTAATTGCTGTGGAGGATAGTCTATCGAATCTTGAAGGAGTAAACCAGGTGACCGTCCATTTGCCAGAAGAGAGAGTGGATGTAGAGTTTGATCCGGACACAGTGTCCGAAGGAAAAATGAAAGAAGCGATTGAAAAACAAGGTTATGAAGTAGTTGGATATAATTTAATTTAAACACAGCGGGATGATAAGTGCACTGCAATAAAAGGCCATATCCAGGCCTTTTTATTTTTCGAAAAAAACAATAATTGTAAAAACCCTGTAACCTTCCTAACATAAATATTCGTTATAATAGTAAATGCTACCTATAAAAAGTTATTATAGTAAAATAAATTCATGTCAAAATTAGAAATATTAATTCTAAACTCATAGATTTTTGCACCAAGCGGGTATATTATGAATAATGGAAATGAATGAAGCGGCACTTAACCGCGCAAGAGCGGCTTTTTTCGGTATCGGAGGTTTGAAAATTAATGAAAATAGAGACTAGAGATATACTTTACCTTCATTTGCAGGCTTCAGAAAGATTTGTCATTTCATACGGCATGGATTTTAGAGAATTTGCAGGTTCTTTGAACCAAAGTCTTCAAAACCTATTAATGATTAGACATCAATATGAGGATGGCGAATTTAACATTAATACATTGATGGACTATGTTCTTCAGGAAGATCTTCCTAATCTGCTCAAGCAGAATGTAAACGAATACAGAGATTTTTGCTGGACAGACTTTACAGAGGTATCCGGCCTGAATGAATTAGAAGGTCAGGAAATTGCGGAACTATTATATCTCGGTCATTGTAAAGGCCATTTAAAGCCTCCTTTTTACCGTCAGCTGCAGAACCAATTTGTTTACCTGGCCCATGATGACGGATGGTTTAATAAAATTTACTATCGCTCGATGGACTCTTTTTTTGAAATGCTGGGAAACCTCATTCCTTGTAAAATGGAGCTGTTAAAACGCGAAAAGTCATGGCTTGGAGGTCTTAGAAGGAAAGCAGAATATGGGCTCATTCCATCTTCCGGACTAAAAGAACTCACACCCCTATTGACAGAGGGAGCTGCTATTTCCTTTAGGAGCATGAAGCAAACCAGAAATACAATTGAAATACCCATTTGGATCTTGGGCGATTATGTAAATATGGATGATATGCTGGACGAATATAGTACCATCAGTTCTGAAAAACCATCAGCCTATGTTACTTTTAACCGCAAAACAAAGGAATGGAACATAGAAAGATAAAATCGCAGGCCTGAAATCGAAGGGCGTGCGATTTTTTGATTGGTATGTGCTTCGCTATAAATTCGTGTGGGTTACGCGCGGTCTTTCCATATAGGAAAACTCCGGAAGGTTAGAAATCCCCTTAAAATCTGAAATAACCTCTTAAATTTTTAAAAATCCACTTATATTCTAAAAACCCCTCTTAAAAACTGGATTTGCCCTCTTAAAGGGCAGAAATTAGGAGTTGCCATGCCGGGCTCTTTGTTAAAAACAACCATTATGGCGTAAAAGTTATTTTTAACAAAAAATTTGATATCAAACTAAAGATCAATAATTAACAGCCCATAGGTAGAAAACCGTTTCCCCCGCTTCTTGTAAATGTTTGGCTAACGTGTCTTAATGACTGAGCCCCTGTCCTGCTCTAACGTTCGCCAATCAGCAAGACTTCTTGACTAGATCTGTTTTCTCTTTGGTTTAATAATTAATCAAAAAGGCATGGCAAATAGCCATGCCTTGTAGAATGTTTATACATGTTAGAAAAGCATCGTTGTCTGCTTTTCTGGCTGTCCAGCTCCAAGCTGAGACCCTTCGAGTCATAAGCCAATCAGTCCATGGGAAGAAGAGCGCTTCCCACGGCCTGCTCGCCTTATGCTTGTCGGGAGTCTGCTTTTCATTAGGCTTGTAATAAAATAAAAGAGGCTAAGCTATAAACTAGCCTTGATAAACAGTTTAGATAAGAAAAGCACCGTTCTCCGCTTTTCGTGTTGTC
>NZ_JAFBFI010000020.1 GCF_016909175.1 Peribacillus deserti
ACCCGTTCCCATCCCGAACACGGAAGTTAAGCTCTTTAGCGCCGATGGTAGTTGGGGGATCTCCCCCTGTGAGAGTAGGACGCTGCCAGGCTGGTATTATTCCGCAGTAGCTCAGTGGTAGAGCATTCGGCTGTTAACCGAACGGTCGTAGGTTCGAGTCCTACCTGCGGAGCCATATGGAGAGCTGTCCGAGAGGTCGAAGGAGCACGATTGGAAATCGTGTAGACGGTTACCGCTGTCTCAAGGGTTCGAATCCCTTGCTCTCCGCCATAAAGATTCATAAGCCGGCCCCTTGGTCAAGCGGTTAAGACACCGCCCTTTCACGGCGGTAACACGGGTTCGAATCCCGTAGGGGTCACCATTATATTGGAGGATTAGCTCAGCTGGGAGAGCATCTGCCTTACAAGCAGAGGGTCGGCGGTTCGATCCCGTCATCCTCCACCATCTTTAATTAAATGCCTTATTAGGCAAGATTAAGTACTTTTATCGTCGCGGGGTGGAGCAGTCTGGTAGCTCGTCGGGCTCATAACCCGAAGGTCGCAGGTTCAAATCCTGTCCCCGCAATAAGTGGTCCCGTGGTGTAGCGGTTAACATGCCTGCCTGTCACGCAGGAGATCGCGGGTTCGATTCCCGTCGGGACCGCCATTTTTACAAAACATACCTTTTAAAAAGGTTAATATCTATGATATAATTTAGAAATGGCTCAGTAGCTCAGTCGGTAGAGCAAAGGACTGAAAATCCTTGTGTCGGCGGTTCGATTCCGTCCTGAGCCACCATTTATGCCGGTGTAGCTCAATTGGTAGAGCAACTGACTTGTAATCAGTAGGTTGGGGGTTCAAGTCCTCTTGCCGGCATTTTAAAAAATGGAGGGGTAGCGAAGTGGCTAAACGCGGCGGACTGTAAATCCGCTCCCTCCGGGTTCGGCGGTTCGAATCCGTCCCCCTCCACCATTTTTTAAAAAATATAGGGGCATAGTTTAAAGGTAGAACAGAGGTCTCCAAAACCTCCGGTGTGGGTTCGATTCCTACTGCCCCTGCCAATTTTATATTATGCTGTGGCGGTTGTGGCGAAGTGGTTAACGCATCGGATTGTGGTTCCGACATTCGTGGGTTCGATTCCCATCAGTCGCCCCATTTTCATTTTATAATATCTATATTAATATTTTTGGGCTATAGCCAAGCGGTAAGGCAACGGACTTTGACTCCGTCATGCGTTGGTTCGAATCCAGCTAGCCCAGCCATATATGCGGAAGTAGTTCAGTGGTAGAATACAACCTTGCCAAGGTTGGGGTCGCGGGTTCGAATCCCGTCTTCCGCTTTTTAATATTGGCGGCATAGCCAAGTGGTAAGGCAGAGGTCTGCAAAACCTTTACCACCGGTTCGAATCCGGTTGCCGCCTCCAACATTTGCCGGTGTGGCGGAATTGGCAGACGCGCACGACTCAAAATCGTGTTCCTCTGGAGTGTCGGTTCGACCCCGACCACCGGTATCAGAATATGTTTGAAAAGACTTCAACACAGTTGAAGTCTTTTTTGTATGTATGCCTTAAGAGTCGAAGTCTGGAGTATGCATACCAGCTTAGATGCATTTTAAAAAGAGTTTGCTGCAGGACTCATATCAGACTCATTTAATCTTATTGTGGAATATAGACGGGATAAAAAACTACCTCTAGGATCGCCATATCTTAATTTACTCCTCGTAAAAATGAATTTACCCCCATAAAGCCGGTATTAACCCCCGGAATCCAAAAAATAATGGTGTTGGATAAATGATATAGTTTTGATCATAGTGAAAATTACAAAATCCCTTTACATAGCTAGGGAGTACCTAGAAAGTCCGGTCACATTTCAAGATCCATAGAGTGTAACTAGTGGTTCTGTAATCTAAATGCTTCAGCGACACATAATTATACATAGCTTATGTATTTTTGGATGCTTGAGCTTAGATTACGATCGCATGAATATCATTTACCTCTCACCTAATACTCCATTTCCTAACCCCAATTTATCAATATAGAAATATAACAATAACCTTAAGTTTACACAATAATAAAAATATTCTGCATTCATACCCCGCGGTATATTCTTGAATTCTGACCATACATTAGTTATTGTCGAAAAGTTTCTTTAGGAATTTTCTAAAAACTATATATCATTTGTTAAAAGAATTTGGTACGATTCATTTTGTGTATAGGTCATTTTTACTATGAAAGGGGATAAATGCATGTCATGGTTTACAAAGTGGGCTTTTGGAAATAAAGCTGCTGTAATATTTTTAACAGTTTTAATCTTAATAGTAGGCCTAGTTAGCTATAGAACACTGCCCATGGAGTTTTTTCCTGCAGCAGACCAGCCGCAGGTGACGGTAATTGTTATGGGGCAGGGTACTGATTCTAAAACGATGGAAAGCCAAGTAACAGGACCTATAGAGACTGCTGTTTCAGGGGTCAAAGGAAAGAGCGATGTTTTTTCTACATCTGGTGATGGCTTTACTAAGGTAGACATTATGTTTGATTCTAAAACCGACATGAAAGCAGCGAAACAGGAGGTCCAGGAAGCATTAAATAATACTCCGCTTCCGCAGAATGTGTCTAAACCTACTGTTGTTCAGCTTAATACTTCAATGATTCCAATTTCAGATATTTCATTAACCTTTAAAGACGGACTTACTCCTGAAAATACGGATTTTGCCAAGGAAGAAATTCTTCCATATTTTAAGGATATTAAAGGTGTGGCAAATGTTCAGACATATGGGGCTTCAAGTGCGTATGTTTCTATCAAAACTGATAATGCCAAGATGGCAGAAAATAAAGTATCCTTACAAAATGTTATGGCTGTGTTAAAGGGTCAGAATTCGTCTATTGCAGTAGGCGAAAAGCAGATCAGCGGCAAAACCAGTAATATTAAAGTGGTTGGCAGCATCGATAGTCTTGATAAAGTAAAGAACTTGAAAGTGTCTGAAAATGTGACACTCAGTGAGATTGCACAGATAGAGATTAAAAAGCCACAAGATACATTAACCCGCGTTAATGGAGAAGATGGGCTGATTTTTATCGTAACGAAGGATAGCCTTTCTAACGCAGTGAGCATCAGTAATGAAATAAAGGATGCAGCTAAAGAAATTAACAAAAAATATGATCATGTAAATGCCCATGTTCTTATAGCAACTGCAGATATGGTTGAAACATCAGTTAACACCATGATAAAGGAAGTTTTGCTTGGTGCAGTATTTGCAACCATTGTTGTTATGCTTTTTTTAAGAAATATCCGTTCTACTCTGATTACGATTGTTTCTATACCTTTATCCTTGTGTTTAACGCTTTTCCTCCTTGCTAGATCCGGGGTTACTTTGAATATTTTGACTCTGGGCGGTGTAGCAGTAGCAGTCGGGCGTTTAGTGGACGACAGTATTGTGGTCATTGAAAATATTTTTCGAAAGATGCAGAATCAGAAATTCTCTACTAGTATGGTGATCGAGGCAACAAAAGAAGTGGGGACAGCAATTACTTCATCTACTCTTACAACCGTTGCAGTTTTCTTGCCAATCGGCCTAGTAAGCGGAGGACTGCAGGATATTATCTTGCCCTTTGCACTCACTATTACATATTCATTGCTGGCTTCTCTGTTAGTGGCTCTGACAGTTGTACCGCTTTTAAGCTATTCCCTGCTGAAAAAAGCTAAACTGCCAGAACATAAACCTTCAATTAAGTTCACTAACCTGGTGAGATGGTCACTTAATCATAAATGGGTCATCATTCTTACTTCTTTAGTCATGTTTGGAGGCTCGATTGGAACATATGCAGCGATGCCAAAGGGAGCAGTCAATAATTCTTCCGCAGATTTTATAATTGCAACATTAGATTTTCCAAATGATACTCCAATTGAAACCGTGAAAGAAAAAACCATTGAGCTGGAGAATTATGTACTAAAACAGGATCATATTAAGGATCTTTTCATCCAACTGGGGAATACCGAGGATGCTGCAAAATTTGGAGAAGTCCAATCCCCTACAAAGGCAACATTCAACATTTTATTAAAGGATAAAGAATATACAGATACAGTGATCAAGAGAATTAATTCTCAAAAAGAGGCTTTTGGTTCTGGCAAGCTGACAGCAGGGGCGTCCTCGATGATGGGAGGGTCCAAAACTCAAATTATCATTGATGTTATCGGAGATGATATAAGTAAGCTTGAAGCAGCAACAGGCGCTATAGAAGATGGAGTGAGCGGAATAAAGGGTGTAGAAAAGGTAGGTACCAACCAGGATGCCAAAAAAACCGTGTACTCGTTAAATGTTGATCCTGAAAAAGGGAATGCGGAAGAGATTTCACAGGCGTTATATGGGATGTTAAATAAAATGCCTCTTGGAACGATGAAGCTTGATGATCAGCAGACGGATATATTTTTAGAACCAATCCTGGATCCGAAAACACCGGAGGATTTAAAGAATATGCCTTTAATGACAAAGGCAGGCATGGTACCTGCTTCTTCTCTTGCTGCTATCGTACAAGAAGAAACTTCAACTTTTCAGTATCGAAAAAATGGTGATACTTATATCCGAATAACAGCAGACGTAAAACCAGAGCTATTGTCTGAAATAAATGGAAAGATTAACAAATTCATATTTGGAAATGGCGATAAAAAAGGTTTGAAGCTGGACGAAGGTATAGAGGTTCTTGTAGGAGGAGCAAGTGCACAACAGGCTGAAGACTTCACTGACTTATTCACCATTATGCTTGTTTCCATTGGATTGGTATTTTTGATTATGATCATTACTTTTAAGACGTTCAGAGCTCCTATTGCCATTTTATGCACGTTGCCGCTCGCAGCGATTGGTGCGATAATCGCTCTCTTAATCAGCGGAATTCCTGTTGATCCAACAGGCTTATTGGGTGCATTGATGTTAATAGGAATTGTCGTTACGAATGCTATTGTACTCCTTGACCGGGTAAAACAAAATGAAAAAACGATGATCATCCGTGAGGCAATTGTTGAGGCAGCTGCAATCCGTATGCGGCCGATCTTAATGACAGCGATCGCTACTATCTGTGCGATGCTTCCTATGCTCTTTAAAGAGGCAGAAACGGGAAGCTTAGTATCTCAAAGTCTGGCTGTTGTGGTAATTGGCGGATTAGCTGTCGCAACACTGCTTACATTAATTGTAATTCCGGTTATTTACGAATTGCTTCATTTCAAAAAGTCAAAGAAGCAGCGATTAAATGCTTCGCAGCTTGAAAAAATCGCCTGATTATTTACAAAAAGCCTGATTCTTTATGAATCAGGCTTTAATTGTCTGGCTATAATGTTATTAGTCATAAATAAAATTAAATAAAAAAAGGCTTGATTATAGAACAAATCCAGTGTATAATAGATTTTGTCAGTTAATATTACAAATTTCGACAAAAAACTTGCGGGTGTAGTTTAATGGTAAAACCTCAGCCTTCCAAGCTGATGTCGTGAGTTCGATTCTCATCACCCGCTCCATACATAGGTCACAACGCAGTGTTTCGTCTTTTGATACGAAGCATTGCGTTTTTTTAATTTAGCTGATAATCCTAGATTCAGCTTCTCCTCCGTGAACCTGTGTGAACATGTTACGAACTGCATCGATCAGCTTATAAGCCTCTTCTGTTTGAATGGATGGACGCAGATAAATAATATGTAAGGCATTAACCGTTTTATCTGTGACTTTTGATCTTTCTGAGTCTACAAATGGGGTACCGAATGGTCCTTCCTGATCCTTTGCTACTATCATCTTATTAAGTACATTTTCTCTGCCATTCAGCCCGGTATACACATCGGTTTCATTTCCAATTGTAAATTCAATATTGCCGCTTAATTGATCTGCATCATAAATTCCAAAGGGAATCGCATATTGCAAAGAGAAAAAATTGTTTAAATCAATTGCAGAGTGAATCGGTACTAGAAAGTTTTGTTTCTTAACCCTGCGGTAAAGAGCCTCAGCAGAGTGGCGGTAACGAGAAGGGTCTGTACCCGTTTTTTTAAACACCTGCCTCCATTCTTTTATTCCTTCAAACGAAGTTAAGTCTTTTTCCAGCAGATCAAAATATAATGATTCCTGGTACATGTGGAGCCTGCCCTTGATCATTTGTGGAGAGGTGCTGACAGTAATATTTTTATAAACAATGCATCCAGCTTTAAAGCCTGGAATTTTTTCTGATAAAACAGAGTCTATTGTGATTTCCATTGGTTACCCTCCAAATGCTATTTAAAATAGTTTATCATATACACATTATTAATAAAAAAAATTGTTGTTATATTTTTCATAAGTGGATATAAAATCAAAAAACATTCGAAGGGAGGCTGAAAATTATGGATTACAGCCAATTAAAACAAGAAATTATAGCGTATAGCAAAACCATTGGCATTGATAAAATCGGTTTTACAACTTCGAGTACTTTTGATGCGATGAAAAATAAACTAATTAGGCAGCAGGAATTAGGCTATCAATCAGGCTTTGAAGAGCCTGATATTGATAAACGGACAGATCCGGGCTTAATTCACGAAAAACCCCGGTCTATCATTTCTATAGCTTTAGCCTATCCTTCGAAATTGAAGAATGCTCCACTAAGTAAAAAAGGTGAACGCAGAGGGATATTCTGCAGAGCTTCCTGGGGAGAAGATTATCACGTAATTCTCAGGGACCGCTTAAAAAAACTCGAAGAATATATTTACAGCAGGGTTCCGGATGCCAGATGCCAATCGATGGTTGATACGGGCGAGCTGGTAGACCGCGCAGTTGCAGAGAGGGCAGGAATTGGCTGGAGCGGTAAAAACTGTTCGATCATTACACCGGAGTTTGGTTCCTATGTTTATTTAGGCGAAATGATTACCAGTCTTCCATTCGAACCGGACGCTCCGATGGAGGACAGGTGCGGCAGCTGCAATAAATGCATAGATGTGTGCCCGACTGGAGCGCTGGTTCAAGGAGGCCAGCTTAATGCTCAAAGGTGCATTGCTTTCCTCACTCAAACAAAAGGCTTTTTGCCGGATGAATTTAGAAGTAAATTAGGAAATAGAATTTATGGCTGTGATACGTGCCAAACCGTCTGTCCCGAAAATAAAGGGAAGAATTTTCATTTTCATCCAGAAATGGAGGCAGACCCTGAAATAGCTAAGCCATTATTGATTCCGATGCTTCGGATGAGCAACAAAGATTTCAAAGAAAAATTCGGGAAAGTTTCGGGTTCCTGGCGTGGTAAAAAGCCATTGCAGAGGAATGCAATAATCGCATTAGCTCATTACAAAGAAGAAGGGGCAATTCCTGATTTAATCGAGGTACTAGAGAAAGACCCCCGTCCTGTAATTAGAGGGACGGCCGCCTGGGCACTTGGAAAGATCGGCGGACCTCAATCCAGACAGGCATTAGACAAAGCAAAGAGCTCCGATCAAGATCCCGATGTTCTCGCTGAAATAGAAAAAGGAATGCAGTTATTATCTGCTAATCAATAAACCGGAGAAATCCGTACAAGCTGTCCGACGAAGTCGGCAGCTTTTTTATGCTTACGAATAATTTATCCTCTGCCTCCTACATAAAAATAACCATACCTTCAAAAAAGGAGAGCTGCATGTGAGAGAAAAGCTAAAAATGCTTTTAGAAGAGCGGGTACAGAAATATGTTTCTGATTCTGCCCTGCGTGCTGAGGATGGGAAAATAGAGAAGAAATTATTGTCACTGAAAGAAAGATCGGCTGAAATAGTGAATGTAAAGGCTCAGGCCCATGTGAAGTCCCTGAATGATGACAAGGGATTTTCTTCTATTATGTATGATATCCACTTTAAATATTTGATCAAACAAAAGGATTTCATTTATATGGAGGAAGAAATAGAACACAGACAGGCGGTGGCAGAGGACGGGGAGGTCATTCAGGATTTGGAGGTTCCATACAGATTTACAGCCGAACCGTTTGAGGAGGACGCTGAAGATTTTGATGATAGAATTCCTTATGCATATAATCGGTTAAAAGCCGTACAATATTCGGAAAGATGGTGGAATGAATTTAACCCAGCTTATAGAAGATTTGAAAATGACTGCACGAGCTTCATATCTCAGTGCCTGAGAGCGGGCGGTGCACCTATGTGGGGCCAGCCTGACAGATCCAGAGGCTGGTGGTATAGTGGAAAGAGCTGGAGCTATAGCTGGTCTGTAGCACATGCCTTAAAGCTGTATCTTCAAAGGTCAAAAGGTCTTCGGACAAAACAGGTAGCAAGACCTGAACAGCTGACCTTTGGAGACATCATCTGCTATGATTTTGAGGGAGACGGCAGGTATAATCACAATACAATTGTGACTGGCAGGGATGCATACGGTATGCCTCTGGTTAATGCCCACACCACAAACAGCAGACTAAGATATTGGAAATATGAAGACTCGACAGCATATACACCAAAAATAAAATATACTTTTTTTAGAATACTGAACTGATTGATATTCTTTTATGATTTTAATGAAAAAGTATATAATAGCTGTTAGAAAGGTAAGAAGAGGTGACATAATTGGCCATACATATTGTTTTATATCAGCCGCAGATTCCTTCAAATACAGGGAATATCGCAAGGACTTGTGCAGCTACAGATACCGCACTGCATTTAATTCGTCCCCTCGGTTTTTCAACAGATGATAAAATGCTGAAGCGGGCTGGTTTGGATTATTGGGAGCATGTATCCATCACATATTATGATTCTTTGGAAGAATTTTTTAAGAAAAATGTGGATGGAGAGTTTTTCTTTATTACTAAATTCGGAGAAAAGACTTTTTCATCATTCAACTACAGCCATCCAGAAAAGGATTATTATTTTATTTTCGGACGGGAGACCACTGGGCTTCCGAAAGAGCTGATTCAGGAAAATATGGATCGCTGTCTCCGTATTCCGATGACTGATAAGGTACGCTCATTAAATCTGTCAAATACAGCTGCTATATTGGTTTATGAAGCTTTAAGGCAGCAAGAATATGCTCATTTAACTTAACCTTCCTTTACAAGGCTGATGTGAGATATCATCAGCCCCTATGGGAGGTTCTTTCTTTTTATAAAGGGTATACATTAAGTGTACAATTATAGCAAACCTAAAATAATAGGAGTGAGAAGATGAACAGTGTAATTGAAACGATCCTAAATCATCGTTCCCAGCGGTCATTCCTGCCAAGGCCGCTTTCAAACGAGCAGATAAAGATGATTGTTGAAAGTGCCCAGGCTGCTTCTACATCAAGCTTTATCCAGGCATATTCCATAATAGGCATTACAAATCCCGATAAAAAGAGGGCGCTGGCTGAACTGGCAGGATCTCAAACGTATGTAGAAGAAAATGGACATTTAATGATCTTTTGTGCGGATCTTTATAGGCATACGATGGTTGGGGAAATTGAAAGCAGAAACCTCAAGGAATCGCTGGAGAGCACCGAGAAATTTATGGTCGCAAGCATTGATGCTGCTCTGGCGGCACAAAATGCAGCAATCGCTGCTGAGTCTATGGGATTAGGGATATGCTACATAGGCGGGATCCGGAATAATCTGCCGGAAGTTTGTAAAATACTGAAAACTCCAGAAAGAGTGATTCCCTTATTTGGCATGGTATTTGGATATCCTGATCAAGTAAATGACAAGAAGCCGAGATTACCAATTGAGCATGTATATATGGAAGAGGAATATGAACAGGATAAAGAAGTATATACAGAACAGCTCGAAAGCTATAATCGGACAATCTCCGAATATTATAAGGAGCGGACCGGGGGAAAGCGTGCCGATACATGGACAAGTCAAATGGCCGATATGCTATCAGCTGGACGGAGAATGTATATGAAGGCTTTTATTGAAGAAAAGGGATTAAATAGAAAATAAGAAAAAGCTGCTCAGGGGGCAGCTTTTTTTGTTTTTCTAAAAAAGACGGGCAGATTATTTTACACCTGGTTTATCATCATAGCCAGCTGTAAATATAGCAACAAGGAAAGTTACCGTTACACCTAAAATTAAAATCATGTTCATTTGCGAAGTCCTCCTTTGTCTGCTCTTGCCATTTGTGTTCCCGCTTTCATAAATGGGAATAAGAAAAAGCCACTTTTTGGGTGAATGCTGATATTGCTATTATATCTTATCTTTTTTTCACTGTGAATGAAAAACTATTTCAAAATTTCATGTGTAATTGTATAAGCTTACTGAATGATAAACGCCGGGCCCATTTCTATGATTTGGGCTCATTTAATTAGGCATCTGTGCATACATTGTATTAATCGTCTCTGAAAAAGAACAGAGGAGGATCCATAATGGATATATTAAAGAAAATTGAAAGATACCGAGAAGATGAACAGAAATTAAAGTGGGAAGGCACTTTCGCCGATTACCTGGAACTCCTTAAAGAAAGGCCCCTTGTTGCTCAGTCCGCACATTCACGTGTGTATAACATGATAAAAGATGCAGGGATTGAAGAAGTAAACGGCAAGAAGAAATACAACTTTTTCAGCGGGCAGTTATTTGGGCTAGAAGAATCATTGGAGCGCCTGGTCGAAGAATACTTTCATCCAGCAGCAAAAAGACTTGATGTCAGGAAGAGGATTTTACTGTTAATGGGACCGGTCAGCGGCGGTAAGTCGACTCTGGTCGCCATGCTGAAAAGGGGACTTGAAAATTATTCCCATACAGCAAACGGGTCTATTTTTGCCATTAAAGGCTGTCCTATGCATGAAGATCCGCTGCATTTAATTCCCCAGTATTTAAGAGATGATTTCTATAAAGAATATGGAATACGAATCGAAGGTAACTTATCGCCCCTTAATCTAATGAGGCTTGAAAAAGAATATAATGGGCGGATTGAAGATGTACAGGTAGAACGGATCTTTTTATCAGAAGATAAAAGGGTCGGGATAGGTACATTTAGTCCTTCAGATCCAAAATCACAGGATATTGCAGATTTAACCGGAAGCATAGACTTTTCAACCATAGCTGAGTTTGGGTCTGAATCCGATCCAAGAGCCTATAGATTCGATGGCGAACTAAATAAAGCTAACCGCGGACTTATGGAATTCCAGGAGATGCTAAAGTGCGATGAAAAATTCCTATGGCATTTGCTGTCTTTAACCCAGGAAGGTAACTTCAAAGCAGGCAGGTTTGCGTTGATCAGCGCTGATGAACTGATAGTTGCGCACACAAATGAAACGGAGTACCGTGCGTTCATTTCCAACAAAAAAAATGAGGCCCTTCATTCACGGATCATTGTTATGCCTGTGCCGTACAATTTAAAAGTAACAGAAGAAGAAAAAATTTATGAGAAAATGATCAATGAGAGTGATGTCCATAATGTACATGTTGCACCTCATACATTGAGGGTCGCTGCCATGTTTTCCATAATGACCCGCTTAAAGGATCCGAAAAAGGGTGACATTGATTTAGTTAAAAAGATGAGATTGTATGATGGTGAAAATGTTGAAGGCTATAATTCGGCAGACTTGGAAGAATTGAAGAAGGAATACCAGGATGAGGGAATGAGCGGGATTGATCCGCGCTATGTAATTAACAGGATTTCTTCAACAATTATTAGGAAAGAAATACCGTCTATAAACGCACTGGATGTTCTCCGCTCTTTAAAAGAAGGATTAGACCAGCATGCATCTATAACCACAGAGCTTAGAGAAAAATATATGAATTTTATTTCGGTAGCCCGTAAGGAATATGACACCATCGCTAAAAAAGAAGTTCAAAAAGCTTTTGTTTATTCCTACGAGGAAAGTGCGAAGACTCTTATGGACAATTACCTGGATAATGTGGAAGCATACTGTAATAAAAACAAGCTTAGAGACCAGCTTACCGGCGAGGAAATCAGTCCCGATGAAAAATTAATGCGTTCGATTGAAGAACAAATAGGCATCTCTGAAAATGCAAAAAAATCTTTCCGTGAAGAAATACTAATTCGTATATCTGCATATGCCAGAAAGGGCAAACGCTTTGATTACAACTCTCATGACCGCCTGCGGGAAGCGATTCAGAAGAAACTGTTTGCTGATCTGAAAGATGTGGTTAAAATTACAACTTCTTCAAAGACACCTGACGAATTACAGCTTAAGAAAATTAATGAAGTAGTAGCCAGACTGGTTGATGAGCATGGATATAATACAACTTCTGCAAATGAGCTTCTTCGTTATGTAGGCAGTCTGCTGAATAGATAGGATGAAACACCTGCTTTATGAAGGCAGGTGTTTTCTGTCATTTGGTGTATTTGGATTCATGACTGTTTCGTTCACGGGATAACCGGGTAATAATTCAGCAAAAGGGGTGAATGCATTGAAAGAATATGTAAAGCCTGACCAAGTACCGGAAAACAGCTCAATGGCCAGAAACCTGGCGGAAATGAAAAATCTAGGGAAACAGATGGAAAACATGAGAAGCAATGAAGAACTAATCAGCTATGGAAAATCCCCCGATCCAGTTCAGCATGAAGAAGAGCTTAAAAACAAAGAAGGCTTATAACCGTCTGTAATAGGCAAATAATCTTGCGCAGCCTTCAGTGAGGGCTGCTTCATTTTTGCCTTTTCTTTTATACGAATATGTAATATTACTACTATTTTTTTACAAAAGGAACTCTATTAATTTTAAACATAATTAGGGCTCTCACCTAATAGCTATATAAAAAGAAACAAGGGGAGAGAGATTATGTGAAAAAGTTAGGCTTTTTGATTATGCTGGTTTTTTTAGTCTCACTTCATTTTCCTCAAAAGAACATTCAGGCAGCTGGAAGCAGCCAATTCAAAGATAAAATGTTAGTCGGAATAAATGATAATCTGCTTACAAATTTGGAAACAGCATGGCTTGTGGATGGTAATAAGGTTTATGTATCCTTGCAGCTATTCGAAAAATTAGATTTTCAAATGAAATGGGTAAATCAATATGAAGCTTCCCTTTATAGAAAGGATCTTCCTGAGAAAAGGTTAAGTATACTCCTGACCAAAAAATGGATTACTGATACGCATGGCTTTCAGAAATCCATTGCGATTTTGCAGCGAAATCAAACAAAATATGTACCTGCTGAAGCAATCAGCTCTTATTTTGGATTTCGGGTTCAATACCTGAAAGACGGGCCGGTCATCAGAATTAGTCATACGAAAGCAAGGCTGACTGATGCACAATTCGTCCAGAAATATAAAAAACAAATGGTCACCATTTACAATCCTCCCGCTTCGAAAAAGCGGATTCCTATATATTTAACCTTCGATGATGGTCCCGGCCCCTATATGGATTCAATTTTGAATACATTAAAGACAAAAAAGGCAAAGGCTACTTTTTTTATGATTGAACCTCATATGAAAAAATACTCGTCTCAAGTGAAAAGATCAGTTAAGGAAGGACATTATCCCGCGCTTCACAGTGTCAGCCATGATAAACATAAATTATATGGGGGGAATACATCCGCTATAGGGCTGGAAATGGAGACTGCGAGAAAAACCTTATTACGAATAACTGGTGTCAGTTCCCGCCTGACCAGAGTACCCTATGGCAGTAAACCATATATGACGGCTCCATATAGAAACAGCCTGGCAGTCAGAGGTTTTAAAATGTGGGATTGGAATGTGGATACAGAGGATTGGAAATACCAGAAAACAGATCCAAACCGTATCCTGCAGAATTGCCTGGCTGGAATTAAGAAAATGAAGAGTAAAAAAACACGAGCAGTGGTTTTAATGCATGTTAACAAAGGAACTGCATCCGTGCTGCCTAAGCTTATTGATTCTTTGCATAAACAGGGCTATGAATGTGTGGCTTATCATCCGGCATCGCATTTTATTTTAAATTTTTGGGGAGATAAGAGACTATAAATTAAAAGAGCTCATGGAGGCCTGTTAAAATGGGCTGAAAAATAATAGACTTTTGTGTAATTGTCGAAATTATTTGTAAATTTTTAACCTTTACTGCATAGGATAAAGTAATCAAGTCCCTAAAGCGAACAAGATGGATAGAACAACCCATTAAGCCTAATAATTAACAGGCTTATTTTTTACCATTCAAATCAGCATCATTAATGAAGTGTTGTAAGAAAAGTTAGGAGGGGAAATAAAAATGACAGATGACCCAAATCGCCAGTTTGTGATTTCCAAAGAAGATTGGTCCCTCCATCGCAAAGGATATGATGATCAGCAAAGGCATCAGGAAAGAGTACAGGATGCCATTCGTAACAATCTGCCTGATTTAATTTCTGAAGAAAGTATTATTATGTCAAATGGGCGTGATGTAGTAAAAATTCCAATCCGTTCACTCGATGAATATAAAATCAGATACAATTATGACAAAAATAAACATGTAGGCCAGGGAGACGGCGAAAGCCAGGTTGGAGATGTGGTGGCAAGAGACGGTTCCGGGGCACAGCAGAAAGGACCAGGAAAAGGTCAGGGCCCGGGAGATCAGTCAGGCGAGGATTATTACGAGGCTGAGGTATCTTTAATGGAGATTGAAGAGGCTTTGTTTAAACAGCTGGAACTCCCAAATCTTCAAAAGAAAGAGCTTGATGAAAATACAGTAGAAAACATAGAATTCAATGATATTAGAAAAACAGGGCTCATGGGCAATATTGATAAGAAAAAAACCATGATATCAGCATTTAAAAGAAATGCAATGAGCGGAAAGCCGGGATTCCATCCTATTACCAAGGATGACCTGAAATTTAAAACCTGGAATGAGGTCATTAAACCAGATTCAAAAGCAGTTGTGCTTGCTATGATGGATACTTCGGGATCAATGGGTCTTTGGGAAAAATATATGGCTCGAAGCTTCTTCTTTTGGATGACAAGATTTTTGCGGACAAAATATGAAACGGTAGAAATTGAATTTATTGCTCATCATACAGAAGCAAAGGTTGTATCAGAGGAAGACTTCTTTTCAAAAGGTGAAAGTGGAGGAACAATCTGCTCTTCTGCATACAGAAAATCACTCGAACTCATAGATTTAAAATACAGTCCTTCAAAGTTCAATATATATCCTTTTCATTTTTCAGACGGAGATAATTTAACCTCGGATAATGCCAGATGCGTGAAGCTCGTCAATGAGTTAATGAAAGTATCTAATATGTTTGGATACGGAGAAGTGAATCAGTACAACAGGCATTCTACCCTCATGTCAGCTTATAAAAATATTAATAATGAAAAATTCGCCTATTATATCCTTAAACAAAAGTCTGATGTTTTCCATGCGATGAAAAGCTTCTTTAAAAAAGATGATAGCAAAATGTATGCTTAATAAGCGGTGGTTACATCGCTTTTTTTGTTGGTGAAAAAAGAGGCATGAGCTGGATTAATGTCCTCTCATGCCAGAGTTTCTAGAAACGTAAGAATGACCGGTTATCCAAAAACGCCACGGATAATGGACGGCATCACCCGAATTGCCGATCCCTATGCGTGTGCCTGTCGAAATACTGTTTGGCACAATTCCTTCAGCAAGGTATAGTGGGGGCTTTGTAAAATGTCCTGCATAATCAGCCATCGTTATTCCTAAAGCCTTGGTTAATTTACCAGGACCATTGGTTAAATTCTTACTAACTTCCAGGCCTCTTCTCTGAACCATAAGGTCCAGGCCATCCACGGGTTCTACTGCTCTGATTAAAACAGCTTCCGGCGCGCCGATGTTTCCGCTGACAACATTAACAAGACAATGAGTGTGCATTACATAGGTATAAATAGACCCAGCGGCTCCAAACATAATTTCTGTACGTTTTGTTCTTCTGTTATTGTAGCTGTGGGCAGCCTGATCCATGGGCCCGATGTAAGCTTCCGTTTCTACAATATAACCGGATGCAATGCCTTCAGGAGTTTCCTTAATAAGCAGGCATCCCAGCAAGGATCGAGCTAATTCAAGTGTTGGCTGCAAATAAAAATCCAAGCTAATTGGCTGTTTACGCGTCTCGTTATTAGTATTCATAAGAAAGTTCCTTATAATGGAGATGAATTTGACCATAGAGGGCGTTCCTTTTAAAGAAGGAGGAAATAAACTTCTATAGCCTATTATCTATTTATCCTTATACTCAAACAAATAACCATTGAATTGACATAATTACTCGACATAATTAGAATTCTGTGGAACCTGCCTCTTTGTCTCTTTTGATTTTACCGCGCCCGACACTTAAGGATACGAAAATCCCGGCAGCTACAAAAAGTAAGCCTGTTAAAAAGACAGTAGAGAAAGAATCGGCCCACGCTTTGGCAATGGTTGAAATTAAAACGTTTCTAGCATCATCCGGGACCTTCAGAACCTCAGGCTGTATCAAGATACCAAAGAGAGCATCCGTTTTCTTAGAGAGCTCTTCTAATGCTGGCCGGAGAAGCGCATTTTTTTCGGCAGCTGCAGCTTGTTCCATATTAGAATGCAATGAATGAGTCATAATGGCATTTAGGATTGTTACGCCAATTGTTCCGCCAATTGACCGAAAAAAGGTGGATGCAGAGGTAACTGTTCCTAAAACAGATTTCGGAAATTCATTCTGAATGGCAATCATAATTGTTGGCATGACAAAGCCCATGCCAAAACCTAAAATCACCATGTAGAGATAGGCTGTAAGTTCCTTAGAAGCGGTATCCATTGTACTCATCAAATAAAACCCCAAACTTGTAATAATCATCCCCGCCGTAAGCACGGTCCTAAAACGAAATTTTAGCAGAAGTCTGCCGCCTATAATACTCGAGAGAATTAAAGCAATCATCATAGGAGTCATCGTAGATCCAGCACGAGTCGGGGAAACCCCTAGAACTCCCTGCATATACATGGGAACAAACATAATGGCTCCAAACATGCCTAAACCAAGTAAAAAACCTAATATATTAACAGTTGTAAACACTCTATTTTTGAAAAAGGATAAATCCAAAATCGGTTCCTTTGCCGCTCTCTCAACAAAACAGAAAATTACAAGGAAAATAAGGGATCCTCCAAATATGAAAGCCGATGTGAGCGAGATCCAATCAAATTTATCACCCCCAAAGGTTAATCCGAGAAGCAATAATATTAAGCCCATAACTAGAGTAATAATTCCGAAGTAATCAATATATATTTTGTCTTTTTTAAATACAAGCTCTCGTTTCAAGCCAAAGAATATTAATAATGCGGACAGTAGTCCGGTTGGCACATTGATTAAAAAGATCCAGTGCCAGCTGACAGCATCCACAATTACACCGCCGAAAAAGGGCCCTATCACAGAACTCAGCCCAAATAATGCACCAAAAATCCCCTGCCATTTAGCTCTTTGTTCTGCGGTGAAAATATCTCCAATAATCGTTTGAGATAAAGGCATAATCATGCCCCCGCCAATTCCTTGAATTCCCCGATATATGATTAGCTGCTCCATAGTGCTTGCGGTGGCACAAAGTCCAGAACCTATAATAAAAATGATCGTTCCAATCAGATAAAGAGATCTTCTTCCATACAAGTCAGAAAGCTTGCCTACAATTGGAACTACAATAGTTGAAGTAATCAGGTAGGCGGTCGTGACCCATGCAAAGATCGAAAACCCATTTAATTCCGCAATAATGGTTGGCATTGCCGTACCAACTATGGTCTGCTCCAGGGCGCTGAAAAACATACCTACTATTAAACCAGTCAAAACCAGTTGTTTATTAATTTCTTGAGGTTGAGTATCCATATACATCTCCTGTTTCCCTTGAAATTTAAAAATAGTATGCCCACCGAAATTAGAAAAATTAGCTATTTATTTGGTGAACCAATGGTGGGCTCTGCATATAATTATTCCTTGGATTTGATCGTGAATCTCTATGCAGCTCCCTGTCTAAACTTGCTCGCCAAGCTCAAATATTTGCTCGAAAGCAATGGTTTGCTCATAACCCTTGGAAGGCTGCTCGCAATTCATAAAAGCTGCTCGCAAAGTCCAAAAACTTGCTCGCCAAGCTTAAATTACTCTCGCAAACAATGGGTTTGCTCGTAACCCTTGAAAGGCTGCTCGCAAATCTAAAAAGCTGCTCACAAAATCAAAAACTTGCTCGCAAAGCAAAATTTTGCTCGCAAAACAATGGATTGGCTGCTCGCAATTCATAAAAGCTGCTCGCAAAATCCAAAAACTTGCTCGCAAAGCTGACATTTTACTCACAAACCTTGAGGCTGCTTATTAAAGCCGCTATTAGCATCGTACGATTATGAACCTTATTAAACCGAAAGTCTTCAATTCCTCTCATAATTCTTACTGACTTGAGGAATGATAGTATCAATTCTATAAATGAAGAACGGAGTATATTTTTGAAGGTTCGAGGAAAATTAGGCAGGTCATTTTTATGAGGTTAATTTGATTCTGGAGGAAGTTTTCATGGCGATCAAAGTAAAAACGGAAATAGAAAAGGTGCATGAATGGCTGAAGCAGCAGCTTGAAGACTGTGCAGATGTAGAGGACCGGGAGCTTTCTTCTCAGGAAAAGAAAGCTAAAATCATTTACTTAAAAAGTGTAACTGACTCTCAGCTGGTAAATAGATTTATCGTTACTCCATTTTATGAAATGAAGGATATCCAGGCATTTATGGATTATATCGTTTCCTTTCCCGCTGAAAAAGAACCAAAGGATCAGCATGAAGCCCTTTCGCTGTTATTAAAGGGCTTTGTCATTATTTTCGCGGAAGGCAAGTATGTTGCTTTTCAAGCGAAAAAAATGGCTGGAAGCGGTGTAACAGAGGCTTCTGCAGAGGTTAATGTACAAGGTTCACCTGATGCGTTTACCGAGAATTTAGAGGTTAATCTCAATTTAATCAGGCATCGGTATCAAACCGCAAACTTAAAAGTAGAGTTAAATGTAGTCGGGAGTATTTCTCAGTCTACTATCGGCATACTCTATGACTCAAATAAAGTTGATAAGGGCGTACTTCAGGAGCTTAAAGACAGGCTCAAAACAATCGATATGGAAGTATTAATCACAGCAGGGGAACTAGAACAAAAATTAGCTGGCCGCAAATTTGATATATTTCCAACGATGGTTGTGACCGAGAGACCGGATAGAATGGTAAAATGCCTGGAGCAGGGTAAGATATGTCTCATTCTTGATAAATCAAAATATGCCATAATTCTTCCGTCGGTCTTTCAAGACTTTTTTGCAGCAATGGACGATCGCATACAGCTTCCTCTTGTAGGCTGGTTTTTAAAAACCATTCGATATGCGGGTCTTGTTGCTACCTTGTCTCTGCCTGCTTTTTATGTAGCTTTTGCTTCCTATAATCCAGAAATCCTGCGGGTGCAGCTTACTTTGATGATCGCAGGAAGCAGGGCAACAGTACCATATCCCGCAGTTATAGAAGTATTTCTCATGCTTATAATGGTGGAATTTTTGATAGAAGCAAGTATAAGGCTTCCTAAGACGATCGGTCCCACTGCTACAACGGTAGGAGGTTTAATCCTTGGGACGGCTGCTACAGAGGCCGGTTTAGTTGGAAACATAATGATTATTCTGGTTTCAGCTGTTGCCATAACCAATTTTGTTATTCCTATTAATATGATGAATTTTTCAGTCCGTGTATTAAGATATGGGTTTCTTTTCTTGGCATCTCTTTTCGGATTGGTTGGAATTGTTCTTGGCTTTGTAGGAATAGTTGTTTACCTAGCACAGATGCGCAGTTTTGGGAGGCCGTATTTTAATATACTAGCCGATACTGATAGCAGAAAGGGTAAATCATATGGTTAATAATCGGTATTTTTATTATTTATTAATACTGAATGGTCTTGTTAATTCTGTTAATTTTGTTCCGCGGATTCTTGTAAATACGAATGGCAGTTTAATTGCCATAATAATTGCGGTTATCATAGGGACTTTAATGGTTTTATTTAATACAAAAGCTATGCAGAAATTTCCTGGGAAAGATCTGCCTGAAATATTAGAGCCTGTCTTGCCAAAATTAATAAATAAAGCGATGATATTATTTTTTTCCTTACATTGGTATCTTTTTGGTGCGATTACTTTAGTCTCCTTAGTGGATATCACCCACCGGTTTATTACACCTGACGTGAACCGTTTTATCCTTGCTTTTGGATTTTTGGCGCTGATTCTATTTGCCTGCCAGGTTGAATCACACTCGATTTTGGTATCAATAGAGACGATCATCATTATTAATGTCCCTATTTTTTTGTATTTTTTAGTAAAAGTGTTAACAAATGAATATTTCAGCTGGGATACGATACGGGAAGTGGTGACAGATGCGGCTGATATGCCTCACTACTCATCTATTGCGGCGGGAACCTTTATTTTTACAGGATATATTAACCTGGTGGTCTTTAACAGGATGTTCAAGAATTTAAAGATAAGAACCTGGATTATAGCGGCTGCAGGTCTGCTGCTTTTGCTCGTTTCCTTTTTAGTCCCAATTGGCTTCAATGGAATCGAAGGAGTTAAACATCAGGTATACCCATGGTTATCAACGGCTGATTCAAATAGAATCGTTTTTTTCATTATTGAACGTCTGCTTTTTGTCTACTATCTTTTTTATATTACAGTGGCATTGGTAGCTATTGTACTTTACTGGCATGTTGGACTTAGAATGCTGCAGCTCACCTTTTTTAAGAAAACTGATAAGAAGTTCAACATAAAAAACTTCCTGCTTCTTTTGGTTTTTGTTGGAGCATCCTTTTTCTTGATTCAATTGGATCAATTTGATTTTATGAAGATTAGCGATTGGTTTATACGAGTCAGGCTGATTTCGGAGGTCCTTTTACTCCTCATTTTATTTTACGCAGTTAGGAGGGTAAAAAAAGCATGAAAAAAATCCTTCTTTTTGTATGTATAGCTGCCTTGCTGTCAGGATGTAATGTCCGGGACGTCGAAAAGCGGGCCTTTGTTGTTGCGCTGGGAGTAGACAAAGCAAAAGAAAAGGACAAATTAGAAATAAGCCTTAAAGTCTCGCTTCCAACCGGTGATCCTAAGGCTGGAATTGATAAATTCTCTATTCTTACAATTAAGGCAGAAAGTATTGCTGAGGCAATTCGCATAGCTAAATCCAAAATAGATAAGGAACTGGATTTTGGGCACACAAAGGTCATTATGCTTGGCAAAGCCCTTCTAAAAGAGGACATTAAGCCTATCATTTATTGGGCACAGCGGCGAAGGGATATCCAAATGGTATCCTATATCGCTGTAGGACAGCCGGATGCTAAAACGGTAGTTTCGCTGCAGCCCAAAACGGAACGGATTCCCGGCAGTTATCTGGTTAATTTATTTGGAAAGGAAGGAAGCAACTCTCCTTTCGTCGTGAGTGAATATTTATTTGACTTACAGAGAAAGATCAGTGACTTTGGCTGGGATCCGGTCTTACCGCTGGTGGAAGCTGACAAGGATAATCTAGTGGTAGAGAAAGCTATATTAATGAATGATGAAAAGATGAAAACCATCCTGTCCCCGGATGAAACAAGACTATATAATGTATTGGCAAATCAACAAATTAAAGCAAGCTTTACAGCCATGGAGCATGGAAAGATTAAGTACACATTTAACGAAGAACACTCTAGGGCTAAGTATCATATTTCAGGCGGAAGAAACCCGTCCATTTCCTACAATGTTAAAATGAGCGGTGTGTTAGAAGAGGACCGTGTGGAAGGGTATTTCACTAAAGAAAAGTCAGAAGATGCTGCTAGAATAATTGAGCATGAGCTGAATCAAAAAATGGAAAGTCTGCTAAGAAAATTTCAACAAAACAGGGTTGATCCCGTTGGATTCGGCCTGAGATACCAGGCGACTCATTCGAAAAAAGATGAACATGAGGATTGGCTTAAAATGTATCCTCGTTTGAAATTTAAAGTAAAATCTAAAGTAGATATAGAGTCTACAGGAATTATTAAATAACAGGTTCTACTTGTTAAATTAATGTGGGCATGCAGTAAACGTAAGTATTAAGATTGATTACAAATATAATTAAAATGAAGAAGCCCGGTGAGTGATCACCGGGCTCTGTCTTATGCTTGAACAAATTCTCTTTCAAGCGCATCTTTTAGTTCTACAAAATCAAATTCTAAATCTCTTGCAACGGCTTCAAATGTAACTTCACCGTTCACAACGTTTACACCCTGAGCCAGGGCTGCATTATCAAGAACAGCTTGTTTTGCTCCTTTATTGGCAATTTGGACCGCATAAGGAACTGTTACATTTGTCAAAGCAATAGTTGACGTGCGCGGAACAGCGCCAGGCATGTTAGCAACTGCATAATGAACCACACCATGTTTAACGTAAGTAGGGTTATCATGTGTCGTAATATGGTCAACTGTTTCAAAGATACCGCCCTGGTCAATAGCGACATCTACGATTACAGAGCCTGGGGTCATAGCTTTGACCATATCTTCCGTTACTAGCTTCGGAGCTTTGGCGCCAGGTATAAGAACGGCCCCGATGACAAGGTCGGATTCTGCCACAGCTTCAGCAATGTTGAACGGGTTAGAGATGATTGTTTTAATTTGGTTGCCAAAAATATCATCTAACTGACGCAGACGTTCCGGGCTTAGATCGATCATTGTAACATCAGCACCGAGTCCGACAGCAATCTTAGCAGCATTTGTACCAACAACGCCGCCGCCGATGATCGTTACTTTTCCTCTTTTTACACCAGGTACTCCCGCAAGAAGAATCCCTTTTCCTCCATGAGGCTTTTCAAGGAATTGAGCTCCAATTTGTGCAGCCATTCTGCCGGCTACTTCACTCATAGGAGTAAGGAGAGGAAGAGTTCTGTTTACCGTCACTGTTTCATAGGCGATGGAGAAAACACCGCTCTCTTTTAGAGCTTTTGCAAGTTCAGGTTCGGCAGCGAGGTGCAGGTAAGTAAATAAGATTAAATCCTTGCGGAAATATTTATATTCACTTTGCAAAGGCTCCTTAACCTTCATAATCATTTCTGCTTCTTTCCATACATCAGCTGCAGATTCCACAATGGTTGCGCCTTCTGCTCTATATTGTTCATTTGTAAAGCCGCTTCCAAGTCCGGCATTATTCTCTACGAGTACCTCGTGGCCGGCTTGTGTTAGTGTATAAACACCAGCAGGAGTCAGGGCTACACGGTTTTCATTATTTTTAATTTCAGCAGGTACGCCAATACGCATTTTAAATTCCTCCACTTAAGGCTTTTCCTAAATTCGAAGCCTTATTATTGTATAGGGGGTTACCATATTTATTAAGTAATTTTAACCCTTTGTACAAACAGTATAAGCGCTTACATAAAATTTTTGTTTGTGTTAAGAGAAGAATTTAAAAAGGACCATTTGTGGAATTTCACAAATGGTTCTTTTGTGTAAAGGTTTTATGGATTATTATAGAAATTTTCATAAATGCGGAGCTTGATATCCAGAAAGAGGCCAACTTTCTGGAGGGGGTCTTTTAAATTGATTTCTCCTACATCGGTAATTCTTTTCAGCCGATATGTCAGGGTATTAACATGTATATGCAGCGCCTTTGCTGCTTCGTTTGGGTTGCTGTCTTTTTCCAAATATATTTTTAATGTTTCATATAAATCTGTCTGATGTTTAGCATCATAGGACTGAAGCCGGGTTAGATGTATATTCTGACCGCTTTTATCTTGATGCTTATGAAGGGTTTCTAAATATTTATATGCACCAAGCTGGCTGTATAAATAGACCTTAGCGGTATCATCAGGAAACATTTGCTGAAGGGAAAGAACCTGAAGAGCTTCCCTATAGCTCTCCATTGCCTCCGCTAAATTTGTGTAGATCATACCGGAAGCACCAGAGATATTATGTACATTAAACCTTACATTCATTTGTAAAATGAAATTATCAATAAATGAGGATAAAGATTCAATAATCGGCTGGTTGTCTTGAAATCCGACTAAAATAATAAGCTTGTTCCGGTCTGTTGTAAAAATGTCAGCCTTTATTTTCTGAGTAGTTGAGAGCATATACGAGATTTGACGCTCTCGTTCGACTGAAATAACTTCCGGAAATTGAAAAACAAGTATGGAAAAATTCGTAGGTACATGTGGAGCATGCTTAATAAACTTTTCTCGAATTTCTTGTTTATCCTGAAAATGCCCTGTCAGGAGCTGCCACAGAAATTCCTGGGCGCTCTCAAGGCGGCGGTGTTTTCTCGTCTGAAGCTGGAGAATCTGGTTTTTAGCTTCCTTTGCGGAGAATTGCAGAAATTCTAAATCATCTTCAGTAAAAGGTTTATCTACTTCAAGCGCCCAAATAAAACCCAGCACTTCACTGTTTTTCCAGATAGATACAGCTGCTCTGCTTCCCAGTCCCACATCATTAATGGAAGGAACCTTTACAGGAGCACGGCCTTTTAAGAGGGTAGGTATAATTCCTTCCTTCCACAAGGTATTAATTACATTCTCCGGAACTCTTCGTCCTATAATTGTAGAAATCCTGGCCTTGTCCGTTCTGTCATCGTGCATACTATAGGCAAGCAGACGATGATTCGCATCTTCTATTGTAATAGGGCAGCCTAAATAAGTGCTCACCCTGTCAGCAAAATCCTCTAAATCCCCATGAAGCCCATGAAACAATTCATGCCAATTCGCTTTCTTAGACATAAAAAACTCCTACCATAAATTTATCTGACTTGAATTTTATCACATACGGTGGGGACTGTCCTCATTTCCCGGGTTATTTCCCAAATAGAATAGGCCCGGAAACTATTTCCGGGCCTGCTATTTTTAAAATATTAAATCTAATAAGAAGTACATGAGTCCTGCAACTGTAGCAGATATGGGAAGAGTGATAATCCATGTAATAATCATCCGCTGTGCGGTGCCCCATTTAACCCCTTTTACGCGGTGAGCTGACCCAACACCAAGGATGGAAGAAGAAATAACGTGAGTTGTACTTACAGGAAGGTGAATGTAAGTAGCACCAAAAATGATTGCAGCACTTGTAAGATCAGCCGCGACTCCGTTGACGGGGCGTATTTTCATGATCTGCCCGCCGACAGTTTTAATGATTTTCCAGCCCCCGACGGAAGTACCAAGCCCCATTGCTAACGCACATGATATTTGAACCCATAATGGAATATCTGTAGTAGTAACGTAATTATTCGCAATAAGAGCCATTGTAATGATACCCATCGCTTTTTGAGCATCGTTTGTACCATGTGTGTAGGATTGGAGTGCAGCAGTTCCAATCTGGATTAATCGGAATCTTTGATTAGTCTTAGATAAATTCGATCCTTTAAAAACGACCTTGAAAATACTATAAACAATGTAACCAATAACAAAAGCTAAAATCGGCGAAATAATTAAGGCTTGAGCTATTTTTCCGAACCCGGCCCAATTAAGAGAACCAAGGCCTTCAGCAGCAATGGCAGCCCCGGCTATCGAGCCAATAATTGCATGGGAGGAACTGCTTGGAATTCCATAGTACCAGGTAAGAAGATTCCAAAATATCGCTGCAAGTAAAGCTGCAAGAATGACAACAGAACCGTTGTGCAGAGTAAAGGGATCTACGATATCTTTTGTAATCGTTTTAGCAACCCCTGTAAAAGTCATGGCACCCACAAAGTTCATAACGGCAGCAAGAATGATAGCATGCCTTGGCTTTAAAGCCTTAGTTGAAACGGCTGTTGCAATGGCGTTAGCTGTATCATGGAACCCATTAATAAAGTCAAAGGCCAGGGCGCCAATTACAATCAATATAGTTAATATAAATAAAGTATCCATTTAGGTTAAAACTCCTTACGCATTTTTCATGACTATGGTTTCTAGAGCGTTTGCTACAGACTGGCAGCTGTCGGCAATATCTTCAAGGTTTTCATAGATTTCTTTGTATTGAATTATGCGGATAGGATCTTTTTCAACTGTGAATAGATTTTTGATAGACTGTCTTAGTATTCCGTCGCAAATGGATTCAAGTTCTTTAATTTTGATCGCATGTTCACGGATTTGAGTGAATTTCTTCTTATTTGTAAGCAAAGCTACTGACTTTTCAATTTCAATTGCGCAATCACGGATTGCATCCACAAATTTGAGCATATAATCATCTGCATTTATCACTGAATACATTTCAAAGAGTGCAGAACTGCTTTCAAGTCCATCAAGTACATCATCCATAGTCATAGCCAGAAGAAGGATATCTTCACGCTCAATAGGAGTAATGAAAGCATTATTAAGATCCTTAATTATTTCATGTACGTAAGAATCGCCTTTGTGCTCATAATCCTTCATTGTGTCAGCAAATACCTTTAAATCACTGATATTGTTAAGCTTATAATCAGCGAAATAATCAGCACTGACTCTAATGTTTTCCGAAATATTGATAAGCAGGTTTGCAAACTTATCTTGCTTTGACTTAAATACCATAATTAAAGTACCCCCGTTTTTTCATCCAAAATATTTTACTAACAGTATTTGCTTTTACATTCTATAAAATTCTTCGACAAAAAAGCTAGGTTTCGACAGAAAATTTACAAAAACTTAACATTAAAGAGGCTGAAAATTTTGCAAATTTACAACAGGTTTACATTACGGAATTCCCTTTTTACGTATCTCTAAACTCTTGGACTATAAAAGAATGAGTAAAATTCTATAACCGGTCTCGGGGCTGATGACTCTGTTATTTATAGCAGAAGGGTGCCGCCGGCTATTCTAGAATCTTTAGATTGCGTCATATTTCTAACCCGCTTTGCATAGATGTTTAAAGAACCATTCCGTAGAACATCATGGCAGGAGGGCACAGCATGATAAAAAGAATAGATAAAATTGCAATTGAGCTGCCTAGGACGCCTAGGCCTGATCCCGCTGCAGCCGCTAATTTGCAGCAATTAATTGGCGGCAAATTTGGTGAAATGTCGACATTTAATAATTATATGTTTCAATCGTTTAATTTTAGAGGCAAGCGAAAACTGCGCCCATTTTATGAATTAGTGGCGTCTATTACAGCGGAAGAGTTTGGCCACATTGAATTGGTTTCGCATGCCATTGATTTATGCCTTGAAGGTATTACTGAACCAGGCGATCCAGATACAGCGCCTTTAATGCCAGGGAATGCAGACCGAATTGCTTTGCATTTTATTGACGCCGCACAATCGGCTATGCCGCTTGATGCACAGGGAAGACCCTGGAATGGGGAGTACGTGGTTAATAGCGGGAATTTAGTTTTTGACTTTCTGCATAATTTCTTTTTAGAGTGCGGGGCCCGGACAAATAAAATGAGAGTGTATGAAATGACAGATAATCCAGTAGCGAGGGAAATGATTGGCTATCTGCTGGTTCGCGGGGGAGTGCACATCCTTGCTTATGCAAAAGGCCTTGAAATGGCAACTGGCGTAGACGTAACCAAAATGTTTCCGATTCCGAATCTAGATAATAAAGCTTTTGATCATGCACGCAAATTTGAAGCAGCAGGCCTGCATACACGACTTTATACCTTCAGCGACAAAGATTACAAGCAGATCAATCAAATCTGGAAAGGTACTCATCCGACGGATGGACTGCCGCTTGAAGTATTCCAGGGAACCCCAAGAGGAGCAGAAGTGCCGGACTATCCGGATGTGCCTGAGGAGTTTGCTCCAGGGATCTCTGATGAAGATTTCATGAAAATCGTACAAAGACTTCAAAGGTCTGCAGGACTGTAAAAATATCCGCACAAGCATGCAGAGCCCGCAAAAAGATCGTTCATAAGCTTGTGTTCAAGCCTTTTGAGGAGGTGGTTCAGATTTATCGTTTATGCGTTAGAATTTCGGTCAGATTGTGTGTAGCTTAACGATAAAATGGCGCCTGATTTTGGCGCTATTTATGTCAAAGAACAGCTCATGTAATAGAAAAATACTAAGGTGAATTTTGAATGTAAAAAACGCAACTCCGCCTATTTGGCTGTCCAACAGGATTATATAAATACCGGCACAGTCTGATTACATTTATTGATCTTCTAATTGTTTGGACTATATCACAAATAAGAGTAAATCTTTCCTCTTCATATTATGAAGAGGTTTTATATTTTATCGGTAGAATGTAATTGGATAAAGACTATAGGTTTTTTTAACTATAGGTATCTTGCAAGACTAAGTAGTGTCAATAAACATTGGGGACCGTTAAAATATAATTGCTACATAACAAGGCGCTCAGCAAAATAAACCGAAGCATAATTGATTTTTACCAGGAAACTATAATAAGAAATTGTGCCATCCTGAAGGAGTAAAGAGAGTGGAACTACAACAAAATACGAAGGTGAATCTCCATAATGGTATAAAAATGCCCATCATAGGCTTTGGAGTGTATAAAGTAGAGGCTGGAACTGAAACAGTAGATTCAGTGAAGGAAGCAATCAAGGCAGGATACCGTTTAATTGATACAGCAGCTATTTATCAGAATGAATCGGGAGTAGGACAGGCTATCAGGGAAAGTAAAGTTCCGCGGGAGGAGCTCTTTATTACCTCCAAAGTCTGGAATGATGACCAGGGCTACGATTCTACATTAAAAGCTTTTGATGAATCTTTAAAAAGACTTGATTTAGATTATTTAGATTTATACCTCATCCACTGGCCGGTAGCTGGAAAGTACTCTGATACATGGCGGGCTATGGAAAAGCTGTATAAGGATGGAAAGGTAAGGGCCATAGGGGTGAGTAATTTTCATGTCCATCACTTGGAGAATTTATTAAAGGATGCTGCAGAAATACCAGTCATTAACCAAATAGAACTACATCCGAGGCTAAATCAGGAACAGGTACGAAATTTCTGCCGTAATCAAAGTATTGCCGTAGAAGCCTGGGCGCCGCTCGGTAAAGGGAAGCTGTTAGATCAACCTGAGCTAATAAAAATAGCCGACAAACACCAGAAGACGGCAGCCCAGGTTATTTTAAGATGGCATCTGCAGAACGATGTAATTGTGATTCCTAAATCAGTGAATCCTTCTAGGATCAGAGAGAATATCGATTTATTTGATTTTACTTTAAGCTTGAAAGAAATGAAGCAGATTAATGCTCTGAACTCCAACGAAAGATTTGGGACAAATCCAGATAAATATGAATCTCCCCAGCCGGAATGACTTGGGCCTGGGAAGGTTCATTCAAAATGACTTTTTACAAATTAAGATAATGACGCAATAATAATTCCCATAACGGTTATGGAAAGAATATGATAGCCGGCACTTATGTAAAAAAAGGGTTCGGCTTCTATTTTCAAAAAAAGTAGGCGACAGCTCTCGGAGTGAAGCGGTGAGGCCTGCCAAAAATCCAATAGCGGCTCCAGTGGCAATGGTCGGTTCATTCGATAAATGGATAAGTACAGAAAGAATATAGGCGGTTAAGATGGCAGCGATCATGGTCAATATATAGCCTGTATTCGCCCCTTCCATATTTAACTCTTCTTTTCTTTTTCTAAGGCCTTCATCCATACGTTTGAGAATAAAATAGGGGAATACCAGAGAGCACCTATTACAATGCGGCAGCTGCTAAAATGATGGCTAAAATACTTACATCTGTGAAATTCATTTTTTCTCTTTTCCTTCCTGAAAATATATTGAGGGCATTATCCACATTATAGCTAAACAATGTGAATTTATTAAAGTGTATGGGGAGGAAATGAAAAAATATAACTTTAAGAAAATTAACATTTTTAGTCCCCTGGTAATTAGTGTATAATGATGATAACTACTAATAAGGAGGCATCTAAAATAGACGATATGTACATCCAATAACTTTTTTAGCTGAGAAATTGTATAGCAAAAAAAGTACTCTGCCTGTGGTCAGAGCAATGGGATAGGTCTGTCTACTTTTAGATGACACGGATAATACTTCTCTAATAGGGATGCTTTCGAATGTATTTCGACAGCTCTCTTTAGATATCTCATCATTTCGCACAGGCAGAAGCCTGTGCTTTTTTGTCGTTCAAAATGAGAACTTGATCATACAAAAGATAAGGGATGGGGGATTATATATGCGTTTATTAAAAGCCGAAAATATTAGCGTCGAAATAAATGGACTAAACATCATACAAGGGGTAAGCCTGGAAATTCATCAGGGTGAAAGAGTGGCATTATTAGGAAGCAATGGTATTGGAAAAACCACATTTCTAAAGGTGCTGACAGGAAAATTACCGTATGCTGAGGGAACTATTTCCCGTGGTTAGATATGAATGATATCGGCTGGATGATGGAGGAAGACGCGGAACCAGAGGTGACTGCGCTCGCCTTTATCCAACAGGGAAATTCAGTTTGTTTTAGCCTGAAAACGAGCCTTGATGAACACAATGCACTATGGGAATCAAATGGAAATGATGAAAATTTTAACAGGAGTATGCTGATCAGGACGGGTATGAATGGGAAGCAGCAGTCGAGCGGGTATTGAAGGAAATGAAAATCGAGGAAGCTTTATGGAATAATCCTTATTCCAGTTTGAGCGGAGGGCAGAAAACCAGGCTTAAGCTGGCTCGCATGCTAATCAGACAGCCTAAGCTGCTGGTGCTGGACGAACCGACAAATCATTTAGATGTAGAATCAGTTGAGTGGCTGGCAGGATGGCTTGATGCTTATAAAGGAACCGTGCTATTCATATCACACGAACGTGATTTTATAGATAAAGTAGCTACGGCCACCTACGAGCTCACTGACAAAGGAACAAAGCGGTACAAAGGGGGCTATTCAGCCTTCAAGGTATTAAAGGAGCAGGAGCAGCAGGCAGCAAAAGCCTTATTTTCTAAACAGCAGCAGGAAAAAAAGAAGCTGCTGGAAGTGATACAAACCTACAAGCAGTGGTATCAAAAAGGCTCTAACTCGGCAAGTGTGAGAGACCCTTTTGCACAAAAGCAAGCAGGGCGGCATGCTGTCCAAATAAAGTCAAAAGAAAAAGCACTCGAAAAATTGGAAAGCCAGCAGATTGAAAAGCCAAAAGAAACGAAGGGGATAAAGGCGGCCTTTGATGGTGAAGGGTTTGACTCTAAAAGAATGATTACCTTAGAAGGCATTTCGTTTTCCTATACTAAAACTTCTCCTTTTTTTCAAAACGTAAACTTCCATATTGAAAAGGGCGAGAGAATTGCGGTTACTGGAAAAAATGGTTCAGGAAAAACGACATTCTTAAAGTTATTAACAGGGCAGCTCTTGCCTGACCAGGGAATCTTGAAAGCAAACCCTCAGCTTAAAATTGGTTATTTCATGCAGGAGCTGGAAGGACTGGTACTTGAAAATTCAATCTTAGATGAAGTCCTCTCTCTGAAGAATATATCACAAGAAGAAGCAAGGACGATATTGGCGTGTTTCTTATTCCGGAGAGATGAGGTATTTAAAAAGGTTAAAGATTTAAGTATGGGTGAAAAATGCCGTGTAGCGTTTGTAAAGCTCTATTTTTCAGATTCAAACCTGTTAGTACTGGATGAACCGACAAATTATCTAGATATAAATGCAAGAGAGCAAATAGAGGAAGCCCTGGTTTCCTACCATGGATCGGTTGTCATTGTATCTCATGATCCGTATTTACTTAGAAACGTCGCTACCCGTGTTCTCTCTATGGATAGAGGCTCGATGCAAGATTTTAAAGGAACATATAAAGAGTGGGAAAGCTATGAGAAAAGAACGGCAGATAAGCAGAATCTAATGAATCAGCAGCTTATTTTAGAACTGGAATTAGCAGATTTGGTGAGTCAGGAGCAGGAGGATCTGGATCAAATAAAACTGGTTCAGAGACAGATCAATCACATTAAAAACCAACTGTAGTTTTAAAAAAAGGCAGTTCATATTGCAGAACTGCCTTGTATTCATTATTCAAAGAAGGGGAATTTTTGATAAGATTATTAGAAATTAAGAGAATAGGAAACATCTTACATGTTACATTGCTTCATGCATGTTAGAACAAGCCATGGCAGTCGTCAGAGTGTGTGGGAGCATAGGCCCTCCTGCGTTTTTGACGCATCTAAAGTGAAATATGACGAAAGCCGGTGGCTCCAAATGCCGGCAGAGCACTGGCTATTGCATTCGAAAGAACTGCGGTTAACGAATAAGCGGAAATGAAAGCTGAAATATAGTTCCTTGATTGACTTCGCTCTTTACACGTATATTTCCATTGTGATTTTGGATAATTTTATAGCTTACCATTAATCCGAGTCCATTCCCTGAGGGTTTTGTTGTATAGAATGGCTCTCCCAATTTATGAATCTGGTTTTCATTCATTCCGACCCCGTTGTCTTGGATAGTGATAACCATTTCTGAATGAGTATTATGAGCATTAATCCTAACTTGTCCGCCCAGCGGCAATGCTTCTATCCCGTTTTTGATTATATTTAAGAATACTTGCTTTAATTGATTTTTTTCACCGCGGATCTTTTTTCTTATCTGTGGTATTTCATGATGCAAGATTACGTCTTTTAATGCAGCTTCAGCTTCAAGCAGCTTGATAACACTTTGAAGAATTTCGCATACATCACATTCGGTATAATAATTGGCATGAGGCTTTGCGAAGACCATAAATTCGCTCACTATAAAATTGATGCGGTCTATTTCTTCCAGTATGGTATCAGCGTACAGCAGCTTTGTCTCTTCATGAGATTTTCTTAAAAGCTGGACAAAGCCCTTGATTGTAGTCAGCGGGTTGCGGATTTCGTGAGCAATACCAGCAGCCAGTTCGCCCACCAGCGACAGTTTTTCCGCTTTTCGGAGGATTTCTTCTGTCTTTTTCTGCTCGGTAATATCATATTGAATGGATATATGCTGATAGGTTTCTCCGCTGCGATTGATAAAAGGAACTATAGTTGTATCAACCCAGTAGCAGGTTCCATCTTTAGCCTGATTAAGAATCTCTCCCTTCCAAACTTTTCCCTCCTGGATGGTGTGCCAGATATCTTCAAAAAAACTGCTTGGGTGAAAACCGGAATTCAATATATGATGTTTTTGTCCGATTAATTCCGCTTTAGTGTATTTAGATATATCGCAGAATTTTTCATTTACATAGGCAATCTCGTCGTTTTTATCCGTGATCGCAAAAATGGTCGCTTCATTTAAAGCGTTCTTAAGGTCGGCAAGCTCTTTAAGGGTGATGCTTAGATCTTCTGCCGATTCGTTAAGGGCAAACTTAGTTGTTGAAAAGCTGTCTATATACAGTTCAGTAATGGTATTCGTGACCAGCTGAAATAGAGAATCGAGCTCTCTGGTAAGCTGAAATAGAGCTTTAGTGGATAGTCTTTGGCTGGTGACTTCTTCCTCTATGAGCTCCATGATACTTGAGCGGACAATATAAATAAATTGGCAGGACAAGTCCAAAGAGATTTCGGAATGAATCGACCTTTGTCCAAACAAATCGGCCCAGGAAGCTATACTATTCCTTACCTCGATATGATCCGTAGATAAATATTCACCAAGATAATAGAATAGTTCTTCAAGTAAACAGCGGCGGTCTGTTAATTTAACATTTAATAGACTGCAGACCATATCGCCTTTTGGAACTTCTGCTGTTTTACCTGCTAGTATTTTACTATTTTGCTTAATCTTTTTGCCGATGTAATTTATTTGGTAGTTCATATTGCCCCTCCTATAGACCAAACCAAAAAGCTGTCAGTAATTTACTTTGACAAAGAAGTAAAAAATACCTCCCTGTTATAAAATAAATTGTGATTGAAGACCTATATTCTAGAATATTAGAGGCTGAAATTTTACAAAAAAGCAAGGAGGAGGACTGTTCCTTTGAACTATAAAATCTATTGCATAAAACCAGGAGGAAAATTCCCTCCTTGGCAATGGTTCAGAAGCTTGAGCCATTATTTTCTGCTTCAATAAGTACTTCTTCTGTTTCGGCAGCCCCGATGGGGCACGATGAGTAAAGTTTTCCAATCTGTACCTCTGCCTCTTAATTCTTCTTCAACCCTTCGGCCGTATTCTTCATCGAATTCATAAAACATTTCAATCCTTTTTTTCTGTATTTCTTTACGGCATGGCTTTAGAGTGGTATCAAGATTTAGAATGAGATCGTCCCTTCACAGTCATTAAATCTTCTAACGTTTCACCTGCCGGGCCGAAATTGTTTTCCAGGTCGATGGTCTTGCGGACATGAAGCGGATGATTGACACATTCGAGGACGCTCAACATTTTTGTGCTTTTATATTTCACGAATATCATCATTTCTTTCAAGATGACCCGGTTTCGGAGCCATATGATAGGGGTAACATATTTTGAGGAGGTGTTCATTTTGGCAGAGAACAAAGATATCAATGCTTCAAAGGGACAAGACGAGAAACGTGAGACGTTGACAACGCGTCAGGGCCATCCTGTGACGGATAACCAAAACATCCGCACAGTTGGTAATCGGGGTCCAGCGACACTTGAGAATTATCATTTTATTGAAAAGATTTCCCATTTTGATAGGGAAGAGGTACCGGAGCGTGTGGTACACGCACGAGGAACTGGAGCTTTTGGATATTTTGAAACGTACGGAAAAGTTGGAGATGAGCCGGCAGAGAAGTATACACGTGCGAAAGTATTTTCGGGTGCTGGAAAGAAAACACCGTTAATGGTTCGTTTCTCCACAGTGGCAGGAGCAAAAGATTCGCCGGAAACAGCACGAGACCCGCGCGGCTTTGCTGTAAAAATGTATACAGAGGATGGGAACTGGGATTTAGTTGGGAACAACCTCAAGATTTTCTTTATTCGTGATGCGATGAAGTTTCCCGATATGATTCACGCGTTTAAAGTTGATCCAGCATCAAACGTCCCAAATCCCGAGCGGATGTTTGACTTCGTTTCCCGTACCCCTGAGGCAACGCACATGATTACATTCTTATTCTCTCCATGGGGTATCCCAGCTACATACCGGCACATGCAGGGTTCTGGTGTGAACACCTATAAATGGGTAAACGCAAAAGGGGAGGCAGTACTGGTGAAATATCACTGGGAGCCTAAGCAAGGTATTCGCAACTTAACACAAGAAGAGGCAGACTCGATTCAAGCGAAGAACGTTGGTCATGCGACCCAGGATTTATACGAAGCGATTGAACGCGGCGACTATCCGGAATGGGAGCTCTTTGTGCAGATCATGGAAGATGATTATCATCCAGAACTCGATTTTGATCCGCTCGATGATACGAAACTTTGGCCGGAGGATAAATTTCCATGGCTGCCGGTGGGTCGTATGGTTCTTGACCGCAATCCAGTGGATTACCACGCGGAAATCGAGCAAGCCGCCTTTGGTACAGGGGTTCTAGTCGATGGAATGGATTTCTCTGACGATAAAATGCTGCAAGGCCGTACCTTCTCTTATTCCGATACGCAGCGTTATCGTGTAGGTGCGAACTATCTAAAATTACCTGTTAATGCACCAAAAGTGCCTGTTCGAACGAACCAGCATCGCGGCCAAATGGATATTCGTGATCCGAAAGAGTCTGGAGAAAATCCACATATTAACTATGAGCCATCCATGACCGGCGGCTACCAGGAAGCGAGTAAAGAAGATCGTCCGCAGCATCGTCCAACGTATAATGCGGCGTCGATGAGTGAACCGATTGATCGCCCTAACAACTACGGTCAAGCAGGAGAAACGTACCGAAGCATGGAAGATTGGGAGCGCGACGAATTGATCAAAAACCTATCCGCAGCGCTTGCGGTATGTGATAAACGAATTCAAGATGCCATGATCGAGCATTTCACACAAGCTGATGAAGAATATGGCCGCCGTGTGAAAGAAGGTATTGAAACAAAGATGCAAGAAATAGAAGAAATGAAGATGGAAAACAAAGAGCCAGGCCGTGAAGCAGGTAAATCGAAATTCGGTCAAGGTTCACTAGGTGCAAACAAAGCAACAGAGGATGCCGTGAAGAAAAGTCACGAAGCCGATCCTTATTAAACTTATTCTTTATGTTGTAAGAACGAGAGAGGGCTGTCCAGAAAGTCAGTGAAAACTGACTACTGGCAGCCTCTTATTTTTGATTTTTCTTCGGCCTATTCCTCGGGTGAGCGTCGGGCCAATGTTTCGCGTGTATCTCGCCTGTCTCGCTTTTCCCGCCAGAAGTGGTGAAAATGAGTATTAATTTTTTGAGGGAAAAGGATGTGTTAGGAAATTAAACAAACCTATTGTAGGGTGGGGAAAAAGGGCAGAAGTATTGTTCTTATAACGGGTGCTTATGTTAATTAAGTCGAGTCAGGAAAGGAATCTTAATTTGTTTTTAAAGATAACACATATCCTTGCCTAAAGTTTTAGATTTTAAATATTTTCTTTTAAACATAACCATTTTTTCACTCTCATGAAATCCGTTTCATGAAATAAGAGTAGACATTTGTTTGACAGAGGAGAAAAAAGGATATGTATTTGTATCACCTTAATTTGGAACGTTAATGGATAAGTCAGAAATCAAACATAAAGGGGTTACTAAGCATGAAGGTACTAGTTGTAGGAGCAAATGGGCAGGTGGGACAGCACCTTGTGCGGCTGCTAAGCGAAAATAATGATCACTCAGTCAGAGCTCTGGTACGGCAGGAAGAACAATTAGATTATTTTAAAGGTATTGGGGCAGAGGCAGTCCTAGCTGATTTAGAAGGAAGTGTGGAAGGGCTCGCAGAAGCAGCTAAAGGCTGTGATGCTGTGGTCTTTACAGCAGGTTCGGGAGGGAGTACTGGATCAGATAAAACCCTTTTAATCGATTTGGATGGAGCGGTTAAAACTATTGAAGCAGCTGAAAAATCAGGCATTAACAGATTTATCATGGTAAGTGCACTCCAGGCACATAATCGAGAAAATTGGAATGAACAAATAAAGCCCTATTATGTGGCTAAGCATTATGCGGACAAAGCTCTAGAAGCAAGCAGTCTGACTTATACAATCATACGGCCTGGCGGGCTTCTGAATGAGCCAGGCTCAGGAAAAATAGAAGCTGCAGAAAACCTGAAACGAGGAACAATATCGAGGGACGATGTGGCGAGCTGCATTATGGCCGCTTTAGATGAAGAACACACATTTAATCGGTCATTTGATGTTATTTCCGGAGAAGTGCCCATTAAAGACGCCTTAAAAAGAATTTAAAAAAGCGGGCCGCATGATAAGCATGCTGCCCGCTTTTTAGTCTATGAATTCAAGGCCATAAACGGCATATTTTATTATTAAAAGTGAAAAGCATATAAACATTTAGCAAATTGCTCAAAGGGAAGAGAGGCCTCACCTTCTATTTCCCCATTTCCGGAAACACTCACTTCCATATCCTTGCCCCATATCTGGCTGCTGTCATTATTAGGGTTGTAAAAGTAAACCCGGACATTTCCCAGCTGATCTTCACAGATTCTTTGAATCAATATCGCATGGGCTCCCAGCGGCTTATCATTCCGATCATAAATAATGACCCCTGCCGGCTGGGGAAGTGCATGCTGAATCGTATGCTGGAAACATGGGTGATAATAGTGTCTGAAAAGCATTAAAAAGTTCTGGCTATGATTGACGTCCATGAATCCAGGCAAAACACCATGTCCGTAAAAGTGTGGATTTATCCATTTGTGTGCATCCTCACCTCTGAATCCAGTCCGCTTCAGCATTTCAGCATAAATTGCATCTAAATGAGGAAGAAGGACCGCTGACGCTGAATCCATTGGAATGGTGAAGTTTATTTCAGATAATCTTAAATAGGAAGAACTTATTATCTGGCCCTCATAGGGGAGTGACACTGCCCCCGTAGTTATTGCTTCATGATAGATTTTCAGAAAGAATACAGGATTCTTTTGCGACCAGTAGCTTAGCGCCCTTGTCGACTGACAGGTTGGATTAAATCCTTGCCCAACGCCAAGCGGCTGCCCGAGTATGTTTATAAGCCCGGCTGCCAGGCATGCTTTTGCCTCTTGATCCGTCCTGCAGTGAAATACTTTCTGTATGAGTTGTTGTGTTGAAAAATCAGGTTCGGAGGATATGACCTGGCGTATTGCCTTGTTAAGCTCTTCTGTGAAAATATCCCTTTCCAGCATTTTTGATAATCCATATACCGCCTGCTTAGTCTTTTTATGAATGCCTGCAGTAATAAGTTCTTGTATTAGCGGAAAATGCTGCTTCAAATTTTTATTCCCCGCTGCTTTCAGACCTAATGAGGCGCCAATTAACCCTGGGGCATACTTATTTAGATGTGTCACTAGACAAGCATGGCTTGGTGAAACGAGGCCTGTATTTGCCATTGATAGGCTGAATTGCTCTGCTTCACGGGCTAAGGACTCATAGTTCAGCTGCTTTAGTTCCTCTTCGTACCGTTCCTCAAACTCTCTTGAGAAATGGGAGGGTGTGTGAACAGCATCTTTATACTTCTTAAACGATTCAGGCTGAATCTGATAATGCTTAAGAAGCACTGCTCCTGAGGCTATCAGCTTTTCAATTTTATCGGTTATTATAGGCCGTTGAACGGACAGTTTTTCAATTTCTTTCGTTACATATTCTAATGCACCATGGAAAGGATATCGGAGAGTGATAAATTCAAATAGTATTCGGGTTTGCTGGAATTCTGTCTGATTTATTCGGGCCTCTTCGGTTTCAGCAATAAAAAGTGAATCCAAATTGAGGGCTATTACTTCATTTAAATATAGGCGGGCTTTTTCGGCACTGAATGAAGGGTGGGGGTATATCCCGAGAGCTATGGCAAGTATTCGAAGATTGCTGCAGACCTCCGTAGTGGCAGCGGCGTTCCCGGCTTCCAGAGTTCCCCTGACTAAAGGGGGCTGGAGAAGATCCATATGTTCCCAGGGAGTCCCCTGGAAAAAATGGTGTTGATCTAACTGGGGAGCATAGGAAAATAAAGTTTCAAGTCCAGATAAACTCATAGTGAGCTCACTTGCTTTCAAAAGAATCTGGTCTCGCAGCAGGTTTCTCCTAGGTGACTTATCCTGCATGTACAAATGAACCAAGGGCAGCAGCGGGTCATCTTTCAGATTATTTAATAAGCCCATGATTTTCTTTCCTTTCGGTTTACAAAGCTTACTATAGTATAGACAAAAAGAGGGATAAATTTACAAGCTTTTACCAAAAAAGAAATAATGGGCATTATGGAGAAGGGTTGAGTGTATCCGGAATAACTATGAGCCGGGCAGGGGGAGAGTGGTTGGTAGAGGTGCCAACAATCCTTACGCAACATGCGAAAGCAAGGGGGCATAGAGCCTGAATAAGCATATGTGATAAAGGAAAGCGTAAATCCCGAAAAGACATAAGGTGTTAAAGGAAAGCATGAGACTCAGAATCTTGAGTAGAATCCTGCCAATTATAAGGATAAGCATAAAAGGCTAAAACTAAAGCATAGAACTCGCAAACTTAAGCATAAAATTCACAAACTTAAGCATAGAACGTATAAACTTAATCATAGAATTCACAAACATAAGCATAAACTCCTGAACATAAGCATAAGCCATTTAAATCATAACTAAATTTTTCTAAACACCGCCAAAACCTCTAGAAAATTCAATATTCCACTTCACTTTATGACTGCTTTATTAATAAAATACTACTAATTGGTTAATTCCTTCATTTATTTTACACAAAAAATCCCTTTTAAAAAGTTCGGACAAAGCCCTCCTTCAAAACAATGGGTATATGAGGCTAAAACTATTTTTTATGTGGCTATAACATCAATTTATGTGGCTAACTCGATATTTTATGTGTCTGTCTATCGAGCTTAACGTATTATCCTGCCAGTCTATACACTGCCTGAGGAATCCCGCGGCTCACATGTTCTCAATTAGATAAAAAAACTATGCTCCCAAATCAGAGCATAGTTTTTTAACTGTTAAATCCAGGTATATGCTTCGCCCCAGCTTGTCTGGGCGATTCCTTTTATCTCAGCCACGATGCTGTCTTCCACCATATACGTATCTCCCTGCTCATACGGATTGTAATGGAATGCATACATGCGTGACACAAATTGATGGAAAGGCAGTGAGCATTCCCCTTCAAGCTCTCCATTTCCGGTAACGCTTGGCTCAATGCCCTGGCCCCAATTCTGGCTGCTGTCATTGTTAGGATTGTAGAAATAGATTCTGTATTCTCCGTTTGCATCTTCGGCAATTCTTTGAATGGACACTGCATGCAAGCCTAATAGGTTTCCATGGACATTGGTAATATAAATGCCGACAGGATTAGGGTAAATCAGCTCGTATCCTTCATTATAGTCCGGGTGATGGGTTGCATAGAATAAGCGGACAAAGGCATCAAACTCAGATACATATCCAGTGATAGGATCTATAAGATTTAAGAATCCTCTAGGAATCCACTCTCCATAAAATTCCGGATTCACCCATTTATGCCCGTCTTCACCGCGCAGTAATGTTTTCTTCATCATTTCATTATAAATTTTATCCAGGTGTGGAACGAGAACCTTTGAGACCGGATCTAAATCCTGGTGAATTTCTCCACCGGCTACTCCGCCTTCCAGCTGGCTTGAATGGATAACTTCACCTTCAAACGTCATATCAATATCATTATCGCGTGCACCGCGGGCAATATTTTCAAGCAGCTGTCCATTGCCATGCTGAGCCCATAAGCTGATGGCCCTTGCAGACTGGCAGGTAGGGTTTAATCCCTGGCCCACACCCAGCGGCTGGCCGAGAACACTAACGGTTCCCGCAACTAATATTCCATTTGCGGTAATGCCGTTTTTCCTATATAAAGGCTTTAATAAGCTGTTTCTGACTTGAGGATGGATATCCAGCTCTAATAGACGGCGGATAGCCGGGATTAGAGGCTCCTGGGTCAAAACTCCTCTGTCCAGCATCCTGCCCAGTCCATAAATAGCCTGGCAGGTCTGCGGATAGATCGAAAGTAGAATAATGTCCCGGATCAGTTCTTTGTTGGCATTATAGCTCGCGATGCCAGTTTCTGATAAATCAAGTGCTGCAGGCATTAAATCTGGTTTCGCTCTATTAATAAAACGGATAAAGGTAGCATGAAAAGGTGATACAAGGCCTGTGGCTTGTACAGATTTTGAGAATACTTCAGCCTCTTTTTCTAATACTTCTTCATCTGCTTCCTTTAATTTACTCTGATATTGCCGTATATCCGGAAACTCCGCACTAAGTGGAGTAGGGGAAGTAATAGCTTTTTCAAATTTTATAAGGGACTCTTTGGACTTTTCATCGATATCCGATTTAACCATATTCTTGGCCATTTCAATCATGCTTTTAATGCGGTCAACCATAATCGGCCTTTGGACAGTTAAACGTTCAATTTCTCCTACAATTTTATCTGCTATGGCGTTAAAGGACAGTTCGGCTCCTAAATATTGAAATAGGCGCTCTGCGCGTTCAATATGTTCTCCGGATTCAACCCTTGCAGCTTCCGTTTCAGGAGGGAAAAGCAAATCTAAATTCAATGCAAGCACTTCATTCAAAAATGATCTGGCCTCTTCCTGTGAAAGCTTACTATGCTGGTAATCCCCCTTAGCGATTGAAAGAAGACGCATTTCACTTAACAGTTCAATGATAGAGTTAACTCCTTTTAGCTTTAGGGAGCCACCTACTAAAGGCGGCTGTAGCTTTGAAGCATCCTCCCATGGCCCGGCATAAAAAACTCCCGCTTCATCATATTTAGAAGCATTTTCGTAGAGCGCATGAAGGCCGTCTTCTGTACCAGCCAATTCTGTAGCCAATTGAAACACATTGGTCTGATACATGCTTTTGGCAAAAGGCTTTGCCTGCTGTAACGAATCAAGGGCTGATTCGAATTTTTCAATAAGAGTAGATGTTTCTGTGGCCATCGTTTCTTTTCCCCCAGTCGCTAAAGGTAAAATATCATGTATTTCTAAATTTGGAGATTCGTTTTCAACTTCAGATCTTTCTAGCTCCTCATTCATTTCAACAGTGTTTCCGCTGAGATGAGGTTCCATATTACTGGCGTAAGCTTGTTCTTGAGGTGCATCTGTATCAGGAAGACTTTTCTCGGCTATAGCGGTTGAAGTCTCGCCGCCATCATTAGAAAAGAGCAGATGATACAGTCGTTTCCACCTATTATAAATAAAAGTCATACTTCTCGTATTGCTTTAATAAGCTTCTCATTTTTTCGCTGTCGTCTCCAAAGAAGAAGATGGTGCCGTAGTGGTTGCCGAATCCAACCCTCTCTGCGACTTTTGACGTAACAGGGATAAACATGTCATGTTTTTCAAAGTATGGATTCGTTTTCAATTCTTCGGGAACATTAAGACGTTCAATTAGTTTAACTTTAGGGTAAACCATTAAACTCCCAGCATAGCCTCTTGCAGAGGTTACTTCTTCCGGGAAAAATGCTTGAAGCTCCTCCTCGGTTGTATCCGGATCGCTGCAAAGTATCTGCGCTTGGAATGCACTGAATCCATAGGCACGTTCAATCAGCTCGAATATATGGCCTCCTGGTACACGGGCAGCCACTTCCCCAAAATTCAATGTTCCATCAGCCGCAATGAAGTACTCAGGGTGAATGACACCATATTTAATTTCAAATGAATCTACGAGCTTTTGTACTTCTTCTCTAATTCTTGGACGCCATTCCTCTAAAGCAGGGGATGCCGGTATAAAGTTTGAATGGCCCAGCTGTACATATTCTGTAATATTCAGAAATTGAATCTTGCCATTATGGATGAAGGCTTCACATGAGAATTCCTGTCCATCCAGATGGCTCTCCATCAGGCAGGGAAATTCAGTGTCGCCCATTAAGTCTATATCCTGTGCATCGCGGATCAGGCGGTGTCCTACTGTGCCGGCTTTATTTAACGGCTTAACGTGGATAGGATCATTTACATCGCCATCCATTTTAATAAGAGCCTCATTCATCCTTTTCAAAAAGCGGTATACATCATCCTTCGTGTAAGCCTCTTCAAATACACCTACGCGAATTCCAGCCATTTGGGCTTTACGTTTCATTAAACCTTTATCTCTTAGAAGAAGTGAGCGGTTAAATATTCGGGGATCGTTATTGAAATGTGCATTCAGTGCGCCGGCCCATTCAACGGTTTCTTCATAAATCGGCACAGCTACCTTAGTATTCAAAGCTGCCAGTTTTTCGTATAACTCGATGGAACGTTCGTTCAACTGTTCGAAGTCCCAGGCAACAAATTGGATGCCGTTTTTATCTGCAAACTCCTGGAAGTCTGGGGGACCGACCACGACATATGGTTTGTTCAGCTTATCGATTGCCTCAATAGCCGGCAAACTCCAGCCTAAGAGAGCCGTTAATTTAGTTTCTTGGATTTCAGATTTATCCATCCTTGTTCCCTGCCTTTTTAATAGAGTAAAAGAATCTTAACGAACTATATATTTCCTAAACTAAAAGTTTTCAAACATATTTTTTTAAAAAAGGTTTAATGGGTAAAAAATATTGGTATTAGAAGATAGATTTAATAACTTTAAAGGAGTTGCCACGGACAATGACTGAATGGTATAGCAAGCTGAGAGAATATTTCCCTGAAAGAGAGATGAAATCGGAGGCGCAAATGAAAATCTTATTCTCCGATAAAGAAACGTATAAGCGGGAGACTGGTCCTGAACATGTTCTCATCTATCTCGAAAAGGAAGATTTTATCTTTGTTGATTACATTCTGATAAGCGGAAAATACCGTGGAAACGGAATGGGCAGCACTCTCATAAGCCGGCTTAAAAAGAAAAATAAGCCAATTCTCCTTGAAGTAGAGCCAATTACACCATCAGATCCTGATAGCAAAAAGAGAGTTCAATTTTATGAGAGAAACAGCTTCAAAAAAGCTAATTCTATAATCTATCAGCGCCGCCATGTTATTACAGATGAATTAAATGACATGGATATCTTTTATTGGTCCCCAGAGCGTAAAAATGAGGAATGGGTTTTTTCTAAAATGAGAGAAGTATACACAGAAGTGCATTCATATAAAGCAGCAGATGTTTATGATAAAGAAATGCAAAAAGTGACTGAGGTTCTGTCTATAAAAGAAGACAACTGGAGTGTCGCAAAATAATTTGAAAATACAAGAATGTAAACGCTTAACACAATATGTTTTGCTGTTAACTTCTTATACTCAGAACTTCTATATTTAAGTGATGTTCAATATGGGAGGATTAAAGGGCTGCTAATGTGCAGTCCTTTTTCTTTTAGTTTTAACTGACTGAAGTTGTTGGTGAAGTCCAGAACTTTATAGAAGCTGACGGCCGAAAAATACAAAAACGATATAAGTACTATTTCTAGTATTGCAGGAGAAGAAGCTAAACCGGTAACTCTTCCTATAAAGGGTAAACCTTCATTAAGGGTTATTTATTCGTTATGAAAATAATGAAGTTAAGTCTTATCATGTTTATCTGCCTCAGAATATTTTCTCCCACCAGCCATGAGGAAGTATATTATAAAAAAAGCCGAAAAACATTCATTTATTAAAAAAGAAATTATCAATTAAATATCCATTTTCTTTATTGGTCTAATTAACCCGAACTTATCAAGAAACCTTCATGTATAATTAAAGGTAATTATAAGGAGGTGGGGCAATATGAAACCAGCTGAATTAATCGTATTAAATTTTGAAGAGATCAGAAGACGAAGCATTAAGGTCTGGAGATCTATTCCTACTGACTATTTAGACTGGAAGCCAGATGAAGAAGCGATGACATGCTTGGAAATGGTGCGTCATGTACTGGATTCAGAACATTACTACCATCTAGCTATTTTGAATAGGGGAAGCCTTGAGCATTATGATTCGCCTTTTGATAAACAGCCAATAGTTTCTATTGAACAAGAAATAACCCTTTCAGAACCTTTAAGGGCAAGCTTTATTGAAATGGCAGGATCACTTACCGCTGAGGATCTTTCCCATATTTTAATCGATCGTTCTGATTCTGGTTATATTAGGACTCTTGGAGATATGCTTCTCCGGGTCGGATATCATGAATCTATACATACTGGGCAGCTCCTGGATTATTTACGGACAGCAGGAGTTCATAGAGTAAACATTTGGGATTAATGGCAGGAGCCTAAAACGGACTGGAAATTGATTTGTAAAAATAGACCGTGTGTGGCTTATTTTTTTTTGCACTTATGGACCAAAGGGTTTTTGAAGGGAAATAACGGGAATTAAGATTATGTCATGGCAAGCCTTGGGAAAGATTTTTAAAGAGATAGGGAGATGGAAAAATGGCAAATGTTAATGTTGCGATTATTTATTATAGTTCTACAGGGACTAACTATCAATTATCCCGCTGGGCTGAAGAAGCTGTAACAGAGGCTGGGGCAGAGGTGCGACTGCTGAAGGTGAAAGAACTCGCTCCGGAAAGTGCAATTTCTCAAAATTCGGCATGGGAAAAACACTACAATGAAACAAAGGATGTGCCGGAAGCTTCGAATGACGATTTAGAATGGGCGGATGCCATCATTTTCAGTACTCCAACGAGGTTTGGAAATGTTCCAGCTCAGATTAAACAATTTTTGGACATGACGGGTGGACTGTGGGCACAAGGAAAGCTGGTTAATAAGGTTGTAAGTGCAATGAGTTCCGCGAGTAATCTGCATGGAGGACAGGAACAGACGATTACGGCTCTCTATACGACCATGATGCACTGGGGTGCCATTCTTGTTCCACCCGGTTATTCAGATCCTGTTACTTTTGGTGCTGGCGGTAATCCTTATGGCACCTCTGTAACGATAGACCAGGAAGGCAATATGAAAGAAGATGCAGAAGCGGCCGTTAAATTTCAGGCAAAAAGAACGATTGAAGTAGCAGGGTGGATTAAAGAAGGACAAAAAGAATAGTCTAAAGAGAGAATATCAGCAGATATTCTCTCTTTTTACAAATTAAAAATAAACGCCGGATTTTTTATTTGCTTTTTATCATGCGGCTGGTTTGAACCATAAAGCCGCGGGAATATATGAACTAACAAAAGCATGCTTAATATTGCTATGGAGAACTAAGCAAGCAACACTCTGAAGGCAGTTTGCTTATTCATTAGGACAACAATGATAACTGATTGGAGGGGAGCTATAGTGGTGAAACAAATGTGGGGCGCTTTAATAGCTGCCGCCATGCTTACAGGCTGCGGCCAGGCGGGAGAAGAAGCTGCAAGAAATACGGAAGGTGCAGCTCAAAAAGTAAAAGAGGAATCGAAAAAAGCAGTAAATGAAATAGACAAGAAAACACAGCCGGCCCAAGATAAAGTTAAACAGGAGGCCGACACCGCAAATTTGAAAGAGAAAACTAAACAGGCAGTCGATCAGGTGAAAAGCACGATGAACAATGCCAAAACTAAGGCAGAGAAAAAAATATTAGAGCCCGGGGAGCATGCATCCGTAGAACAAGATGCTTTTCTTGCTGAAACGGAAGGCGAATATGAAAAGCTTTATCAGTTTATTAAAATAAATGATTATGACGGAGTTTCTAATATGGTTAACGAGAAAAAGGCTGTTGAGCTGAAAAAAGGTACGAAAGTAAAAATTGTCAGCAGAGAAGCGATAAGGGCGAAGGTGCTGGTAGAAGATACCCAGAAAAAGGGCTTTATTCCAACTTCTCTTCTGCAGCCTAGTAAGTAAATAAAGAGTGGGAGGAGTTTTGCTATGCTTGGTATTGTATGGTCCATCGTGATTGGAGGCCTGATTGGGTGGATCGCACAAATGATTATTGGATATGGAGTACCAGGCGGGATTGTAAGATACATCGTATCGGGTTTTGCAGGTGCATGGTTAGGATCTATGCTGCTCGGAAGTTTTGGTCCAGCCACAGGAGGCTTTGCTATAATACCCGCGCTGATTGGTGCTATCTTATTTGTATTTATCCTGAGGTTATTTTTCAAAGGAAATCACAGTAAGCATTCAGGAGGATATATGTAAAACAAGTAAGTTTGATTTTGCATAGGACAAAGAGCATCGCATTTTAGCCAAAGGTGAAAAACCCCTGTCTTTATGGCGGGTTAAAATATATAAGGCGGAGAACTTTGTTCTTCGCCTTGTTTTAGTTTTATTACATCGTAAAAATAGCAGGATGGTCCAGAAAGGGAGCCGAGATTTCAATGTTTTCTTCAGTAATTGGATGAGTGAATTCAAGTTTACAGGCGTGCAAGGCTTGTCTTGATACAACAGGCTGGCCGCCATATAAAAGGTCGCCAACTAATGGATGTCCCACATAACTTAAATGAACGCGGATTTGGTGAGTACGCCCTGTATCCAGACGGCATTTTACAAGCGTTTGGTTTTTATCAGGAAGCACCTGTATCACTTCATAATGTGTTACAGCGTCCTGTCCCGTTGGAGAGACTCTTCTCCGCGAACCATGATGACGGTCTTTTCCAATCTTTTCGTTAATCGTGCCTTTTTTGTTCTTGATAAGGCCATGTACAAGAGCTATATAAGTCCGCTTAATTTTTCTTTCTTGTAAGTCCCGGTCGAGGATTGCTGCTGATAGCCGGTCTTTTGCAAATAAAATCGCACCCGTGGTATCTTTATCAAGCCGGTGTATATGGAACGGAAACTGGCTTTCACCATTAGAAAGCATATAGAAGGCTACTCCGTTTACCAGAGAATCCGTTTCTTCCGGCTGAGATGGATGTGTCTGTACGCCTGCTTTTTTATTCACAACGATAACATGATCATCTTCATATAAGACCTGTATATCCATATAAGTTTCTCTCTCTTTTTCTTCAGCATAAAGTAATGGCACCTGAAGCAAATCTCCTTTTTGTAAGATTTCACTCCATACAGCTGGCCTGCCTCTTAATACAACTTTCTTCCCCATCCTCCATTCGTGGGCCATCTTTTTAGGGACACGCCAGTATTCGGTAAATACCTGTTCCACGCTGTAACCTGCCCATTTCTCGGGAACCCATATATGTAAGGAAGAACCCTTCTTTTCAGTCTTAATCATACATTGCCACTTCTTTCCTATTTAAATTTTAGATAAATTTATTAATGCTAGCGGATTCATCCAGTTATTTGCATCTATTAAGTCCAAATTAACTAGATAATAGCCAAGTGGTTTAAATTTCCACCCTACTTTTGAATGATTTTATGTTATCCTAAAAAAAGGAAAACACAATATACAGAATAAACAGGATAAAATGCTTAAGGGTGGTTTTTTTCGTGAGAGTGGTTTTTGCTTCTACAATAGAACAAGAGCAGGAAATATCTGACCTAGTTCACTATTTTTATGAATCGGTTTTTCCTATGTATTTTACAAAAAGAGATATTTTGCAATTTAAAGAAATTGGAGTCCTGCAAACTACTACAAAAAGTTATGATTACTTTGGAACCTTAAAAGATGCTTTTCATGTTATGACCAGTTTAAATGTTATTTTAACAGTTTTAGAAAAAAAGAGAGTAAATATTGAGATGGCAGAAGAAAGACTTGAAGAGTTATTTTTTCATAATGCTAACCTGCTAAATAAATACGGCATTTATTTTCCTTTATCCTTCGATCAATTCAGCTACATACATACACCTACAAAGGATTTGAATTTATTTATTAATCCTGCTAATGAAATATTAGTGTGAGCTGCAGGAACTGCAAAAGGCCAATCGGGTCTATTGCAGTTCTTTTTTTCGAGAAGCCCCGTTATATGCTTTAAGTTTATGTTGTCCTTTTCTGATTCAATCAGCCCGCTCTCCGGTATACTATCAGGCATTCAGCTGGCTGTGAGAGCCGGTTCAAATACACATCATTTTTCATAATCCCCATAAAAAGCTGAAATCACCATAAATTTCCGGAACATCCCAAAATAACCCTCGTACATTTCATTTTTGCCCCATAAAATCACTATTACCCCTCATAAACGTGTCGGCCGCTAAAAAAAGCATCCATGAACTTGTCGATCAAGTGCACTCTATGGACCAAAAACTAGGAAGAATATGGTTTTTCATTAAGCATTATAGGTGAAGTAGTTTTGTATAAACTGTTCTTACCTTATTTTAGTCATCATCTCCTCTGCAAACTGAAGACATGAAAAAAGCTGGTTAAGGCGATTTTCGTTGCCTTAACCAGCTTCTTGTTATTTCAAGGTGTATTTATCAAACCATTTACTAAACACATTTTTCTCGTTATATCCAACAATGCGTGCAGTTTCTTTTCCATCCTTAAACTGGACGAGGGTAGGAGTAGATTCAATTCCATAGTCATCCCATCCTTGTTCGAATTCCTGCAGATTGTACTGGTCGATGTGAATGTCTTTGCTTTTCGCCAGCGGCATTAGTTCAGGTGTTGTTCTTTTGCAATGCGGGCATGTTGAGCTATAGAAATAGACAGTTGCATCTTCATTATTATCCAGCTTCTCTTTCAAATCTGCCGGAAGTATCAAATTTTTATAATTCGGATCATCCAGCTGATCGACGGTTGCAGGATTAAGTTCTTTTTTTCCATAAGGATTGTCTGCCGTCTTTTCTTTTTGCTGAATATTATTTACAGCGGCAATTCCGCCAAAAAGAGCAATGATGATGACCAAAAAGATAATAACTTTTTTCATGGATTTTTCAATCCTCCTTTGTGTTTTTCCAGACCAACAGACTTGTGATAAAGATCAGTATAAATGCTGTTAATGCCAGTAAAGGGATCGTTATGAATCCCAGCCAGTTTATGTAGTCTGATGTACAGGGAACTCGTCCGCATGCAGGGGCAGAATCAGTAAAGAATGTAACTTTCTGAATAAGAACATGATAAATAGAAATCAGGCCGCCTATACATGAAAGAATCATGGTGTAAAAACTTATTTTAAAGTCTTTTTTTACAACTGCAATTCCAAGAATCAGTGCCATAGGATACATCAAGATTCTTTGATACCAGCATAATTCGCAAGGCTCGTACCCTTTGATTTCAGAAAAATAAAGACTGCCGAACATTGCAATGACTGAGAAACCCCAGGCTAAGAAGAGCAGATTCTCCTTTTTTTTGTCAGTATGACTCATAGTTTCATCCCCGAATATTTGAATTAAAGGTAATCATGCTAAAATTATATGTGCTTATAGCTAGATTGTAAATAACAATTGCTTTTTACAAGAAACTGTCAGCAGAACTGATCTAAACATAAAGCATATTAACGGGGATCTAGAAGAAAAGATTGGCTCTTTGGGATATAGTCATCTCTTGATATAATGTTTCATAGTATTAGCCATACGCGCATCAGGAAATAGTTTAAGGGTCATAACTATACGGGTATTAAAAGTATCATATGAATTTGTCATTACATAAGGGGTGCAGATAGATGGACGAACTGGATTTACATAAATTTGAAAAAAAATTAAACATTCGGAATATAGAACACAAAGATATAGATGAGATTCTAGAAATGCAGCTATTGTGTTTTCCGGGAATGAGTCCTTGGAAAAGGGAGCATCTGGAGAGCCATCTTACGATTTTTCCGGAAGGGCAATTTTGTGCAGAATATGATGGCAAGATTATCGGGTCTTGTTCAAGCCTGATTATAAATTTTGATGAATATGATGACCGCCACTCCTGGGATGATGTAACGGATAATGGCTTCATTACGAACCATAATCCTGAGGGCTACAATTTATATGGCATAGAAGTCATGGTCCATCCAGAATTCCGCCGTATGAAAATTGGGCATCGGCTGTATGAAGCTAGAAAGGAACTGGTCCGCCAATTAAATTTAAAGAGTATTATCATTGGAGGCCGTATACCGAACTACCACAAATTTGCAGACGAATATACACCAAGGGAATATGTTCAGGAAGTGATCCTTCATAAGATTTACGATCCGGTCCTATCCTTCCAGCTGCTGAATGGATTTAGTTTAATGCGTATTAATCCGAACTACCTTCCCGATGATAAGCAGTCAGGCAAATATGCAACTTTAATGGAATGGAATAACATTGACTATCACCCGAAAACAAATCGATTCTTTAAAACATCTCAGCCTGTACGTATATGTGTGGTGCAGTATATGATGCGCCAGATCAGTTCATTTGATGATTTTGCTAGTCAGGTTGAATATTTTACAGATGTTGCTTCCGATGCGGGCGCTGACTTTGCTGTTTTTCCGGAGATTTTTACGAATCAATTAATGTCATTTCTCAGTGAACGGTCACCAAGTATGGCGGTAAGGAAGATCACTGAGTTTACGGAGCCATTTATCGAGCTCTTTACCGACCTTGCTGTTAGATATAATGTGAACATTATTGGTGGATCTCACTTTGTGGCGGAGGATGATGATAATATATACAACATCAGTTATCTTTTCCGGAGAGACGGAACAATCGAAAAGCAATACAAGATTCATATTACGCCTAACGAGCGGAAATGGTGGGGCATCAGCCCTGGAGATCAAGTCGAAGTGTTTGATACAGACTGCGGGAAAATTGCGATCCAAATTTGTTATGATATTGAGTTCCCTGAACTGGCAAGGATTGCAACCGACAAAGGCGCCAAGATTATCTTCACTCCTTTCTGTACGGAAGACAGACAAGGTTATCTGCGAGTTCGTTACTGCGCCCAGGCCCGTGCGGTTGAAAACCAAATTTATACAGTCATTTCCGGTACAGTCGGGAATCTGCCACAGACAGAGAATATGGATATCCAATATGCCCAGTCCGGGATATTTGCTCCATCCGATTTTGAATTTGCCCGGGATGGCATCGTAGGGGAGACCAACCCTAATATTGAAATGGTGTTGATCGGGGATGTAGATTTGGAAATTCTCCGCCGTCAGAGACAGTCCGGGACTGTTAACCAGCTGCGCGACCGACGTCATGATGTGTATAAGATACAATATAAAAAATAATGAAACTGCCTATCACAGCCTTGAAAAGGAAAAAAGGGCAGGCAAAAAAGAATGGGGGCTGACCCCATTCTTTTTTTAAGGTAAAATAATCTTTGACGTTGAAGGGATTCGAGTACCAAAGTAAGAATTAATATAGTAATACTTCATTTACTTAACAAATAGCTGGGAGATGATGAGATGGATTATAAACAAATCGCAGAACAATGGGAAGCGTTTTCCGAGCTTGACATCGAATTAAAAAATGAATTATTGGAACTAAAAAAGAATGAAAAAGCTTTAGAAGATGCTTTTTATAAAAATTTAGAGTTCGGCACAGGCGGGATGAGAGGAGAAATTGGCGCTGGAACCAATCGTATGAACATTTATACGGTCAGAAAGGCATCAGCAGGTTTGTCTGCCTTTATTTCTTCCTATGGAGAGGAAGCGAAAAAGCGCGGCGTTGTGATCGCTTATGATTCCAGACATAAATCTCCAGAGTTTGCTATGGAGGCAGCAAAGACTCTTGCCTCACAAAATATACAGGTCTATGTATTCGAAGGCCTACGCCCGACACCGGAATTATCGTTTGCTGTCAGAAAACTCCATGCATATGCTGGTATTGTTATTACAGCAAGCCATAATCCGCCAGAATATAATGGATATAAAGTATATGGCCCCGATGGTGCCCAGCTTCCGCCCGGGCCGGCTGATTCTGTGATCCAGTATGTTAATAATATCGAAAATGAACTCCTGCTTAATGTAAAGGAACAAGGTGAGCTGATGGAAATAGGGCTCATCAAAATGATTGGTGAAGAAATAGATGCAGCCTATAATGAACAACTCATGACTATTTCTGAAAACCCTGAGCTGGCAGCTTCTGTTGACTTAAATATTGTGTTTACTGCCCTGCATGGAACCGCCAATTTTCCAGTTCGAAGAGGACTCGAATCAATGGGGTACAAGAATGTATACATCGTAGAAGAGCAGGCAGAGCCCGACGCGGATTTCTCGACAGTTGCTTCACCAAACCCGGAAGAGCACGCTGCATTTGAACTGGCAATCCGAAAAGGAAAAGAAGTAAATGCAGATTTACTAGTGGCTGCCGATCCGGATGCTGACAGACTGGGTATAGCGGTAAAAAACCCAGAAGGAGAATACACTGTGCTCACAGGTAATCAGACCGGTGCTATTCTGCTTGAGTATCTTCTTTCACAGAAGAAGGAAAAAGGCACGCTTCCTGAAAATGGAATTGTTATGAAAACGATCGTAACATCTGAGATAGGCAGAACCATAGCTGAAGCATATGGACTGCAGGCAGAAGATGTTCTGACTGGATTTAAATTTATCGCTGAAAAAATTGGGCAGTATGAAGAGTCCAAGGAGCATACCTTCTTATTTGGCTATGAAGAAAGCTACGGGTATTTAATAGGCGATTTTGCACGTGACAAGGATGCAGTACAAGCTGCCCTGCTTGCGGCAGAAGTGGCTGCTTACTATAAAAAAAGAGGCATGACGGTGTATGAAGGCCTCAATGAAATATTTGAGAAGTATGGCACATATCTTGAAAGTCTGCGCTCTCTAACTCTGAAAGGGAAAGATGGAGCAGAACAGATTCAGCAGATTCTAACGGATTTTAGAAGCAATCCGCCCGAAGCATTAGCAGGCCTGAGAGTTACTCAAATGGAGGATTATCAAACAAGCACTAAACACAGCCTGGTTGAACAAACGAGCGAAGAGATTAATCTTCCAAAGTCAAATGTGCTGAAGTATTTTCTTGAGGATGGGACATGGGTTTGTTTAAGGCCGTCAGGAACAGAGCCGAAAATTAAGTTTTATTTCGGAGTGAATGATACTTCCCGAGAAAAAGCAGTTCAAAAACTTCAAAACGTAGAACAAGCCTTCATGGGTGTATCTTATATCGCTAAATTAATCTAAATAAAAAACTCAGCTGTCTCCATGTCAGCTGAGTTTTTTTAATGATTAGCTTTCCTTACGTTTTACATAAGGGATTACCAACCCTGCGTTACAACGATTCGACCCGGGAAGTGCGGAGAATAGCAGAGCCTCGTATGGAAATGCTATACACAATTCTGTCTACCCGTATAAGACCAGCTCATCAGCCAATTTTGCTGATGCATGGTCAATATATCTTAATAAACCATAAAGGTGTTTTTCAATTACTGAGTAATCCTTTTCGAAATGGTAAGAGTGAAGGAACATCTCAATTTTCTTAGATAAAAACTGATCCTTAGTCCTGACCATTAATATTAAAAGATTATCCCACTCAGACCTGTGGGTGTAGTAAAGGGCCCGGTCATAATCCACTTTAGTCATCTTATTTCCTCCTTTTTAGGAGTTAATAGTAGTGTATGCTGTTTCTGTTCTTTGTTCCTCAGAAAAACTTGGTCATTCAGCAGGAGCGGCATTGTTTGTTTTTCCCTGAATGAAAACATTGAGCATGAGGGAACAATAGCATATCTATAAGTTTCAGCTGGCAGAAGTCCATATTATTTCATTAACTTAACAATTAAATGGGAACAAACTGTTTTTTCCTTAGCCGCTCGTCATTTTCTCTTATCTTTTACATACATTGTGGTAAGAAGAAAAGGGGGAGAGGCAAGTGCGGGAATCTGACCAAAAAGCCCTTGAATATGCCATTAATGAAATTACGGAAATTGCTACAGGTTTTGGGCTCGACTTTTATCCGATGCGGTATGAAATATGTCCCTCAGAAATTATTTATACATTTGGAGCTTACGGAATGCCGACCAGATTTTCTCATTGGAGTTTTGGAAAGCAATTCCATAAGATGAAGCTGCATTATGATTTAGGATTAAGTAAGATTTATGAGCTGGTCATTAATTCGGACCCTTGTTATGCTTTTTTACTGGATTCCAATTCCCTTATTCAAAATAAATTAATTGTTGCCCATGTTCTTGCACACTGCGATTTCTTCAAAAATAACGTCCGATTTCAAAATACAAAGCGGGATATGGTAGAAAGCATGGCAGCTACTGCAGACCGAATCCGGCAGTACGAAATTCAATACGGGAAGGAAGAGGTCGAATCTTTCCTGGATGCCATTCTTGCTGTTGAAGAACATATAGATCCTTCATTAATGAGGCCAAAGCTAAGCTGGTCCCTGCATGATAGTGAAGATGAGTCGAGTGAGAAAACAATATCCACCCCATATGATGACCTATGGAAACTAGATCAGAAAAACTCTGTAGAAAAACCAGAAAAACGAAAAACTCAAAAATTTCCACCTAAGCCGGAAAAAGATATTCTCCTCTTTATTGAGCAATACAGCCGGCATCTGTCTGAATGGCAGCGTGATATTCTTACCATGATGCGTGAGGAAATGCTGTATTTCTGGCCGCAGCTGGAAACGAAGATTATGAATGAGGGCTGGGCATCTTACTGGCATCAGCGGATACTTCGGGAACTTAATCTAACGAGCAGCGAATCCATTGAGTTTGCTAAACTGAATGCAGGAGTGGTGCAGCCTTCACGAACCAGCATCAACCCATATTATTTAGGCCTGAAGATATTTGAGGATATTGAAGAACGCTACAATAATCCTACAAAAGAAATGAAGGAACGTGGAATAAAGCCAGGATCAGGCCGTGAACAAATGTTTGAGGTTAGAGAAATTGAGTCAGATATCTCTTTTCTAAGGAATTATCTCACCAAGGACCTTGTCATGAGAGAAGATATGTACTTATTCCAAAAGCAGGGGAAAGAATACAAGGTTGTTGATAAGCAGTGGGAGCATGTACGTGACCAGCTTGTCAGCATGCGGGTCAATGGGGGCTTTCCATTTATTACAGTCAACGATGGAGACTATTTAAAAAATGGGGAGCTGTATCTAAAGCATTGGTTTGAAGATATCGAATTAGATGTAAAATACCTGGAAAAAGTACTCCCATATCTACATCAGCTTTGGGGCAGGCCTGTGCATATGGAAAGCGTATTTGAAGGAAGAAATATTGTGTTCAGCTACGATGGGAAAGGTGTACATCGGAAGTATATATAAAAAAAAGAACTGCTGTTTAAAAGACAGTAGTTCTTTTTCTTAGGTGATAAAAAACCTTTATTTTCCTAAAAATGAGGGTACTATAGCATGGATTAGAGAGAAAATGAGCGGTCTTCTATTTTACATGAATGAATGGATAGTATTTTAGAAACAAATTAACTCTGTAATTTGTGGAGGATGCCATGAATGATACAAATTTTTTTCTTGCATCATTAATTCTTTGGCTATTACTACTTTCGGGAACTGTTTATCTAATTTTAAAGCAAAAGCAAACATATCGAGTTGGAATATTATCACGTTCTATATTAAACATTGGTTTATGTATAATTATTTCTTCCCTTTGGTTTTATTCGATCGCCATTGATGGGATAAGTCATGATATGGGGTATGATATGCCAGCAATACTCCTTGAAGATATTGCTTTGACCTTAAACTGTACTACGAATTTTTCACGTCAAAACAACAGTGTATTTAATATAGACTAAAATAAAGTTCACAAAAATGTCACTTATGTAAAAATTTTCGTGCATATATAATTACATTTATTCTCTAAAGAAAGGATGTTTTTATTTTGCCCAGTAATAAAAAAGAAGGCATTATTTTCGGGTTATTTATGTGTTTTGGAATGGTTCTTATTATGTCAGTTTACAACACAGTTTTACACGGATTTTCATCGTTTACAGTAGGGAGTGCAGTGATACAATTTGTTGTAACACTTATCGTCGCTTTTATAGCAGAATCATTAGTTGAACCGAAAGCGCGTAAAATTGCATTATCACTACCTTATAAGAAATCGAAAGAAATCAACTTTATTGTGGCGCTTGCTTTTTGTATGGTCCCTATGATGGTTCTTATTATGTCAGTATACGGTCTTATTTTAACAGCGTTTATGACAGGAATTGAAGGTTTAATTTTCAGAGCATACATTAAAACAGTAGGTCTAAACTTCATGGTGGCTCTTCCATCGCAGTTACTAATAGTGGGACCAATATCACGTTGGCTTTTAGGTAAATACATTAAACCATCGAAGCAAAAGCCAGAATTTAACCTGTAAAAACCAGCAAGCTGCATTCTGGCAGCTTGCTGGTTTAAGGTGTTTTAGGCAGCAATTCTATTTTATCCCACGAGGACTGTTCGGAAAAATGCTATGGATACTGAGCATTCACCCATATTTACTTACAATATAAAACAACTGAAGAAATCAATTTCGGTGAGTTCAATTTAAATGAAACAGGATGGGCTCACAAGGACCTATGGGTAGATAATTTACTGCGAAAAGCAAATAAGTGAAGTTCTAGGTTTTGATAGAGGCGGTTTCTTATCGTAAGGACCATTAGTTTATTGAAATCGACGAACAAGATTATGTAGTTAATAGTTATTGAACAGAGCTGTCCTTTAGAAAGCTTTTTTCTGTGAAAATAAAAAAAGAACTAGGAATCAATCCTCTCCAAAGTAATCTAGAAGGGTAAAAAAGGCAACACGAAAATAAGGGTGTGCAGTTGGATTTTTAAAACACACTCCCGGAAAAAAT
>NZ_JAFBFI010000021.1 GCF_016909175.1 Peribacillus deserti
TCCTAGCCGTAAGATCAGTATGGACAGGAAACCCATTTTCATATTCTGTGGTGCAGCAGTGCTGCATGATTGGCTAACGGGTGCGTTAGTTGAAGAACATTCGGCTGCTTATGCAGCCTCAGGCTGTCGAGAAACTCTCGACAGCCTTTACTTTTTTTATACACTTCATTAATTCACCGCGTTAATTTGGCATAATATAGGTAATCAAATTTAGGACGGTGGATTGTATGTTTAAGCCAAAAAGAGAGATTCAGAATGAAGCTGAGTTTGTATTTATTGATGATTTGGTACCTCAGGACCATCTGCTTAGAAAAGTAGATAAATACATTGATTTTTCCTTTATTGGCGAGAAGGTGCGTCCGTTTTATTCGGCGAACAACGGGCGTCCTTCGGACCCCATTATGCTTTTTATGATGATGTTTATCGGTTATTTTTACGGTATCCGATCTGAGCGTCAATTAGAACGGGAAATACAAACCAACGTGGCATATCGGTGGTTTTTGGGATTAAAGTTGAATGATCCTGTACCTGATCATTCGACTATTAGTTGGAATCGGCGTACACGCTTCAAGGACACGAATATTTTTCAGGACATTTTTGATGAAATTGTTCTTCAAGCCATCAATCATAAAATGGTTGGAGGAAGAGTTTTATTTTCTGACTCTACCCACTTAAAAGCCAATGCAAATAAACATAAATTTACTAGAATGGAAGTAGAAGTAGAAACTCGCGAATATATGGAACAGCTGAATAAGGCAGTTGACGAAGACCGGAATTCACATGGAAAAAAGCTTTAAAGGACCGGGAGGAGGTGAAGGAAACAAAAGAAATACGGCAAAGCACGACTGATCCTGATTGCGGTTTTATGTCTAGGGAAAACAAACAGGAAATGTTTTGTTATTTGGATCACCGGACAACGGATATGAAGTTCAATATCATTACGGATTCTTATGTCACACCTGGCAACGTTCATGACTCTGTGCCTTACCTTTCCCGCTTAGATCGCCAAACTGAACGATTTGGGTTTAAAGTAGAAGCAGTTGCATTAGATTCTGGATATTTAACCAACCCTATATGTAAAGGACTTCATGATCGCAACATATACGGAGTAATCGCACATAGAAGATATCATCCGACAAAAGGTCTTTTTCCAAAATGGAAATTTACATACGATAGAGAACGTGATCTATATATATGTCCAAATAAACAGGAGTTAGTTTACCGTACAACAACTAGAGAGGGTTACCGAGAATATAAATCTGATCCCAAAAAGTGTTCACAATGCCCACTCCTGAAGGAGTGTACTAGGTCAAAAAACAAACAGAAAGTTGTAACACGTCACGTATGGGAAGAACACAAGGAGAAAGTAAGGCTAAACAGGCTTTCCCCTTCCGGGAAAGTTCTTTATAAATATAGAAAAGAAAAAGTAGAGCGAAGCTTCGCAGATTCAAAAGAACTGCATGGGCTTCGCTATTGCCGGTTGCGGGGACTACGAAAAGCGAGTGAGCAGGTATTACTCACAGCAGCCTGCCAGAATATGAAAAAGATCGCCACATACCTAGCCAAACAAGGCTAGGTATGTGGCGATCTTTTCCGTAACCAAAAAGCCCCTCTTTTTTAGGGTCTTATTGTAAATAAAAATGCTTGTGGAAGAATAAGCACCTTTCTCCACAAGCTGCGGCTGCTTATGCAGCCTTTTTTTCCACTAACGGACAGGTTAGGAAAAGAAGAATTATTATTAAATTCAATCGATTGGATAATTGTGGTAAAATAAAAAATAATTGAAAATAATTAAGGCGGGGAATATTTTGAAAAAGAGAATTATTGCTTTGACAGCTTTTGGTATTATAGGAATAGGTAGTTTAATCAGTTATCCTCAGATTTTTAATGAAAAGCAACATTCTTCTATTAAAGTAAGCCAAGAAAACATTGCAACAGCAAGTATGAATCAATCTGATATACCACTAAATCAGGAGTGGGTTATTACATACGACAATGGATTAAATCGGGATATAATTAGTGAAAAATCGATTTATGTTATAGACGATGATAACAACAAAGTGCCCGTAAAAGTAAACGTTGAAGATTCTAATAATTTGTTAATAAAACCACCAAGTGAGGGCTATCTGCAAGGGAAATCATATGATTTATACTTAGATAGAGACCTAGATTTAGAAAACGATGGAAATGAAAATTTGCCTTATCAATATCATTTCTCAACCATTAACAATCTTTAATAATTATTCAAGTCAATTTGTGAAGGAATGTACTTAAACTAAAGGGTGCGTTAGTTAAGTGTAACAATCGGAGCATAGGTGTATATACTAAATTAAGCTATATCACCACTTTTTCTATATATCCTTCAATGGGCAGTAAGCAGGTACTCTACTTCTGCCCATAAAAAAATCCCTCTTTGTTACTGAGGGAAGCAATGGATGTATGCATTAAAGGAAAATGAAAAGTAATTAAATATATGCACTTAGATTATAAAATAGAACGAGGTCTAATAAAGTCCGCAGTTGGTGGAGCTTTTTTGTGCAGAACTTCAATGCATGTAACCAAGAATGAGTTTTTTTTGAATAAAGATGTTCCCGTTTCTTGTACTCGGGTATAGTTGAAGAGTGTATGGTTGCTCGGCAAATTACTTGATGTTCTACAAAGTTGGTAGCTCGAATCAGTTTGATTTTCGGGCAAAAACTAATTCATGAAAATACTGATATCCATACATTAAAATTGATTTTAATAAAAATAAAAGTGAAAGCTGAAACTTATTGATTCTTATTAGTGAAACATAGCCAATCCGTTTAAACCAATTCATCATAAAATATGTGAAAAATGTATCGATTATAACATTAAGTAACAAGTATTTTTTAAAATTGCCAAAGGTTAATTTTAAAGTCCACAGTGAACCGACAAAAAAAGGCCCAAGGATAAGCGGCATCTCAGCTAACACGTTTGGTTTTATTGGATATGGAAACCACCACCATTTCTTCTTTTCCGCTAGATAACCTTCCAAAGTAACATATACGCTCATAAATATGGTTCCTGGAAGATATCTCTTAAAGCTACTTCTACCAAGCAATGGAATAGAAAGCCAAGGGATGAATAGCATTAAAAGGACATATATTGTTAATTTTCTCAATAAGAAAACATCCTCTAATTAGTTTTGTATTAGTATCTCAAAGCTTCTAAAAGAAATGCATAATTTAAAGTGCTTTTTAAACTAACTGGTGCATTAGTTTAAGAAGGATTAACCTCCTTTTTTTGTAGAATTCCTTATATGATAACGGGGCAGGTCGACTCACTAAGCCTGCATTTTAAAATGAATAAAAAATAAACAAGACCGTTTCAATGGTCTTGTTCCCGTAATTAAAGATATTTCTTTAAAGTCTCTTGGAGAGTACCTTTCGTTTCTGCGTCATTTTCAAATCGTATACCTGCATGTACCATCTTTCTTACAAGGTCAGGTCGCATTCCAGTTAGAATGGCTTTGCAACCCATCATAGATACCCCAGCTAAGATTTTTTCAAAATGATTAATTACATCCATCTCCATCATAGCTACACCTGATAGGTCTATAACAAGGGTTTGGAATCTTGTGGAACCTATTTCGTTTAATACTTTCTCTTCTATTATTTCAACCCTGTAAGTGTCAAGTGTACCAATTAAAGGTAAAACGGAAACATTTTCACTGATTGGTATAATTGGAACCGATAAATGTTCAACTATTTTTCTCTGGTTAAAGAGCATTTCATCTTTAAATTTTGAGTAACTAAGGAAAAAATTGTTGAGAAATTGGTCTATCTGGTCATTTATTACTTTTTCCAGCTCGAAAAATACTGAAGGTTCAAAAGTTATGTCTTTTTCCTCGTTAAGAGAATAAATAAACTGCCAGAATGTTCTTCTGATTGCTTGAACCCATTCTAATTTTAAAGCAAGTGTTAAAGAATGTCCCGCCCAAGCTATCCCCTCCTGCTTTGCAAAAGCGATTAAATCTTTTTCATTTTCTTCGATTATATAGTAAATTAATTTCTTGGCATTACTTAATAAATCGATGTTCCCCTTATTTAGAATATCCTTGATTTTTCCCGAAACATTTACTGCTTCAGTTAATAAATTTCTTTCAAACGTGGCTGTATTTTCATTAAGATAAGCTCTTAATTCATTCTCTAAGAATCGTTTTGTATTCATTTCTCTTATGCTCCCCCTAGCAATCCCCTTTATAAATAAAATAACTTAATAATTATACCCATAATAAATGACTTTAAACTTCATCTTTCTTTTTTTAGTTAGGGATAGCAAAGGTTCTTATTTAATTAATGAGGAGTGAAAGATTTGGCTTTAATATTAGTACCCCTTTGACCTGAAGATCATTCGGCTGCCTAAGCAGCATTTTTTTTTGTTTCACTAATGTACAGGTTAGTTTGAATAAAAAATCAAGTTTCTTATAGGTATAAATATGTTGAAAAAATTGGAGAGTGAAATGGATGGGGATTAGAAAAGCCGATGTTGAAGATTGGAAGCAAATATCTTTGTTATTAAACCAATTAGACTATCCAGATACGGAACAATTTATAAAAGATAAAGTGGAAACACTTCTTATGGACACCAATGAGGAATTATTAGTGTTTGAAGAAGATGAAAAGGTTATTGCTTTAATTTCCATTCATTTTATACCTCAATTAGCTGTAAAAGGAGATTACGCAAGGATAAGTTATTTTGCAGTTGATACAAACATTAGAAGTAAAGGGATAGGAAGAAAGATTGAAGAATACTGTAATGATTTAGCCATAAAAAGAAATTGCGATAGAATTGAAGTGCATTGCCATTCAAGGAGAACAGAGGCACATAGGTTTTATATCCGTCAAGGTTTTACTGAATCCCCAAAATACTTTATTAAAATGTTACCCAAATTTGACTAATTTCACTATTCTTATTCAACAAACGGGTGCGTTAGTTTAAGATCGTTTGGCTGCTTCGGAAGCTTTTGTTGTTTTACTAACGGGGCAGGTTAGTTTAATAAAGATTTAAAAATGACCATAACTTAACTACTTACAAACAGGCTAATACGTAAATTTCATTGGTGGAAAATCCTGTCATAAAAACTGCGCGTACTAGATTGTTACACACCACCTTGTTGAATTCGCTTGAAACAATTTCAGGGGATAGATAATATCAGGAAAACGATTCACTCCTTTTTACTTGTTTAATCTATTCCCATAAAACTAGTCTTAATTGTATGCAATGAAAAAACAGCCGGTCACCAGCCTGCTGTTTTACCGTCTATAAGACAAAATACTTTTGTTAGTTTGTTAAACAATCTTTTTTCATAAAAAGTTATCGATTCTTATTCTAAATTGCACTCTCCCCATTCAGACATACTACGAAGGATTGGTAAAAACTGCTGGCCAAGATTTGTTAAAGAATATTCTACTCTTGGTGGAACCTCTTTATAAATTTCACGATGTAATAGTCCATCACTTTCTAATTCTCTGAGTTGCTTCGTTAGCATCGATTGTGTAATATCTGGAAAAACGCGTTTTATCTCCCCAAATCTTCTTGTTTCTTCGGAAATATACCATAAAAGTGACAATTTCCACTTCCCACCAACCATTTTTTGAACTTTGTTTAGTCCACAATCAGACGAATACTTCTTGCTGTGGTTCATATTTTCCCCTCCCAAAATATATATTATGCTCTTAAAAGTGTGTAAAACCTCATTAGTATTGTTTTTGATAGTATGTTCTAAAAATAATCGTACTTGTATAAAATAAGATACTCCAATAAGATAACATTAGCAAGTCTAGTAAGAAAAATCATTACAATATATAAATTTTACTTTATAAATTATGGAGGAATAACGATTGAAATCTTCAGAGATAAAAAAATACAATACGCGTGCCATTATGGCATCCCTGCTTATCTGCGGTTTTGTAGGCATGTTTAGCGAGACCGCTTTAAACATCGCAATGACTAATTTAATGGACGTGTTCCAAATTTCAGCCGCCACCGCACAGTGGTTAACAACTGGTTTCTTGCTGACTCTTGGCATTTTAATGCCGATGAGCGGGCTGCTGCTGCAGAGGTTTACAACGAGACAGCTGTTTACAGGTTCGCTCATAAGCTTAATTCTAGGTACACTCATTGCGGCGCTCGCGTTTAATTTTGAGATGTTGATGGTTGCTCGAGTTTTACAGGCGGCAGGCATGGGGTTATTACTCCCGCTCATGTTCAATACGATTCTTGTTATATACCCGCCGGAAAAGCGGGGGGCGGCGATGGGCTTCGTTGGACTTGTGATAATGTTTGCGCCAGCAACCGGCCCGACCATTGGCGGTCTATTAATCGAGTATTTAAGATGGCATTATATCTTCTGGTTCTCGCTGCCGTTCCTGGTTATTGGGTTGTTGGTAGGGCTGAAGTATTTAGAAAATGTTACTGATGTCACGAAGCCCCGGATAGATCTGCTGTCTGTCGTATTGTCAACGATCGGCTTTGGAGGAGTTGTCTTTGGCTTCAGTAAGGCAGGCGAAGGATCTGAAGGCTGGGGCAGCGCAGTTGTGGTCACTTCAATCATTGTTGGGCTCGTCGCGCTGGTGCTGTTCATACTGCGGCAGAACGTTATGAGCGATCCGATGATGAATCTGAGCGTTTTCAAGTACCCAATGTACGTCGTTGGGCTGCTCCTGATACTGTCGTGTATGTTGATCATGATGTCGAGCATGATTATCCTGCCGATGTTTCTGCAGACGGGTGCAGGACTGTCTGTGTTCACTGCGGGACTCATGCTTTTGCCGGGCAGCGCGCTGAACGGTATCCTCTCCCCGCGTACGGGGAGCTTGTTCGATAAATATGGGCCGAAATGGCTCGTTATTCCCGGACTCGTGATCGTTGCAGTCATGTTATGGTTCTTTACTACCCTATCTCCTGCTTCTTCAGTGGCCTTTATCGTGGCTTTGCATATCGGGCTCATGGTTGGGGTAGGCATGATATGGATGCCTGCTCAAACGAACGGGCTAAATCAATTGCCGCCGGAGTTATACCCGCACGGCACGGCAGTCATGAACACACTGCAGCAGGTCGTGGGCGCGATTGGAACAGCGATCGCAATCAGTATCCTTACGGGCGGTGTGGAGAAATACTTGCACGGCTCCTCTGCTCCGGCCAAACAGGCCGAAATGGCAAACGCGATGACGGCGGGATCACAAAACGTGTTCTTGTTCACGATGATCATAGCACTGATTGGCTTGGTCACAGCGTTCTTCATTCGCCGCGTCGTAGTCAGCCGAGAAGAGGTGCATTCGCCACATTGACGTTTTGTCAGCGAATCCCTTATCGGTATCTATGAAGAACGTTCACACTAAATGGAAGGAAAAATGGGGTGTCGGTTGGAATTTTATGAGCTGGTATCATCCGGATCTACTCATTGTGAAGAACTTCCTTAAACAAACGGGGGCATTGATCCAATAGCTAAAGGGCCGCATTCCTGTAACAAAGAAAGGAAGTTTGTGAAACAATGTACTTAAGCTAACGGATGCGTTAGTTCAATAAGGAGGTTTAATAAGTAGAGCTGCTCTCCTTTTGATTTGAATATTATATTGCGACTATTAAAAACATTCCTATAAAGAAGTTGAGGACAAAACAGGCATTGGCGCTGATAAGAGCGAAGAAAAAGGAAGCATTAAACAGATAAACAGGTATAGTAATTTTTAAGGCAAGATTGGATTGTCTTTCTTATTATTTTAGCAAGCTACTTTCATAAAATGTTCTCTGTCTCTCTAATTGTTTTTTTTCGCTTATTACATCATTCAACTGCCTTAATATATCGCTATTGTTTATGTCCATTTCTAGTTCCTTTATCAGCTCCAATTGTTTGTTGTTTAGCTGTGATTGAATTTTAATGACTAATTTTAGTCTTTTTAGAGTTTTTTCCGTTCTCTTTACATCCATGTAAATCCACCTTTCAATAACATATTCTAGTAACTAGTGGGGAAGCTAAAATGGAGTCAGGAGGCGGTTACCTTTATGAAATATATTTTAACTGTTTTTGTCGCCACTGTGTCATTATTAGGATTAGGATTACAAACTCAAGTGTTTGCAGAAACAAAAATTAAGATTGAAGATAAACATAATGAATTCTATGATGCCTTTTTAACATTATTAAACCCTTATGCGGAAAAAGAAATTAATAAGAAGTATCCCGATCGTAGCTATGGGCTGTGGAATGCAGAGATTAAAGAAGTTAAGCGAATAACTAATGGTCAAGGTCAATTTCCATTTCATTTTATAGTAAAAGTTACATATGATACTTACACTGGTCCCCATAATCCGCCGGAGGGTCCCGTTACGTTAACGTTTGAAGTAAAGGTAGATGGAGTCACTGTAATTGATAGTAAAGGATAAAAAGAATTAAAGCTGCTACGGCAGCTTTTTTAACGAGTGCTCTCCTTAAATGTAACTTTTATGATTTGTTCTGTTCCTTTATCGAACGTAATGTCAATAAAGACCCCGAATTCTTTCTTCCCGTCTCTTAACCATAATTTAAAACTCTCCGTTGAAGTGTTAACTGTACTTGTTCTTCCAAGATGGGCATAATCAATGACTTGTGCATTCGGGTATTTCTGTTTCACTTTTTTCAAGGCATACACTCCCCATTTTGCATAGGGCGGGATGGGTTTTTGTTGTGCGTATGCAGGGTGATTCAAGATGGGGATTGAAAATGTGGTTGTAATAAAACAACAAGAAACTAACAGTAGAACAAACATTGCAAACTTTTTCACCGGTTCACCTCTCTCATATTAACTCTGGTATAATTCCAGCTCTTCCTGTTATTTAAGCTTTTATTCATTCAAATGTTTATAGTCTAATACATCTATTTTAAAACCATGATTACACAACAACTTATTAAGTTTTTCACTATCACACGATGGAGATATTTTTACTTTAACTAAATCTTCTATGTAATTAAGTTCTTTTTGATCGGAAGGGACTTCGATTTTAATATAAACAGTATAGGAATGATCCGTATTATATTTTATACATTGAATTCTTTTCCACTGCCAACCAATAAGAGCATCTTGACCATACTCCTTTATAACTCTCTGATCAATGGTTGGAAACACAATGTCTGCAACAATATCCTCCGTTGTAAAATATCCTTCCTTCTCTAATACTGAAATAGATTCAGCTGTAACCTTTTGTAAAGGCGTAAAAGCGGATAATAAAATTACTAACATGATTAAATATTGTTTAATCACTAGTATCACCTCAAATATTATTCTCTCCTACTTGCTATTCATTATTTATTCTGGGTTGCGAGAAAAACCATATGCGGATACGAGATAACTCTCTGCGTATAATAAGGAAAAACGGGGTGTGAGTATTTTGCAAATTCTTATTGCATTTATATGCTCTCTTTTCCTAATGTCAGGATGCGAGGGGAATCTTGAGAAATTCAACCTCCGCCCTCAAAGTTCTCTCAGTGAGGCTAAGCAAATACAAATGGACGATATTTTAGACAATGGCGGCTTATCAGTTGAATTTGAACAATTGCAAAAACTAGGGATTAAAGGGTATATGAAGGACTCCTACAACAATGTCATTTTTTATGTTGATAATCCCAATGAAACCGCAAGAAAACGGATTGAAAAAGGGCTGATACAGATTTTCGGTTAGTCTTTTGAATTTTCACTCCAGGATGCTGACCAATCCAACGTGAATCCATGAGGAAAGCCATAGAGATAATAATTTCTAAGGGGGATGAAAAATGAAAAAAACAGTGTTGTTTTTGTACATTTGTATTATTCTCCTATGGTTTGAAATAGGTGTTCCAGTAAATACGTCGGCATTTTTCTCTTATAGCCGTAATTCTTCTTCGCAAAAGGAAGAGAATAATTATCGAGTTCGTTCTAAATCTCTTAACGAAATTTACAGGGTTCCCTACCAATGTGATTACGTTGAATATAAATTATTTGAGAAGTCGTTAATTAACCAGTTACAGGCACCTATTTATTCTGTTCTGAGAATAGATTGGTTTAGAGGGAAAGAAAAAATTTTAGAAATAAATCAGTCTAAGAAATCAAAAGAGATTTTAAACGTAAAAGTTCAAGTAATAACTTTTCAAGGGGCTCATAATCCACCATATACAGAAGAAATCATTACTTTTAGATTTGAAGGCAATGAAATCAAACCGGTGGACTATTTCAACAGAATTTTGCCTGAAAGTGAATATAGTAATTATAATTTGTAGTGCTGCTTGTAACAACTGTTGTTTTACACCGTATGGCTGCTTCGGCAGCCTCTATTTTTGTTTAAGAAGTATGTTAGTACAGAAGTAAAGGTTTCCGTCGATTTTTTGAAAGTAGTAGGAAGAGACTGAAACTGATGAAACAATACAAGACAAACAAGAATCGCTAACTGCGGTTCTTTTTTAATATTTTATAAGGTGATAGGAATATAATGGGTAAATGTGGAATGCTGAGATATAATGATGCTGAAAAGAGGTGTGGAGGTGTGGATGTGTGGTTAAATTTCTAAAATGTTCTCTTTTACGGTCGTTGGGTTGTTACTCGTTTTTGTTTTGTTATTCAGCCTTTCACTTATAACAGGGCATGGACTTATAGCCGAACATTACGATGAAACAAATCCGGTACCAGAAGGAAAAATCACCGTAAGCATTAAGGAGAGAATTTCAAGAAGAATTGGGAGTAGATATCTTAATAAAGTGTTATATTTGTTGCCTGGAAAATATCTATAGAATAGGTAATGAAATCGGACATGAAATTACACAAATTTATTTGGTTGAGTTTAAAGATAAAGAATTATATAACAAGGATCTATTTACTGTAACAGAAGGAGATAGAATTACTTGTGCTAAATGGATTAATAAAAAAGAGATACTTAATGGAAATAAGGTTCTTTACCCTGATGGTTTAACTGATTTATTAAGTGAAAAAATGTGACTCTTTATTTAAGTAACAGGGGGAGTTAATCCAGGAGGAATTGCTGCCCTTTTTTGCTGTACTCATTATTGGACTAAGGGGTCAGTTTAGTATATCAAGAAGTATCGTCAGTTTTTATGTGGACTTTTAACTCTAAGTAAAAAAATGTTCACAAACACGCTTTGGGAACTTTTATCTACTTTACTCCAGTCCGTAAAATATTTTTTGTAAAGTTCATTATTATTTATATTTTTAGGATGCTGAGAATCTTGTTACAAAAATATACATAAGGAGTTTAGCAATGGAAAAGTGGGATTTATATGATAAGCATCGTAATAAAATAGAGAAACAAATAACTCGTGGAGATGAAATGACATCAGACGAGTTTCATTTAGTAGTGCACGTATGTATATTTAATTCAAAAGGAGAGATGCTCATTCAAAAGCGTCAGCCCTTTAAGCAAGGATGGTCGAACCTTTGGGATATCACTTGTGGTGGTAGTGCGGTTGCAGGCAATACAAGTCAGCAGGCTGCTTCAAGAGAGTTATTCGAGGAGTTGGGGATTCATTATAACTTTGAAAAGATACGTCCACAATTTACTATTAACTTTGAACGTGGCTTTGATGATTATTATTTAATTGAATATGATTTTGATTTGAATGAATTGACGTTACAGACTGAAGAGGTACAAGCAGCCAAATGGGCTTCTAAAGAGGAAATCTTAAAGCTAATCGAACTAAGAAAATTTATACCTTATTATGAGAGTATCATTGCGTTTCTTTTTGAGAGTCGACATCATTATGGCTCTGTTCGTCTTTAAATGAATCGTGCAAGGACTCAAACATATTCATTCAATAAGACATTTCCAAGTAAAAGCCTGGAAACGTACTAAAAGGACACGAACACCGTTAAATCAGTGTTTCGTGGCTTTTCTTAAAGAACATTGCTTATGCGTCTTTTTAAACGCATTTAAGGATTTAAGTTTAAAAAGATGTAAAAAAGATTGTGAAGTATTGTACTTAAAGTAACGGGTGCCTTAGTTGAAAAAAGAAGGTTGTGCTGGCAGCTTTTTTTGTAGTTGACCCATTATGTGCAATATATTTATTGCCTTATAATATGTTTCCAGTTAGGCGGAAGATCATAAGTTTTTATGTGATCAAACTTAATAAGTTTAACTAATTTCGGTATTGTAGGGTCAATCTTATATACCAACTGATCTTTACCCACTGAAAGATGGGGACCTACTGCCGGTACTACTTCGAGTGTATATAGAAAGTGAAATGAACGTAATCCGCCAATTCTCTGAACTTGTATCACTTTAATTTCATACGGATAAACAGTAGGATCTATCGTTAATATTTTTGAGTAGTATTTTTTAATTGAATGTTCAATTGGTAATAAAAGCATTAATGTATCTTGATACTGAAGCTCTCTAGAATCTTGACTGGTATCAATATATTCTGCTTTGATAGCAAGTTGAAACGAAAAGATTAGCGATCCTAATAAAGTGAAAACAACTAACTTTTTAATCATAAAATACCTCTGAAAGTGTAATTTTATAGTTAGTTTCCCAAGTAGAAAATAAACAATACTGTTTCTGGCATTTAATTGATGTAGGTTTTGGCAGTATGTTTATTAATCTTTATGAATCATTATTTAAGGGTAAACCTGTATACATACTAATATTTATTCACTTTTGTGAAGCAATGCTTACTGCATTAACGGGGCAGGTTAGTGGAATAAGGAATTAACCCTGTTACGTATGTTTTTTCCCCCAGTCACACATAGTTTTTGTTATAGGAAGCAAAGATACCCCTTTATCGCTTAAAGAATATTCAACTTTTGGTGGGATTTGAGAATATTCCTGACGTATTATTAATTGTTCTTTTTCTAATTCTTTCAGTTGCTTGCTTAACATTTTATGTGTAATCCCATTAATGGCTTTTTTTAGTTCATTATATCGCATCACTTTATTTCGTCCTAAAAAGAAAATAATTAACATCTTCCATTTTCCACTCATAATGGAGAGGGTATATTCGAAGGATTCCAATCCTTTGAAATCTTCATTGCTCTCGTTCATTCTAATACTCTCCTTTTGGATAGTAACTCACTAAAAAGTGCATACTATTTTTTAATCACATTATATACTATCCTATGATTATTACTACATCAATAAATTTCGTAACAAAGGAGTTTTAAAATGAATAATAAGCAAAAAGTAATATTAGTCACAGGTGCAACAGGTTTACAAGGAGGTTCTGTGGCACGGGAAGCATTAAAACAGGGATTTCAAGTTCGTATTTTAGTTAGAGATATAAACTCTTCTAAAGCCCAAACACTTATTCAAAGTGGGGCAGAAGCTGTGGAGGGCGATTTTAATAATCCGTCTTCTTTGGAAAGAGCCATGCAAAACGCAGATGCGGTATTTTCCATGACAAACCCTGCCAAACCAGGTATGGATAGTGAGCGACAGCAGGGATATGCATTAATTCAATCTGCATTAAACAGTGGAGTTCAACAGTTTGTTCACACCTCCGTTGCCCGTGCAGGTACACACACTGATTTTCCACGATGGGAGTCAAATTATTGGTCTAAACAGTATTGGACAGATAAATGGGAAGTAGAGGAAGCTATTCGTACAGCGGGATTTTCATCATGGACTATACTTAAACCAGCCTTTATGATGGATAATTTTCTCAATTCTGAACATCGTAAGGTTTTGTTTCCTCATTTCCAACAAGGTGAACTAAAAACGGCTATGCTTCCCGATACACGATTAGATTTTATTACAGCAGATGATGTAGCTACTTTTGCTTGTGCCGCATTTAATAATCCAGAGAAATTCAATGAAAAAAATATTGAGTTAGCCTCAGAGTCCCTAACAATGAATGAGGTAGCCGCTATACTCTCTAATGTAACGGGAAAAAGGCTTACAGTGTATTCGCTTAGTCCTGACGAAGCAGTAAACCAAGGTATCTTTTCAGGGGTGGTACAATCCCAAGAATGGAATAACGAAGTGGGATACAATGTAGATATTGATTCGTTAAAAACTTATAATATCAAATTAACCCCGTTTAAAGAATGGGCAGAGAAATATAAAGACAAGATTAATATCGGTTAGTCCCTGAAAGTATTAAAGTAATATTTCCATAAGTAACCTACTGGAAAACACAATAACACGCAAAATCCTCATCATAAAACAAAAAGATGAGGATTTTTCTTATACGGTTTAATATATTATGTTTTGTTATTTGGGACAGTTACTAAGCTAACGGGTGCTTTAGCAAAATAAGGAATAAAAATAAAGAGCCTAAGATATGCAAGGTTTTATGCACTACTTGCGTATATCGGCTCTTTTTACATTCAAAAAACATTCTGCCGTTTATAGCATTTTTTAATTGCCAAATACAAAACAATACTAGTTGTTGCATATTTCGAGCATTATTAGCACTACAAGTGGCTTTACTTCACTACCATGAAAATTAAATTCTGCCACTTTAGAAAAATGGCCATACTTAAATAGACGCAGCTCAGTCAGTTTTTTAAAAAAGGAGAGCGTCTTATTAGTCAATTGTTTTTTAAAATACTAGGATGCTTCCGAAATGGTTACGGTGAATCCCAGGTTCTCAAGTCTCCGGACTGAATGCCGAACAATAGAAGCCTGTCTCTGTTTGTCAAAGTAATCTTCGCCTAGGTCAACGTACATTTCTTTTCTGGTAAGAAGGTAATACGCGATTCGTAACATCGCGTGGGCAACGACAATGGCTGCACGTTTCTTACCTTTTCGACCGGCTGTCCGTCTGTAAAGGGCACCCAGGTAATTTTTCGAACCCCTGACTGATTGAGCTGCTTCTGTTAATACTGAACGAAGATACTTATTGCCTTTTTTGGCTCTCGCAGATTTCCTTTTTCCAGCACTTTCATTGTGGCCCGGTACTAGGGCAGCCCAAGAACATAAGTGTGCGGCACTAGGGAACTGCGTTCCAACATCGGGACCAATCTCAGCGAGGATCTGTTCGGCCATCCTTTTAGCTATGCCAGGAATGGAATCGAGCCGTTCAATATCTTCCTCATAGAAACTTACCCTCTCTGAAATCTCGTTATCCAGCAGTTCAATTTGGTCAGTAAGGAAGTCAATATGCGTTAGTATTGTCTTTAACATAAGCCGTTGGTGAGAGTTTACATATCCTTTTAGTGCAAGCACAAGTTCATCTTTCTTCCGTTTCATTGTGCGTCGAGCCAAGTTTGATAGTTTTACAGGATCGTCCTCGCCATCCGCGATAGCACGAAGCATGTCCTTTGCAGAAACACCCATGATATCGGAAACTACCGATCCTAGTTTAATATTCGCCCCTTCAAGCACCTTTTGAATCCGGTTGTGCTGCCTAGCACGTTCCTCGATAATGCTTCTACGATAACGAACAAGTTCTCTTAGTTCTCGTTGGGTCCGGTTGGGGATGAAACTGGCTTTTAAAAGTCCATGCCTCAGAAGTTGGGCTATCCATTCTGCATCCTTTACATCGGTCTTGCGACCCGGAAGGGACTTCATGTGTTGGGCATTGACGACAAGGAATTCTATTCCTTCAGCTTCCAAAAGGTTAACCACAGGCTTCCAGTAAACGCTTGTGCTTTCCATTGCGACGTGGCTGCATCCTTGTTCCTTAATCCAATCGATTAACTCTAAGAGAAAAACAGTTTTAGTAGAAAACGTCCGAACCTCCTTTCCTTTAGATGTCATGATGCAGGCAGTAATATTGTCCTTATGGACATCCAACCCACAGGCTCTTTCAATGATTACATCCAATGAACTCTTCCTTTCAAGGCTTGTTAAAATGGAGGCTGGTGCAGCAACCAGAATTAGGATTAATCTACCATGAGTGCTTCCCGCAAGGGAGCGACAGTCGGTGGTGCACCGTGGTCGTTGGAGTCAGACTAACGGATGGGCTCAATGGCACCATAGTGTATCGACCTTCCTCTCCTGCCCTAGAAACAGTATGGACGGCTTGGGAACATTTTCATTCTCTGTGGTGAATCGCTGGTTTTGCGATTCATGAGAGGCTAACGGGTGCATTAGTTTAGGAATGTAGTAGCTGTTTAAGTAGCGTTTTAAATAATTAATTCATTAGCAACACTCCACCAACAAATGGAAAAAAGAACACCAAAGGATCGCGACTGCGGTCTTTTTTATTTTGCGATTAATAAGGAATTAAATGGTAGTATGGGTATGTAAATAAACATAGAGGAGTTGTTGTATGTACAAAAGGGCAATTTACGGGCTATTATCAGCTTTTCTTGCCTTTGGGCTAGCTTTTACTTCCTGTAATAGTGAAACAAAAACAAAGCATACTGAAGAAGTTGGAACTAAGAAGTCCTCTACCACTAAATACAATCATCCCAAAAGCAATTTAACCAGAGAGATACCTGATTATTTTAATATGTCTGTAATGAGAAATATCAATTGGGAAGAAAGCCCAACATTTACTTATAAAGCTTTGAAATTACGCGGGGAAGAATACAAAATCGGCATACTTTCTAACTTCAATGAAATCTTATACGGTCAAATCACCGTTAATGTAAACTAATCCAAAATAAAAATAAGTATTACAATGGAACTTTTTAGGTGTAATACTTTAATACCTTATACCTTCTAGAACTCCCATGAAAATAAAAACTGAAAAAAGCCATACAAAAATAGACCCAGAAAAACCAGTTTTTAAAAAGAGGCTGGGCCTCATAAAAGTTAGATATAAATTGGTGGTACAGGGCCCTGAATTCAGGCCCTTCTCGTTGGAGTAAAATAAGTGCAGCTGGAGCAACAACCAGAATTAGGATTAATCTCCCATGAGTGCTACCCATTAAGGGTGCGACAGTCGGTGGTACACCGTGGTCGTTGGGGTCAGACTAACGGATGGGCTCTAAGGCACCATAGTTTGAGTTATACCAAAAATCTGAAATATATAATAGAAAATAAATTTCATATAGAGGTGGAATTATGTCTAAGATTGACAATATGTTAGCAATTCTATGGATGCTTCGTTCAGGTGAAAAAATTACTGCAAAACAAATTTCAGAAAAGTTAGAGATGAATATAAGGACTGTGTATCGTTATATTGATACAATTTCAACAAGTGGCGTACCTATAATTTCAGAACCAGGACATAATGGTGGATACACTTTATTGAACAATTTTATTGAGGCTCCTCTTTTTTTTGATTTTGAGGAGCAAACTTCACTATTTCACGCTGCTGTTTTTGCAGAAGAAGCCGGATATTATGGAGGTGAAGCACTAAATAGGGCCATTTCAAAACTAAGTAAATACTCAAATCAAGAGCAGGAAACAAAGATAAACCAACATTTAACTAGTCTTGAAGTAATAAGTCGATTAAGTTCACTCTCTATGGAACCTTTTTTGAAGGAATTGGAGCAGGCCGTTGCTGACGGGTACTCAGTAAAAATTCTTTACCATAAAAGTGGCGAAAAGCAATTAAATTATAGATTGGTCGATCCGTACAGAATTATCTATTGGAATAATAAGTGGTATGTGATTGGATTTTGTCATCTTAGGAATGATATCCGTAGCTTTAGAGTAGATCGAATTGAAAGTCTAATGCTAACCGAAAATAAGTTTAACCGGCCAGAAAATTTTTCAGCACGTGACTTTTTTATAAAAAGTCTTCTTCCCACTATAGAAAATAAGGAAGGGATTATTTCTTTGGTTATTAATGGGGATAAAAGTGTATTGGCTGATATTTGCCAACATTGGTTTTTAGGACATTATTTACAAGAACGGACTTCAAATCAAGCAGTTTTTCTTCTTGAAAAAGATATGATACATACATATGTACCTTATTTACTTTTACCGTACAATAAATCTATTAAAGTTATTGAGCCAATAAGTCTTAAGAAAAGACTTATTGAAGTTCTGTCGGAATTAATAAAATTTTATCAAGTAAGATAACTTCCCTGACGTTAACTGTCAGGGAAGTTATCTTATAATAGATATAAATTGTGATTGGGAGTGTTATTGGATGCAAACAAAAAAAGTTTTTCTATATGTATTTAATACAATGTCGGACTGGGAATATGGATATTTAATTGCAGAACTAAACTCAGGAAGATATTTCAAAAAAGATTTAGCACCTTTAAAAGTAATTACAGTAGGAGCTAATAAAGAAATGATTACTACTATGGGAGGACTGAGCATAAAACCAGATATTTCACTTGATGAATGTACTCTTGAGAGTAAAGATCTTTTAATTTTACCAGGAGGGACTACTTGGAGTGAAGAAATTCATCTACCTATCTTGGAAAGAATTGGCCAAGCTTTAAAGCTTGGCACTATTGTTGCTGCAATTTGTGGTGCAACTGAGGCCCTTGCGAATATGGGATACTTAGATACTAGAAAGCATACAAGTAATAATTTAGAATACACTAAAATAGTATGTCCTAACTATAAAGGAGAAAAGTTCTATGAGGTTGGATCTGCGGTATCTGATGCGAATTTAGTTACTGCATCAGGAATAGCTCCTCTGGAATTTGCGATGGAAGTACTGAAAAAATTAGATGTATTTGCACCAGATACTTTACATTCATGGTATAACCTAAATAAGACTCATAAACCTGAATACTACTTCCAGTTAATGAATTCAATAAATAGCTGAGCTAAAAAATCAACTTAGCAGTTTTATATTAGTTCAAATAAAAATAATGAACTAACTGAAAAGCTCACTTTCTCTATTTTGTTTTGCAGAGAAGTTGGGCTTTTTAATTTGGAATTTCCCTTATCGTTGTAAATCCGCATTTTCCTGACGCTACCCCTTATTGAAGATACGTGCAACATTCCTGAAAGAAGTTTGTGAACAAATGCACTTAAACTAATGGGTGCGTTAGTTTAAGATACGCAGCTGCCATTAAGGTGGCTTTTGTTATTTCCTAAAAAAGGTATTTATAGAATTACATAGTATAATATTAAAAAGGGATAATGGCTCTGTACCAGCCCTTCGCGTTATTTTTCTGTCAGTCGCTTGGCCAAAAAAATAATACATTGTTTCAAAAAACTAACCATACACAGAGGGAGGTTATATTATGAAACATCACGATATAAAGGATAAGGACCAATATTCAGAACAACATAATAACAATGAACATTTAGAACTCTACAATAAAACAATGACTGGAGGAGAATATAATAACGACAGCTTCAATATGAAAAGGAAGCCCAAATTTATCAGATTTATAGGCTATGTAATAATTCTGTTTTTTATATTGATGCTTATCTTGCCCATATTGAATTTTCTAAGATAAAATTAAATATGTGAAATCTCATAAGAAATAAAGCCAACAAATAACAATTAAATGCCTACCCCTGTGACTTTCAGCTGCCTTTGTGTCAGCCTTTTTTATAGCAATAAAGGCGAAAGTTAGTATGGATTGTAGAGTATTGTACTTCAACTAACGGGTGCGTTAGTTGAAGATCCAGCTACCTTTCTAGGTGGCTTTTTTGATTTGTTGAACTAATGGAGTAGTTTGTTGAAGAAGGACTTTGTTCCTTATAAGAGAATATTTTAGGTAATAATTTTTTATGGGGTGTATTTATGCAAATCAGACTGGAGAAAGCAGTAGAAACGGATGCAGAGGCTATCTTTGATATTCAAGTAAAGGCATTTAATCCGTTATTGAATGTATATAAAGATTACGATACAAATCCTGCTAATGAAACAATTGAAAGAGTGCTGATAAGGATGAATAATCCCGATGGAGGATTTTATAAAATACTATTCGATGATGTTCTTGTAGGGGCTATTTGTATATTTTGGAGAGAAGAGACGCAATTTTGGATAAGTCCAATGTTTATTTTACCTGCATATCAAGGGAAGGGTATAGCACAGAAAGCGATACGTTTAATTGAAGGGTTATACCCTCAAGCAACAACTTGGGAATTGAGGACTATTTTACAAGAAAAACGTAACTGCTATTTGTATGAAAAAATGGGATACAAATTAGAAGACTGGAAACATAGCTTAAATGAAAAGGCTACGCTTGTTCACTATAAAAAAATATGTTAATGCTTCTTCCGGTAACGAGTGCGTTAGTTGATCAAGAATGGCAGTTTAGTTGAATAAATTAAAATGATAAAATTTATCAATCAGATAGAGGTGAAAATGTGAAATATTGTTGCATCCTTTTTGTATTTTGCTTAGGGATGAGAAATGTAATTAAAGTTTCGCGTATAAATATAGAAATCAGGAGGGGTATCCATGAAGTATTTATCAATTGGAATTCTGCTTTCAATATTAGGTGTTTTACTATCTTTATTTATATGGGGAATTGATAAGGCTTATTTAATTACTGGAGGTATAGGAATCTTATTTATTGTAATATCCCTCCTGATTTCAGGTTCGATGGTAAGTGGAGATCGAATGAGAGCTAATTTTGCGACTGAATCGGCTGAAGATAGGCGTCAACGAACCAGTACTACTACTCGCACAGTTTTAATTGGTTTGCCTAATGTTATTTTGGCGGCGCTACTTTATTTTTTAATCAACTAACGGGTGCGTTAGTTCAAGAAGGTGGGCTGCCAAGGCAGTCCTTTTAAGCGGAATTCCACTTCAACTAAAAGAAGTGTTAAGGGAACAACAAAATATTTATCAAAAAAAATACTGCCTCATTTCTAATTGAGACAGCATTTTGAGATTCCTTTCATTGTTCTGCTGGTTTAAGTGGTCCGTAAAAATAAGCAGCAGTCGCTCCACCGTCAATCAGGAAATCAGATCCTGTGATGAAAGCTCCCTGCGGCATCATCAGCAGCTCTGCCACATTTGCAACCTCATCAGCTGTTCCTGGTCGTCCGGCAGGGCACATGGCAAACATATTTTTATAGAACTCTCCTCTTGGACCATTGAATTCGTCTATAGCCAATGGCGTTACGATAATCCCTGGAGAAATGGAATTGATACGAGCGTTTTTTTTTCCCCAACGTATAGATTCAAACATTACCCGTTTCTCATTGCACCGTTTCGCCAATTGATAAGCGTGCAACGTGTCCTTGATGTTTTCTAGTCGAAGGACTTCTAAACTAAGGAGTTCTTCAGTTGGTGTCGTTGCCAACTGTTCGTCAATCTCAGTTCCCAATTGAGGCATTCTATGTCCAGACTGACTGGAAATTGTTACACCAACGCCTCCAGGAGCTATTACCTTACCTACTTCCTCCAGCAATACTGCCGTTCCATACAAATCCACCTTCAAAATCATTTCAATAGGTGCCTGACTAGGTGACACGCCCGCTGCATTGATAAGAGCAGTGATTTCACCATATATCTGACCTTCTGCAATCAAATTTAAAATAGATTCTCTGGAAGAAATGTCGGTTTCGAAAGGCACGACATCAAATCCGGCTTCATTCATAATTTTCGCACTAGCCCTGGCATTATCTAGGTATTTATCACCAACAATAATTTTCTTACCAAAGCCGATTCTTCTTGCTATCGCCATGCCGATCTGTCCAGCACCGGTCCAAAGTATAACTTCTCTCATTGGTATATCCTCCTTACATTAACCAAGGCTCACATCTATTTTTAATGTTTTCAACGGCCCGCTTCTTTAGCTTCTGATGAGCCTCCTATTCTCATACTAACACTTAGAATTAAGTCCAAGTCAACTCTTATAAAATTTTGTGAGCTTTAGTTAGTTAAAACTTTTTGTATTTTTAGATGCCAAAAACTTTATAGATCAGAAAAATGGAGTGATTCAAAAAGGGGCTTTATGTAAACTGTACCGACTGAAGTTACCCTACTCACTTACTACAATATTTTATAGTTCTTCAGTTTTTAACCGTTAAATATACCGTTGATAAGTATAACGATGAAAGACTGCAGAAGTGTTGAAGGGAACAACATTCAGCATGGTTGTGACAGGATCACAAGTTTCATATTTTATTAAATTTATAAAAAAGAGAATTATGAGTTATTACCGTTTGCTGAAAATCATCCCCGGTTATTTATAGTTCAAGCGGTGGGGGACGTCACCGATATGGTGAAACATCACCAAAGGGCTCATTTATATTTTTCATCTCGTGGACTATTCTAATAAACAATGCTCATATAGTTTTATCTGTACGTTTAAATCGTTCTTTTCGTTTATAATGTTTTTCAATTGATTTAATATCTCGATGTTAGTTTTATCCTTTTCTAATTCCATCACTAGCTCCAATTCTTTTTCCATTAACTTCACTTGAACTGTAAAAACCAGCGTTAATCTTTTTAAAATTCTTTCTGTTCTTTCTGCATCCATGTTAAGCCGCCTTTCATAACGCGAGTATTTCGAGCTAAGACATAATACGGTAAGTTTCTCCTCATAAGTTTTAAGCATCATTGATCACCCGGCTATAGAAAATCTTACATAAGGTACCTATACTATAACAATAATTAAACTCCTGTTATTTATGCCTAAAACTAATTTACAGGAGAAATACAAAATAGAATAAAATGAGGGAGTGAAGCTACTATGGGAAGAAGCAAACATGGAAAAATTTCAACTATATTGTGTACATTAGGTCTACTTTTTGTAACTTGTTTCTACTCGATGAAACTGAATGAAGCATTGATATTTTATTTAGGAACCTTACTCTTTTTTGGGGGTGTTTTTTACACTGTTAAGAGTTTTGTTAGAAAGGGAAAAGGGGTATGGAAGTTTTCTCCCACTCATAGCAGGAGTCTATATTTTAGGTATTTTACTATCCGTTATATCAATTAAGTTTATAGGGGAGGAATAAATTACTTTAACCAATCAAACTGCTAAAATCATAGGTTAAGCAAGTAAAAGAGCTTTCTTTGTCTATAATATAGCCTTAACACTTACCAGACTTACTCTGCGTTATCGTTAAAAGTATTTTTAATAAATTTTTCCACATTTACCTCACTCTTTGTGATTTTATCACCATTATTTTCTAAAAGTTGAGAAACCCCCTCTTGCAAAAGGAATAAAAATGTAATCTATTTTTAATGTTTTTTGGGAGAAAGATGCACGGCACGAAACCAAAACGAAAAAAGGATTAACTGCAATGGTTATAGAATGTTAAGAATTGAATCCATCCTTATTTATGCCTTTGGTGAAATAAGTGTTATTACTAAAGGGTGCGTTAATTTAATAGGGTTGTCTGCTGCGGCAGCCCCTTATGTCGTTGCACATAGAGAGCAATTCAGTGAAAGAAGATTCCGTATTTTAAAATTGAATTAATAATGTAGCTAACTAAGAAATTTTATAGGGAGATTTATATGGAGTATAAGATTGTTTTTTTCGATGTAGATGGGACTATCACACATCACTCAGATGGCAGCATTCCACATACTACTATACAAGCTATAAGAAGGTTAATGAGCAAAGGTATTAAGGTGGTAGCAGCAACAGGGAGACCTTTGTCTATGTGTAAGGAAATACAAGAAATAGGAATAGAAACATTTATTACAGCAAATGGTGGTTACGTAAAACACAGGCACGAGGTTATTCATAAAGTACCGATGGATAAAAATATAATTCGAGAAGTCATGGAATTTGCCGAATTTGAGAATAATGGTTTGTCTTTCTACACTGAAGAATATTGTATGAATGGTGTTATGGAAAATGATATTTTAGAAGCATTGAAAGAAACTTTATCACTGAATGACTATCCTGCAATTAATCGTTTTATCCATGAACAAGAGGTATTTTTAATGTGTCTGTTTGCTAAGGACGAAACTGTTAAGAAGTACATTCAGAATTTCCCTCATTTAACATTTAAGAGATGGCATCCCTATGTATTAAATGTTTTACAGGAGGATGTTTCAAAATCTCTAGCTATCATTAAACGCTAGAGTACTTTGATATCAATAAATCACAAGCTATTGCTTTTGGAGATGGCGAAAATGATATTGATATACTGGAACTCGCAGGGCTTGGCATAGCGATGGAGAATGGAAGTGAAAAATTGAAACAGGTTGCGGATTTCGTAACGAAAAAATCTAGTGAAGATGGTATTGAATATGCATTAAAAAAGTACGGGGTAATTTAGTTTAATTAAGACTTAAGACCAATGTTTTTTGACCAGGATTCACTATAGTTAAGTTTGAGCTGATGAGTTAGAACACAAAAAAAGGAAGGTCAAATCCTTCCTTTAGTTAGCTGGTGATTATTCTATTCCTGAGGTGGAAACCGAAAATTTGATTCAAGGTTAAATTTTGCCTTTAAAATCACCAGATGGACCGAATAAGTATATCTTTATCGTTAATAAAAGATTAGGTTATGCTCTTGGTCATCTTATTAATATAGGTGCTGGGATGTAAAAGCGGGTGTTCAAAGAATTCTTTACGATCCGTGATCTTTTTTGAAACCTTGAGATCGTGATCTATTAGTTCTTTCATCTTGTCTGAAAAAGATTTACCTTTTATAAGAACGCCAAGTTCAAAATCCTTGCATGCACTTCGCTCATTTATGTTATACGAACCATGGAACACACAATGAGACTGTTTGTCGTACGCAATTTTCCAGTGAGAGAAACGGCCGGTATGACTATAGTCAAAGAAAGAAACTCCTTTTTCAAAAGGATGATACATGTTGCTGCGAACTGCAGTCCGGTTAGTCGGATGATCATTCACATACAGGGGATTACAAATCGTAATGTGCTGCGCTTGCTCCTTACTGATATTCTTTAAAGATTCCCAAAAAGCCTGGTCAATTAGATACGGATTTACTATAATCGTTTCATCAATAGCATATTGGATTAGAGATAAGTAGTATTGCTGAATAAGATTTACAGGGTTGCCAGGAAAACTGGCGAACAGTGTACATTCCTCATTTCCGCATTTTAGATTATCCTTAGGATAATAAAAAGGATCAGCTGGATCGAATAAATCCCCGCCAAGAACGGTCCATTGAATTAAGAACATTTGATTCAGCGAGTGAGCTGCACCCCCTCTAATACGGAAACATCCGTCATGCCATTGTTCTTCTTCACTTGGAATACCTAGATTTCTGCCATCTATAGAAGCTGCTGGGGTCTTGTCAATCGGTGTATCAAAGGTATATTGATCACCTATATTCAAACTGCCTACAATCGCAGTAACTCCATCGATTACTATGAATTTCCGATGATTAATAACATCCAGATCTACGGTATATTCCTCCTGAACAAAATCCTGCAGAGACAAGATGCTCTCAGAAACACCCTTATAGGCAAGCTCTGCCCTTTTTTTAGGCCATTCTTCTTTATTGTAGCAATTATCAAATGTATCGATTAACTTACAACCAGCAGTCTTTAGCTTTTCTGATATCTTTTTGAATTGGCCGACTTCCAGGTTTTTCTCGTAACCAATCGCTGTAACGCCATAGTCGGCCATCAGCCTGACGGTCACTCCTCTTTTCAAGGCATTTAACAAGGCTTCTCCAACCTTGTTCCCCGATTTGTCGTTATAAAATAGCATGACAGATAAATGGATATAGCGTTCAGCTTTATTTATTTCATCTATAATTAATTTCAGGCAGTCTGGTCCATTCACATAAGCATCAACCTGATTATTCCTTGTTGTTTGAGGTGATAATATTTCCAGTACACTAAGATCCAAATCTTTAATCAGGAAGGCTAAATGTTCTATTACTTCTCGGTTCATCCCCGGTATATTCATTAGCTGCGAGTGACACGTGAAAACCCCGCCCAAATGCTGACGATACCGTACAGCTGCAGTAAAGGGGATATGAGTGTGTAAATAATCAATTGCATTCTTCGATCCCTCAACTACACGTTCCAAAGGCCCTTCAGATAAATAATAGTTTAATAAATTGGTCATACCCGCTTTCATCGTATTATTCCATGTATTAATTGATAGCTTCTCCTTTATCATCGCAATATTCCTCTTTCAATAGATTTATAGTAATGTAATACCCCTATTGTTAGGTTTGTTAACTCAGAAGCGGCCGAGAGTTACTGGTAAAAAATGAATATATGGTTGTAAGAAGATATTAAGGAATATTAGCCGAAATAGGAATCTTCTTTTACTAACTCATCTGTTAGTAAAAATTACGTTTTGTACACAGCTTGGTAAAAAAATAAAGACTACTTAACTTATTAGTTTTTAAGTAGAGTTAAATGAGATCGTTTGAATAAAAATTTTGCAGCGGCATATTAAGGGGATACTTTGACAAAAAGAATAAAAATTGAACTTCCAAAGTTAACCTCAGATTTAGAGGAGGTTAATTTTCAGGATATTTATGATGAAGAAGACCCTCAGTTGTTGAACTGTATGGTGGTTGGTGCGCGAGTGGATCATGAGGTAATGGAGAAAGTAATCTTTTCAAAAGTCTTATTTAAGAATGTATCATTTATAGATGCTTCTTTTCATCACATTGATATGACTGATGTTATTTTTGAAAATTGTAATCTATCAAATGCTCGATTGTGTGAAGGCATTGTGCATAGAGTCACTTTTATAGACTGCAAACTAGTAGGCTTAGATTTCTCAGAAGCTAATCTTGGGAACGTTTCTTTTGAAAATTGTGATGTAAATTTAAGTAACTTTGCAGATGCGCGTTTAAAGCAAGTAATCTTTGATAATTCGTCTTTAGCTGGGGCTAACTTTTATGATTGTAAACTTAGCAAGGTGAATTTTAACCGATGCGATATTAACAATATTGATTTTACACAAACTATTCTAAAAGGAATTGATATCAGTACGTGTACATTTGAACAACTGAATGTGTCTTTAGAAAATTTGTACGGCTGCGAAGTATCAGCCCATCAAGCAATTGCCTTTTCAAAATTGTTAGGGTTAAAGGTTAAAGAATAGTATGTTTTGAACTATAAAGGTGCATTTATTCTGGTCTCATCGCAGTAGTCTAATTACAGGTTGGATGAGCTTGTTTATGAAACACTCTGCATAGTTACTCAAAAAAGCTCGTATGCTTAATCTATAGCATACGAGCTTTTTGAACAGATTGAATGGGAGATAAAGCTCTTCCGCTACAATGATGATGTTATTCCTATCCATATAATATAGATTGTTAAAGTAATTGTTCCTGATACGGATAGTAATATACTAACTTTCTTATTAAACTAAGGCGAGCTTTAATTTAATAGGAACTAAGAAAGGACCAATTAAGTAAAGTGGTCTTAAATTTGGTCTGCTATATAAAAAATTCTCTCTTTGAACAGGTGGAACGTTACACAACATGAAAACAATCCGAAATAAAAGGTGAATGTATGAATTTTTGTAACCTTTTCCATTTTCGGTTGTCCTTTATCAATGAGAGGAGAGAGAACATGCCAGATCCGCTGGAAGAAGTGTATCAAGCATATAAAAATCCGGTTTTCCATTATCTGTACAATATGTGCCGCAACCGCACTACTGCCGAAGAATTAACGCATGATACGTTCATTAAGGCAATCAAGGGATATGGACAGTTTCGTGGAGAATCTTCCCTCAAATTATGGTTGTTTAAAATTGCTCGGAATACATACTTGAATAATGCCAGGAAATTTTCACAAAAGAATGAAATTCCTTATGCTGAACCGGAACTTCAAGTCAGTGGTACAACTTGGAATATCGATACCGAAATGATGGTAAGGCAGACTCTTCACAAGCTTACAGAAAAAGAAAGGACGCTTTTAGTTTTAAGGGAACAGGGTTTTTCCCTTAGCGAGATGGCTGATATCCTAGTTCAGACTGAAGGCAGCATAAAGGTAGGAATCCATCGTGCAAAAAAGAAGTTCAAGGAATATTATCTTGAAGGGGAGGGGGAAAGAAAATGAAACTGGATTGCGGCCTGGTAGAGGATTTATATCCTTTGTATGAGGAAAATGAATTGAGGGAGGAAAACAAACAGGCAGTTGATGAGCATTTAAAACACTGTAAGAATTGCAGTGAATTGTACCAACAGGAGAAAGGATTTTCGGACCTGACTCTTTCTGACGGATCTGGCGAGATATCAAAGGAAGTGGATGACCGGATCCGTCTCCGCTTCAGACTAAGAAGGATGAAAGGTATAGCGGCTCTTCTGGCTGCTGTTATTATTGTTTCTGGAATCAATAACTATGCCGCCAACCGTGAAAAAGTAGCGGAACTTCTGGATGGTGTTTATCTATATAGCGAGTCACTTAAAGAAATAGCGAAAAATCCCTATGAAATCGATATGAACAGGGATATTCTATCTTATGCCGCAGAAGACATTTCAGATTTAGATAATGAATTGAATTGGCTTGAACGAAATCAGTTTAATAATACCTCTATTCACCTTCTTGTTAATAGCCAGGAGTTTGATGAAATGGCTGCAATCCTTAAAGAGCGGAAAAACCAGGGACTTGAGGATGAAACTGACCTTAAGGTGACCCAAATTTTAAGGAAGCATACCAACACTCTTTTTAATCAGGCTCAGAAGGAATATAGAGCCTTCCATCACGGCTATAGTTCATATTTTGAAATACTAGATATAGAAGGAATAGGGAAGCCAATAGGCAGAATAGATGAACTTTCCTTTTTCTATAACAGATACCACAAGCTTCCTTCCGAGATGAAGCTAATAAAAGAGAAGGAACTGAAGAAAAAAATCATAACGGCATTCAATGCTAAGGCTGGCAGGGTCGCGTTAGAAAAGACACACCCGTCCAACAAAAATAACGGAGTTTACCGTTTTGATCTTAAAAATGGCAGTACAAAGATTGATGGAGAGATTGATGGCTATTCCGGCCTTTTAATATCTGCAAATGTTTATTCACACAAGTTAAATGAAAGAAAACCTAAAAATATGGAAGATGTGAAGAAAAACGCAGAAAAAATGCTTAAATTGATATATGGGAAAAGTGCCCGTTTTGAAATTAAGTTAGAACAAAACAATGAAAAGGAAGAAGGACAGCCTAATCTGTACAGATTTAGATATACTCCTCTTACAGGGCAGTATAAATTACTCTTTCCATTAGGAGATCCTTTTTACATTGAGTTTGATGCGGGAACTGGGGAGTTTTACCAGTTTTCCGGTGAACCTGCCATCCAATCAAGAGAGTTTTTTTCGAAAAAATTTAATCATATTCCAAATAAAGCTGCTCCCGAAAACAAGGCATCACAAATTTTAGGTGGCAGGGTTAAAAAAATGGGGAAAGGCATTATCTACTCAACAGTTTCAACTGACTATGTCCTTGTCCATATTTATGAAGGTAAGGGAAACCGAGTCTATATAAATGCGGAAACCGGCATAGTAGAAAGACCTTATTTGTCTATCCATTGACCCTTGTGAATAAGTTTGAAATGATTTTAGTAAAAATTTATTTCCTGTAACCTGTTCATTTAAGGTAAAAATGGTTTGCTGAAGCTGGCAGGTATTATTTGCTACAAAAACAGAAGCTTTGCAAGCAGCTTATATAGATCCTGTTAATGGTAGTCCCAATACTAACCACTAGCTTGAATGGACTGCTGCTGATGAAGAAATTGGTATTGCTTACCTTTTCTAGGACATAAGGAGGGTTTAGCATGAGTTTTTGGTCAAAGGGTATGGCAGGGTGGTTAATTCTATGTATTGTTTTTATTTACTTAGTAGATTTATTTACAGTTGACCCTGATGTCACATCAGGGAACGGTAACTTAGGACTTTTATTTGTGTTACCAGCCTTGTTTGTTTTTTTACTTTTTGCAAGTAGCTTTTGGAATTTTTTAGGGAGGCTTGAATTTAAATCAAATACTTGGATGAAGTTAGGCTTGGGGGCACTTGCTCTTTTACTATGGTTTTTTAGAATATAAGTTTGCCTTACATTATTAACAATTTAGGAGGTACTCCTGAAATAGAGTCCTCAAGAATCTACCCTTACGCTTGGCTAAATCAGTATACAAATACTATCTTGGTTAACTTTTATACCCTGGGTATAATGGTTATTGGGGTCGCATTTATAAAATTTATTATTAAGAAAAATCCAACTGCCAATCAGTATTAATTACTATAAGTATAATTGAGTTTAAGTTATACTACTGACATTTATGTCAGTTATCATTCGTGGGAAAGATAAATTATTTCCTTACCATCAATAAGGCTATTACTGAGAATCAAGAAACGGGTCAAAAGAGCCGTTGCAGGCTTCGCGAAGATGAGAAGAAGATTACAAGACATAGACGGGTACATACGGAAGAGATTAAGAGCTGCCTTTATCCATAAGCATCACTCTCAAAGTAAAGAGAAGAAAATAAGATATAAATGGATAATCCCTTCTTTGTAAAATCGGTCTCATTTCAACTTATTGGCTTTATTTGAATGAAATCTACGGATATACAATAAAACATTAATCGAAGATATGAATACCCGATCAAAGAAGAAAATAAAACGACAAATGGAGAATTATAAAAGAAACGGTAAGGAGTATTATACTCCTTACCGTAAGCAAAAGATTCAGAATGCCTGGAACGCATCCTCTTGACCATCATTGTAACATATGGGTAAGCCGTATGCCTTATAGGGCACGTACGGTTGCCCTGAAAGTGGTTCCCCTATACTGGCAGAGTTTAGGAAGGGATAAATGTAAAAAAGCAATGCTTAGTTAGCATTGCTTACCAAGCTCCCTGTTATCTTAGGATTCGGTATAATTTACACCTAATAAGTGAAGTGCATCTTTTACCGTTGAGACAGTGGGTGTGGAATTAAAATTCGTACCTAATTGTATGGCAACTAGAGCTAATTCAGGTCTCAACCCTGTGACAATAGAACGTACACCCAGCAATGACAATACGTTATTAATTTTAAAAATGTATTCTGTTACGATTAAGTCCAATTTATAAATGGCTGAGAAGTCTATAATCAGGCATTTTACGTTTTGTTTCTGAACATTTACAGGTACTTTTTCCAGCAGCTGTCTGGCTCTTTCTTCATCTATAGAACCCAACAAAGGAAGTATAGCAATCCCTTCAAACAGTGGAACTAATGTTGAGGACAATTCATTTAATTCCTTTGACATCTGTTTCTGTTTTTTTTCATTTGCTTTTCGTGCTGTTATATCTCGTACATATGTCTGGATAGCTTTTGTATTACCCATTAACACAGGATGACAGTATAATTCAACATCCACCGTTGTACCGTCCATTCTATATATTGTTTCTTCTATAACATCTGCAGGTTGTTCATAAGCAGATTGTATTCTATTATCTATTGCTGCCTTAGATGTCTCCTTGAAAATATCTAAAGGACTTGCCCCGATAATATCTTCTTTTGGAGCCCTAAAAAATATCTCGGCTGCACGATTAATATAGATAATTTTTAGCCGTGAATGAATAATTAATGGTTCTAAAGCATACTCCATTACTTGTTTGTAATCTATATGTGAAATATTTTGATTCATTCAATTCACTCCCAATTAAATTTAAGTTTATATTAGTTTCGGACATCCTTCAAGAATTGTTAGCCTTTTACCGTTATTCCGTCAACCGGGCAGATTATGTTGTACGTAAACAATCAAGCTGAGGCAGTACATTTTGGACGGAAATCGCTAACGCGTTCTTTTTTAAAATAAGGAAAATTACCAAATACTACAAAATTATATATTATAATAACTATAAGGAGGGTATTCACATGATCTGGACCTTGGTAGGCATCATAGCCATCATAGTGGTTGTTCAATTAAAGAGGGTTCTTGGAAATCGAATATTTATAAGAAATTCATCTGATGCACAAGAGATGGAACGAATTAGAATTGAAGAGCAATCGAAAAACATTTTTCCTGGCGGGGATAATCCAAATTAATACATTTAATTTTAGGGCTGCTATGGCAGTCTTTTTCTTTGTTTATCTAATGGCGAGGTTAGCAAAAAAAAAGGATTTAAAATATAAATATAGAACTTATAGTATTTGTAAATAAAGTAGGTCCTGTCAATGGAAAGAATCGATTATGAATTTAGGCAGAAGTTTAAGGGGACAGGGCTGTTGTTTTTATTTCTACTTGTAATAGAGGGAGGTCAAATCAAATGAATCATCGTGCGTATCTAACATTGGCGATTCCTCTAACAATCTCTACGATGACAACGCCCTTATTAGGTGCTGTAGATACAGCTGTCGTCGGGCAGCTTCCCGACCCAGCTTATATTGGAGGTGTTGCACTAGGAACCCTTATTTTTAATACGCTATACTGGGTATTCGGTTTTCTACGGGTTAGCACCTCTGCTTTTGCCGCACAAGCGAACGGGGCAGGAGATCCAGGTCAAGGAGTACTTACTTTAGCTCGTCCATTTTTATTAGCTGTAATAGTAGGGATATGTTTTATTCTCTTACAATGGCCTATTGAATATGCAGCTATTATGATGTTTGCCCCTGATCCTGATGTCAGTAAGTTTGCAGTAGAGTATTTTCGAATTCGAATATGGGGAGCACCTTTTACATTAATGAACTATGTGATTCTTGGCTGGTTAATGGGGATGGCGAAGATAAAGGAATCCTTATTTCTACAAGTGTTAATGAATGTTATGAATATGGTATTGGCCATTCTTTTTGTTCATGTCTTTTCTTTTGCCGTAAAAGGGGTTGCAGCAGCTGCATTAATAGCTGAAATGACAGCTTTTATACTAGGGGTACTTATTGTCCTAAAGGCATCACCTTTTGAATGGAAATACCCATCCTTTCAAGAACTTCTAGATACTCAGTCTATGAAAAAGATGTTTCAAGTCAACAAAGATTTGTTTATTCGAACAATTTGCTTACTAGTCGTAATTAATATGTTTACAGCTAAAGGTGTTTCGTTTGGTACCGAAATTCTTGCTGCAAATGCTGTATTATTTCAAGTTCATTACATAATGGCGTATTTCTTTGAGGGGTTCGCCAACGCCTCTAGTATTCTTGTAGGAAAAGCGGTAGGATCGAATGATAAAGAATTATATAAAAAAACACTTGCCTTATCAAAGCAATGGTCGGTGATAACAGCTTTTGTTATTGCTTTTGTATATGGATTATTCCAAGAACATATCATTGGCCTCTTTACGAATCTAGCTAGTGTAATCGAACTTTCAACCAGATATGGAAATTGGCTTATCATTTATCCGTTTGCGGCTTGTTTTGGCCTTGTCATTTATGGTGTCTTTACAGGAGCAACTGAAATAAGTCCCGTTCGAAACTCTATGTTATACGCTATGATTGTCTATATCATTATACAAATTACGGTTACACCTATCTGGCATAATCATGGTTTATGGCTCGCTTTTATTGTCTATTCAATTGGGAGGTCTGGATTCCTCGTCATGTATATTCCAAGTTTAAATAAAAAATTTTTACATTACAGCTAGACAGAGGAATCTAAAATTCCTTACTTGAGAAAAAGAATAAGGTTCATATTTATGTACTTAAACAAACGAGTGCGTTAGTTGAACAAGACTGGCTTGGGCTACACCCATGAACGAATGCTCAGTTCGATTATGACAAATTAGGTTTACATTGGATCTTTACGTCTAAAAATGAGGGGATAAGAATTACTTGTTTAGTATAAGGTAGAGAAATACCCATTCCGTAAATAAGCGATTAGTAATTTATTGAGCCTATTAGCATTACTATATAGTTAATAGAAGTGGATGGTCAAAATTGTGAGAAAGTGGATGGGTTTTTCATGCTGCCTCATTAGTATAATATATATATTAATAAGTCTCCGATAGGAGGCTATTGAATATATATTAGCAGGGGTGCACAATGGGTTTTGCAATAATTTTGGTCGTACTAATCTCGATTTTTTCCCTAATAGCTACAATCCTACTAGCTGGTAAGGGAGATGAAGGATACAGTTAATTCTGTTAAACGTAACACGTCCAATCTAACTATGATTTATATCATAGTCATTTTCCTCTCCTTAATTGCAGTTGGAGTATATATTAGATGGTTTGCATAGATTAAAATAATTAGGCATGATAACCTATCGTCTTGGACGATAGGTTGTTTTTAATAACAAGATAACGGGTCTAAATAAAATTCTTAGAAGGTGAAGATATGGACTGGAAACCTGATAGAAGCAAAAAAAAGGCTATCTATAGGCAGCTGGCAGAGTATATTGAAAGTGGTATCGCAAATGGAACCTTTCCTTCCGATAAGCCTCTCCCTTCAGAAAGACATCTGGCAAAAGAATTAGGTATAAACAGGAGTACAGTCGTAGCTGCTTATGATGAGCTTGAGTCAAATGGCCTTATTGAAAGAAAAAGAGGCAGCGGCACCATAATTAGCAAGGATATATGGGGGATAACAAAAAAGCGTGTGCCAAGCTGGAATAGATATATTGAGGCTGGATCTTTCTTACCAAACTTACCAGTGATGCAGAGGATTAGAAAAGAAACTGAAGTTCAAAAAATTGTTAACTTAGCAAGCGGGGAGCTGTCAGAAGATTTATTTCCTCTCACTGCTCTTAAAGAAATTACATCAACCAGGACATTCAACGGCCGCCTTGGATACGATCATCCCCAGGGCAGTGGTATTCTTAGAGATACTATAACAGAACATGTAAAGAAGTACCGCGGAATCGAAACGAATGCTTCCTCTATCCTTATTACTTCCGGGGCTCAACAGGCTCTGCATCTAGTGGTTCAATGCCTCTTAAAACCAGGAGATGCTATTGCATTAGAGGAACCTTCATATCACTATAGCCTCCCAATTTTTCAATCTGCTGGGTTGAGACCCTTTTACTTACCGGTTGATAAGGAGGGTATTAATCCTGAAGATTTGTTAGAAATGTACAAAAAGCATCGTATTCGTATGATATTTCTAAATCCGGCATTCCAAAATCCCACTGGGACATACCTAAATAATTACCGCCGTCAAAGGATATTAGAAATTTCCTCAGAGTATGGAATTCCTGTGGTTGAAGATGACCCTTACAGCTTGACATCTTTTACTGGCAGACCTGCGTCCCCGTTAAAATCTATTGACTATCATGGGAATGTTTTATATATCAGTTCTTTATCTAAAATTGTTGCTTCAGGGTTAAGAATTGGCTGGATAATTGGACCTGCACCGGTTATTGAGAGATTGTCTGACGCCAAACAACAAGTTGATTTTGGACATGCGAGTTTTACTCAATGGATTGCACAAGAATTCTTAGAATCAAAATACTTTGATGTCCATATTAATTATTTAGTTAAGCAGCTGCGAATCCGTAGAGACCAGATTGTTACAAGTTTGAATGCCTACATGAAAGAACAAATAGAATATCACTTGCCAGAAGGTGGCATTCACTTATGGTGTAAGGTACTACGGGAGCATAATGAAGGACAATTGCTGGAAAACTCCATAAAAAATGGTGTCATTTATGTACCTGGATCAACAATGGGGACACGTAAAGGCTATATTCGTTTTACTTTTGCAAGAGAAAATGATGGAAATATAGATGAGGGTATTAAAAGGTTTCGAGATGCAATCTCTGATTTATAATATTGAAGCAAAAAAGAATCATGTGGCAAAATATGATTCTTTTTTGTTAAATTGTATATCAAGCTTTTTATTACCATTTATACTATATCTCTTAGTGGATATGTTTTTGTAAATAATCAGACCTAAGACAATAAGAAACAACCTTCTTCTTGTACTGCCTGACGACATCTACGTGGTCATCATAACTATAAACAAACATATTTACATCTTTCTTGCCTCTTTTAACCTTGATAACAAATGGAATAACATTAGTCTCTGGATGTAGAAATAACATTTCATTGCCTGGAAATATATAATATTTTTTTAAAAATGAAGCTTTATTCAAATAGTCAGTAAATCTACTTTTTTCTTCCTCTCCTAAGTTTTTTCCGTTAAATGTTACAGTAATATCTTTTGAATTAAGTTTTTGATGGAGTTCAAATTTACTTTCAAACCATTCGACAAAGGCACTTGGAGGACTCAATAAAAATTTAAAAATACATGCAATCGCTATCGTAGCAACAGTCCATATCATACAATATCAACTCCTTAAGTAATAGTATCAAGTGTTCCTAATTTACCTGTAGGAACTTATTTTAAAGCAATAATATTTAGATTAATATGATCACAAAATATATTAAGGTATTATGAATTTTAATGAACCATCCAATTCTCAAGATTTTTAACCATCCACTTGGTTTGCAGAACCTTCTTCTCTTTCACATCAAGACTATACTGTTAGCTGTTATCTCACTATCTGATTTTTATTATTTTCATCAACAAGCAATCGTTTTTAGAGTAGAAGTTGTTGATTTCAGTGTGATAAGAAAGTGTATATTCTTTCTAATTCTCTCGGCTTTTCGATAAACTCGTTAATAATAAACTAACCATCATGAGTTCTCTTTATTGGAACCTTTATTACCCTTATAGATAAAATAAAGAGAGATAATCATAAATAGCAATGCGAAAGCACGTTTAGCATCTAATTCTATCACTAAACTATTAAACCACCCAAAATGATCGATAATCACTCCTATTATTAGCTGACCAGCTATACCAGCAATATTGGTTGCGATAACCCCAATTCTAGGTACTGCCATAACAGTCAGAAGCAAATACATCGTACCCATGAATGCTGCACTTAATTGCCATTTAGGTGCATCTAACAGTGCAAGCACATTCCCGCTGCCAAAAAATAAAATGAAGATAGTAAGAAACATTGTTCCAGTTAGAAACGTTAAAAGTGTTGTTTCAATTGTTCCAGCTTTTCTGCTAAAAGTACCATTGATTGAAGATTGCGCACTCAATGTGATACCGCCAATTAATGTGAACAAAATCATAAATAGTCCCATAATAAAGACCCCCTAATTTATTAGTATAAGTGAGATAATCATTGAAATAACTGCAAAAATCTTTTCTTTATTGATCTTAATTTTCTTACTCCCAAGCCATCCAAAATGTTCAATAACCATACTCATGACTAATTGTCCGATAATTACAGCAACCATTGTTATGCCAACCCCAACGAATGGAACACTTACAACAATGGAGGTTAAATAAACAACACCCAAGACACCTCCAAGTAAGGACCATTTAGGTGCTTCAAGTGTATAGGAAATCTTTCCTTTTCCAAAAAAGAGCCACAATAGCCCCAGTATGATAGAACCCATAAAGAAGTTATAAAAACTTGTTTCTATTTGTCCAATTGTTTTTCCTAGTTCAGCATAGATAGCTCCTTCAAAGCTAAGTGCTGCTCCAGCCAATAAGGCTAGCAAATAAGATATAAATCGCATAAATTAGATCTCCTTTTTTATATAATTAAATATCTAGAAATATAGATATAAAGTGGTGCAAAAAACAGACATCAACACAAATTAGATCTCTGTTTTAAAATATTTAGCAAACTGTTGAATAAATTCTTCATTACGCCTGTAGTAAGTCCATTGTCCATGACGAATCGATTCAAGCAGACCAGCTTTTTGCATCAAGTTCAAGTAGCTAGAAACGGTAGATTGAGAAACTTTGGCTTTTTCTTGAATATCCCCAACACATACTCCACCTTTATAACTTACCTCCTTGGGCAGGTGAGCACCTTGTTTTGGGAAATGCTTCTCTGGTTCCTTTAACCACTCTAAAATATTCAATCGTGTTTCGTTGGATAATGCTTTGAATACATTAATAGGTTTCATAGGCGTAATTATATATCTAGATTTCTCGATATGTCAAATGGAGAAAGAAAAAAAAAAAAACGGATAGTTAAATGCTCCAGAAACGGAATCTGAAATGGAAAAATCTTGTGAACGAATGTACTTTAAGTAAAGGGAGCGTTAATTCAAAACGTATGGCTGCATCAGCAGCCTTTTTTTATTGGTTAATTAATTTGTAACTTAGTTAAAGATTTTGGATGTGAGAGGATTAGGCAAACATTTAAGAAGAATAGGATATCGGCCGCTTTTTCACCTGTTGCATAATAAGGATACCTATACATTATTTCGACAATTCTTAAAAAAGAATGCCAGATTGGAGTCGTTTGGAGGCATTTAACGATTCAACATAGGATCGAAAATAAGAGGAGGAAAGCAGTATGAAACAACGATTATTAGTGTTCCTGACAATTGTGATTGCACTCACTCTTACAGCTTGTAACAGTAATAATGATATGAAAAGGATTTCCCAACAGAAGACATCTGGTGACACTTCCAAACAGGAGCAATCCGAATCTAGTCGTGAACTTGTCAACTTCCCTGAGAACTACGATAAGGGTGTGAACTACACGACTGTGAATCGAGGAGATGTCAGAGAGGAACTATACACAAGCCGGGAAGCGATCGAAGCGGTGCAGAAGAGGAAGCCAATCCCTGATGGCACAGTAATTACTCTGGAGATCTATAAAGATGAAGAGCTTTCTGAAATCTTCGTGATGGAAAAGCGTAATGGCTGGGGTGACCAGAATCCCCCTGAGATGCAGAATGGAGATTGGCTATACCAGGAATTCAATGGTGACAAGTCAGTTGATTATGAGGAAGACATTGGTCGCTGCTTTTCCTGCCACGCGAATCAAGAAAGAGATGACTTCGTAAACACATTGGATGAAATGAAAGATTATGAACTCAATGAATCTGCTAAATCAAAGGAAAGCAGTACAAAATCCCCGATTGCAGGTATCCCTATCGATCACTGGAACGTGAAAGCGGCAGATAGTAATCGGGCCGGTTCGCAGGATTTTGTGCATGGGAAAGGAGATGGCTTATTGGAAGGTGAGAAAAAAGCAGGAATCATTCAGAAGGTACTTTTGATGGTTCATTTTAAACAAGAGACATAAGCAATTTTTTAGCATTAGAACGAGATTTGATGTTATCACCAATAATACAAGCAGAAAACCGATTTTGGTATTCTTAATAAGAAAGAGGAGAACTTTTTTGAATCAAAATATGTTAATCAGGCTAGTTATTGACCTTTCTATGACAGTTTGTATGCTGGTGGTAATGGCTTACTATATTACTGGAAATGCAATTCACGAACTGGCTGGAGTTATATTATTCTTGTTGTTTATCACACATAATATTTTTAATCGTCGATGGTATAAGACGATTTTTAAGGGAAAGCACTATGTACGACGGCTGCTAAGCATTGCGGTCAATCTGCTTTTTCTCGCATCTATGACTGTGGTGATGATAAGTTCGGTTCCCATATCCCGTGACATTTTTCCTTTTATCTCCACGAAAAATGACATGATTCTATTGCAGATACATGTTATGACCTCATATTGGGGATTTATCTTCATGGCTGTACATATAGGGATGTCCTGGGGAACAATTATCAATGCCGTACGAAAGATGACGGCAATTACTAGCACTAGCCGTATCCGAACAACCGCCTTACGCATCATAGTGGTGTTGATTGTTATTTATGGAGTACAGGCATCTTTCAAGAGAGATATGTTAAACAAGTTAACCATATATAATCCCTTCGGTTGGAACTTTGATGAGTCTTCCTTGGGATTTATAATTGATCATTTATCCATCGTAGGAATATATATCAGTGGTACTCATTATGTACTGAAATTTGTTCGAAAGCGAGAGAAACCTAAGGTTCTAAAAGCAGATACAGATTTATATCAGAGGGTTACCAAATGAATTGTTGGAAAGGGTCTAATAAGGGACATTTGCAGAATGAAAAAGTGCACTAATCCAGTTTGGATTAATGCACTTTTTTATACATAAGCCGCCTTTAGCAAGTTTATATTTACTTTTAGTGGAAAAACAAACATACGCAAATATTCACAGCTGGATTCAATTCATGCTTTTACCCTCAAGCGTTTTATATCCTCTATAGGTGGAAACCCAAACATACGTGAATACTCACGGCTGAATTGCGATGGGCTTTCATAACCCACACGAAATGATACATCAGCAGCATCTGTTGACTCTGACAACAGCAAGCGACGGGCTTCCTGCAGTCTAATTTGTTTTTGGAACTGAATAGGACTCATAGCGGTAACCTCTTTGAAGTGCCTATAAAACGAAGGGACACTCATATTCGCTAGATTCGCAAGTTCCTCTGAGCGAAAGGAGCTATTATAGTGGTTTATGATGTGCTCAATAATATCTCTAATTCGATAAGTAGAACTGCCTTGTACCACAGCTTGTTTAAGCATCCCTCCATGTTGCCCCTGCAGAACCCTGTATAGGATTTCCTTTATGAATAAAGGAGCAATTACCGGGATATCTTCTGGACTGTCGAGTAGACGAACTAACCTGATTACCGCATCGACCATAGAAGAATTTATACGATTCACATACATAGCACGTTCGGTCTTTTCTTTTGATACAGTTGCTATGTCAGAGTTGCGAAGAACTTCTAAGATTTGATCGTGTGTAAATTCAAGTTTAAGACCTAAATACGGAATTTCAGGAGACGCCTCCATCACTTGACCAGTAATCGGCAAATTTACAGAAGTGATGAGGTAATCTGTAGGACTGTACTCATACCGCTCCTGTGCTAACCATATCTCCTTTTTTCCTTGTGCCACAATGCATAAAGAAGTATTGTGAACTCCATGACTTGGTCCTATCGCATGAGAGTAACGGGAGAAAAATAGACCGGGTATAGCTGTTTGGTGAGAACCATCATCAATGGTATATTGCTCAATTATTTCGGCAAGCTCTTCCTGCTGTTTATGAATTAGTTCAGACATAGAATCCCTCCCCTGTCTTTATTGTAGTCAGTTTATTATAAAGCATATTTCTAACCCGTGTAATAGATGTGATAAAAATAGGCAATCATTTGAGAAGATTGAGATATCACATGTCTTTTTAATTGCTGCATAATAAGGATACCAAGCTGTTCTTTATTATGGGTGTGCTAGATTCCGAATTCCACAATTCAAGGGAGCAAGAAAGGAAGATACTTCATGCAAAAACGCAAATTAGGTAATACTGGTCTCGAAGTCTCAGCAATCGGACTAGGTTGCATGGGAATGAGCTACGGTTATGGTAAGACTCACGATAAGAAAGAGATGTTTTCTCTAATTCATGCGGCGGTTGACCGCGGCGTTACTTTCTTCGATACAGCTGAAGTATATGGTCCATATGTAAACGAGGAGTTGGTGGGTGAAGCACTTGAACCATTTAAAGGAAATGTGGCTATAGCAACTAAATTCGGTATAAAAATGGTAAACGGAAAGCAAGTGCTTGACAGCAAGCCCGAGCATATCAGGCTATCAGTGGAGGGTTCACTTAAACGTCTTAGAGTTGATTGCATTGACTTATACTATCAGCATCGAGTGGATCCAAATGTTCCTATTGAAGAAGTAGCGGGACTTGTACAAGAGCTAATTAAGGAAGGGAAGGTAAAGTACTGGGGGCTTTCTGAAGCTGGGGTCGAAACGATTCGTCGTGCACATGCGATTCAGCCGCTGACGGCTATTCAAAGTGAATACTCGATGATGTGGAGAAATCCTGAATTAGAACTTTTGCCTGCGCTTGAGGAACTAGGAATCGGCTTTGTTCCGTTCGCCCCGTTAGGAAAGGGTTTTCTTACCGGGAAAATCGATAAAAATACAAAATTCTCCGGTTCTGACTTCCGCAGCATTGTTCCTCGTTTCAAGTCGGAAAACCTTGAAGCAAATCAAGTTTTGGTCAATCTGATAGAAACCATTGCTGCAGAGAAAAATGCATCGCCTGCTCAAATTGCACTTGGATGGGTACTAACACAAAAACCATGGATTTGTCCAATTCCCGGAACCACTAAATTAGAGCGTTTGGAAGAAAATCTTGGTGCAGTGAAAGTAGAACTGACAGCGGAGGAGCTAACTAATTTGAACCAAGCCCTCTCGAAGATTAAGATTTTGGGAGATCGCTATCCGGCGGAATACGCAAAAAGGGTAGGTAAATAACAGATATTCTATATTGAAAAACAGGAGGATATTATATGCAAAAAGTCACTTTAAATAATGGTGTTGAGATGCCTATTTTAGGTTTTGGGGTTTTTCAGATTCAAGATGAAAATGAATGTGAACAAGCTGTTTATGACGCTATCATGGCAGGATATCGTTTGATCGATACTGCTGCCTCTTACCTAAATGAGGAAGCTGTCGGCAGAGCAATCAAACGTAGTGGTGTTCCGAGAGAAGAATTGTTTATTACTACCAAACTCTGGGTTCAGGATGCAGGTTATGAGAGCACAAATAAAGCATTCGCAAGATCACTGGAAAGACTTCAATTGGATTATTTGGATTTGTATTTAATTCATCAGCCCTATGGCGATGTATTTGGATCGTGGCGTGCGATGGAGGAATTGTATCGTGAGGGAAAAATCAAAGCTATAGGAGTGAGTAACTTCCATACAGACCGCTTGATTGATTTAATCATTCATAATGAAGTCATTCCTTCTGTCAACCAGGTTGAAACTCATCCTTTCAATCAGCAAATAGAAAGTGCTCAATTCATGAAAGAGAATAATGTGCAAATACAGTCTTGGGGTCCATTTGCTGAAGGGAAAAATAATATGTTCCAGAACGAAATTTTAGTATCAATAGCCGAAAAGTATAATAAATCTGTTGCACAGGTGATTTTACGTTGGTTGACACAGAGAGGAGTCGTTGCGATTCCAAAGTCTGTTCGCAAGGAAAGAATCATCGAAAACTTCAATATCTTTGACCTCGAGTTAAGCCAAGAAGATATGGAGAAGATCTCTACGTTAGACTCGAAACAGAGCTTGTTCTTTTCACATAGAGATCCTGAAATGGTGAAATGGATTGGTACCAGAAAACTAGAAATTTAATAGGTGGAAAACCTCTCAAAAGTTTAGAAAGCTCTGGAATTATTTAGTCAAATACCTATCCGTCATGGAATCTATATCTGTTGGACTCTGTCTGCTCTGAAATTTGTAGAAGAAGGAAAAAGAGATTTACTAAAGTGCAGCTCAGAAAAAAACATTTTCGTTTGTTGATAGATGATTATGGAGAGAGCAGGTTGATGATTACAAAACAGTATAATATTATTACAAGTACGGGTTTTGCACGTCCAGCAACGTTACTGGTACAAGTTTCTAGGTTGTTTACATCAAGAATATCTCTGGAATATCAAAAAAAATCTATTGATTTAAAATACTCGACTGATTCTATAATGGATATTTTGTCGCTTAGAATTAGACCTTACAGTATGATTAATATAAAGGCTGAAGGAATTGACGAGTATGACGCTTTACAAACAATAGATAATCTCTTCAATAAAAATAAGCTAATTATAGATCAGACGGAGTTCCTATCCTGTAAGAGTAACCCGAAATAAGAAATGGATAACGGATAAAAATGTAATTGGCAGGATCAACGTTTTTGTTCTTGCCAGCTACAAATGTTAATTAATTTCTTATTTAACTAAAGGGTGCGATAGTTAAAGAAGGAAATGGCTGCTTTAGCAGCCTTTCAGAGTGTAGACAAAATCAATTTCAAACAAACTTTGTCGCGAAAAATGAGGTTTGTCAATTTATTTCTTGCATATATGGTGGCTTTTCTTAAAGTTAAGCACTATATATTGAGGGTTAAATATTATTAAAAAATAGCTGTCGACTTTGTCGACAGCCTGAATGGCTGCTTTAGCAGCCTTTTTGTTTACCCTGAGAGAAGGAGTTAAGAGTGTGTTAATTGAGTTATGTAAATACAATAGGAAATGTCACCGAAAAACTCAATCCTAGATATTGTTTTATTGAATGAAGTTCAAAAGACTAAAACCATACACTGATCCCACAGCAAATATTATGGTCCACACGGCTAAACTAATAGTCATCCATCCTATAACGCGGGTCTTAGAACTCCCAAATGTAAGTGCTATTATTGCTGCAATGTCAGTCCCAACAAAAATGGGTGCTAATAAGGCCAACCCTGGGATTCCATACTTCTCCCAAATTTTCAGAGAGCGTTTTTCTTTTTTTGTTGGATTCTTTAGGCCTTTCTTTTGTTTTCTATTTTTCCTCCATTTTTCTATTTGCTTAAAAAAGACACCAAGTAAAAGGATTAACAAAAAATTACCACTGAATGCTGCTATGCTGACCCCTATAGGCGGTAGTCCCCAAACAATTCCAAGGGGTACTATTATTGAAACATCCATCCACGGAGCTGCCGCAAATAAAAATAAAACTATATACTGGAGAAATATATTTGCATCCTGAGCCCACCCGATCAACAGCATAACCCTCCTGTTTAACGTATTATGTAGACAACCATTAATACTTTCTATTATAAGAAAATAGGAGGTAAGGTTACCAGCGATTCTTCTTACAATAAACCGTTCTAACTTACATTTTTGTCAGATTAAAAGGCATTTGTGAATTGAGAACAAGTGAAGCCAGACTGAAGGATGATTATACAATCTGGAATGATACCGAAAAATTTCAGGGTGAAGCGTTTCGAATTTATTCTAAATCCAATTATTTTGATTTTATAGAAAAGGAATCAAATCTAAATAAGTTTATGCCAGGAGAAAGTTTTTCACATTACTCAATAGCTTGTATTGAACATAAGGTAGATATAATCTCCAACAAGGAACAATTATTACAGAACTAAAGTAAGTATATTCCTCAACTAAAGGATCGTTAGTCCAAAAAGTATTGGCTGCTGCGACAGCTTTTTTTTTATTCCACTAACGTGGCACTTTAGGTTAATAAACCAAATATTAGACTAAATATAATTTCTAGGAATTGTTATTTTTTGAAGCAAGTGAATTAAGAATCCAATAGTAAAAGGATTAATAAATGAACCAACTGTTCTTCCTATGTATGGTTGGACAAAAGGAATTTTGATAGGGTTGTTGAAAACCAGATTAGATTAATTAAGAAGGCTAAAAGGATTCTAAATGGACCAAGTAGCCATTCTCCATTAAGCATAATTGCTACAAAGCCACCTGTCATTGCTATTCGTAAATATATGAAGTTCAGAAAAGAATTTTAAACTGACTCGTTTAAATCCTCAATTTTTTTTGTAGAATGAAAAATTTACCCGTTTTACTGGAATTATTTGTTAAAATGAATACCAGGCTTAAAATATATTTTTTATTGTGGGTGAAAAATGAGTAAAAAAATACAAGTGTTCAACCTCATTACTGTATGTAATTATTGCTTTATTTTTTGTATCCTATTGGCTTCAAAAAGTCAATATTATTAAGTTTACAAAGGTTCTAGGTATTATAATTACCAGCTTACTGATGTTATGGACATTACCTATCATACTTGATTACTTCTTTCCTTTTGCCCCTTGACCCCACACACGAAAGGTTGTGCTTATTTGGAAACGCAAATGGTTATTTTGAAGAAGAACAGTGCAATTAGTTATGTTTCTTTAGTCATTGGAATTGTTTGCTTTTTTATTGTTTTCGTAACCTCTACAAGGATAGCAAATATGGAATTTCAGCGGGAGGTTTAATAACATTCTTTCTTACGGCTTTAGGTATCGTATTGTCTATCGCTGCATTATCTAAGAAAACGAGAAAAAGGTAATCCCTGTAATAGCATTAATACTTTCCGCCTCTAATATTATCTTTTGGATAATTACGCTTATCTTGTTGTTTACTGGCGTAACTGATTTTGGTCCGTAATATTTGCATTGGAGTGTCGATTCTAGGGATTCGCTATTCAATTTGTTAGGTAATTTCGCTACAGTGATATTAGGATCCAATGTCTCCTGACAGAAGAAAAGATCAATGAAATTTAAAACGATTGAGGAAAGAACCGTGGTTTCAGGAGGTTTATTTCGAGCATATAAATCAATTCCTGCAGAATAAAGAGGTTAGACTTACCGTAGGTTTAGCAAAAATGAATAGAATCCTAAATAATGAAAATAAGAGAAAAAATTTTCTCGAAGTTCTTACAATTTTTTAATAAGCGTTCGCACCTTAATGAAAAGGGTTGATTTCTTTGGAACATATATTTTGTACAGTGTTTAGTTGGGTATCTTTCACCCTATTTGTACTTTCTCTAATCTGTAATTTTCTTGAAGTTTCTATATCTAACTCATCTTATATTGTGTTTTATGGATTAAGTATTGCTGGTTTACTCATCAGTATTGCTGGACGAAGTATAAAGTTGAAAACGATTAGCTTGGTAACTAGCTTCATTTGGAAAATTGGATTTTACGGTAATATAGCGATTGTTATTCTGTTTTTTCCTCTCGTTTATCACATTTGGGGAACGTTGATTTTTGGCCCATGATTATAAAAACGTTAATCATAAGGTAGGAAACAATTTACTTGGTATATTTATAGGTTTCTTTATTGTCGGTGTGTTCGTTTATTGCTTGAAGGGAATATGCTATACGCCTTGATTGCTTCTATAATCCCCTCGGCTTTTTGGTGTTGCACACTTAAGTAATAAGTAAATAAGGTGGGTCATACTCGTTGTCAAAATACCTATCGTATGTATTTTTAGTTATTACCCTTATTCTATTTGCCCTCATTAGGTACGGAGTATCTTTAGGTTCGTTAGGTAGAGCTGTTATCATAGCAATTTTAATTTTAATTACCGATTTTAATAAGAAAAAGAACTTAAAGAACTATATGAATAATTAATAATGATCTTTAACATCTTACACCCATTGGATTTTCAACTAACTGGTGCGTTAGTTTAAGAAGCTAAAGATGTCAAACGGAAATTGCCAGCTTCTTATACTTATTAGAGAAGCTGAGTAAGGGCTGCGAATAAAAATGGAAGAAATGTAAACAATGTTACTAAAACAACTAGGTGAAATATATGTGGATTTTAGTTTACATCTTTTTTATTATTCTTAATGCGATTGCTTATTTCGTGCCCAAGAACATAAAGAAAAGTGAAATATACTCTACATCCATTTTTGCGATATTGTTTGGGTTTATTACAGATGAAGTTCTAAATCTTCATTTAAACCTATATGGTTACTTTAACCATGGGTTTCAGTGGCAAGGTTTCTTTAGTAGTTTTATGTATTTTATTCCGATTAATAATTTATTTCTTAACTACTTCCCAGTAAAAAAGGGACCCCTAATAAAGGCAAAATACATTGTTATTTGGACCCTTTTTTCAGTATTGTTTGAGTGGCTAATACTACAAACAGAATATCTTTACTATAACGGATGGAAGCTATGGTATTCAGCTTTATTATATCCGTTTATTTTTCTTATTCTGTACATTAATCTAATTGTAGTGAGGAAGCTAAATAATTCTGAAAAATGCTAATAGCACCTTGCATTAAATCAAGTTTGGAAGGATTATTTAATCATTTTTTAGCTACGGGTCAAGTGTTAGTTGAAGAGGCAATGATATTGCAGCTATTCATTGATCAAAGGGGAAGAACAAAAAAAGACCGCTGTAAACGGTCAATATTAGTCAAAGATATTGCTTTAAAGTTTCCTGGAGTGTACCTTTTGTTTCTGCATCTTCTTCAAAGCGGATTCCCGAATGCACCATTTTTCTTACAAGATCAGGACGAAGGCCAGTAAGAACCGCTTTGCAACCCATCATTTTCACCCCAGCCAATATCTTTTCAAAATTATTTATGACATCTCGTTCCAACATGGCAATACCTGAAAGGTCCATAACTAGTGTGTGAATTCTTGTATTTGCTATATCGTTTAAAACTTTTTCCTCAATTATTTGAATCCTGTAGGAGTCTACTGACCCAATTAGTGGCAAAACAGAAACGTTATTGCTTACAGGAATAATTGGAACTGACAAGTGCTCCACCATTTCTCTTTGTTTTAAAAACATTGTATCTTTGAATTTTGTATAGTTAAGAAAAAAGTTATTTAGGAACTTGTCAATATTATCGTTGATATTTTTTTCTAAAGTATAAATTCCTACCCGGTCCTTCGTAATATTTTTTTTCTCGTCGAGAATACCTACAAAATGCCATAAGGTTCTTCTTATGGCTTGTACCCACTCTAATTTTAATTCAAGTGTTAATGCGTGCTCCGCCCAAGCTATGCCTTCCTGTTTAGCGAACGCTACTAAATCTTGATCTTTCTGGTTAATTACATAATAAATCAATGTCCGAGCATTTTTTAACAAATCAATGTTCCCTTGATTTAAAATGTCTGTAATTTTTGATGAGACATTTACTGCTTCCGAAAGCAATTTGCTCTCAAACGGTTCCTCATACTCTTTAATAAAAGACTCTATTTCTTTGCCCAGTATCTGTAATGTTTTCATTGCCTTAACTCCCCTTTGATGTACAATTCTTGATAATTGATAATCGTAAATATATTATATTGTTGTTTTTCTAACAATTGCAATTTTATAACTACCTTGAAATAATTAAAAAAAATGGAAAAAAGACAATTACTTAAAAAAATCTACTCAATCGTTAATAAAAGAGGATATATTGAATTGTGCTATGGATTATGTTGACTGAATCAAGGTCATTATCAAATTGCCACTTCCTATCCATTTTATTGTCTGTGGAGCAGTATAATTTCATGCTGAATTATGGCTAACAGATACATTAATCAAGACCAGGCTCGCTACGGCGGTCCTTCTTGTTGTACAATAGGTCAATTTATATGGTAAAAAACTTAAATGAGTTTTTTAACTACCATGAAAATAGTTTAAAAGTGACTTAAGAAGACTCAATAATATACAAAAAAAGTGGCCCACCCGTTAAGGTGAGCCGGTTTTTTTTAAGTCGCTAAACAGCGGAATTAGCATTTCAGACGCACTGATTACAAACCCTATTTACCAATTATCGGCTTAGGGGTTATCGGAGGAGCTATTATTGGATGTTTTATTGGCTAAGGTATTTAGAATGGTTGTATCAGTAATCTTATTTAACTCCCATGAAAATTAATTCTGAGATACAGTCAAAAAGGCAATACTAAAGAAGACAGCTCATTCTGTATTTTTAAAAGAGTGCCTGGTTGC
>NZ_JAFBFI010000022.1 GCF_016909175.1 Peribacillus deserti
TTAAGAAAAGCCACCATATATGCAAGAAATAAATTGACAAACCTCATTTTTCGCGACAAAGTTTGTTTGAAATTGATTTTGTCTACACTCTGAAACCTGAGGGTTTTTTATTTTGGACATTTACATCGTGATTTCTATTGCCTCTTCATCATCAGTTCTGAACTTTAAGAGGGGTAAATCAGAATGTAAGGGGGCTTTACAGAATTAAAGTGGGATTTTGAGATATAAGAGGAATTTTTAACATTTATGAAGATTCGGCAAATGGTCAATACCGTTCATATAAATAAAATAGGGAGCTCTACCGGTAAATTTTCAACAGGTACCCTGGGCTTATGGCACAGCAGAAGGCTCTAGAGACTTTATGGCAGTATACCCGGTACAGTTGAATATTAAAAGCCCACTATAATACCGCCCTTGAAGATTCTACATTAAAAACATTCCAATCCTATTCATATGTTTTTACCCATCCAGGAATGGGTAAGAATTCTTTATAGAAAAAAAGTAACAGGAACGATATTAAATACATAAAACTATGGCTAAAATGGTCGTATAAACTAAAATAGTACGCAGCCGAGATGATGGATTAAAAAGTTGAGAAAAAAGGGGAATCTATGTATAATTAAAGTCAAATATAGTCAAAGTCAGATGGAGGGGGTTTTATGAAAAATATCTCAGACATTATTGAAAATTATTTAAAAGAGGTTCTGCATTTAAGTGAAAGAGATATTGTAGAAATTAAGCGCAGCGAGATTGCGGATAGATTTCAATGTGTTCCTTCTCAGATAAATTATGTTATTAATACACGTTTTACTGTAGAACGTGGTTATATTGTGGAAAGCAAGAGAGGCGGCGGAGGCTATATCCGCATTATGAAGGTACAGCTTAGAGACACAGCAGATCTCATAGACCAGCTGATTTCGATAATAAAAGACAGGGTTACACAGGCAAATGCAGAGCATATTATTGGAAGGCTTGCAGAAGAAGAGATTATAACAGTAAGGGAAGCTAAAATTATATTAAGCGTCCTGGATCGTTCGGTTTTATATATTGATCTGCCGGAACGTGACGAATTAAGAGCACGTATGCTCCGGGCAGTCCTTAAAACATTAATGTATAACTAAAAGGGCTAAAAAGGGAGATGTGTGAATGATTTGTGAGCAATGCAATGAGAGGCCTGCAACTCTTCATTTTACAAAAGTAGTGAACGGAGAGAAATCAGAAGTTCATCTTTGTGACACTTGCGCTCAGGAAAAAGGCCAAATGTCTTTATTTAATGGAAATGCAGGCTTTTCTATTAATGATTTATTAGGCGGTCTGCTGAATGGAGGTACCTTTCACCATTCATCTCATAATGCGGTAACTCATAGAGAAGAGCTGAGATGCCCTAAATGTCATATGATATATCAGCAATTCGTGGAAATAGGAAGGTTTGGCTGCTCAGAATGCTATAAAACCTTCAAAAACCATTTAGTTCCCGTGTTAAAAAGGCTTCACAGCGGCAATATTGTCCATACCGGAAAGATACCCAAAAAAGCCGGAGGCAATATTTCATTGAAAAAACGGATTGAAGAATTGAAGCAGGATTTAAAGCAGTCAATTGAGCAGGAAGAATTTGAGAGGGCAGCCAATATTCGTGATGAAGTTCGAGCCCTTGAAAAAGAAGTGAACAATGGTCAAGAGGGAGGCGGACAATCATGAGCCTCGAGCGCTTTTTAAAAAATGCTGTGAGTTCCTGGATGAGCGAGGAAGGGCCTGATTCAGATATTGTTTTGAGCTCGAGGATCCGCCTGGCGAGGAATTTGAAGGAGTATAAATTCCCCATTATCTTTTCAAGGGATGAAGCGGTTGAAATTATTAATTGGGCAAGAAACGGTTTAGGAAGCGAGTCCTTCTCAGATACGTGCAGCTTTGAACTGTTAACCATGAATGACTTGAAGCCCATTGAAAAAAGGGTATTGGTGGAGAAACATTTAGTCAGCCCCAATCTTGCTGAAAATGCTCCATATGGTGCTGTGCTTCTTTCAGATAATGAAGAAATTAGTGTAATGATTAACGAAGAGGACCATATTCGCATTCAATGCTTATATCCGGGCCTTCAGCTCAAGGAAGCGCTGATTATGGCAGGGAAGATTGATGACTGGATAGAGGAAAAAGGCGTATATGCTTTTGATGAGGAAAGAGGATACTTAACCAGCTGCCCTACCAATGTAGGAACAGGGCTTCGGGCATCAGTGATGATGCATCTGCCTGGCTTGGTACTGACTCGCCAGATTAATCGCATTATCCCAGCTATCAACCAATTAGGCCTCGTTGTACGAGGAATCTATGGGGAAGGCAGCGAAGCTCTCGGTAATATCTTTCAGATATCGAATCAAATCACCCTTGGGAAGTCTGAGGAAGATATTGTGGAAGATTTGCTGAGTGTAGTGGAGCAGATTATTGACCGAGAAAGGTCAGCAAGAGAAGCATTAGTCAAAACCTCTGACATACAATTAGAAGATAGGGTATTTAGATCTTATGGGATTCTTTCAAATGCCAGAGTTATTGAAACGAAGGAAGCAGCCAAGTGTCTATCTGATTTAAGGCTTGGGATAGATCTTGGTTATATAAAAAATATTTCCAAAACCATTTTAAATGAATTAATGATACTCACTCAGCCTGGATTTCTTCAGCAGTATGCAGGAGGTCCATTAAATCCTGATGAGAGAGATATTAGAAGAGCTGCATTAATTCGAGAAAGACTGATTTTAGAAGAAAATAGAGAATAGCTAGGAGGAAATGTGCCATGATGTTTGGACGATTTACAGAGAGGGCCCAGAAAGTATTAGCTTTAGCACAGGAAGAAGCCATTCGTTTAGGTCATAATAATATCGGAACTGAGCATATTTTACTTGGGTTGATTAGAGAAGGTGAAGGGATCGCTGCAAAAGCCCTTTACGCTCTTGGACTAGGTGCTGATAAAATCCAGAAAGAGGTTGAAAACCTAATAGGGAGAGGGCAGGATACAGCACAGTCCATCCATTATACTCCTAGAGCTAAAAAAGTTATTGAATTGTCAATGGATGAGGCACGTAAACTGGGCCATTCCTATGTAGGAACTGAACATGTACTGCTTGGATTAATCCGTGAAGGCGAAGGAGTAGCAGCCAGAGTATTAAATAATTTAGGTGTAAGCTTGAATAAAGCCCGCCAGCAAGTTCTCCAGCTTCTAGGAAGCAATGAAAGCGGAGGGCATCAGGGAGGTTCATCGAGTGCTGCTAGTACTCCAACTCTAGACAGCCTGGCTCGTGACCTTACTTCCATAGCCCGTGAAGGAACGCTGGATCCTGTGATTGGAAGAAGCAAGGAAATTACCCGTGTAATTGAGGTCCTGAGCCGCAGGACGAAGAATAACCCAGTTCTTATTGGTGAGCCTGGGGTGGGTAAAACAGCTATTGCTGAGGGATTAGCACAGCAGATTGTGAACAATGAAGTACCCGAAATTTTGAGGGATAAGCGTGTAATGACTCTTGATATGGGAACTGTGGTAGCAGGAACCAAGTACAGAGGTGAATTTGAAGACCGTTTGAAGAAAGTTATGGATGAGATTCGCCAGGCAGGAAACATCATTCTGTTTATTGATGAGCTTCATACATTGATTGGCGCAGGCGGTGCAGAGGGTGCTATTGATGCTTCAAATATCCTAAAGCCTTCACTTGCACGCGGTGAGCTGCAGTGTATTGGTGCAACAACACTAGATGAGTATAGAAAATATATCGAAAAAGATGCAGCATTAGAGCGCCGTTTCCAGCCAATCCAGGTGGATGAGCCGACAGCTGCGGAATCTATTCAGATTTTACATGGTCTCCGTGACCGTTATGAGGCGCACCATCGTGTTTCTATTACGGATGAAGCGATTGAGGCAGCTGTTAAATTGTCAGACCGCTATATATCTGACCGGTTCCTGCCGGATAAAGCCATTGACTTAATAGATGAGGCTGGTTCAAAAGTAAGGCTTCGCTCTTATACTACACCTCCAAATCTGAAAGAACTTGAAGTTAAACTAGATGAAGTTCGTAAAGAAAAAGATGCTGCCGTACAAAGCCAGGAATTTGAGAAAGCAGCTTCCCTAAGAGATACAGAGCAGAGAATTAGAGAACAGCTGGAAGATACAAAGAAAACCTGGAAAGAAAAGCAGGGTAAAGAGAATTCAGAAGTTACAGTTGATGATATAGCACATGTTGTATCCAGCTGGACTGGAGTTCCTGTCACAAGACTGGCACAGACTGAGTCTGATAAGCTTCTTAATATGGAGCAGTTATTACACTCCCGTGTGATTGGCCAGGAGGAAGCCGTTATTGCAGTAGCTAAAGCGGTCCGCAGAGCCCGTGCAGGACTTAAAGATCCTAAACGCCCTATTGGATCCTTTATTTTCCTCGGCCCTACAGGTGTTGGTAAAACCGAGCTTGCCCGAGCATTAGCTGAATCTATTTTTGGTGATGAGGATGCTATGATCCGTATTGACATGTCTGAATACATGGAAAAGCATTCTACTTCCCGTCTTGTAGGATCTCCTCCAGGGTACGTAGGATATGAGGAAGGCGGACAGCTCACAGAAAAGGTACGCCGCAAGCCTTACTCTGTAGTCCTTCTTGATGAAATTGAAAAGGCACACCCAGATGTGTTCAACATTCTTCTTCAAGTGCTTGAGGACGGAAGACTGACTGATTCAAAAGGACGTACGGTTGACTTCCGGAATACCATTTTGATCATGACCTCTAATGTGGGTGCCGACACGCTTAAACGTAATAAATTCGTCGGCTTTAATATACAAGATGAAATGCAGGACTACAAAGACATGAAAGGCAAAGTGATGGAAGAGCTGAAAAAAGCCTTCCGCCCTGAATTCCTAAACCGAATTGATGAAATCATTGTCTTCCATGCTCTAGAAAAGGCACATTTAAAAGAAATTGTGACCCTTATGTCAGATGCATTAGTCAAACGGTTAAAAGAGCAGGATATTCACCTTGAACTGTCTGATGCTGCAAAAGATAAGATCACACAAGAGGGATATGACCCTGAATATGGAGCAAGGCCGCTTCGCAGAGCGATTCAGAAGCATATTGAAGATCATCTTTCTGAAGAGCTGTTAAAAGGGAATGTTGAAAAAGGCCAGCATGTACTAATTGATGTACAAGATGGCGAGCTTGTTGCCAGACCAGTTGATAAAACTCCAGTAAATAAATAAAAAACCGCGGGTACACAATTCGTGTACCCGTTTTGTTATGTCATGACTGACCACGTTCATATAATGTCAAAATTTGATTGCAAATTAAAGAAGGATTAAACTTATAAGAAGGTTAATATGTTTATAAGTAGAGAATAAATTTTCACTTTAAATTAAAGATTTTAGAAATAGATTTGAGAGGAAACGGTATGGCAAAGAAAAAAACAAAATTTATTTGTGGATCCTGCGGCTATGAATCTGCTAAATGGATGGGAAAATGTCCAGGCTGCGGAGATTGGAATAAAATGGTGGAAGAAGTGGAGATTGTAAAGCCTGGAAGAAGGGGAGCATTTGCCAATACGGAAGCCGTTCATTTTTCAGGCGAACGACCAAAGGCTGCTCCCATTACATCTATTGCCACTATACAAGAACCGAGAATAGCAACAGATTTAGTCGAACTTAACCGTGTACTCGGCGGAGGAATTGTGCAGGGTTCACTTGTACTGATTGGCGGCGACCCTGGGATTGGAAAGTCGACGCTGCTATTACAGGTTTCTTCACAGCTGGCCAATAAACAGAAAAAGGTACTGTATATCTCAGGAGAGGAATCTGTTAAACAGACAAAGCTGCGTTCTGAGCGGCTGGGAGTTACTTCAGATAATCTATTTGTCTATTCAGAGACTGATATGGATTATATCGGCCAGGCCATTAAGGATGTTGCACCTGACCTTGTTATCATAGATTCGATCCAGACGGTATTTCAGTCGGAGGTCACGTCTGCTCCCGGAAGTGTGTCACAGGTTCGGGAGTGTACGGCTGAATTAATGCGTATAGCTAAAACAAACGGAATTGCTATCTTTATTGTTGGACATGTAACCAAGGAGGGCTCAATTGCGGGGCCGAGACTGCTTGAGCATATGGTCGATACGGTATTGTATTTCGAAGGGGAAAGGCATCACACCTATCGAATCGTAAGGGCTGTAAAGAACAGATTTGGTTCTACAAATGAAATGGGAATTTTTGAAATGAAAGAAAATGGCCTGGAAGAGGTTGAGAATCCATCGGAATTATTTCTTGAAGAGCGCTCACAGGGAGCATCTGGTTCGACTGTAGTAGCCTCGATGGAAGGTACAAGACCCGTTTTGGTTGAAATCCAGGCGCTTATCTCTCCGACAAGCTTTGGAACTCCCCGCAGAATGGCAACAGGGACGGATCATAATCGTATATCCCTTCTTATGGCTGTATTAGAAAAAAGAGTAGGAATGCTTTTACAAAATCAGGATGCTTATTTAAAAGTGGCTGGAGGAATTAAATTAGATGAACCAGCAATAGATTTGGCTATCGCGGTAAGCATTGCTTCGAGCTTCAGAGACAAACCAACCAGGCAGACAGACTGTTTAATTGGTGAAGTGGGGCTGACAGGGGAAGTGCGTCGTGTTTCCCGGATTGAACAGAGAGTCCAGGAAGCGGCGAAACTGGGTTTTGAAAGGATCATTCTTCCTGCAAACAATTTAGGAGGCTGGAGTGTTCCGAAGGGAATTGAGTTAGTGGGTGTTTCAACCGTAGCTGAAGCACTTCAATACGCATTAGGAGGGTAAATATGAGCGAAAAAAAGTCCCTTGATAAAACGAAAACGGAAATTTTGCGTATGGTAGCCCCTGGTGCGCCCTTACGAGAAGGAATTGATAATGTCCTCAGGGCAAATACAGGTGGGTTAATTGTTGTCGGCTACAATGAGAAGGTCAGAACGATTGTAGATGGGGGGTTTCATATTGAATGCCCCTTTTCTTCAAGCTATCTTTATGAATTGGCAAAAATGGATGGAGCCATCATTTTAAATGAAAAGGCTGACCGGATCATATTAGCTAATGCACAGCTTGCTCCCGACTCATCCATCCCTTCAAGTGAAACTGGCATGCGCCACCGTACGGCTGAAAGGGTGGCCAAAGAAACAAAGGCATTAGTAATCGCCATCTCTCAGCGGCGGAACGTAATTACCTTATATCAGGGAAACTTTCGCTACGCTTTAAAGGATATGGCTGTCATATTAACAAAAGCAAACCAGGCCATCCAGACATTAGAGAAATATAAAGCGGTACTAAGGCAAAGCATAACACACTTAGGTTTGTTAGAATTTGAAGAATCGGTTACCTATGGGGATGTATTACAGGTAATGCACCGGTTTATCATGGTGCTTCGAATTAAGAGCGAGCTGATTTCGTATTTAAATGAACTGGGTACAGAAGGGCGCTTGATCAGGCTGCAGATGAATGAACTGCTGACAGATCTCGAAAATGAAGCGTTCCTAATTATTCAGGACTACATATACGATAAAAGTGCATCGTCAAAGGAAATTCTTGTACGACTTCAGGAGTTCTCTAATCTGGAAATAGTAGAAGACGGGATGATCATGAAGCTGCTTGGCTATGTCGGCTATACTCCTATAGAAGAGAGTATTTATCCCAGGGGCTACCGCCTCCTGCATAAAATACCACGACTGCCTCTGCTGATTATTGAAAACCTGGTTATCCAGTTTAAGACATTAGCTAACATTATTAATGCTTCGGTAGCCGATCTTGATGATGTAGAAGGAATAGGGGAAGTAAGAGCCAAAAAGATCAAAGAAGGTCTTAGGTCTATAAAGGAACAACATTTTTCCGAAAGAAAAATCTAGTTTGAATCATGAGCTCAACTATGCTAAAATAATAGACTTTTATTATTTGACACATGAAATAGCGGGTGCTAACCTAAGAATTATGGAAGATGGACCTGCTGTGCCTTCTCCTTTTAAAGGAAAAAATCGATTAAATATGCCTGCATAGGTTTTGTTTTGTGATATTTGATTATAATGAGTAAGGGAGGTGAAGGGATGTTAAAAAGAATAGTTCAAGCTTGTTTCCTAATAACAGGCGGCACTTTAGGGATTTTCTTGATTCCTGAATTAATGGCGGTTTTGAATGCTTCGGACATCACGTTTGTTAACAACCCTTATGTTACTGCAATTATAGGTGCAATTATATTTTATTTTATTACTTTTAAGGCCATTGATCATGTGGTGAATTTTATTAAATGGTTTGAAGAATCGCTCGTTAAAGCTCCGATAACTGATATTATTTTTGGAAGCTTAGGACTGCTTGTCGGGCTCTTGCTTGCCTTTTTAATAGGATTTGCATTAAACGCTATTGAAGTGCCGATTATTAATACGGTTGCCCCTATCTTATTAACATTATTGTTCGGATACCTGGGTTTCCAGGTAGGCTTTAAGAAGCGTGATGAGCTATCTGGGTTATTTAAAGCCAATAAGAAAAAGAGCTCCGATATGGAGGAGGAGGCTGAAAACGGGAAAAACCAGCTTAAAATCCTTGATACGAGCGTGATCATTGACGGCAGAATAGCAGATATCTGCCAGACTGGTTTCCTTGAAGGAACTATAGTCATCCCTCAGTTTGTACTTGAAGAGCTTCAGCATATCGCTGACTCCTCTGATGCCCTTAAAAGGAATCGGGGGCGGCGGGGCCTGGATATCTTAAATAGAATTCAAAAGGAACTGGCGATTAAAGTAGAAATCTATGAGGGTGACTTCGAAGAGATCCAGGAAGTAGACAGCAAGCTTGTGAAATTGGCCAAGCTGACAAACGGTGTAGTGGTTACGAATGATTTTAATTTGAATAAAGTGTGTGAACTGCAGAAAGTATCTGTATTAAATATTAATGATTTAGCAAACGCTGTTAAACCTGTGGTTCTTCCTGGGGAAGAAATGAATATCCAGGTAATCAAGGATGGGAAAGAACAAAATCAGGGAGTTGCCTATTTAGATGACGGTACCATGATTGTTGTGGAAGATGGACGGAATTATATAGGTAAACGCATCGATGTAATGGTTACAAGTGTTCTTCAGACTTCAGCGGGAAGAATGATCTTTGCCAAACCAAAGATGCTTGAGAAGGCGCTGTAACCCAGAGGAGATTATTGTTATGTTTTATGAAGTAATTATACCCGCTGCTGGTAAGGGAACGAGAATGAAGGCAGGTAAGAACAAGCTTTTTCTGACACTTTTTGATATTCCGCTTATCGTTTATACCTTAAGGGTTTTTGAACAGGATCCTGCATGCAGGCGGATCATTCTTCCTATCAACATGGATGAGAAGGCTGAGTTTGACAGGATTATTGCAGAGTATTCCTTTCAGAAACCAATTAAGCTTATACAAGGCGGGGCAGAGCGGCAGGATAGTGTATATAATGGGCTTCAGGCTGTAAACGAAGAGGAAGGTTTTGTTCTGGTCCATGATGGGGCACGACCTTTCATACAGCTCGTTCAGATTGCTGCGCTTGTAAAGGCAGCTTCAAAGAGCGGCAGTGCCATTCTGGCTGTACCGGTAAAAGATACGATTAAAAAGGTCAGGGATAACACGGTATTGGAAACCGTGGAACGATCCAGCTTGTGGGCAGTGCAGACCCCACAAGCTTTTCGTATTTCATTATTAAAAAAGGCCCACGCCGAAGCCCGTAAAAAAGGCCTGCTCGGTACAGATGAGGCAAGCCTTATTGAAAATATGGGGTTAGAGGTATCGGTGATTGAAGGAAATTATGATAATATAAAAATCACAACCCCGGAAGATATATTCTTTGCTGAAGCTATATTACGAAAAAATAAATAGTAAATATACTATAAAGGAGTCAATAAGATGTTTCGTGTGGGACAAGGTTTTGATGTGCACCAGCTTGTTGAAGGAAGGCCGCTGATTATAGGCGGGATCACCATCCCCTATGAAAAAGGCCTGCTGGGTCACTCGGATGCAGATGTTTTGCTGCATACAATAGCAGATGCCTGCCTTGGCGCAATTGGCGAAGGTGATATTGGCAGGCACTTTCCGGATACATCTGCTGAATTTAAAGATATGGATTCTGCTGTTTTATTAAAGCAGACCTGGGATCTTGTCAAACAGAAGGGTTATTCTTTAGGGAATTTAGATTGTACGATAATCGCCCAAGTACCCAAAATGGCTCCCTATATCAGTGATATGAGGACAATAATTGCTGAGCTACTTGAAGGGGACGCCAGCCAGGTTAATGTTAAAGCTACTACGACTGAAAAATTGGGATTCCCTGGTCGCGGTGAGGGCATTGCATCTCAGGCAGCAGTACTCTTGGTAAAAAAATAATCAATATGAGAATCAATATGCATGGGAGGAACAGCTATGAATCAAGAAATTCGAGTTCGTTATGCACCAAGCCCTACGGGTAATTTACATATAGGTAACGCGCGTACTGCCCTTTTTAACTATCTGTTCGCAAGAAATAAAGGCGGCAAATTTATCATCCGTATAGAAGATACGGATAAGAAAAGAAATATCGAAGGCGGAGAACAAAGCCAGTTAAAGTATTTAAAATGGCTTGGGATGGACTGGGACGAAAGTGTAGATGTGGGTGGAGAGTATGGACCATACCGACAATCCGAAAGAAATGATATTTATAGAAAGTATTATACAGAATTGCTCGATAAGGGCTTTGCCTATAAATGTTATTGTACAGAAGATGAGCTTGCTGTTGAACGGGAAGAGCAGATGGCTAGAAATGAAACGCCGGTTTATTCCGGAAAATGCCGTCATTTATCGGAAGAGGACCAAGCTAAACTAGAAGCGGAAGGCCGTGAGCCAAGCATCCGGTTTGCTGTGCCAGCAGGTAAAGTGTTCAAGTTCAATGACATGGTAAAAGGTGATGTATCCTTTGAATCAGAAGGAATGAGCGATCAAGTTATTGTAAAAAAAGATGGCACTCCAACCTACAATTTTGCTGTTACAGTTGATGATTATTTGATGAAGATCTCCCATGTTTTAAGGGGAGATGACCATATTTCAAATACGCCAAAGCAGCTGATGATTTATGAAGCTTTAGGCTGGGAACCGCCGATTTTTGGCCATATGACCCTAATCGTAAATGAAAGCCGGAAGAAGCTGAGCAAGAGGGATGAGACGATTATTCAATTTATTGAGCAGTATGAGGAACTGGGATACCTGCCTGAAGCTTTATTTAACTTTATTGCTCTTTTAGGCTGGTCACCAGTTGGAGAGGAAGAAATTCTATCGAAGGATGAATTTATCGAAGCTTTTGATGAAAACAGACTTTCCAAATCTCCTGCTCTATTTGATAAGCAGAAGCTGTTGTGGATGAACAACCAGTATATGAAGAAGCTGGATTTAACACAGGCTGTAGAGCTCTGTTTCCCTCACCTAGTTAAAACCGGGCGTCTGCCGGAACACTTAAGTGACGAAGGAAAAGTGTGGCTTCATGGATTAATTAGCTTATTTCTGGAAAAAATGAGCTATGGAGCTGAAATTGTGGAATTATCACAAATATTCTTCGTCAATCATGTGGAGTTTGACAGCGAAGGACAGGCTGTACTGCAAGAAGAGCAGGTTCCCGAGGTTCTTAGCGCGTTTCTTCATGAGGTAGAAGCGCTGGAGAATTTCACTGCAGACGAAATCAAAGCTGCTATGAAAGCTGTTCAAAAAGCTACTGGACATAAAGGGAAGAAGCTATTTATGCCTATCCGGGCGGCTGTAACTGGACAAACACATGGCCCAGACCTCCCTCAGGCCATAGAATTATTAGGGAAAGAAAAAATAAAGCAGCGACTTCAAGATATTTTGAATTAACATTTTGAGTATTTTGTAATATAGTAGTAAGTAATTATATTTAAAGTGCGTAGACAGGGAGAAGTAAAAAAACGAAGCTTATTAGAGAGAACCATCACCGGCTGAAAGTGGTTTAAGCCTCTCGGTTTTTTGAAATGCACCCTCGAGCCCTTCGCTGAAAACACGCTAAGGCGTTTAGTATGCAAGGCGGCAAGCCTGCCGTTACAAGGCTTAAAGCAGGAAGAGGCAATAGTATAATGCCTTTTCAAGCAGAGTGGAACCGCGCGAAAAAACAGCGTCTCTGTCATTATGACAGAGGCGTTTTTTTTATAAAAAAAGATTGGCTGCTAAAAGGATAAAACCCGGGAACAGGAGGCGGTGCGGCATGTTTAAAAAGTTGAAAGAAGATATTGAGGTTGTGTTTGATCAGGATCCAGCTGCTCGCAGCTACGTGGAGGTTATTTTAACTTATTCCGGCTTGCATGCTATTTGGGCGCATAGGGCAGCTCACGCATTTTATAAAAGAAAGTGGTTTTTTATAGCAAGGGCCATCTCTCAAATAAGCCGTTTTTTTACCGGAATTGAAATTCATCCTGGAGCAAAAATAGGCCGGAGATTTTTTATTGATCATGGTATGGGTGTCGTAATCGGGGAAACTTGTGAAATTGGCGATAATGTTACCATATTTCAGGGAGTTACACTTGGAGGTACAGGCAAGGAAAAAGGAAAGCGCCATCCAACCATCCAAGATAATGTCCTGATATCTACCGGTGCCAAAGTGTTAGGTTCCATTGTAATAGGCCAGAATTCAAAGGTAGGGGGAGGATCGGTTGTGCTGCGAGATGTTCCAGCAAACTCAACGGTAGTCGGTATACCCGGAAGAGTCGTCGTTCAAAACGGTGTGAGAGTAAAAAAGGACTTGGATCACTGCAACCTTCCAGACCCTATTAATGACCGATTAAAAACACTTGAAGAAGAGATCCAGTTTCTTAAGGAAGAACTAAAGAAAATGGATAATGAAAGGAGTCTAATCCATGAGCATTCAAATTTATAATACTCTCTCTAGACAAAAAGAGGAATTTATACCGTTAGAAGAAGGAAAAGTGAAAATGTATGTATGCGGACCTACCGTATATAATTACATTCATATTGGAAACGCTCGTCCTGCCATCGTGTTCGATGCGGTGAGGCGCTACCTTGAATACCGCGGCTACGAAGTGAATTTTGTTTCAAATTTTACCGATGTGGATGATAAGCTGATTAAAGCAGCAAATGAGCTGGGTGAAGAAGTGCCCGTTATAGCTGACCGATTTATTGAAGCTTACTTTGAAGATGTAGAGGCACTCGGCTGCAAAAAGGCTGATGTTCACCCGCGTGTTATGGAAAATATGGACATCATTATTGAATTTATACAAGCTTTAATCAACAAAGGGTTTGCATATGAATCTGAAGGGGATGTATATTACAGAACCCGAAAATTTGAAGGATACGGCAAACTTTCTCATCAATCTATAGATGAACTGAGGCTTGGAAGCAGAATTGAAGTGGGAGAGAAGAAGCAGGATTCCCTGGATTTTGCCCTTTGGAAAGCTGCCAAAGAAGGAGAAATTTATTGGGAAAGCCCATGGGGAAAAGGAAGGCCTGGCTGGCATATTGAATGCTCTGCGATGGCAAAAAAATATTTGGGTGAAACGATTGACATTCATGCGGGAGGCCAGGATTTAGCATTTCCTCATCATGAAAACGAAATTGCCCAATCTGAAGCATTAACAGGGAAAACCTTTTCAAAATACTGGATGCATAATGGGTATATCAATATTGATAATGAAAAAATGTCTAAATCCTTGGGTAATTTTATTACGGTTCATGATATCCTAAAGAACCATGATCCCGGGCTGATCAGATTTTTTATGCTTTCTGTCCATTACCGCCATCCAATTAATTATAGTGAAGAACTGTTAGAAAATTTACAAGCGGGACTGAACCGCCTCAAAACCTCTTACCAAAATTTAAAACACCGCTTAGATTCTAGCAGCGGGTTAACAGAAAACAGTGAAGAATGGCTCCAAAAAATATCTTCTATCCATCAAGATTTTGAAAAAGAAATGGATGATGATTTTAATACAGCAAATGCTATTTCTATACTGTTCGAGCTATCCAAACAAGCGAACTATTACTTGCTTGAAAAAAATACAGACATTCCTGTAATTGAAGCGTTTATTCAGGAATTTAAAACTCTATTTGGCATCCTTGGTCTGGCTCTCGAAGAACAAGAGCTGTTAGATCAAGAGATAGAGGAGTTAATTCAAGAGCGTATCCAGGCTCGTAAGGATCGGAATTTTGCTCTATCCGATCAAATAAGGGACCGCCTGAAAGAAATGAACATCATTCTAGAAGACACCGCACAAGGAACACGATGGAAACGAGGATAAACATGATGCCGCAGTACGAACATAATATAAAAGTCAATTTGCTTAATAGCTTAGCTCTTGCTTATATGGGTGATGCCGTATTTGAAACTTATATACGGCATCATCTGCTTCAAAAGGGGGGGATCCGGCCGAACCTGCTTCATAGAGAATCCACCAGTTTTGTATCGGCAAAAGCTCAAAGCAAAGCCATTCATCATTTTATGGAGAGCGGGTTATTAACCCAAGAGGAAATATCCGTAGTTAAAAGAGGCAGAAATGCAAAGTCTGGAACAATACCTAAAAACACAGACGTACAGACTTATAGGTATAGTACAGCTTTTGAAGCCCTGATCGGTTACTTGTTTTTAAATGACGAAATAACAAGAATGGAAGAAATTATTGGACAAACTATTTCTTATTTAGAATCTGAGAAAGGAGGAAAAGTCAATGAGTGAGGAGTACATTATCGGCAGAAATCCAGTTCAGGAGGCGCTGCGTTCCAATAGAGAAATTAATAAGATCTGGATTGCAGAAGGAGCTCAGAAAGGGTCTATGCAGCCAATCATTGCCATGGCTAAGGAAGCTAATATCATGCTTCAAATTGTACCAAGGAAAAAAATTGACCAGATGTCTGATGGAAATCATCAAGGAGTGATCGCTCAGGTCGCTGCCTATGATTATGCAGAAATCGATGATTTATTTAAGAAAGCGGAGGAGAGGAATGAAGATCCCTTCTTCTTGATATTAGATGAAATAGAAGACCCGCATAATTTAGGATCTATTATGAGAACTGCTGATTCATCTGGGGTTCATGGGATTATTATTCCAAAACGGAGGGCAGTCGGGCTTACCGCAACAGTTGCCAAAGCGTCCACTGGAGCCATAGAATACATTCCGGTAGTCCGGGTAACTAATCTGTCCAGAGCCATAGAAGAGCTAAAGGAACGGGGAGTCTGGATTGCTGGAACGGATGCAAAAGCAAATCAGGACTACCGCAAAATAGATGGAAAGATGCCTTTAGCCATTGTTATTGGAAGCGAAGGAAAAGGAATGGGCCGGCTGATAAAGGAAAAATGTGATTTTCTTTTCCATTTGCCGATGGCAGGAAAAGTAACTTCGTTGAACGCTTCTGTAGCTGCCGGATTATTGATGTATGAGGTATACCGTAAGCGGCAGCCATTAGGAGACTGAAGCTATGGACATTCTTCTGGTTGATGGCTACAACATGATTGGTGCCTGGCCCCAGCTGCGGTCATTACGGAATCATGACCTTCCCGCCGCAAGAGACAGCCTGGTACAAAAAATGGCAGAGTATCAGGCTTTCAGCGGCTTCCGTGTGATTGTAGTTTTTGATGCTCATTTCGTGCAGGGAACTGAGAAGAAGTATAAAGATTATAAAGTAGAAGTGATCTTTACCAGGGAAAATGAGACCGCAGATGAACGGATTGAAAAACTAGCCATTGAACTGAATAACATAAAAACGCAAATTCATGTCGCAACTTCCGATGCCACAGAACAATGGGCTATTTTTGGACAAGGCGCGCTAAGAATATCAGCCAGGGAATTGTTTAATGAATTAGAGCACATTGACAAAGAAATAGAAAAGAAGATAGTTAAAACATCCGGAAAAAAACCAGCTTCAAAAATTCAGCTGAGCAGTGAAGTGGCAGAAATTTTTGAAAAATGGCGCAGAGGCAGCTTCTGAGTTATTGACGTCCAAAAATTTCCTCCTGTATAATGGTTTTATCTACGTGTGCGATCGGGGGGATTTAAGTGATTGCCAACTTCGAAGTAAAGCAAATTCATGATTTTGTGCAAATGGAAGATGAGTTATTAGTAGAGCTTGTACATAAAGGCGATAGTGAAGCCCTGGATTATATTATCCATAAGTATCGAAATTTTGTACGAGCTAAAGCTAGAACCTACTTTTTAATTGGTGCGGATAAAGAAGATATTGTTCAAGAAGGAATGATTGGCCTCTTTAAAGCTATACGTGATTTCAAAGAAGACAAGCTGACTTCATTTAAGGCATTCGCTGAACTATGCATCACAAGACAAATCATAACTGCGATCAAGACTGCAACCCGGCAAAAGCACATTCCATTAAACTCGTATGTATCGCTGGATAAGCCAATATACGATGAGGAATCTGACCGCACCCTTATGGATGTTATTTCGGGTGCAAAGGTCATGGATCCGGAAGAATTAATTATTAATCAGGAAGAATACGACGATATCGAAACGAAAATGGCGGAACTTCTAAGTGATCTGGAAAGACGCGTATTAGCCCTTTATTTGGATGGGCAGTCCTACCAGGAAATTTCAGAAGAGCTTAACCGGCATGTTAAATTGATTGACAATGCTCTTCAGCGTGTGAAAAGAAAGCTCGAGCGTTATTTAGAAATCAGGGAAGTTATTCTGTGATCCCCCAGTGCTCTATATTCTATTTTAAATTTATAATCCATTATCCTCTTATTCTTCGGACTTTCCTAATTTACCATCCTTATCTAACCTGCAGTGCCTAGCTCTGTAAGGCCTAATCAGTCCATGAGAAGAAAGACTGCTTCTCATGGCCTGCTCGCCTTAATCTTGGCTTGCGCATAAGGGCGGCTAAGCTTCTGTCTTCGCTGTCGCTCGCCAATCAGCAAGCCTTCTTTATCGGAGGCCCCCAGGATGTGGGTCAGGACGGCGTTGCCACAGGACGTGGCGCCTTTAGCCGTTCATCCTTTGATCGAGGCTCTTCCGCTTTAATAAGGTGTTCTGCTAGCTGCAGAGCCTAGTCCCTCGGATCATAAGTCAATCAGTCCTTGTGAAGAAGGGCGCTTCTCACGGCTGGCTCGTCTTATGCTTGGCTTGCGCATAAGGGCGGCTAAGCTTCTGTCTTCGCTGTCGCTCGCCAATCAGCAAGCCTTCTTTATCGGGGCTGTTCAAGGCTCTTCCGCTTTAGAATGGTATTGACATAAAAAGGGAGCCGTGATACAGTTTTTAGAGTGTATAATTATAAAGGATGTACTTATTCATGAGAAAAAAAGTGGTTTTATCCTGTACTGAATGCGGCTCTAGAAACTATGCCACAGAAAGTAATAAAAATTCCAATGAAGAACGATTAGAGGTTAATAAGTTTTGCAGCACCTGCAATAAGCATGCTCTACACAAAGAGACCAAGTAAAAGTATTCACAGACATAGACACCAGTCATTTTACCCGGGGTGGAGGTTACATTTATGCAGCGCATAACTGAGTTTTTTCGCGGCGTTGTTCGTGAAATGAAAAAAGTAAGCTGGCCAAAGAGAAAAGAGCTTACTTCATATACAATCACAGTTTTAACTACAATTGTATTCATGGCCGTTTTCTTTGCAGTAGTAGACTTAGGCATTTCAAAGTTAATTCGTTTAATACTTGAATAATTAAACGCAAATAATGGTATAATGGTGATAAATTAATAGTCTTTGAAAAAAAGCCCGGAAACGGGTTTTTTAATTTGGTTTTTTTTTAAGCATAATGCTCCGGGTAACTATGATTGTTATCTCCTGCTCTTAGCAGGCCGGCCTTAATCATTAGATCTTATCATTTCCCGAGGCGGATCAAGAGCTGCTTTTGGCCGCCTGCATAAATGCGAAATTATTTCCTGTAGGGAGGGAAGGACATAACGTCCTAAACAATGGAAAAGAATTGGTATGTAGTCCACACATATTCGGGCTATGAAAATAAAGTAAAAGCTAATCTCGAGAAGCGTGTAGAGACAATGGCAATGCAAGACAAGATATTTCGTGTGGTGGTTCCTGAAGAAGAGGAAACCAGTATCAAGGACGGCAAGAAAAAAACCGTTAAGAAAAAGGTCTTTCCAGGATATGTACTAGTTGAAATTATTATGACAGATGATTCATGGTATGTAGTGAGAAATACACCTGGAGTAACCGGATTTGTCGGTTCAGCAGGCTCTGGTTCAAAGCCTACTGCACTTCTGCCGGAAGAAGTAGTGAACATTCTTAAGCATATGGGGATGGAAGAGAAAAGAGTGGACGTGGACTTTACTCTTGGAGAGAAAGTACAGGTTAAAGAAGGACCTTTTGCAACCTTTGTTGGTTCTATTGAAGAGATCGATAAAGATAAATCAAAAATCAAGGTTCTGGTGAATATGTTCGGCCGTGATACTCCGGTAGAACTGGATTTTGACCAGGTTGAAAAAATATAAACTAAAATAAACTTGAAATCATTTTAAAAAAGTGGTAATATTTCAAAGGTCAGTATGTCTCATTCATGAGACCTGAACTATTTAGATAATTCTTTATTTATAATATAAAGAATCCAGATGAGTGGGAGGGTTTTATACCCAAATACCACATCACGGACGATAAGGAGGTGTGTCTCGTGGCTAAAAAAGTAATTAAATTAGTAAAGCTGCAAATTCCTGCAGGTAAAGCTAACCCAGCACCACCAGTTGGTCCTGCTCTTGGTCAAGCCGGTGTTAACATCATGGGTTTCTGTAAAGAGTTTAACGCTCGTACAGCAGATCAAGCTGGTCTGATCATCCCTGTTGAGATTACGGTATTTGAAGACCGTTCCTTTACATTTATTACGAAAACTCCGCCTGCTGCAGTTCTTCTTAAAAAAGCAGCTGGTATTGAGTCTGGTTCTGGTGAACCAAATCGTAAAAAGGTTGCAACAGTCAAGCGTGATACAGTGCGTGAGATTGCTGAATCTAAAATGCCTGACCTAAACGCTGCTAGTGTTGAAACTGCAATGCGCATGGTTGAAGGTACTGCTCGCAGCATGGGTATCGTTATTGAAGACTAATTCCCGTGTGTAAATGTTAACGTGTTTTTCTGGGGGTTGCGGTATTGTTAAAAATGCTCGCAACCTTTATTCGTGGGAGGTTATTCCGCTAAAACCACATATTAGGAGGAAATAAAAATGGCTAAAAAAGGCAAGAAGTATCTAGAAGCTGTGAAGCTTGTAGATCGTTCTAAAGCATATTCTGTAGCTGAAGCTATTGAGTTAGTTAAAAAAACAAGCACAGCTAAATTTGATGCGACTGTTGAAGTTGCTTTCCGTCTAGGCGTAGATCCTAAGAAAGCTGATCAGCAAATCCGTGGAGCAGTTGTACTTCCAAACGGAACTGGTAAAACTCAGCGTGTTTTAGTATTTGCAAAAGGTGAAAAAGCGAAAGAAGCAGAAGCTGCTGGAGCTGACTTTGTAGGAGATACTGATTACATCGCTAAAATTCAGCAGGGCTGGTTTGACTTTGACGTAATCGTAGCTACTCCAGACATGATGGGTGAAGTTGGTAAACTTGGCCGTGTGTTAGGGCCAAAAGGTTTAATGCCAAACCCTAAAACTGGTACAGTAACATTTGATGTAGACAGAGCGGTTAAAGAAATCAAAGCTGGTAAAGTTGAATACCGTGTCGACAGACAAAGTAACATTCACGTGCCAATCGGAAAAGTTTCTTTTGAAGATGCAAAGCTTCTTGAAAACTTTACAACAATCTTTGATACTTTACTAAAAGTTAAGCCTGCGGCTGCAAAAGGAACTTACATGAAAAATATTTCTGTAACTTCTACAATGGGTCCTGGTGTGAAAGTTGATGCTTCTACTTTCTCTGCTATAAAATAATGTTGACAAACCAAGAAATATGTAATATGATATTTCTTGTTGAAAATAAAATACATTTGTACCGTAGACAGCAGGTGCTTTTAAGGCTTAATTTCCTGCCTAGGTAAATTCGATATATTAGTCTTTGACTATACGAACTTACTGCCTCCATGTCTGCATAGATTTGGAGGCTTTTTCATGACCGGTATATATTGTGTTTAACAAATCTTACAGGAGGTGTCTAGATGAGCAGTGCTATTGATCAAAAGAAACTAATCGTAGACGACATTGCTGGTAAATTCCAAGCAAGCAAATCTACTATCGTTGTTGACTACCGCGGCCTGACAGTTGCAGAAGTCACAGAACTTCGTAAGCAGCTGCGTGAAGCTGGCATCGAGTTCAAGGTTTACAAAAACTCTTTAACTCGCCGTGCTGCTGAATCAGTTGAACTTGCTGGCTTAAACGAATCTCTTACTGGTCCAAACGCTATCGCGTTCAGTAACGAAGATGTTGTTGCACCTGCAAAAATTCTTAATGATTTCGCGAAAAAACACGATGCACTTGAAATTAAAGCTGGTGTTATTGAAGGAAATCTTGCAACAGTTGAAGAAGTTAAAGCTCTTGCTGAACTTCCATCTCGAGAAGGACTGCTTTCTATGTTGCTTAGCGTACTTCAAGCGCCAATCCGCAACCTTGCTCTTGCTGCAAAAGCTGTTGCAGAACAAAAAGAAGAACAAGGCGCGTAAGCTAATATTCCAATTAGCTATTCATGCTCGATCTATATAAATTAAAACTATTCTAGGAGGAACTAATAATGACTAAAGAACAAATCATTGAAGCAGTTAAATCTATGACTGTTTTAGAACTTAACGATCTTGTAAAAGCAATTGAAGAAGAATTCGGCGTAACTGCTGCTGCTCCTGTAGCAATGGGCGGCGGAGCTGCTGGTGGAGAAGCTGCTGCTGAACAAACTGAATTTGACGTTGTTCTAGCTAGCGCTGGCGACCAAAAAATCAAAGTTATCAAAGCAGTACGTGAAATCACAGGTCTTGGTCTTAAAGAAGCAAAAGAACTTGTTGACAACACTCCAAAAGCAATCAAAGAAGGCGTTTCTAAAGAAGAAGCTGAAGAAGTTAAAGCTAAGCTTGAAGAAGTTGGAGCTGGCGTTGAAGTTAAGTAATATTGCATAATAAGAAAGCTCGCTTTTAAAGCGGGCTTTTTTTGACTATATTTTTACTGAATACAGATTTGAGATTGTGAAGCCGGAATGGCATCCTCGTCGGATCAGGCAGGCATGGTTTGATTTTCACGGTTTTTGATATTCAAAGCGGACCATGACTAAAAAGTAAACTATGTACTAGATTTAAAGTTCATACTTTTAGAAAAGACCCTTTAGTAAAGGATGAGGTATTCATGAGTGATCATTATTATTCCAAGACTCCAAATGCGGAAAGCAGTCCGAAGCATTGGTCTTTTACGTTAAGAAACAGGGAGTTTCGTTTTAAAACAGATAATGGTGTTTTTTCAAAGAAAGAAGTGGATTTTGGCTCCAGGCTTCTTATTGAAACCTTTAAACCCAATAGTGAAGTCGAGGGGAATCTTTTAGATGTAGGATGCGGGTATGGTCCTATTGGTCTTTCGCTGGCGTCCGAGAGGAAAGATATTCTTGTTCATATGGTGGATGTGAACGCTAGAGCGATAGAGCTTGCTAAAGAAAATGCACAGATTAACCATATTGAGAATGTTAAGATCTATGAGAGCGATAAACTTACGGGAGTCGAAGAGTCCGGTTTTGCATCCGTACTGACTAATCCGCCAATTCGTGCAGGCAAACAAGTGGTTCATGAAATCTTTGAACAAAGTTTTGCTAAATTGGCTGACGGAGGAGAGCTGTGGGTTGTGATCCAGAAGAAGCAGGGGGCGCCATCGGCAATGGAAAAGATGGAAGAGCTGTTTGGAGATGTTGAACTGATAGAGAGAAAAAAAGGTTATTATATCCTGTGCTCTAAAAAGAAATTATAATAAAAAAATCACCCAAAAGATTTGACTCGTAAATAGGGCTATGATAATATTATTTAATGCATATATATAATTCCCCTTATTATGCAGAGTCTCTTTATTATTATAGTATAAAAAACGCATCAGTGGGGAAAAATATATTGATAATAGTTTGTTTTTTTGAAAAATGCGGTTTTTAAGATGAAAACCCTTTTTCTTTTTTTGTCTGTGAGTTTACAGCTACATAGGCAGGTATATTCTCGCATACTTGCGGGATTTACCCAGGTAAATCTTCGCTTTAATGCGTAGATTTACAAGATATAACCTTATTATGCTTGATTTGAGGGGTGAATCAGTTGACAGGTCAACTAGTTCAGTATGGACGACACCGCCAGCGCAGAACTTATGCAAGAATTAGCGAGGTTTTAGAATTACCGAATCTTATCGAGATTCAAACCTCTTCTTACCAATGGTTTCTTGATGAGGGCTTAAGAGAGATGTTCCAGGATATTTCTCCTATCGAGGACTTTACAGGTAACCTATCGCTTGAATTTATTGATTACAGCTTGGGAGAACCTAAGTACTCCGTCGAAGAATCAAAAGAGCGCGACGTTACTTATTCTGCTCCGCTTCGTGTGAAAGTACGCCTAGTAAACAAGGAAACAGGTGAAGTTAAGGACCAGGATGTGTTCATGGGTGACTTCCCGCTAATGACTGAGACAGGCACTTTTGTTATCAATGGTGCTGAACGCGTTATTGTATCTCAGTTAGTGCGTTCACCAAGTGTTTACTATAGCGGAAAGGTAGACAAGAATGGCAAAAGAGGCTATAGCGCTACTGTCATTCCAAACCGCGGGGCTTGGCTTGAATATGAAACAGATGCTAAGGATGTAGTTTACGTAAGAATTGACCGCACAAGAAAATTGCCGGTTACTGTTCTATTGCGTGCACTAGGGTTTGGCTCTGATCAAGAAATCATCGATCTTATTGGCGATAACGAATATATTCGTAACACGCTAGAAAAAGATAATACCGAAAGCACGGAAAAAGCTTTGCTTGAAATTTATGAGCGTCTTCGCCCAGGCGAACCGCCAACAGTTGAAAATGCAAAGAGTTTATTGGTATCAAGATTCTTTGATCCAAAAAGATATGATCTAGCAAATGTTGGACGCTACAAGATCAACAAGAAGCTTCATATCAAAAACCGCTTGTTCAACCAGCGTCTGGCTCAAACATTGGCAGACCCTGAAACTGGCGAAATAATTGCAGAGTCTGGAACTCTTCTGGACCGAAGAAATCTTGACCGTATCATTCCTTTCTTAGAAAAAGGAATTGAATTTAAAACTTATAACCCTTCTAATGGTGTAGTAGAAGAAGATATTCTGATGCAGCTTATTAAGATCTATGCACCAAACGATGCAGAAGGCGAAAAAGTTATCAATGTAATTGGAAATGCCTATGTAGAAGAACAGGTGAAGAATATCACACCTGCTGACATCATTTCGTCTATCAGTTATTTCTTTAACTTGCTTCACTCAGTTGGAGATACAGATGATATTGACCATCTTGGTAACCGCCGCCTTCGTTCTGTAGGTGAATTGCTTCAAAACCAATTTAGAATCGGTCTATCTCGTATGGAGCGAGTGGTTCGTGAAAGAATGTCTATTCAAGACACGAATACCATTACACCTCAGCAGTTAATTAATATCCGCCCTGTTATAGCTTCCATTAAAGAGTTTTTCGGCAGTTCACAGTTATCTCAGTTCATGGATCAGACGAATCCTCTTGCTGAGCTTACACACAAACGCCGTCTATCAGCATTAGGGCCCGGTGGTTTAACTCGTGAACGTGCAGGATTTGAAGTGCGTGACGTTCATTATTCCCACTATGGCCGTATGTGTCCGATTGAAACTCCAGAGGGACCAAACATCGGGTTAATTAACTCACTGTCAAGTTTTGCAAAAGTAAATCGATTTGGTTTTATTGAAACACCATATCGCCGTGTGGATCCTGAAACAGGAAAAATCACGAGCAGAATAGATTATATGACAGCTGATGAAGAAGATAACTATGTGGTAGCGCAAGCAAATGTGCTTCTTGATGACAGCGGTGCTTTCATCGAGGAAGACATCATTGCTCGTTTCCGGGGCGAGAATACAGTAGTCAAACGCGACCGTGTCGATTATATGGACGTTTCGCCAAAGCAAGTAGTATCTGCTGCAACAGCATGTATTCCTTTCTTAGAAAATGATGACTCAAACCGTGCACTGATGGGTGCAAACATGCAGCGTCAAGCTGTGCCTCTTATGCAGCCTGAAGCGCCAATTGTCGGAACAGGTATGGAATACGTATCTGCAAAAGACTCAGGTGCTGCAGTTATCTGTAAACACGAAGGTATTGTCGAGCATGTTGAATCTAGAGAAGTGTGGGTAAGAAGAGTTAAAGACGTGGACGGACAAGAAGTTAAGGGTGATCTGGATAAATACAGAATGCTTAAATTCATCCGTTCCAACCAAGGAACCTGCTATAATCAGCGTCCTATTGTCAGTGTAGGTGACCGTGTTGTTAAAGGTGAAATCCTTGCAGACGGACCATCCATGGAAAAGGGTGAATTAGCTCTTGGACGAAATGTTATGGTTGCATTCATGACATGGGATGGCTATAACTACGAAGATGCGATTATTATGAGCGAACGTCTAGTTAAAGACGACGTATATACATCTATTCATATTGAAGAATATGAGTCAGAATCCCGTGATACTAAACTCGGGCCTGAAGAAATCACAAGAGATATCCCGAATGTCGGTGAAGATGCTCTGCGTAACCTAGATGAGCGCGGAATAATCCGAGTGGGTGCGGAAGTGAAAGACGGAGACCTTCTTGTAGGTAAAGTAACTCCTAAGGGTGTAACTGAACTTACAGCTGAGGAACGTCTGCTCCATGCGATATTTGGCGAGAAAGCCCGTGAAGTCCGTGATACATCTTTACGTGTACCACATGGCGGAGGCGGAATCGTGCTTGATGTGAAAGTATTCAACCGTGAAGACGGTGATGAGCTGCCTCCTGGTGTTAACCAGCTTGTGCGTGCTTACATTGTACAAAAACGTAAAATATCTGAAGGCGACAAGATGGCCGGACGACATGGTAATAAAGGGGTTATCTCCCGCATATTGCCGGAAGAAGATATGCCTTATCTTCCTGATGGTACACCGGTAGATATCATGCTTAACCCTCTAGGGGTTCCATCACGTATGAATATCGGGCAGGTATTAGAGCTTCATCTGGGAATGGCAGCTAGATATCTTGGGATTCATGTTGCATCACCGGTATTTGACGGTGCACGTGAGGAAGATGTATGGGGCACCATTGCTGAAGCAGGTATGGCGAACGATGCCAAAACTGTTTTATATGATGGCCGTTCAGGAGAACCATTTGATAATAGAGTATCTGTCGGAATCATGTACATGATTAAACTGGCACACATGGTAGATGATAAACTCCATGCCCGTTCAACAGGACCTTACTCACTCGTTACTCAGCAGCCTCTGGGCGGTAAAGCTCAATTCGGCGGACAGCGTTTTGGGGAGATGGAGGTTTGGGCACTTGAAGCTTATGGTGCTGCATACACTCTTCAAGAAATTCTCACAGTTAAGTCCGATGATGTCGTTGGCCGTGTGAAAACGTACGAAGCAATTGTAAAAGGTGAAAATGTTCCTGAACCAGGAGTACCTGAATCTTTCAAAGTTTTAATCAAAGAACTTCAAAGTTTAGGTATGGATGTTAAGATTCTATCAAGTGATGATAAAGAGATTGAGATGCGCGACCTGGATGATGAAGAAGAACTAAATCAAGCCGACTCGCTTACAATCGATCCCGATCCAAAAGAACCTGAATCAGAGATCGTAGGCTCTAAAGAGTAATACAGCTGAAAAGCAATTAGGGTAAAACCCGGAGATTAAGAGGGAGGTAGGCCCCTTGATAGATGTTAATAATTTTGAGTATATGAAAATTGGTTTAGCTTCGCCTGACAAGATCCGTTCTTGGTCATTTGGGGAAGTAAAAAAACCAGAAACCATAAACTATCGTACTCTTAAACCTGAAAAAGACGGTTTGTTCTGCGAAAGAATTTTTGGTCCTACAAAAGACTGGGAATGTCATTGCGGAAAATACAAAAGAGTTCGTTATAAAGGTGTAGTATGTGACCGATGCGGAGTTGAAGTAACTCGTGCGAAGGTCCGCCGTGAGCGCATGGGCCATATTGAGCTGGCTGCTCCGGTTTCTCACATCTGGTATTTTAAAGGTATTCCTAGCCGGATGGGACTTGTCCTTGACATGTCCCCCCGCGCTTTAGAAGAAGTTATTTATTTTGCGTCGTATGTAGTTACAGAGACTGGTGATACTGCACTGGACAAGAAACAGCTTCTTTCTGAAAAAGAATACCGCGCTTACCGTGAAAAATTCGGTAATAAGTTCCAAGCTGGCATGGGAGCTGAAGCGATCAAAAAACTTCTTCTTGATATTGATTTAGATAAAGAAGTTGACTTCTTAAAAGAAGAGCTTAAAACGGCGCAGGGACAACGACGGACTCGTGCAATCAAGAGACTTGAGGTTCTTGAAGCGTTCCGTAATTCTGGAAACGAACCTTCATGGATGATTCTAGATGTTCTGCCTGTAATTCCGCCAGAGCTTCGCCCGATGGTTCAATTAGATGGCGGACGCTTTGCAACATCTGATTTAAATGACTTATACCGAAGAGTAATCAATCGTAATAACCGCTTAAAGCGTTTATTAGATCTTGGAGCTCCAAGCATTATCGTTCAGAACGAAAAGCGTATGCTTCAAGAAGCAGTTGATGCTTTAATTGACAATGGCCGACGCGGCAGACCTGTTACAGGTCCTGGTAACCGTCCGCTTAAATCCCTTTCTCATATGCTTAAAGGGAAGCAAGGTCGTTTCCGTCAAAATCTACTGGGTAAACGTGTTGATTATTCTGGACGTTCGGTAATCGTTGTAGGTCCAAACCTTAAAATGTATCAGTGCGGACTTCCGAAAGAAATGGCAATCGAGTTATTTAAGCCGTTTGTTATGAAAGAGTTAGTCGGAAAAGGATTAGCCCATAACATTAAGTCTGCCAAGCGTAAAATTGAACGCTTACAGCCTGAGGTCTGGGATGTTCTTGAATCCGTTATTAAGGAGCACCCGGTTCTGTTGAACCGTGCACCAACTCTGCATAGACTTGGCATCCAGGCATTTGAGCCTACGTTAGTTGAAGGCCGTGCAATTAGACTTCACCCGCTTGTATGTACTGCATATAATGCCGACTTCGATGGTGACCAAATGGCTGTTCACGTACCGCTTTCATCGGAAGCTCAAGCTGAAGCACGCCTTCTTATGCTTGCAGCACAAAACATTTTGAATCCTAAAGATGGAAAACCTGTTGTTACTCCTTCTCAAGACATGGTATTAGGTAACTATTACTTAACTATGGAACGTGAAGGCGCAAACGGCGAAGGTATGATCTTTAAAGATACAAACGAGGCGATTATTGCTTACCAAAACGGATATGTACATTTACATACCCGTGTGGCTGTTCATGCTGGATCACTTAAAAATCTAACGTTTACAGAAGAACAAAACAATAAGCTTCTGCTTACAACAGTAGGGAAATTGATTTTTAATGAAATACTTCCTGACACATTCCCGTACTTGAATGAACCAACAAAATCAAATCTTGAGGAAAAAACTCCTGAAAAGTATTTTGTTGAAAAAGGACAGGATGTAAGAGAGATCATTAAATCACAGCCGGGCGTAGATCCGTTTGTTAAGAAATTCTTAGGAAATATCATTGCGGAAGTATTTACACGTTTCAAAATTACTGAAACATCAAAAATGCTTGACCGCATGAAAGATCTTGGGTTCAGACATTCGACAAGAGCTGGTATTACTGTTGGTGTAGCAGATATCGTCGTTCTTGCTGAGAAAAAGCAAATCATTGAAGAAGCGCAATCTAAAGTAGACAATGTGTTGAAGCAGTTCAGACGCGGTCTTATCACCGATGAAGAACGTTACGACAGAGTTATCTCTATCTGGAGCGGTGCTAAGGATGCGATTCAGGCTAAGCTTATGCAGTCCCTGAATAAACGCAATCCAATCTTTATGATGAGTGACTCCGGTGCCCGTGGTAACGCATCTAACTTCACCCAGCTTGCTGGTATGCGTGGACTGATGGCCAACCCGGCTGGACGTATCATTGAATTGCCGATCAAATCTTCGTTCCGTGAAGGGTTAACCGTTCTAGAGTACTTCATTTCGACGCATGGTGCCCGTAAAGGTCTTGCAGATACAGCTCTTAAAACTGCTGACTCTGGTTACCTTACCCGCCGTCTAGTTGACGTTGCTCAAGATGTTATTGTCAGAGATGATGATTGTGGCACAGACCGAGGACTTCTGATTGGTGCACTTAAAGACGGCACAGAAACTATTGAGCATCTGGAAGAGCGTTTAATAGGCCGTTATGCACGTAAAGCGATAAAGCATCCTGAGACTAAGGAAGTTATCGTTGCTGAAAATCAATTGATCACAGAAGATCTTGCTAAGTACGTTGAAGATGTGGGAGTCGAAAAGGTTTGGATCCGTTCTGCCTTCACATGTAATACACGTCATGGTGTATGTAAAAAATGTTACGGACGCAACCTTGCAACAGGTGAACAGGTGGAAGTGGGAGAAGCTGTTGGTATCATAGCAGCCCAATCTATTGGAGAACCAGGTACGCAGTTAACAATGCGTACATTCCATACTGGCGGAGTTGCCGGGGATGATATCACTCAAGGTCTTCCTCGTATCCAGGAATTGTTTGAAGCTAGACATCCAAAAGGTCAAGCTGTAATCTCTGAAATTGATGGTACAGTAACTGGCATAAAAGAAGTCAAAGACAAACAGCAGGAAATCACGATTCAAGGTGAGGTTGAATCTCGTTCATACACTGCTCCATACACTGCACGTCTTAAAGTGGCTGTAGACACGAAGGTTGTCCGCGGACAGGAATTGACAGAAGGTTCTATTGATCCTAAAGAGCTTCTGAAAATTAAGGATGTATTGTCAGTGCAAGAGTACTTGCTAAAAGAGGTTCAAAGAGTTTACCGTATGCAAGGGGTAGAAATTGGAGATAAGCATATTGAAGTAATGGTACGCCAAATGCTTCGTAAAATCCGTGTGCTTGACGCGGGTGAATCAGAGGTGCTTCCAGGAACACTTCTTGATATCCACCAGTTTACAGATGCTAACCAAAAAGCGTTGCTTGAAGGAAAAACACCTGCCACTGGGCGCCCTGTATTGCTTGGTATTACAAAAGCTTCCCTTGAAACAGATTCATTCTTGTCTGCTGCATCATTCCAAGAAACCACAAGAGTTCTTACAGATGCTGCAATCAAAGGGAAACGTGACGAATTACTGGGTCTTAAAGAAAATGTTATCATCGGTAAGCTCGTTCCTGCAGGAACAGGTATGCTTCGCTACAGAAAAGCATCTCCGATATTGACCGAAGATTCCAGCCAGGAAACCGTTTCTGTTGATTAATATGAAATGGCCGGTGATCATCTCGCCGGCCTCTTTTTAAGAAAGTTATAGATGGTAAATTTAATAAAGCTAGAATTCCTTGATATTTTTTAAAAGTATAGTTGACAGTGAACGCCTAATGATGTTACTATAGCAAAGGTGCTCCTATAATACCTGTAGCTTCGGAGGATATGATTTATGTCTTATGAAAAAGTTCAACAGGCGTTGACAGTCATTGTAGGAACAAAACAAACAGTGAAAGCTCTAAAGAACGGAATAGTCTCCGAAGTAGTTGTAGCAGCTGATGCAGACCCAAAAGTGAAGGCAAAAGTGCTAGAAGCATCTAAGGAAAATAACGTTTCAGTATCTCATGTGGATTCTATGCTGAAGCTTGGAAGAGCATGCGGAATTGAAGTCGGAGCGGTAGCTGTTGCAATTAAAAAGTAAAACTGTTTTTGTAGAAAACTACAAAAACTTTGTTTTTGCCCATTTACGACTCACCTGGATGTGTGGGTCTAGAAATGAATATGTGAAGGGAGGAAAAAATAAATGCCTACTATTAATCAATTAATACGTAAGGGACGCGAAACTAAGGAAGAAAAATCAAAATCCCCTGCGTTAAATAAAGGCTACAACAGCTTTAAAAAAGCACAAACTAACGTATCATCTCCACAAAAACGCGGTGTGTGTACTCGTGTTGGTACAATGACACCTAAAAAGCCAAACTCCGCTTTGCGTAAATACGCTCGTGTGCGTTTGACTAATGGTATCGAGGTAACTGCTTACATTCCTGGTATCGGACACAACCTGCAAGAACACAGTGTTGTATTAATCCGTGGAGGACGTGTAAAGGATTTACCGGGGGTACGTTATCACATCGTTCGTGGCGCATTAGATACTGCTGGTGTTAACAACCGTATGCAAGGCCGTTCTAAATACGGTACTAAGCGTCCAAAAGCTCCAAAGAAATAATAAAAAAATAACTTTAAATATGTATTTTACCGAAAGGAGGAAACAAGATGCCTCGTAAAGGCCCTGTATCAAAAAGAGACGTATTACCTGATCCGCTGTATAATTCAAAATTAGTTAGTCGTTTGATTAACAAAATGATGGTTGACGGACAGAGAGGTAAGTCTCAAACAATACTTTACTCTGCATTCAATATCATTCAAGAACGTTCTGGCAAAGAGCCAATGGAAGTATTCGAAGCTGCTCTTAAAAACATCATGCCAGTATTAGAAGTTAAAGCACGTCGTGTAGGTGGTGCAAACTACCAAGTACCAATTGAGGTGCGTCCAGACCGCCGTACAACTTTAGGTCTTCGCTGGTTAGTAAACTATGCTCGTCTTCGTGGAGAAAAAACGATGGAAGAGCGTTTAGCTAACGAAATTCTTGATGCAGCTAACAGCACAGGTGCATCTGTTAAGAAACGTGAAGATACACATAAAATGGCAGAAGCTAATAAAGCATTCGCTCACTACCGCTGGTAAGATTCATACTAACATTATATTCAAAATAGGAAGGAGAAAGACCCAATGGCAAGAGAGTTCTCCTTAGAAAACACTCGTAATATCGGTATCATGGCTCATATTGATGCTGGTAAAACAACAACAACTGAGCGTGTCCTTTATTACACTGGTCGTATCCATAAGATTGGTGAAACACATGAAGGTGCTTCTCAAATGGACTGGATGGAACAAGAGCAGGAGCGTGGAATTACAATCACTTCCGCTGCCACAACTGCTCAGTGGAAAGGCCACCGTGTAAATATCATCGATACTCCAGGACACGTAGACTTCACAGTTGAAGTTGAACGTTCCCTGCGTGTACTTGATGGTGCAGTGGCGGTTCTTGATGCTCAGTCAGGTGTTGAGCCCCAAACTGAAACAGTTTGGCGCCAGGCAACAACTTACGGAGTACCCCGTGTTGTATTCGTTAATAAAATGGATAAAATCGGTGCGGATTTCTTGTACTCTGTAAAAACAATTCATGACCGTCTGCAGGCTAATGCTCATCCAATTCAAATTCCAATTGGTGCAGAGGACGAATTCGAAGCGATCATCGATTTAGTAGAAATGAATGCTGTATTCTACGGCAATGACCTTGGTACTGATATCGAAGTTCGTGAAATTCCTGCAGAACATATGGATCTAGCTCTAGAATACCGTGAAAAACTAGTTGAGGCTGTTGCTGAACTAGATGAAGAGTTAATGGAGAAATACCTTGGCGGAGAAGATCTTACAAAAGAAGAGCTTAAAGCTGCTATCCGTAAAGGTACTGTTAACGTAGAATTCTATCCGGTTATCTGTGGATCTGCATTCAAAAACAAAGGTGTTCAATTGATGCTTGATGCAGTTATTGATTACCTGCCATCACCACTTGATGTACCTGCTATCAAAGGTACACTACCTGATACTGATGAAGAGGTTATCCGACACTCTGACGACAAAGAGCCGTTCTCTGCTCTTGCGTTCAAAGTTATGACAGACCCTTATGTTGGTAAATTAACATTCTTCCGTGTGTACTCTGGTACTTTGAACTCTGGTTCTTATGTACAGAACTCTACTAAAGGTAAGCGTGAACGTGTAGGACGTATCCTGCAGATGCATGCTAACTCCCGTGAAGAGATCTCTCAAGTATACGCTGGAGATATCGCGGCAGCTGTAGGTCTTAAAGATACTACTACTGGTGATACTCTTTGTGATGAGAAAAGCCTTGTAATCTTGGAATCAATGGTATTCCCTGAGCCGGTTATCTCTCTATCTATTGAGCCTAAGTCAAAAGCTGACCAAGATAAAATGACTACAGCTCTTCAAAAACTACAAGAGGAAGATCCTACATTCCGTGCACACACTGATCAGGAAACTGGCCAGATCATCATTGCCGGTATGGGTGAGCTTCACTTGGATATCCTTGTTGACCGTATGCGCCGTGAATTTAAAGTGGAAGCTAATGTTGGTGCTCCACAGGTTGCTTATCGTGAAACTTTCCGTGAATCAGCTAGAGTTGAGGGTAAATTCGCCCGTCAATCAGGTGGACGCGGACAATTCGGACATGTTTGGATTGAATTCTCTCCAAATGAAGAAGGAAAAGGATTTGAGTTTGAAAATGCTATCGTAGGTGGAGTAGTTCCACGTGAATACATCCCTGCTGTTCAAGCTGGTCTTGAAGACTCTCTTGATAGAGGTGTACTTGCTGGCTTCCCGCTGGTTGACGTTAAAGCAAAACTTTTTGATGGTTCTTACCATGATGTTGACTCCTCTGAAATGGCATTCAAAGTAGCTGCTTCATTAGCTCTTAAAAATGCTGCTTCTAAGTGTAAGCCAGTCATCCTTGAACCAGTTATGAAAGTTGAAGTTGTTATTCCTGATGAGTATCTTGGAGATATCATGGGTGATGTTACATCTCGCCGTGGTCGTGTAGAAGGTATGGAAGCTCGCGGTAATGCACAAGTTGTTAAAGCGTTCGTTCCACTTTCTGAAATGTTTGGATATGCTACTTCCCTGCGTTCTAATACGCAAGGTCGTGGAACATTCTCTATGCACTTCGATCACTACGAAGAAGTTCCAAAATCCATCTCTGAAGAAATTATCAAAAAAAATAAAGGTGAATAATTGATTTTCACCATTCATTAAAGTATAACTACTTATGTAAGCTATGAAAGTGGACAATCCTGCTTTCATAGCACTATACTTAATCAAAAAAAATATAATTTTAGGGAGGCAAATCCTAATGGGAAAAGCTAAATTCGATCGCTCTAAGCCACACGTTAACATCGGTACAATCGGTCACGTTGACCATGGTAAAACTACTTTAACAGCTGCTATCACTTCTGTACTTGCAAAAGTTGGTGGAGCTGAAGCTCGTGCATACGATCAAATCGACGGTGCTCCAGAAGAAAGAGAACGTGGTATCACAATCTCTACTGCACACGTTGAGTATGAAACAGAAACTCGTCACTATGCACACGTTGACTGCCCAGGTCACGCTGACTATGTTAAAAACATGATCACTGGTGCTGCACAAATGGACGGCGGTATCTTAGTAGTTTCTGCTGCTGACGGCCCAATGCCACAAACTCGTGAGCACATCCTTCTTTCTCGTCAAGTAGGTGTACCTTACCTTGTTGTATTCATGAACAAGTGTGACATGGTTGACGACGAAGAACTTCTTGAATTAGTTGAAATGGAAATTCGTGATCTTCTTTCTGAATACGAATTCCCTGGTGACGATATTCCTGTAATCAAAGGTTCTGCTCTTAAAGCTCTTGAAGGCGAAGCAGAATGGGAAGAAAAGATCAATGAACTTATGGCTGCAGTTGATGAGTATATCCCAACTCCAGCTCGTGACACTGAAAAGCCATTCATGATGCCTGTAGAGGATGTATTCTCTATCACTGGCCGTGGAACAGTTGCAACTGGACGTGTAGAACGTGGACAAGTTAAAGTTGGTGACGTTATCGAGATCGTTGGTCTTGCTGAAGAACCAAAATCAACTACTGTAACAGGTGTTGAAATGTTCCGTAAGCTTCTTGATTATGCTGAAGCTGGAGACAACATCGGTGCACTTCTACGTGGGGTTGCTCGTGAAGATATCCAACGTGGACAAGTATTAGCTAAGCCTGGTACTATCAACCCACACACAAAGTTTAAAGCTGAAGTTTATGTTCTTTCTAAAGAAGAAGGTGGACGTCATACTCCATTCTTCACTAACTACCGTCCACAGTTCTACTTCCGTACAACTGACGTAACTGGTATCTGTAACCTTCCTGAAGGTGTAGAAATGGTTATGCCTGGCGATAACATCGAAATGACTGTTGAACTTATCGCTTCAGTTGCTATCGAAGAAGGTACTAAATTCTCTATCCGTGAGGGTGGACGTACTGTAGGCGCTGGCGTAGTTGCTACAATCCAAGCTTAATTTTAGTTAAATATCCGGAGGGGACGCCTTCCAACAAAAAAGCAGAGGGGACGCCCTCTGCTTTTTTGTGTTTAATGCACCAGGCTTTAAAATCAGAACGATGTAAAAAATCGAAGAATTATCCAGTTATTACATAGTCAGCCATGCATTTAAAATTTAATATAACAAAACTCCTTCTATTATACTTAGAGGATTTTTTTCATTGTATCATTTCGCTGATTGGCAAGCTGGTGCAGCATCACAAAGTTTTTCATATTAGTTTACCAACTCATCCGTGATCGTAGGGAATAAGAGTCAATACCAAATAACTCTCATACTCCATGATCCCCATTTAGCTGACTGACTCTCAAACCCATCATTCTAGCAAGTCCTTTTCTTTCCAATGGTAATCTTTTAATCATTTAATAAAATATTTATAAAACACATGTATAAAAATTCTCCTAGCATCTTGTAAAAGCATAATGATCTATGTATAATAGAAAAAGTGTGCAACCCACAGAAAAAGTTTTTTATAAAAGTATTGCTTATTCACTGGGTTATATGTATAATAGACAATGTTGGTCTTTGACCGCGATGATGTGAGAGGTTGCTGACACACCCGGCCGCTTTGCCATGGCGAGTGTGTGGGAAATTTTCACTGAGAACTGTCTATTTTAAAAATAGGCGAAAAGGAGGGAAAAGTAATGGCAAAACAAAAAATTCGTATCCGTTTAAAAGCATATGATCACAGAATCCTTGATTCATCTGCTGAAAAAATCGTTGAAACTGCAAAGCGTTCTGGTGCGGCTGTATCTGGTCCGATTCCATTACCTACCGAAAGATCTGTTTATACAATCCTTCGTGCGGTTCATAAGTACAAAGATTCTCGTGAGCAATTCGAGATGCGTACACACAAACGTCTAATCGACATCGTTAATCCAACTCCACAAACAGTTGATTCATTGATGCGTTTAGATCTGCCATCCGGCGTTGATATTGAAATCAAACTTTAAATATAAAATGATAAATTTACAGGAGGTGTGACTAATGACCAAAGGAATCTTAGGTAGAAAAATCGGTATGACGCAAGTATTCGCTGAAAACGGTGAGCTTATCCCTGTAACTGTAGTTGAAGCTGCTCCAAACGTAGTGCTTCAAGTAAAATCAGTTGAGGCTGACGGCTACGAAGCTATCCAAGTAGGTTTTGAAACGAAACGTGAAAAACTTTCTAACAAGCCGGAAAAAGGACATGCTGAAAAAGCGAAAACTGCTCCTAAGCGCTTCGTTCGCGAATTCCGCGAAGTTAACCTCGGTGAATATGAGGTTGGTCAGGAAGTCCAAGTTAATATTTTCGCAGAAGGCGATATGGTAGATGTAACAGGAATTTCAAAAGGTAAAGGTTTCCAAGGTGCTATTAAACGCCACGGACAATCAAGAGGACCTATGGCTCACGGATCTCGTTATCACCGTCGCCCTGGTTCAATGGGACCTGTTGCTCCAAACCGCGTATTCAAAGGTAAGTTATTGCCTGGACGTATGGGTGGAGAGCAAATTACTGTTCAAAACCTGCAAATCGTAAGAGTTGATGCTGATCGCAACTTGCTATTAATTAAAGGTAATGTACCTGGAGCTAGAAAAGCTCTATTAAAAATTAAAAGTGCGGTAAAAGCAAAGTAATTTTTTAGGAAAGGAGGAGCATTGGAATGCCTAAAGTAACACTTTACAAACAAGATGGATCTCAAGCTGGAGATATCGAGCTTAATGAATCTATATTTGGTATTGAGCCAAATAACGCTGTATTATTTGAAGCGATTGTTATGCAAAGAGCTTCCTTACGCCAAGGAAATCATAAAGTAAAAGGTCGTTCAGAAGTACGCGGCGGCGGACGCAAACCATGGAAACAAAAAGGTACTGGACGTGCTCGTCAAGGATCTATCCGTTCTCCACAATGGCGTGGTGGTGGTATTGTTTTTGGTCCAACACCAAGATCATACAGCTACAAAATGCCTAAGAAAATGCGTCGTTTAGCTATTAAATCTGCTCTTTCTGCTAAATTGCAAGAAGAGAACATCTTAGTGCTGGAAAACCTAGCGTTTGATGCACCAAAAACAAAAGAATTTACAGCAGTCCTTGAAGGTCTTTCTGTTGATACGAAAGCTCTTATTGTTACAGACAGCCTGAACGAAAACGTAGCACTTTCTGCTCGTAACATTCCTGGAGTAACAGTTGTAGAAGCTGACGGCCTAAACGTTTTAGACGTTGTAGGACACAACAAACTAATCCTAACTAAAGCTGCTGTTGAAAAAGTAGAGGAGGTGCTTGCATAATGGATGCTCGTGATATCATTAAGCGCCCCGTAATCACTGAAGCTTCATCAGATATGATGGCTGATAAAAAATACACTTTTGAAGTTGATGTTAAAGCTAACAAAACTCAGGTTAAAGATGCTGTTCAAGAAATCTTTGACGTAAAAGTTGAAAAAGTGAACATTATGAACTACAAAGGTAAATTCAAGCGTATGGGCCGTTATGCCGGCTATACAAACAAACGCCGTAAAGCAATCGTAACTTTGACTGCTGACAGCAAAGAAATCGAATTTTTCGAAGCTTAATATATAAGAGAAGGAGGGAATAATTATGGCGATTAAAAAGTACAAACCTACCTCCAATGGTCGTCGCGGCATGACTACTTCTGATTTTGCTGAAATCACAACTAGCACTCCGGAAAAATCATTGCTTGCACCTTTACACAGAAAAGGTGGCCGTAACAACCAAGGTAAGTTAACTGTTCGTCATCAAGGTGGCGGCCATAAGCGTCAGTACCGTATCATCGATTTCAAACGTGATAAAGATGGTATACCAGGACGCGTTGCTACTATCGAGTATGATCCAAACCGTTCCGCAAACATTGCACTAATTAACTACGTGGATGGAGAAAAACGTTACATCCTAGCTCCAAAAAACCTTCAAGTAGGTATGGAGATCATGTCAGGTGCTGAAGCTGACATTAAAGTTGGTAACTCTCTTCCATTAATCAACATTCCAGTTGGTACAGTTATTCACAATATCGAATTAAAACCAGGTAAAGGTGGACAATTAGTACGTTCTGCTGGTACTTCTGCTCAGGTTCTTGGTAAAGAAGGCCGTTACGTATTAGTTCGTTTGAATTCTGGTGAAGTCCGCTTAGTTCTAGCTACTTGCCGTGCTTCTATTGGTCAGGTAGGAAATGAGCAGCACGAACTTATTAATATCGGTAAAGCTGGCCGTTCTCGCTGGTTAGGCAAACGCCCAACTGTTCGTGGTTCTGTAATGAACCCAGTAGATCACCCACACGGTGGTGGTGAAGGACGTTCTCCAATCGGACGTAAATCACCAATGACTCCTTGGGGCAAACCTGCTCTTGGTCTTAAAACTCGTAAGAAAAAGAACAAGACTGATAAATTCATCGTACGTCGTCGTAAAAAATAACGGGATTGATCTACGGTTCATGCGGACCGTAGTGCAATCACGAAGGGAGGCACACACATGGGTCGCAGTTTGAAAAAAGGACCTTTTGTTGATGATCATTTAATTAACAAGGTTGAAAAAATGAATGACGCTGAGAAAAAGCAAGTAATCAAAACTTGGTCTCGCCGTTCAACAATCTTCCCGCAATTCATTGGACACACAATCGCGGTTTACGATGGTCGTAAACACGTACCGGTCTATGTAACTGAAGACATGGTTGGCCACAAGCTTGGTGAATTCGCACCAACTCGTAGCTATAAAGGCCATGGTAATGATGATAAGAAAACAAGACGTTAATGAGAGGAGGGCATCTCATGCAAGCTAAAGCTGTTGCTAATACAGTCCGTATTGCACCTCGTAAAGTTCGTTTAGTAATCGACTTAATCCGAGGCAAGCAAATCGGTGAAGCGGTAGCGATTCTTCGCCACACTCCAAAATCCGCTTCTCCTGTCGTAGAAAAAGTTCTAAAATCTGCTGTAGCAAATGCAGAACATAACTACGAAATGGACATTAATAATCTGGTTATTTCACAAGCATATGTAAATGAAGGACCAACATTGAAACGTTTCCGTCCTCGCGCAATGGGTCGTGCGAGTGCAATCAACAAACGTACTAGTCATATAACTATCGTTCTATCAGAAAAGAAGGAGGGATAAACTGTGGGTCAAAAAGTAAATCCAGTCGGTTTGCGTATTGGGATTATCCGTGATTGGGAATCAAAATGGTACGCTGATAAAGACTACGCAGAACTTTTACATGAAGACATTAAAGTTCGTGAATATATCATGAATCGCTTAAATGATGCTTCTGTATCAAAAGTAGAAATCGAACGTGCTGCAAACCGCGTCAACATTTCTGTCCACACTGCTAAACCTGGTATGGTTATTGGTAAAGGTGGTACTGAAGTTGAAGCGTTGCGTAAAGCATTAAACCAATTAACTGGCAAGCGCGTACACATCAACATCATTGAAATCAAGAGAGCTGATCTTGATGCTAAGCTTGTTGCTGAAAATATCGCTCGTCAATTAGAAAACCGTGTATCTTTCCGTCGTGCACAAAAACAAGCGATCCAACGCACAATGCGTTCTGGCGCTCAAGGTATCAAAACGATGGTATCCGGTCGTCTTGGCGGCGCTGATATCGCTCGTTCTGAACACTATAGCGAAGGTACCGTTCCACTTCACACGCTTCGTGCTGATATTGACTATGCTGCTGCTGAAGCTGACACTACTTACGGTAAGCTTGGTGTGAAAGTATGGATCTATCGTGGAGAGGTTCTTCCTACTAAGAAGAAATCCGAGGAAGGAGGAAAATAATCATGTTATTGCCTAAACGCGTTAAATATCGTCGTGAACACCGCGGTAAAATGAGAGGCCGTGCAAAAGGCGGTACTGAAGTTCATTTTGGTGAATTTGGTCTTCAAGCTCAAGATGCTTCTTGGATTACAAACCGCCAGATTGAAGCTGCTCGTATTGCGATGACTCGTTACATGAAACGTGGAGGTAAAGTTTGGATTAAGATTTTCCCAAGCAAGCCTTACACTGCTAAACCTCTTGAAGTCCGAATGGGTTCCGGTAAAGGTGCTCCTGAAGGATGGGTAGCTGTTGTGAAACCTGGTAAAGTTATGTTTGAAATTGCCGGTGTATCTGAAGAAGTAGCGCGCGAAGCTCTTCGTCTAGCAGCCCACAAACTTCCTGTAAAATGTAAGTTTGTAAAACGAGAAGAAATTGGTGGTGAATCAAATGAAAGCTAATGAAATTCGTGACCTAACCACTGCCGAAATAGAACAAAAAGTAAAGTCTTTAAAAGAAGAGTTATTTAACCTTCGTTTCCAGTTAGCAACTGGCCAATTAGAAAACCCTGCACGCATCCGTGAAGTGCGCAAATCGATCGCTCGTATGAAGACCGTTGTACGTCAAAGAGAGATCTCTGCTAACAATTGATAATGAGAGGAGGTTTATGGAATGAGTGAACGCAATCAGCGTAAAGTCTATACTGGTCGTGTAGTATCAGATAAAATGGACAAAACAGTCACTGTTCTTGTAGAAACCTATAAAAAACATTCTCTATACGGCAAGCGCGTGAAATACTCTAAAAAGTTTAAAGCTCATGATGAGCAAAACGAAGCAAAAGCTGGCGATATCGTAAGAATCATGGAAACTCGTCCACTTTCTGCTACTAAACGCTTCCGTCTTGTAGAAGTTGTAGAAAAAGCTGTTGTTATATAATATATGTGTTCGGATCGACGTTAATTCCGAAGGGAGGTTTCGTACATGATTCAACAAGAATCACGTTTAAAAGTTGCTGATAACTCCGGTGCACGTGAAGTGCTTACAATTAAAGTCCTCGGTGGTTCTGGCCGTAAGACTGCTAATATCGGTGATGTTATCGTTTGTACAGTAAAACAAGCAACACCAGGCGGCGTTGTTAAAAAAGGTGACGTTGTTAAAGCTGTTGTTGTACGTACTAAGAGCGGTATGCGTCGTCCTGATGGTTCTTACATTCGTTTTGATGAAAACGCATGTGTAATTATCCGTGACGATAAAGGCCCACGTGGTACTCGTATCTTTGGACCTGTTGCACGCGAATTGCGCGACAACAATTTCATGAAGATCGTTTCACTTGCTCCAGAAGTTCTATAATGATAAATCGTAAAATGCCTTTCAAGGAGGTGCGAATCTCATGCATGTAAAAAAAGGTGATAAAGTCGTAGTCATCTCTGGCAAGGACAAAGGGAAACAAGGTGTGATCCTTGAAGCTTTTCCTAAGAAAGACCGTGTGCTTGTTGAAGGTGTGAACATTGTTAAAAAACATTCAAAACCTTCTCAAGCCAATCCTCAGGGCGGCATTTTTAACCAAGAGGCTGCCATTCACGTATCAAATGTCATGCTTCTTGACCCTAAAACAGGGACACCTACTCGCGTAGGTACAAAAGAAGTTGACGGTAAAAAAGTACGTGTTGCTAAAAAATCTGGCGAAACTTTAGATAAATAAGTTAAAGAAGAAGGGAGGTACAATCAATGAACCGCCTAAAGGAAAAATTCCAACAAGAAATTACTCCTGCTCTAGTGAGCAAGTTTAACTATAAATCTGTTATGGAAACTCCAAAAATTGACAAAATCGTAATTAACATGGGTGTTGGTGATGCAGTATCAAACGCTAAATCTTTAGACACTGCTGTAGAAGAGCTTGCAATAATCACTGGTCAAAAGCCACTGGTTACTAAAGCTAAGAAATCCATCGCAGGCTTCCGTCTTCGTGAAGGTATGCCGATCGGTGCGAAAGTAACTCTTCGCGGTGAGCGTATGTATGAATTCCTAGACAAATTAATTTCTGTTTCTTTACCTCGTGTACGTGACTTCCGTGGTGTATCTAAGAAAGCATTCGACGGCCGCGGTAACTACACTCTAGGTGTTAAAGAACAATTAATCTTCCCTGAAATTGACTATGATAAAGTGAGCAAGGTTCGTGGAATGGACATCGTTATCGTAACGACTGCCAAAACGGACGAAGAAGCTCGTGAACTACTTACTCAATTCGGAATGCCATTCCAAAAGTAAGATAATCGCTAAATAAGGGAGGCGAAAACGTGGCTAAAAAATCAATGATCTTGAAGCAAAAAGCAGGCGCTAAATTCAAGGTTCAAGAGTACACTCGCTGCGAACGCTGCGGGCGTCCACACTCTGTATACCGTAAATTTAAGCTATGCCGTATTTGTTTCCGTGAACTTGCTTATAAAGGACAAATTCCTGGCGTTAAAAAAGCTAGCTGGTAATACCTGATATTGGGAAGGAGGTAAATAAACAATGGTCATGACAGATCCAATTGCAGATTTGCTTACTCGCATCCGTAATGCGAATATGGTTCGTCACGAGAAATTAGAAGTTCCAGCTTCTAAGATTAAAAGAGAAATCGCTGAAATCTTAAAGCGTGAAGGCTTCGTACGTGACGTTGAATTTATTGAAGACAACAAACAAGGTATCATCCGTATCTTCTTGAAATACGGTGCTAACAACGAGCGTGTAATCACTGGATTAAAACGTATCAGCAAGCCTGGTCTACGTGTATATGCTAAATCAACTGATGTACCACGCGTACTTAATGGTTTAGGTATTGCTCTAGTTTCTACATCTCAAGGCGTTATAACTGACAAAGATGCTCGCGCTAAGCAAATTGGCGGAGAAGTTCTAGCATACGTTTGGTAATAAATCTTTACACGAATGGAGGTGCACTAAATGTCCCGCATAGGTAAAAAAATAATTGAAATCCCTGCTGGCGTAACGATTACAGTTGCTGAAGGCAACAATGTAACTGTTAAAGGCCCAAAAGGTGAATTAACTCGTGCTTTTAATCCAGAGTTAACAATTAATATAGAAGATAATGTTCTAACTGTATCCCGACCTTCAGAGGAAAAGACGATCCGCGCTTTGCACGGAACAACTCGAGCTCTTATCTCTAACATGGTTGAGGGTGTGTCTAAAGGGTTTGAAAAAAACCTTGAACTTATTGGGGTAGGTTACCGTGCTCAGAAACAAGGCAATAAGCTTGTGCTGAACGTTGGTTACTCTCACCCAGTTGAATTCGAACCTGAACAAGGAATCGAAATCGAAGTTCCTGCTAATACAAGGATTTCTGTTAAAGGTATTAGCAAAGAACGTGTAGGTGCTTTGGCAGCTAACATCCGTGATGTACGCCCACCAGAGCCTTATAAAGGTAAAGGTATCCGTTATGAAGGTGAATTTGTTCGCCGCAAAGAAGGTAAAACTGGTAAGTAATGCCGCATAGGTAAACGAAAGGAGTGACCTAAATGATTACGAAGCTTGATAAAAACGCAACTCGCAGAAAAAGACATGCACGTGTACGTGCTAAGCTTTCTGGTACTGAAGCTCGTCCTCGTTTAAATGTGTTTCGTTCAAACAAACATATTTATGCACAATTAGTTGACGATCTAACAGGCGTAACTCTTGCAAGTGCTTCTACTTTAGATAAAGACTTAGGCCTAGAGTCTACAAGCAACCTTGAAGCAGCTCAAAAAGTTGGCGAATTAGTTGCTAAACGTGCTGTAGAAAAAGGTTTTAAATCTGTGGTATTTGACCGCGGGGGTTACCTTTTCCATGGTCGTGTAAAAGCATTAGCTGATGCTGCTCGTGAAAATGGCTTAGAATTTTAATCAAAAAAGGAGGGACATATCAGATGCGTCGCATTGATCCAAATAAACTTGAACTTGAAGAACGCGTTGTTACGGTTAACCGCGTAGCGAAGGTTGTAAAAGGTGGTCGTCGTTTCCGCTTCACTGCTTTAGTAGTGGTTGGTGACAAAAACGGACATGTTGGATTTGGAACTGGTAAAGCTCAAGAAGTACCAGATGCTATCCGTAAAGCAATCGAAGATGCTAAGAAAAACCTAATTACTGTACCTATGGTTGGTACTACTGTACCACACCAAGTTAACGGTCATTTCGGTGCTGGCCATATTCTTTTAAAACCAGCTTCTGCTGGTACTGGTGTTATCGCTGGTGGACCAGTTCGTGCTGTACTTGAACTTGCTGGTGTCAGTGATATTCTATCTAAATCCCTAGGATCTAACACACCAATTAACATGGTGCGTGCAACTATGGAAGGCTTAAAGCAATTAAAACGTGCTGAAGACGTAGCTAAATTACGTGGTAAATCAGTAGAAGAACTGTTAGGATAAGGAGGGAATTCAAATGGCAAATAAATTAGCAATTACCCTCACTCGCAGCTTAATTGGTCGCCCTGAAGATCAACGCGTAACAGTTAATACGCTTGGCTTACGCAAAATGCATCAAACAGTTGTTCATGATGATAACCCTGCGATTCGCGGTATGATTAACAAAGTTGCTCATCTTGTTACTGTAAAAGAACAATAAAATATATTTCTCATTTAACAAGGAGGTGCCAACATGAAACTTCATGAGTTAAAACCTGCAGAAGGTTCTCGTAAAGAACGCAACCGCGTAGGACGCGGGATCGGTTCTGGAAACGGTAAAACAGCCGGTAAAGGACATAAAGGTCAAAACGCTCGTTCAGGTGGTGGTGTTCGCCTAGGCTTTGAAGGTGGTCAAACTCCACTTTTCAGACGTCTGCCTAAACGCGGATTCACTAACGTTAACCGAAAAGATTATGCAGTAGTAAACCTTGAAACATTAAACCGCTTTGAAGACGGTACTGAAGTTACTCCAGAACTTCTTATCGAAACAGGAGTTGTAAGTAATGAAAAAGCAGGAATTAAAATTCTTGCAAAAGGTAACGTTGAGAAAAAGCTTACTGTTAAAGCTCATAAATTCTCCTCTGCTGCTAAAGAAGCGATCGAAGCTGCTGGCGGTAAAACTGAGGTGATTTAATGTTCCGCACATTCTCCAATTTTATGCGCGTGGGTGACATAAGAAATAAAATCCTTTTCACCCTTTTAATGTTGATTGTTTTTAGAATTGGGGCATTCATTCCAGTTCCAAATGTTAATGCAGATGTTCTGAAAGCACAGGACCAAATGAATGTTTTTGGAATTCTAAACACATTCGGCGGTGGTGCGCTGCAGCAATTTTCCATCTTTGCTATGGGGATTATGCCTTATATTACGGCTTCCATCATCATTCAGCTGCTGCAGATGGATGTTATTCCGAAGTTTACCGAATGGTCTAAACAAGGAGAAGTTGGAAGACGTAAATTAGCTCAGTTTACCCGCTATGGAACAATTGTGCTGGGTTTTATACAGGCAATTGGAATGTCATACGGATTCAACAACATGTCAAACGGGTTATTAATACAAAATCCTGGCATTGGAACATATCTTTTGATTGCCACAGTTTTAACAGCAGGTACAGCTTTCCTTTTGTGGTTAGGAGAGTTGATTACTTCCAAAGGAGTAGGTAATGGTATATCCATTATCATCTTTGCTGGTATTGCTGCAGGAATTCCTGGAACTGTCAACCAAATATATGCTCAGCAGCTAGAAAATGCGGGAGACCAGCTGTTCTTACGAATTGTTACGGTGCTTCTGATTCTGCTTGCTGTGATCGCGATTATTGTTGGAGTTATTTTTATTCAGCAGGCATTGCGTAAAATACCAATTCAGTATGCTAAACGTGTGGCTGGACGCAACCCAATCGGCGGCCAATCAACACATTTACCATTAAAGGTGAATTCTGCGGGAGTTATCCCTGTAATCTTTGCCGTATCATTTTTGATTACACCGCCTACTATTGCATCGTTTTTTGGTACAAATGATACAACTCTTTGGATCCAAAAGACGTTCACTTATACACATCCTATCGGAGCAGCTGTATATGTGGGGTTAATTGTTGCTTTTGCTTATTTCTATGCGTTTATTCAGGTAAACCCTGAACAAGTTGCAGATAATCTGAAAAAGCAAGGCGGATATGTTCCTGGCATTCGTCCAGGGCAGAACACTCAAGACTACCTATCAAGAGTATTAGGCCGGCTAACTTTCGTTGGTGCTATATTCTTAGCTTTAATTGCTATTTTGCCAGTTATCTTTATCTCAATTGGCAATCTTCCGCAATCTGCACAAATTGGTGGTACCAGTCTTCTAATCGTGATCGGGGTTGCCCTTGAAACGATGAAACAGCTGGAAGCCCAATTAGTGAAACGTCATTACAAAGGCTTTATTAAATAAAGGGTTTTGGGAACTCTGTTCCCCAAACCTATTATAGATTTTGAGGGGGGAACCTAAGTTGAACCTAGTATTAATGGGGCTTCCGGGCGCCGGTAAAGGTACTCAAGCCGAAAGAATCGTAGAACAATACGATATCCCTCATATTTCTACAGGAGATATGTTTCGCGCGGCTATTAAAGGCCAGACGGAACTTGGTTTACAAGCAAAATCGTACATGGACAAAGGAGAACTAGTTCCAGATGAAGTGACCATCGGGATTGTCCGTGAAAGATTAAGTAAAGATGACTGCACAAAAGGTTTCCTACTAGATGGTTTTCCGCGTACTGTTGCTCAGGCCAGTGCTTTAGAAAACATTCTTGCTGAGCTTGACCGCCAAATCAACTTTGTTATCAATATTGACGTTGATAAAGATATATTAATGGAACGTTTAACAGGCCGCCGGATCTGTAAAGATTGTGGAGCCACGTATCATTTAATATTTAATCCTCCTGCAAAAGAGGGTTTATGCGACCGCTGCGGCGGAGAGCTTTACCAACGTGCTGACGATAATCAAGAAACTGTTCAGACTAGATTAGAAGTTAACTTGAAGCAGACAGAGCCTCTTCTTAATTTCTATGAAGACAAAGGCTACCTTCGAAATATAAACGGGCAGCAGGATATTGACAAAGTATTTGCAGATATCCAAGTACTGCTTGGGAGTTTGCAATAATGATCATATGTAAAACCCCTCGCGAGCTGGAAATCATGCGCGAAGCTGGCAGGATCGTTGCCTTAACTCATCAAGAATTAAAACCGCACATTCAGCCAGGTATCACCACGAAAGAATTGGATCAACTAGCTGAAAATTTCATACGCAAACATGATGCAATTCCTTCATTTAAAGGTTATAATGGTTTTCGCGGAAGTATATGTGCTTCTGTGAATGAAGAACTGGTTCATGGTATACCAGGAAATAGAGTCCTTAAAGATGGCGACATTATCAGCATTGATATTGGTGCTAAATATAATGGCTATCACGGCGACTCAGCTTGGACTTATCCAGTAGGCAATATTGATGATGAAACGCAGCGGCTCTTGGATGTTACCGAAGAGTCATTATATAGAGGATTGAAAGAAGCAATGCCAGGCGTGCGACTTTCAAACATCTCCCATGCTATTCAGACCTATGTTGAAGAAAACAAATTCTCAATTGTTCGAGAGTATGTTGGACATGGAATCGGTCAAGACTTACATGAGGACCCGCAAATTCCCCATTATGGTCCGCCAAATAAAGGTCCTCGCTTAAAGCCTGGTATGGTTATATGTATCGAACCTATGGTGAATGCAGGAAGCCGTTATGTTCAAACCCAATCGGATGATTGGACAGTTGTAACGGTGGATAAAAAGATGTGTGCTCACTTTGAACATACGATCGCAATTACAGAAACAGGATTTGATGTATTAACCAAGCTTTAATGTCCGTGGTCCCTCAGGTGGTACGACAGACTGATCCAATCAAAGCATAAATGTTCACATAAATTCGGGCTATAGCTGAAATGAAGGGAGAAGATTTATAATGGCGAAAGATGATGTAATTGAAATTGAGGGCAAAGTAACTGAAACTTTGCCAAATGCTATGTTTAAGGTAGAATTAGAAAATGGTCATACTGTTTTAGCTCACGTTTCCGGTAAAATTCGTATGCACTTTATTCGCATTTTACCAGGCGATAAAGTAACAGTTGAGCTTTCACCGTATGATTTAACTCGCGGCAGAATCACTTACCGATTCAAATAATCTGGTTCTCTCCGATCTATATAAGGAGGTTAAATCAATGAAAGTCAGACCATCTGTAAAGCCGATCTGCGAAAAGTGTAAAGTTATCCGCAGAAAAGGTAAAGTTATGGTTATTTGCGAAAACCCTAAGCATAAACAAAAACAAGGCTAATTTGAAGGAGGTGCACATATACAATGGCACGTATTGCTGGAGTAGATGTTCCACGTGACAAACGTATTGTCATTTCATTAACATATATTTTTGGTATTGGTAAACCAACAGCACAACAAATTCTTGCAGAAGCTGGTGTTTCTGAAGATACTCGTGTACGCGATTTAACTGAAGATGAGTTGAACAAGATTCGTGATATCATCGACAGATTAAAAGTAGAAGGAGATCTTCGTCGTGAAATCTCATTAAACATTAAACGTTTAATGGAAATCGGCAGCTACCGTGGTCTTCGTCACCGTCGCGGCTTACCTGTTCGCGGACAAAACACTAAAAATAATGCTCGTACACGTAAAGGTCCTAAACGTACTGTAGCTAACAAGAAAAAATAATCTGTAAAGGAGGGTACATTTCATGGCACGTAAAACGAATACGCGTAAACGTCGTGTAAAAAAGAATATTGAAACTGGTATTGCTCATATTCGTTCAACTTTTAACAATACAATCGTAACTATCACTGACAGCCAAGGTAACGCTATTTCTTGGTCAAGTGCGGGTGCATTAGGGTTCAAAGGATCCCGTAAATCCACTCCGTTCGCGGCTCAAATGGCAGCTGAAACTGCAGCTAAGACTTCTATGGAACACGGTTTGAAAACTCTTGAAGTAACTGTTAAAGGCCCTGGAGCAGGTCGTGAAGCTGCAATTCGTGCACTTCAAGCTGCTGGTCTAGAAGTTACTGCAATTAAAGATGTAACTCCAGTTCCTCATAACGGATGTCGTCCACCAAAACGTCGCCGTGTTTAATTTTTCTGTATAGAAATTGTATCCCTGTCTATACTGGGATATGATAGGAACATTGCGTTAATACAGAAGATTAATTCAGTTGTTGCGCACAATCGGGAATGTTAACATGGGGAATTTCGGTTAGCCGTTATAACTAGCCGGGGTTTCGACGTTTTGAAGGAGGGTTTATTTAAATGATCGAAATAGAAAAACCAAAAATCGAAACGGTTG
>NZ_JAFBFI010000023.1 GCF_016909175.1 Peribacillus deserti
TTTTCGTGTTGCCTTTTTTACCCTTCTAGATTACTTTGGAGAGGATTGATCCCTAGTTCTTTTTTTATTTTCACAGAAAAAGCGGCAGCGAAAGGTCGTTCTTGCCTTTTGATGGCGATTGGCTTATGACCGAAGGTGTCAGTTCGCAGCTGGACAACAGGAAAAGCGGAAAGCGGTGCCTTCCAATACATCACTTAATTATGAGATGAATGATCTGCTAATAATTTTCATAACTTTTAAAAATGGAAGGCAGAGACCCGATAAAGAAGACTTGCTGATTGGCGAGCGAGAGTGAAGACAGAAGCTTAGTCGCACTTATGCGTTAGCCAAGCATAAGACGAGCAGGCCGTGAGAAGCGCTTTTTCTTCTCATGGACTGATTGGCTTATGACTCGAGGGTCTCAGCTTGCAGCTGGACAACAGGAAAAGCGGAGAACGGTGCTTTTCAAAAAGTTCTCGTGACATTCAGGATGATGAACAGTATTATTTAACACTATTAAAATGGCCAGGCTCTTCTCATCATATAAGAAGAAGAGCCTGGCCTTATTTAATCCCGCTTCGATTCATTCGGAAAGAACTCTAGAATCCTGTACCTGAATATATCATGTCTTGGTTTTTCCCCATTCTTTTAGACATATAAAGAACGTGATCTGCTGTTTTCTTTAATTCTTCTGCGGATTGAGCGTGGTCTGGATAAATAGCCGCTCCTCCGCTAAAACTCACAAATATGTCCGCTTCATTTATGCTGATAGGCTTATTTATTAAATAAGCTCTTAATTCAGTAAAAATACTGCTTAGATTGTCCATGGTAGGGTTTTTTAGAATTATCATAAATTCATCGCCAGAATAACGGTATACACTCGCATCAGGAAGTTTGATGTTTTTTAATGCAGCGGACAACGTTTTTAAGTATAAATCACCGGCATGATGACCATATGTGTCGTTAATGCCTTTTAAACCATCTGAATCTATCATCACTAAAGCAAGAGGATTACGATCCTGAATTAATCTCTCCAAGTCAGAATGAAAAGCTCGATAATTCCCGAGGCCAGTCATCTCATCTGTAAGTGACATCTTGTAATTCTTTGAATAGAGCTGTGCAGTAATGATCGAGCTCATCACCTGGTTTCCTATCATTTGAAGCAATTCTTCATGCTCTTTCCGATAAGCAAATTCTTGGTTGCTTTGGGCTGAAATAACCCCTTTTACTTTGTCATCAATAATGATTGGAACAAAGATGCAGGTTTTCCCTTGATTTCCAGTCCCAAACGTTTCATCGAATTCATCCAGCTCTTCCGCCGTTTTAGCATGAATTGTTTCTTTAGATTTAATAACCTTAGCTGTAAAGCTGTTGCTGTCTAATGGAATAATATCAGGCATAAGGATTTCTCCTTCATCAGCCATGAAAGGAAAATGAATTTCTGGACTTTCTTCTGTATGCAGTGCTATAAAGAAGGCGTCTGTTGGCATAACTCTAGACACAAGTTCATAGGCCTTTTCCATCAAGACCTGCTCATTCAAGGTCTGTGTACACGTTTGCCCGAAATCCTGTAAAATTCGCAAATGACTATTCAGCCATGTCATATCCTTTAATTTTTCATCGAGCTTATTTAGTTCTTCCTTAATTGATGAGAGAAGCTTGGTATGTTCTGTCTCTATCACACTATTCTCTGATACTTCCAGATTGCAGAAAGAAGTAGAGCCAATGGTTTTAAGTGCCGAAAGAATGCTGGCCAGCTGATTTGCCTCATCAATATTTCTCATTTTAACATCATCCATATCTTCACTCTTTTTTATGTTAATCTATTGAATATTAGTTTCGAATCCAGGAAACACATCAGCCATTGTTTGATATCAAAAAAATAGGCTAAAGCCCTAATTTGGCTAGATATGAACCGCCTCTGCATTTATTAATACCTATATATCCTTAAACAATGTAATAATAGTTTATCACTGCAAAAAAGAAAATGGTATAAAATTCTAATTATTTCAACTAATTTATATTAAAAGCGAAGATGATCTTCTACTGCTTTGGAACTGTGATACCCGCTTCATATAAATGATATTTTTCATGGTAATTAAGTAATCAGCTATTTTATTTTTTTCGTGAAATCATGCCAGCTATAATAAACCGATTTATTCCTTGTACACCCTGCTGAACCCAGGGGTTAGTCACCTTTACCTGAGGTTCTGAACTTTAGCCAATACCCAAATTTTTAATTCTTCCAAGAAGACCTTTTTCATTTCGTCTGTCTTGTTTTTTCTTTTGCTTCTATCTGTTCCTACCACTATACGGCCAGTCATTGATACAGGATATAACTTCATCCGGGATTCTGTAATGCTTATTGATAGATTCATTAAGTCGATATCACTTAGAGGGAATTCTGTAAATAGAGCCAAATGAACCTCTGCTCCATCCCAATGTTTCATAAGAATACAACTACTTCCAAGCAAGTCTTCCTGTATACATTCTATGCTGCTTTCAGGATATTCCCATCTTATGTAATGCTCGGGGACTTCCGCGTTAGATATTATATTTGTACACATCATACCTGCGCTCCAGGCCAGACCGTCTCCATCCTTACCAAGAGCGAGAGTTCTAAGCTGAGAGTCAAATTGAAGGATTAAACGATCTTTCTCTTCATTAACAGAAAAGGGGGAAGTTGATACCCTTTTTGAGGTTATCTGCTGCCGGGGCATAAAGGAAACTTGCATCTTAGCCATTTCAGGGTGAGCGGCAATATGTAAATCTGTCTCATAGACCTTCCGTAATAATTCTTCATCATTCTTTAAAAAGCCTTCGGATATCTGAATCAGTTTTCCTTGTTTCAGCATTCCAAGAGCATCCGCATAAATCGAGGCAATATTAAGGTCGTGAAGAATTGCAAGTACAGTTAAATTCTTCTCTTTTTGCAGTTTTTTCAGCAGATCCAATATTTCAAGAGTATGCTTTATATCCAAATGATTAGTTGGTTCATCCAGTATGATTAGTTCGGGTTCCTGCGCCAGTGCTTTGGCAAGGAGAACTCTTTGTTTTTCTCCTCCGCTTAAGGAAATAAACGGCTTTGATTTATAGGAATCTAAATGTGTCAGCTTCATTGCCTCTTTAACGGCCTCTCTGTCTGTTTCAGATTCTTCATGGAATAATCGTTTCGCCTGATAGGGATAACGCCCAAGGGCCACAATTTCTTCCACAGTGAAATCCAGCCCCATTTGGTTTTCCTGGCTTAAGACGCTTACCTTTTGTGCCAGCTCTACAGAGGAATAGCGGTCAATAGGCTTTCCATCGAGCAAGGCTCCGCCGCTTGAGATGGGAATGACACCCATTAAGAGTCTGATAATGGTAGTTTTACCGCTGCCATTAGGACCGAGAAGGGCAAAAAAACTGCCTTTTTCCACTTGGAAACTCACATCATGAACAGCAGGGTGTTTCTTATCATATCCACCTGAAAGGTTCTGAACGTGCAGCATGTTATATTCCCCCCCTCCTCATTCTTTCTTTTATAAGCAGCATGGTGAAAATTGGCGCACCAATCAGTGCCGTAACAACACCTATTGGGAGTTCCCTTGGCGAGATAATGGTCCTAGCGGCTAAATCGGCCAGCACTAAATATCCTCCGCCAATAAACAGGGTCAGCGGCAAAACATGCTTATGATTCGCCCCTGAAATCAGTCTGACCAGATGGGGAATTACAAGCCCTACAAATCCAACTGCACCAGAAACAGCCACTGCTCCCCCTGTTAATATAGAAGCAGCGATCAAAATCAGCCTTTTCTTCTTTTTTACGTTAATTCCCGTAAATTGTGCTGATTGGTCTCCCAGAGCTAGTCCATTTAACTCTTTGGCATGAAGCAAAAGGATAACAGCACCAATGACAAAAAACGGAATAATCAGCTTTACATGTTCCCAGCCTCTCATAGACACACTTCCCATAAGCCAGTAAAGGATCTGTCTGACATCTTCTCTTGGAGTGAGTGCCATGAGCAAAGATACCAGTGCTCCGGTAAAAGAGGACAAAATAACCCCCGCTAAGATGATGGTTTCATTAGCAAGCGTACTGCTGGCCAGCCTGGTGATTCCAAAAACCAGGAGCAGCGTCAGACCTCCACCGGCAATAGCAAAAACGGGAAGAGTAAAGCCGTTAAGCCAAATAATATTAAGCTGAAAAAAGATAACCAGTACTGCACCAAGGGAAGCACCTGATGAGACTCCGATTGTATAAGGATCAGCCAGCGGGTTTCTAAGTAAACCTTGAAAAGCCGCGCCGGCAAGAGATAGAGCGGCCCCCACAAAAAAGGCCAGCACCACCCTTGAAAATCGAATTTCCCAGATAATCATCTCTGTGCTCTTCGGTCCTTTATAAAGCGGTATTCCGGTTAAATGCTCAGTGACAATCCTTAAAATATCAGGAACGGTAATTGCAACCGTTCCTAAAAATAAAGCTATAATTATTGAAAAAATGACAAATAGAATGCCAAAAAAATAAAAAAACTTATTTCGATTATTTATATATATCCGGGTAAATAGACTTCCCAAGAGCTTCCACTCCCTCTACAAGACGAGGACCGGGGCGAGTTACAGTATCACTGTTAACATCGAATACCTGCTTGTTCTTAACTGCCGGTACAGCTGACCAGCCTTTTCGGCTTAACACCTGTTGAGCTGAATTTTTCACATAGTATCCATAAGTTGTAATAACCACATCCGGATTATATTTAACTGCTTCTTCTTCATTTACTTTTACCCAGCCCTGCTGTCCTTCAGCGACATTAACCGCGCCGATTGTATCAAGCATTTCCTGCATAAAAGTCCCTTTTCCTGTTGTATAAATATCTGGCTGTGGCGCAACCTCTACCCAGACGCGTTTTTTCTCTTTAACTTTCGCCGCTTTTTCTTTCACCTCTGCCAATTTGTCCTTCATATCTTTAACGATGGTTTCAGCTTTCTTAGAAGTACCTGTCGCTCTGCCTAATAGTTCGATAGAATCATACACCTGATCAAAGGTATTTTTTGTGCTATTTACAATTACAACAGCAGTCCCTGCTTCTTTTAACTGTTTGATAACCTCTGCATGGTTTTTATAATGATAAGTATCTAAAAGTGCTAAATCTGGCTGAAGAGATAGCATCTTCTCAATGTTAAGCTCCTGTGCTCCAACCTTCTCTTTTTTTAATGCTTCTTGCGGATAATTATCAAAATCTGAAACTCCAACGATTTGATCTTCCAGGCCAAGTGCAAAGGCAATCTCCGTGTTGCTGGGTGTAACGGATACAATTTTTTCAGGTTTTTTTTCGATCTTTACCTTTTTGCCTTCATCATCTGTAATGGTGATTGGAAATGCTTCTTTTTTCGCAGTTTGTTCAGATGTCTTTTCCTTTTTCGGTTCTGTATTAGAATTATTGCAGCCTGTTAATACAACCAGAGTCAGAATGAGCAGAATAGAAAGCAAGCCTATACCTTTAGTAAAATTAGTTTTCATTATTATCCTCCAAATAAGATCATTGTAGTTTAACTTCTTCCAGAAACAAGATTATATTCTAGATGCTGCATATAGCATGCTTCCAGCCCTTTACTGGCTGTCTGTTCTTGATAGCTTGTTTTATAATCCGTGTTTTATGTAAATGCTGAGTTTCCTGAATCCCAGTTCCCGTACTAACGACTGTTTCTATTTCACAGCCAGTCAGCACAGGATTGGAGCAGAGCTGGCTGATGTATTCCCGATTCCCATCTCAACTAAAATCAAGAGTCTTGCCCCGTTATCGATCATTTGTTTTGCCCGCTCCATGCCTATCGAAGTGGACTCCATAACCTGATCCCTGTCATCAGAAACTAAGTCAGATTGCTCTCAGCTCGTCTTTGGCAACTCGGCCGGTAATTATGACATGCAGGTTAACAGGCTTTTTTGAAGCATTTACTTTATCTCGTTTAGCGGCAGGTTGTTTTCCTCCTCTCCTTGATTGTCCGGTGGAATTAAGAATGCTGAATCATTTGTAAAATCGGAATCTCGCGTGTATTTAGAAATCGCACGTTGCGTGTCCAGAATCGCGTGTAGACTCCTTCGATTTATTCCAAACAGCCTGTCCCTTGGCACGCTGCCACCTCATTTCAAGAACCATCCACTATGATCCGCTGCGCATTAAAGGATACCGGACCTAAAAGCATTCTTATTTCTGAACACAAAAACCCCTGACATAATAAGTCAAGGGTAGGCATGCATGATAAAAGCATCGCTCGTCTTGGCTTATTCTTCCCACCGAAGCATAAGTACTGGATTCTTTAAAAGCAGGTCTCCTGGCTAGCGTTTTATATGGCTGCGGCCTTCCCGGCATGAATGCCAGTGGCTTGATTGCAGTGTTCTTTCAACGCTTACAGTAGCGGGGGCTGCACCGGATTTTCACCGGTTTCCCTATTATCCCTTTCAATAAGGGCACTTTTAAAAGATTATTCAGTTCTTTACCATTCTAATAGAAAAGTTGAAATTTGGAAAGAATGAAAACTTAATACGGCAGAATGACACCTGGATTATGTAAAGCGTTCACTTTGTCCATACTGTACTGAGGATACTATTTATTAGGAGGGCTGTGCATGATCAGACCTAATTTGAACGAGGGCTATGTTAGGCCGATTAGAATTGTTACGCTTGCGGCGGCGGCCGTTTTAATTGCGGCTGTATTTGGAACAGCCATACACTTTATAGAACCCTATACCTTTCCCAGTGTTTTTGAAGGTATCTGGTGGGCGCTTGTTACAGCATCTACTGTCGGATATGGTGATTTCGCACCCGTGACTCCTGTTGGAAGGGTACTTGGAATGATCTTAATCATTACGGGAATCGGGCTTTTTACAACCTATATTACGACCCTTGCATCCGCTGCTGTCACTTCACAGGCCAATTATCTTACCGGCAAAAAAGCGTTCACTAAAAATGGCCATTATATCATTATTGGCTGGAATGAACGCTCAAGGCAGACCATTATTAAACTAAGAGATGCTGAATTTAACAACCGGATTGTGCTCATCGACAACACCCTGGAGATTAATCCATTCAAGGATCATGTTTTTCATTTTATCCGTGGAAATGGAAGCCATGACGATGTTCTCAAAAGGGCAAACATTTCGGAAGCCTCTACGGTATTGATTACTTCAGGGCAATCTAAAGATGAGTACCAGAGCGACACTTTCACAGTCATGTGCCTGCTGGCGATTAATGGATTGAATCCAGGAGTGCGCTGTATAGCAGAAATATTAACAGAGGAACAAACAGAAAATGCGAAGCGTGCCGGTGCAGATATCATTTTAAAAACAAATTCCGTTCTAAGCTCTGTAATGGAGCGCAGCTTAATTAATTCAGAAAATAGTTCTGTTGTTGTAGACCGTCTAATTCCTCAATTACAAGTTGAATGTTTATCAGCACCGCCTGAATTTGAACAAAAAAGAATAGATGAAGTAAAGGAGCTTTTACTAAAAAAGCAATACATCCTGATTGGCATAAAAAAGGGAGCTGAGGTTGAATTCACACCGCTCCCTAATTACATCGTCGAGCAGGAAGATCAGATTATCGCCGGAAGGTTTTAATCCAAAAGAATCGACTCTAGCTCATGAACAAGGGATTTCCCAAGGTCGACATATTTTTCAGGGAATTCTGCGTCCGCTTTAACAGGCTCCTGAAATTGATTAAATGAAGCAGAGATATTACCTATAAAGGCATCATCCAGATCTTTTTGATACTTATGCGACAATAAAAAGGGTCTCTCCATTTGGACTGCCGCCCCGCGGGTATCGAGCTGCCCCTCAGCAGCACGAAAAGGTACTCTTAGAAATTGGTACCCTTTATGGTCGTCAATTTTATAATCAAAATATCCATGATCATAATCCCAATTTCCACTGATGATATACCCCTTAGGTTCAAGCGTACTTTCCAGATCATATAGCGAAAAAGTGTGTCCCTCAATCCGGGAAGGTATTTCAATCATTTATAGACCTCCTAGTTTCGTTTACTTTAGCTTAACCCCAAAACCAGGGAAATAAAATGGGAAATAGAAAAAGGATGGCCCTTGGCCACCCTTTTATTAATTATAATCTTTTTTCAAGTTCTGCTTTTTTCTCTTCGAAGCCAGGTTTGCCTAACAGGGCGAACATGTTAACTTTATAGGCTTCAACGCCTGGTTGGTCAAACGGATTTACACCCAGCAGGTATCCGCTGATTGCACATGCTTTTTCAAAGAAATACACAAGGTATCCAAATGTGTAAGCGTCCATCGCAGGAATCGTTACAATAAGGTTAGGGACCCCTCCATCTGTATGCGCGAGAAGCGTTCCTTGAAAAGCCTTATTATTAACGAAATCAACGGTTTGTCCAGCTAAGTAATTTAACCCATCAAGATCATTTTCTTCGCTTTCAATGGTAAGTTCATGCCTAGGTGTTTCGACCTTAATAACCGTTTCAAACAGGTCTCTGCGTCCTTCTTGAACATATTGGCCGAGCGAGTGAAGATCGGTTGAGAAGTTTGCGGATGAAGGATAAATCCCCTTTTGGTCTTTCCCTTCACTCTCGCCCATCAGCTGTTTCCACCACTCTGAGAAGTACTGTAATCCTGGTTCATAATTAATCAGCATTTCGATTGTTTTTCCTTTATTATAAAGAACATTGCGGACTGCAGCATATTGATAGCTGGCATTTTCCGCAAGCTCAGAACTGCTGAAATCGGCTCGGGCCTGTGCTGCCCCATTCATCATATCCTCAATATTAGCTCCGCTCACTGCAATGGGCAGTAAGCCAACCGCTGTAAGAACAGAGTATCTGCCGCCGACATCATCAGGAATTACAAAGGATTCATAGCCTTCTTCATTAGCAAGCGTTTTAAGTGCCCCTCGCTCTTTATCTGTTGTTGCATAGATACGCTTTCTTGCTTCTTCCACTCCATATTTTTCTTCCAAAATTTTGCGGAAGATACGGAAAGCAAGTGCCGGTTCAGTTGTTGTTCCCGATTTAGAAATGACATTAATTGAGAAATCCTTGCCGTCAAGAAGATCCATAAGATCTCTCATATATGTAGAGCTAATGTTGTTACCTACAAACAAGACTTGAGGAGTACCTCGTTTTTCTTTTGGGAGAGCGTTATAAAAGCTGTGCTGCAGCATTTCTATCGCTGCACGGGCACCTAGGTAAGAACCCCCGATTCCAATCACTAACAAAACATCTGAATCAGATTTAATTTTTTCAGACGCTTTTTGAATGCGCGAAAATTCTTCTTTGTCATATTGATCAGGCAGTTCAACCCATCCAAGATATTCATTGCCTGCTCCAGTACCTTCATGAAGAGCTTGATGTGCAGCTTTTACAGCATTACTTAAGTATGTTAATTCGTGTTCTCCAAAGAATGAAAGTGCTTTGGAATAATCGAAACGTACATGTGTCATGTTTGTTCCTCCATATTTTAGATTACCATTCCACTTTATCGAAAGCCGCCGCTCTTTTCAAGCATACCCCATTATGTAAGCGTACCCATTTTTAGGTATTTTTAAAACTCTATTTCAGTCAGTGAAATTCTGCTTGGAACCCTTCTTCACGACTCCTACTGGAGGTCGAGTCAAACAATGTAAGTGTTATATATTTCGGTATTTTTTGAGCAGCTTCTTACTAATAACAATGGTTAAGAATCAGGAAGCGAAAATTTCATAGGGACTTGGAAGGATTGGGTTAATAGCGGTTTAGAATGAATCTTCGTTACCAGGCTATAGAAGAAGATCAAGAAGCCCTTTCAGTAATAAACAAATACACCATTTATCTTATATCCTCTCCTTAATAACTTAAAATGGGACACATAACAAGCAGCTATTAAAAGGATTAAAGCAATCAAAAAACACACATCTATTCGATGTGTGCCGCTGCCAAATTATAATGAAGCTCTATAAATAGCTAAAACATCTTCACGATTTAATTTTTTAAAATTGCCAAATTCGCCGTTAATCATAGCCTTATCAGCCATAACCTCGATTTTGGTGTCATCGATATCATAATCTGCCAATCGTGAAGGTGCTCCAAGGCTGCTCCAGAAATCGCTGAGCTTGTTGATTCCTTCGAGGCCTGTTTCCTCTTCTGTTTTTCCTTCAGGATCTACGCCTAAAACTCTGACAGCCAATTGTTTTACTCTTCCCGGGTTCTCGTTAAGTACATGTCTCATCCAGTTAGGGAATAGAATTGCCAGACCGCCTGCATGTGGAATATCATATACGGCCGAAACAGCATGTTCAAGATTATGTGTTGCCCAGTCGCCGCGAATACCCATAGAAAGCATTCCGTTCAGCGCTATAGTTCCTGAATATAAAATGGTTTCCCTATGCTCATAGCTTTCTAAGTTATCAAGCAGTTTTGGAGCGGTTTCCATAACTGTTTTCAGAACAGATTCACACATTCTATCCTGCAGGACTGTATTAGTTCCTTGATGGAAATAAGTTTCAAGAACGTGAGACATCATATCTACAATTCCATAGATCGTTTGGTCCCGAGGCACAGTAAACGTATTTTCCGGATCAAGGATTGAGAACTGAGGGAATGTCAGCGGGCTTCCCCAGCCATATTTCTCTTGAGTTTCCCAGTTTGTAATAACAGAACCTGCGTTCATTTCAGAGCCTGTTGCCGCAAGTGTAAGTACAGTTCCAAATGGAAGAGCTGACTCTACCTGCGCTTTTTTTGTTACGATATCCCAGGCGTCTCCTTCATACTTGGCTCCAGCTGCTATTGCCTTTGTACAGTCAATCACACTGCCGCCGCCTACTGCAAGCAAGAAATCAATTCCTTCTCTTTTGCAGATTTCAACACCTCTATGGACCGTTGTTAATCGTGGATTCGGTTCCACCCCTGCTAGTTCAAAGATTTCTGCATCCAACTCTTTTAGTGTGTTAATTACCTTATCATATAATCCGCTTTTCTTAATGCTTCCTCCGCCGTATACAAGCAGAATTTTATTTCCATACTGAGGTATTTCATTTTTTAACTGATCTAATTGACCACTGCCAAAAATTAATTTAACTGGATTTTTAAAAGCAAAATTTAACATTTTTTTGCCTCCTTTCCTTACTTATTATGCAAAAGAAGACAAACAATATCAAAGAAAAAGATTACAAAAAAAGCGGAGAACGGTGCCTTTCTAAGAAAATGTATCTGGAAACAAAATCACATTTTAAAAATCGCGTATTATTAGAGCAAAAATTATAAACAAATTTTCACTTTCTATATATTAAAAAATCTGCTCCGCTGCATAATTTTTTTCCCTATAAGCATTCTAATGATGAACCATTAATTAAGGAGGTATTTCGTATGAGTGCAATTCAGCGTATTGCTCTAGTACTTACAATTATAGGCGCCATTAACTGGGGATTGGTCGGATTCTTCCAATTTGATCTTGTAGCAGCTATTTTCGGAGGCCAGGATTCAGCTTTAGCCCGTATCATTTATGGATTAGTCGGTCTTGCCGGGTTAATTAATATCGGGCTTCTATTCGTAAGAGATCCACAAACTCAAACCTCAACACAGCGTGAGCCCGAAACTACAAGATAATCCGTTAGTTAAAGCTTCTGTCTTTAAATAGCTTGAATATATGGCAGTAAAGTCATACTGTTACAAAACATAGCCTCTAGTTCTGGCTATGTTTTTTTCAATACGGCAGAATATGGCTAGTTAAAACCGGAGATAAATTCCGTGAAGGCTAGATACATTCTACTTTTATGATACCTAGAATTTTTCGAGATTAATCTCACCAATAAGAAAACAAGTAATTCCTTTTTGATTTATAACTGCTTAATTAGATTGAAATGGTTTTATACTAAATAAATAAAGCTGCCGACTTGGCCGGCAGCCTGAATATTTATAAATTTTTATTAAGCTAAAACTTTTTGAATTCTTTCAATAGCCCAATCTAAATCTTCTCTTGAGATAACAAGAGGAGGAGCAAATCGGATGACTGTATCATGTGTTTCTTTGCATAACAGCCCTTCTTCTTTAAGCAGTTCACAATATTTACGGGCCGGCTCTGTAAGCTCTACTCCAATGAATAGTCCTCTGCCGCGTACTTCTTTAATCTTAGGATTTTTAATTTCTAGAAGTTTCGCCTTGAAATAATCTCCAAGTTCATTAGAACGTTCTGCAAGCTTTTCATCTATCAAAACATCCAGAGATGCTAGGGAGACTGCACAAGCCATCGGATTGCCTCCAAAGGTTGAACCATGAGAACCTGGATTGAAGACTCTTAGAATGTCTTTATTTGCAGCTACACAGGATATCGGGAAAACTCCGCCCCCAAGTGCTTTGCCCAGAATGTACATATCCGGTTCTACATCTTCCCATTCACAGGCAAACATTTTACCTGAGCGGGCCAAACCTGCCTGGATTTCATCTGCTATGAACAGTACATTGTTTTCTTCGCATAATTTTTTAGCGGCTTTCATAAACCCTTCCGGCGGAATAACAATTCCAGCTTCTCCCTGAATCGGTTCAATTAAAAAGGCAGCGGTGTTCTCTGTAATTGCTTCCTTTAAAGCCTCTAGATTTCCATACGGAATAAGGGTAAATCCTGGAAGCATCGGACCAAAACCACGCTTATATTCTTCTTCAGAGGAAAGAGATACAGCGGTCATTGTCCGGCCGTGGAAGTTACCCCTGCATGCAATAATTTCAGCTCTGTTCTCTTCTACCCCTTTTACATCATAAGCCCATCTGCGCGCCGCTTTTACAGCTGTTTCAACGGCTTCTGCGCCCGTGTTCATCGGCAGAGCCATTTCTTTTTTTGTAAGGCCGCAGATTTTCTCATACCAAGGACCAAGCTGGTCATTATGAAATGCCCGGGAAGTCAGCGTCACACGGTCTGCCTGATCTTTAAGGGCCTGAATAATTTTAGGGTGACGGTGGCCCTGGTTTACAGCCGAATAGGCGCTGAGCATATCCATATATTTATGTCCTTCTGGATCTTTTACCCAGACACCTTCAGCTTCTGCTATGACAATTGGAAGCGGATGATAATTAGGTGCACCATACTTTTCTGTTTGTTCAATTAAACTGCTCGTTTTAGTTTGTAATGTCATTTTAAATTCCTCCCATCCACTACTTCAATATCTATTGTACATGGTAAACAATGATATTCAAACCTAAATTATTGAAGCGCTTTCTAAGCGGCAAAGTCAATTTGCATATTTATAATCTACACTTGATTATTATTTAAACATAATAAAAAAGCGGGAATGAAATAGATTCATTACCCGCTTTTTGTCGAATTACTTTTTAATTAAATCTTCACGTTGTGATTGGTCAATCCACTCTTGTAATTTGTCTTTTAGAGTGTTGAAACCTTCAGTATTCTCAGTTGTAGATTTAACAGTAGCCTGGCGCTTCTTTGGAGCACGTTTTGGCTGTGCTTGAGGACGCTCTGGAGCTTCCTCAGTTGCGCGGATGGAAAGGCCGATTTTTCCAGCGCCTTCATCTACAGAAAGAACCTTAACATTCACTTCATCGCCAACTTTTAAATGCTCATTAATATCTTTTACATATCCGTGCGTAATTTCCGAGATATGAACTAATCCTTGAGTTGACTCATCAAGAGCAACAAATGCACCATATGATTGTATACCCGTTACTTTTCCTGTTACTACAGATCCTACTTCGAATTTTTCAGACATGAAAACACTCCTATATACTTAAATTTTTCTATTCTATATACGCAATATCAAATTATAACACAAGCTGTCCTTTTAATCAAAAATTCCTTAAACTGCGATTGAATGTATGTATTTACATGCAAACTTCAAATTGCGAAGTTTGTGTCATAAAAAAGGGCGATTTGTATCGGCCTGTGCACTTAATCTAGGCTCCCCTAATAAGATATAACAAAAAAAGTTGGAGGAAGAATGATGCAGCCAGGTCAAATCCTTAAATTCCTAAGAGAAAACAGAAATCTTACCCAGAAAGCTTTGGCCTTACAAATAAGAGTAGGGACTCATGTTATAGAACAATTTGAAACTGGAGAGAAAGTTCCTGACATCCCCACACTTTTGCGTCTCTCCGCTGTACTGGAAGTGCCTGCTTCCGAACTATGCTGGCAAAGCCCATCCCCCTCTATACCGATGGTTGACAATGAAATAACACAGTTAATTTCAGGAATGGGGCCACAGAGAGCTATATTAATTCTAAGAAAAGTAAAAGAGTTAACCGAGGAAGAATTTGATTATATGATGAGCTGGCTTTATGACGATGAAAATAAAATAAACCAGCATTTATAATCGTGTATAAATAATAAAAATATGGACATAATGTTTGATAAGGCTTTCTAGCTTTCTAGTATTCCCCCCCTTTTTTGGACAAAACGATTAGTTTTGTCCCTTTTTTTATTTAGCTTAAAACTTGTCTGTTGATTTCCGCTACAGGCACTCGCTTTCCGCGGGCGGTCCGGGAGCCTCCTCTTACGTGTACGCCAGCGGGGTCTCCCTTAATAGAAAAGCGGAGGACGGTGACTTTCAAGGTACTTCTCTTTAGAGAATTGTGATGAACAAACTCGTTTTAGAAATCACTATATAGAAAGTCAGATATCTGAAAGACATAAGACAAGCGGCAGCGAAAGGCGCTTTTTGCCTTTTGATGGCGATTGGCTTATGACCGAAGGTGTCAGTCCGGATCTGGACAATACGCGCTTTTCCCGCAGGAGTCTCGCACCTGCAGCGAAGATCAACTTAGTGAGTAAATCAACATTAAGCTCTAACATCGCCTTTTATTTAGAAATGTAAATTTGGTAGTATCTTTGATCGAAAATGTTACCGAACATGCCTATCCATACAGGCCAAGCTCTTTCAACCATAAAAAAACTGCAAAGATCCGCTTTGCAGTTTTTGGTACATAACTGAGTTTATGAGTCCCGTCTTTGCGGGTCTGTTTCTTCTTCACGTGCGGCTTCGTTCCCCATTTTTTTGTTTGGGTCCTTTGTTCCGGCAAACCACGTCTTTGGGTTTAAATAACCTCTAAAGCGTTTTGCAGCTTCTTTGCCGGCAAAAAATACTCCTGCCCAAAATAGTATTTCAGCGATAACAAGGAGCACTGCAGTGATCGCTAATTTTGTTTTCCCATTAACATCTAGGAAAGGGACTAGCAAAGGCGCTATCCAGATAAGGGTGGATACAACAAGCAAAATGATTCCAAGCTTAAAAGTCGACTTTCGTTTAGGAGGCATTCATGAACTCCAATCTTTTAGTTAGTTTCTATAACCCCATTGTAACGGGACCTCCTGGAGTTCTCAAGAATAGCACCTTATAGTCAATCCTTACCCAAGCGTTCATAACACGAGAAAACACATGTACATGGATAAATGAACGATTTACTTTCTGGGCATCTTAAAATCAGGAGGTTGGTGTAATGGCTAGAAGAAACAATAATATTCTGGTGCCCAAGGCAAGAGAAGCTCTTGATCAGCTTAAAGCAAAGGTTGTAGATGCTAGTAGTCCTGAAGACGCAAAATTTGAAGCGGCCGCAGAAGTGGGAGTTCCGCTGCAAAAGGGATATAACGGGCGCCTTACTTCCGAGCAGGCAGGGAGAGTAGGCTGCAGGCTGGGCGGAAGTATGGTTAGAGAGCTTGTCAAAATGGCTCAGCAAAACTTAAATAATAAGAGCTGAGGACAATTTATTAAGATTAGTAAGCGAAGCTTTGCTTAGATAGACAAGGCTTCGCTTATAAAAAGCTTTTGCAGTGATTCCTCCTTATCAATGAAGGCAGTCACGTACGGAAGTAGTACACTCTATAAAGATTTAAGTTACCTGTTATTGAACCTTTGAATACTAATGTTATTCCAAATGGTTGATGGAATACCCACAAATAAGAGCTTATTCCCATGATTAGTCTCGCATACCTTTCCTCTCGATTCTTGTAATAAAAACCTGATTGTTTTTGTATCTGTATAAAACAGTTTTCTATATTCCTAGTTAATGGGACTAACTGCCTTTTTCTAATAAATGATGATTCACAAATTAGAATTATTCATAATAAATGGGTAAAATACCATTATGTTAGAGAGGTGGATGGTGATGGAGAGTATTCAGGCACAGAAGGTAATGAAGGGGCAAAAAAAAATTTTTGGAAATGAAATCTATTATGAGTATTATCAGCACCCTTCTTCAACCACTACTATTTTGCTATTGCATGGTTTTCTATCTTCAACATTTAGTTTTAGAAAACTTATTCCTTATGCAGCTCGCGACTACAATATTATATCTGTAGATCTGCCTCCCTTTGGCAACAGCGGCAAAAGCAATAAATATATTTATTCACATAAAAACCATTCCAGAATGATCATTGAATTACTAAAATCGCTTGATATAAAAGAAGTGATTTTGACCGGCCATTCTATGGGGGGGCAGACTTGCTTAAATATTATGAAGGATGCACCGGAGTTAGCAGCTAAAGGGGTGCTTCTATGCAGCTCTGGCTATTTAAAGAAATCCAGCGCCTCCCTTACATTCACCAGCCGCCTTCCATTTTTTCATTTGTTTGTTAAAAGGCGGCTTGCGAAAACCGGGATAGAAAAGAACCTGCAGAATGTAGTATTTAATCACTCTCTCATAGACCAGGAAATGGTAAAGGGCTATATGGAGCCTTTTTTAAATAATGAAATCTTTAAAGGGCTGACTAAAATGATACGTGAATGGGAGGGCGACTTAAGCCAGGACGATTTGAAAAGAATCGAAACCCCTTGTCTTCTCTTATGGGGAGAGCATGATAAAGTGGTGTCTCCAGACATTGGCAGGAGACTTCATGCAGATCTGCCAAACTCTTCTCTTAAAATATTTGAAGGGGCAGGGCACCTTCTGCCGGAAGAGGAGCCTGAGAAGGTTTATTCCTGCATGAAAGAGTTTATTGAAGCAGCTGAATAGTTCCTGCTAAATCGAACAAGAAGAATCATTTTTAAGCAGCAGCAGCATGTTAGCGGCAGCCAGACTTTTTTCCGTGCTGATAGTTTCTCCAAAAGAAAATTCAAGAATTTCTTTTATTTTTTCAGCAACTATACGCGGGTTGTCAGAAATATATAGAATTCCCATTATATCTGCTTTTTCAGTATCATAAGAAGATGGTCCTATATCTAGAGGATCCCATTCATCCAGCCACTGGTTCAATGGGATCGATTTATCTTGTTTATTCAAAATATTCACTCCATTTTGATAATTTATTATTTATAAATGTACATTATATAGTATCATAAAAAAATAATTAGAAAAACTCGTGTTTTTTACTTGTTTTTCTTACCGCTAAGAAAGCCATTTTATATTTTTTCGTCAAAAATTAAATAAACGGGGTGAAAGACTTGTTAGACATCGCTTTTGATCAAGTAATTGTTAGAAAAAATACATCCTGTTTAAAATGGGATGGAGTTGGAGAAAGGTTCGGTGATCACGAGCTGCTGCCAATGTGGGTTGCCGATATGGATTTTCCCTCACCGCCGTCTATAACAGCAGCCTTGGAGGCAAGAATAAAGCACCCTGTATTTGGCTACACATCTCCTTCGAAAGAATTATATGATTCTATCACTCTCTGGATGGAGAAACGGCATAACTGGTATATTGAAAAATCATGGATTCAATTTAGTGCGGGAGTTGTGTCTGCATTAGGTACCTGCATCCAGGCACTAACAGAGCATGGGGACCGTATATTAGTTCAGTCTCCTGTATATGCACCTTTTTTTAACATGGTTACACGCAATAACCGTACGCTCGTTAATAATGAATTAGTGCTGGAGAACGGCCGTTATGTGATTGATTTTGAAGATTTTGAGGAAAAATTAAAGTCGGGTGTGAAATTATTTCTCTTATGCAGCCCCCATAATCCTGGAGGACGGGTATGGACAAGAGATGAGCTCGAAACAATTGGAGAACTGTGCAGACGGCATAATGTTATCATCATTTCTGATGAAATACATGCTGACCTTGCGCTTGCCCCTAACCGGCATATACCGATTGCATCCCTCAGCCCGGAAATGGCAGATATTACGATAACAGCAATGGCTCCCAGCAAAACCTTTAACATTGCAGGCCTGCAAGCCTCTATAGTAATTTCTCAAAATGAAGAATTGATGAGAAAGTTTAATGATGTACACGACCGACGTGGTTTTGATGGTCTAAATATTTTCGCTTTAACGGCAATGGAAGCCGCCTATACGGGAGGATCCGATTGGCTTGATTCTATTGCGGCATATATTAAGGAGAATGCTGAGTATGCCAACAGCTTTATTAAAAGAGAGCTTCCTGCCATCTCTTGCATGATGCCTGAGGCTTCCTTTTTACTATGGATGAACTGCCGGAACTTACACCTCTCAGACACGGAGCTAAATGAAATGCTTACTAAAAAAGGCAAGCTTGCTCTCGACCCTGGAACAAAATATGGCCCTGGAGGAGAAGGTTTTGTACGGATGAATATTGGATGCCCCCGGGAACTGCTTGCAGACGGGTTAAACCGTTTAAAGACAGCACTTACGTAAAATAGAAAAGCGCGGGTCGCCCGTTTAGCGATGTATGGACTGAAGCGCTCCGCATGAGATAAAGGAAACACGAAGAGCGTAAAATGGTGCCTGCCACTCTGAATGTACATCCTGCCTATTATAACCATGTGAATTAAAATGGCAGGCAAGACATCCGATAAAGTAGACCTGCTGATTCGCGAGCGACAGCGAAGACAGAAGCCTAGTCGCACTTACCACGCTCGAACGCGCCACGTCCTGTGGCCTCGCCTGGCTCGCCCATCTTGTGCATCGTGCACAAGCCGTGCATAAGACGAGCCGGCGCTGTGAGAAGTGCTTTTCTTCCATGGACTGAATGGCTTATGACACGAGCGTCTCAGCTTGGAGCTGGATAATTATATAAGCTCAAATTTTTATACTTCCTTTTTGAAGCTAAATTGCCATGCTTTTGTCAAAAAGTTCTTTATTCCTATCACTTTTTTTATTGTAGAATACAATTAATGGAGTGATGATAAGATGAAACTGGCTATATTTTTAGTAATTATTATAGGTATTTTTTCCTTAATCGGCACCATTTTACTAGGCGGTAAAAGTGATGAAGACTACAGCTCTGCAACGAGAGGGAATTTGTCACGGCTAACATGGATGTATGTTATTTTAGCCCTTATATTATTATTAGGGATCGCTGGCTATGTAATTACATAAAAAAATGATAAAAACCGATCTGAGATCGGTTTTTATCGTTTAAATGATTTTTCTTCCCGCCTGTCCTAAAGCATAGTAAATGCCATGCTGAAGTGTCTGGAAACAATCGTACTGGGCTAATCCGGTATTAGAATTGGAAATAATGATGGATAGTTCAGGGGATATTCCTACAAGGATCGTTTTCATTCCAATCAGGTTGGCAGTTGAACCAAGCTTATGAATAAAGTGAGCTGTATAATCACTTAAATCTTTATCCAGGCCTGTTAAATCCAGGATCAGATAGTCAGCCTGGTATTTAGGGAGGTTATTCAGCGTTTTCTCAATTAAATCTGTTGAACGCGCTTCGTCATACCTGCCAAGAAGCGGCACAACCACGACTCCCTCAAGAACAGGTATAATGGGGGAAGAAAGCTCCTTCACAAGGCCCTGCAGCTCCCTCGTTTTATCCTCAACCACTGCTTCAAGCATCTGTATCTGTTCTGTTTCCTTTTGTCTGGCAAGCTGGTGAATATTCTTGGTAACCGTGATATCAGAAGGGAAGTATTCGACTATATCATGGTCTTTTCCTTCAATTTGGCTTTGACGAATTTCATACCAAATATTAGTACCAAAGAGTCCTGAAAAAATCCCGGCATAATGGGCTGGCATAAAGCTACCTGCTTTTGTTTTACCCTGAGCCTGATTAATTTTATATTCCCAGCTGTTTTTCAGCTGTACGAGAATGGATTTCTTACCAGGATCCAGTTCCTTAATAACAATTTCACCCCAGCCGGCCGAACCGTATGTATTGGGAAGAACCTTTGCCACATCGCTGATGTTCAGCTTCATTTTTTGAAAATACTCTCCCACTACCAGGCCCTGCCGGAACCCAGTGGTTTCTAGCACCAGACTGGCTGATTCAAGACCTGATATCTCCTCAATCGAATCAAATAAAGTTTTCATTGCTGAACTAATCCAGAATAGTACAGCATCTTCGCCTTCATATTTGAATTGACCCTTTTCTAAATTCCATTGAAAAGAGAGTCCCCCAATATTTATGCTTGATTCTTGACTCATCTATGATACTCTCCCTTTTAGCAATATTAGCAAGGTGATGATCGAATAATCTAAAGTAAATAAATAACGGTCAAATAGAGCCGCTTTTTTAGGATTCCTTATATACGTTTAATTAACCATTTCTTAAAGAACACGCTGATATCAAGCGTCCATACAGGCCCTATTCTCTCTTATTTAATAGGTAAGGGCAAGCAATACATGCAATACTGCAGCTTGGATAGTTTAAAATTTACAATAAAAATAGAAAAAAGCAGACTCATAGGATGAGTCTGCTTAGCAGTCATTCAATTATGCTTTTTGAACGTTAGAAGCTTGAGGTCCACGGTTACCTTGTTCTACGTCAAAAGTTACGCTTTGACCTTCTTCAAGTGATTTGAAACCTTCGCCTTGGATAGCTGAGAAATGTACGAATACGTCGTCTCCACTTTCACGCTCAATAAAACCAAAACCTTTTTCTGCATTAAACCATTTTACTTTACCTTGTTCCATTTTTGTTGCCTCCTAGTGTGAGTACACCATATTACTATCCTTGCTCTAAGTGATCCAAGACGAAAAGTTATCACTTACTATCCTATACACCGAACAAAAATAATTCTATTTAAGATTAACAGAAACTTAAAAAAATAGCAAGTAAGTATCGTTTAGAACGCCTTCCTATTTTTATTAAACCAGCCCTAGAGCTTTATTCCCTTTAAGATTTTTTCCTCTTTCACCCTAATTCAATATTCACATTTATCTAGAATAGGCTATACTAAACTTAATACGTTTAGCAGGAGGTATTAGGATGACTGAATCCAATCAATCAGAACAAGTAACGGAAACTTCTAAAAAGAAAGTAAGCCTTCAGGATGCTATTAAGCAGCAGCTTGCAAATAAGAAAAACCAATCATCGGGCGGGAAATCCATAACAAGCACTGGGCAGGCAGGAAAAAAAATGAAAAGCCAGCAAACCAAAAAAGTAAGTAATCAGCGCAGAAAAATGGGCACCTGATGAACGGACAGAATAGACCCGATATCAAGCCTGGACTGCCTGTTGATATTGTTTTAAAAGCAGATCAAAGAACAGGTAAAACCACAAGCGGAATAGTAAAAGATATCTTAACCAATTCAAGCTTTCACCCTCATGGTATTAAAGTAAGGCTGACAGATGGACAAGTTGGCAGGGTTAAAACGATTCGTTCAGAGTCTAAGTAAAAAGCATTGCAGCTGTCTGCAATGCTTTTTTTATGTGGCATAAGCGGTTAATGAATGAACATTTCCTGAAAACGCCGCTGCAGGATATCACTGATTTTATCTGCCGGCACCGGTTTGCTGAAATAATATCCTTGGCCTATTTTACAAGAGTTCTCTAAAAGGAATTTTACTTGTTCCTCTTTTTCTATTCCCTCTGCTATAACTGTAAAGTTCATGTTCTGTCCCATATCAATGATAGCTTTAGCGATCGACCCAGGACTGTATAATTCTAAGATATCATCAATAAAGGATTTATCAATTTTAATGATGTCTATCGGCAAATGTTTGAGATAGCTCAGGGATGAGTACCCTTTGCCAAAATCATCTAAAGATAACAAGACTCCAAGGTCCTTTAACTGATTTAATATAACCGTAGATCTTTCTATGTTCTGCATAATACTTTCTGTAATTTCAAGCTCCAGATAACGGGGTTCAAGACCTGTTTGCTCCAGAATCTGCTTAACATCATGAATCAGGCCGTCATCCTGAATTTGCCGTACCGATACATTTACGGCAACCGGCACTGGCGGAATGCCTTCATCCTGCCACTTCTTATTTTGTTCACTTGCTGTGCGCAAAACCCATTTCCCCATCTGCACGATGAGCCCGGTCTCCTCTGCTAGAGGGATGAATTCTCCCGGAGGTATCATACCTAGTTTTGGATGCTCCCAGCGGATCAGCGCTTCTATCCCCACTATAATACCTGTCTCTACTTCTACCTGAGGCTGATAGTGAAGCACAAATTCGTTTTGTGCCAGCGCTTTTCTAAGCCCTTTTTCCAGTTCCATTTTACGCATTGAAAGTTTATCCAGATCCGGGGTATAAAACTGATAATTATTCTTCCCTTTTTCCTTAGCCAGGTACATAGCCGTGTCTGCATGTTTTATCAGTGTGTCCTGATCCATTCCATCCCCTGGAAACATACTGATTCCTATGCTGGGAGTTACAAAAAACTCCTCTCCATTCAGCACAAATGGCTTTGCAAATTTGAAAAGGATCCTCTGGGCAACTGATTCCACATACTCTTTATCCATATCTTTCAATAAAATGATAAATTCATCACCGCCCTGCCGGGAGACTAATCCCTCATCATGGACAGCTGTATCCAATCTATGAGCCACTTGTTTCAGCAATAAGTCACCTATTGTATGGCCTTTCGTATCATTGATTATTTTAAAACGGTCTATATCTAAAAAAAGCACGGCTAAACTTTTAACGGTTTTTTCTTCCATCATGGTATGTAAGGTATTTCCAAACATATTCCTGTTAGGCAGACCGGTTAAGGAATCGTAATATGCCATATACTGAATCGTTCTTTCAGCTTTCTTCCGCTCGGTGATGTCTCTTCCAACCACCTGCCTGGCATGTCTTCCTTCATAAAGAATAGGCATAGCGGACATCTCAACATCGATTGTCCCCCCATCCAATCGTGTTGCTTCCATTTCAAAACGAACCATTCCCAGCTCCGTTTGTTCCGATTCTCTTAATACCTTACGGATCTCTTTAATAGAATGCTGAGAAGCAAATGCAGAAATCGGCTTGCCTATCAGCTCACCTGGACTCGAGGCACCCACCAGCCTGCTTCCAGTTTCATTGATATAGTCAATTTGCCTATTGCTGATCACTGAAATGATGTCAGGGGACATCTCAATCAAGCTGCGATATAAGTCTTCACTTTCCCTTCTATCCGTTATATCAAATAAAACACTGGTGAAATCAACCAATTTTCCTTTATCGTCCAAAGTCGGAATTCCTCGGTCCTGTATCCACCGCACCTCGCCATCCGGACGCTTGATACGGTAAAAACTAGTTACAGGAAGCCCTAATTGTAGCTGTTTAGTTCTTTCAGCCAATACATGATTATCTTCAGGGTCAATTACTTTTTTCCATAGACTCAAGTCCTGATAAAACTCCTCTTTTGCGTACCCATATATCTTCTCGATCTCGGGTGAAATGATCAGAGTATTAGCCTTCATATCATGAGACCAAATGGCAACATCCAGTGTATCAAATATATTTCTAAGCTTCTGGTTGCTTTTATGCAGTTCAACAGAGGTTTTATCAATGCCGCCAAGTAATTTAACCATAAAAATAACAATTCCGAAACTAAAGGATAAATGTACAAGCCGCAGAACCAGATTGTTTTCCGGCAGAAAGAACGTTCCTGCATCAAATAGTATCTCTGAGACAAGGATACAAACACTCAAAATGGTAATCCATCTTCGTTTCTGTTTACTGAGTTCCATTTTCATTTTTTATCTCCCAAAAATAAATGACTGAATATCAATTCTTCTTATTGTTCATATCGGCAAATAAATGAAAATTTTGAGAACGTTTAGCCTAAATAAAAAAACCTATCTCCTAAAAATCTCTTTTCTTTTATTTCTGCTTTATTTATGAATGATTTTTTGGATTTAACGAAAATCTAATTTTGAAGATATTATTTCTCAGGTGGAGGTTTTGTTCATGCTAAAAAGGTTAGGACTTCATGAAACATTGGAGCTTCATGAATTAATCATTTTTAAAAGTACGTGTTTAACCAAATCTGCTGCTATGAGCCCTCTGGCAAAAGATGAGGATTTAAAAAGTATACTCTCAGAAGATGCAGCCAAATCTAAAGAACAGCTTCAGGAACTTCAGAGTTTTGTTTCACAACATTAGGAGGTATAAAAAATGAATGGATTTATTCAAAATATGATCGGTATGGGTGACCTGACTGATCAAGTAATAGCATCAGATTTTTTAATTTCGGCGAAATCTGCCATAAAAATGTATGCTTTTGCGATTACGGAGACAGCAACACCTGAGCTGAGAGACTCCCTGCATAATCAATTAAACGAAGCTATAGATATGCATGACCGAATTTCTAGTTACATGATCTCTCACGGCTATTATCACCCGGTAAATGTCCAGGAGCAGCTGGCACTCGACACTAAAACAGTAAACACAGCCTTAGATATTCCTTCTCCTTGATAAGTAGAGCTGCATGAGAAAAAGCTGTCAATGACAGCTTGTTTCTCCATATATATCCCCAGTTTTTATTTTCCTGCATAATTACAGATTATTTTTTTTAACTTCTCTCTAATCTCCGCTAGATTGAAATTCGAATTATTAATCCGAACCTTTGCGATATGTAACTCATTAAATATGGCTTCCTCTAGTTTACTTCTTTACTTAAGAACTGTTAATGCACCATCTAGTACCTGCAACCCGTGTTTCTTGCCATATCCCTGTCGTAGAGTATCCAGCAAATCCTTCTGACGTTTAACCTGGCTGCCATGATCTGGAAAAATACAGATGCTTACAAGAACGCTATGAAAGGTAAAAGCGGCAGACTAATCCTATGTCTCTAAGTAAAACTTTTAGTGTTCCCGAATCGAAAAGATTAGAACTTCATGAGCGGATACCTGCACTTTCCTTGTTTAGTTCTATTTCCCTAAAACATAAGTACCTTTAGCTTAATTTTTATTTGATTATACAATTTTCTGAAAGGCTCTTTTTTTAAAGATTGTTGTTATTTAATAAGTTTTACAAAGTCATTTCATTGTTAAATCAGGTTGATTGGAGCGTAAGGTGCGAGACTCCTGCGGGAGCAGCGGGACAGGTGAGACCCCGCAGGCAAAGCCGAGGAGGCTCACCGCCCGCCCCGCGGAAAGCGAGCAACCTGGAGAGGAAATCAACCCCTCCTTGTTCGATAGCAACAAAGTTTGCGAAAACAGCCTTCTGAAAACAGAAATAATCATTCATCTTCGAACATAATATCCATTATTTTTCGGTTAATGGTTTTATGCAGACCGCTATCTGAATTCATTAATACTACAATACCAAGCTCTCTGCGGGGCACCATCGATATTAAGGACCGTACAGCCAGCTGTCCGCCGCCATGCTCAATGACTGTTTCATTTTTATAGGTCCCAATAAACCAGGCTAACCCATATTCCCATCCCTTCGGATACCAATCGGCAGAAACCTTTCCAATCGGTTTTTGCATTTCTTTTATTCCATGATGAGATAATATGGAAGGCGTTCCTGTTAAATGAAACGCAAGATATCTCCCTAAGTCATTTGCTGTTGAATACAGAAAACCGATCGGAGCAGAGATTGGATTAATAGGGAAGGGCGTTTCTATCTTCCCCGGGCCCATATAGTATCTACTGCTATTATCGTCACTTTCAGCGTATGTAGGATCAGTAGTTGTGCGATTCATCCCTATTTTCATCAGGATATTGTCTGTTAAATGTTTCTCCCAGTTCTGGCCGCTCACCTTTTCAAATAAATCAGCCAGCAGCACATAGGCATCTGTGCAATAATTCCATTTTTCTCCAGGGTTAGCTTCTAATTCAACTTTTTTGAACCATCTTGTAACATCTTCCCGACTTTTAATTTCCTTCAGTTCCTTTTCCGTTAATCGATAATATTCAAGAGCTTCTTGGAATTCATTTGGAGTATCGGAAAATATTTCCTTTACATTCGGTGCAATCATATTGGCAATGCCTAAATCATGAGGAAAGCCAGCAGTATGGCTTAAAATCTGCCGAATGGTAATTTGATCACTTTGTTCTTTATTAGCTGTTGTAAAGTAATCTAGGTATCGGGATAAGGGAGCATCCAAGTTCAGATTCCTTTTTTGTGCCAGCTGTAAAACACTTAGGGCCATAAAATTTTTTGAAACACTTTGGATACTCATAATGGTATCAGGAGTCATCTTTCTAGGAACAGGAGTAATTTGGGATAGTCCGAATCCTCTGGAATAAAGGATGGAACTTCCTTGTACTAGACAAACGCTCACCCCTGCTGCTTGACCTTGATCTACTTGTTCTTCAATATACTCTGTAACTCTATCTACCTTAGAGCTTATATATTTCATATGCACGACCTCTCTAAACAAACATTCGCAGATTCTTTTTACTAGAAAAAAAGCGATGCATTTTGATGCACCGCAAGCAGTTTTACACTTTATGTTTTTTAATAATAAGTTCTTCCATCTCTTTAGCCTTTAGAGCTTCTCTCCGTGACACCTTTATTATTAAGCGCATCGTCAGGAAAGCAGCGATCAGAAAGATTACACAAGTGATGGCCGCGGGAATATATTCAGACTTATCTTCAGGAAAATAAAGAAAGAGGCCTAGTATATGGCTGTTCAATGATAGCATGGGTGACATCCTTTCTGTTCAAAGCCGTAATACGCACACATCATATCTTTCTAGATATCCTGCAGGTGACTGCTAAAGAAATGAATGAGAAAGATGTTGATTTGGCCGGCTGCTGTTTTACTGAATCACTTTAATCGATTTAATCGTTATGCTTTCGGCAGGAACCCCTTGTTCATCAGCCTTTACTTCAGCTATTTTATCTACGGTTTCCATGCCTTCAATAACTTGTCCGAAAACAGTATGCTTTTGGTCAAGCCATGGTGTTCCGCCATTATCCTCATAAGCTTTAATAATTTCTTTAGAATAGCCTGATTGTTCCATCTGATCTTTCAGGCCCGGGTCAATAGTTTTATTTTGTACAATAAAAAACTGGCTTCCGTTTGTATCAGCTCCAGAGTTTGCCATAGATAGAGCACCCCGAAAGTTGTAAAGCTTAGTAGAGAATTCATCTTCAAAAGGCTTGCCCCAAATGCTTTCTCCCCCGGTTCCATTTCCTTCAGGATCACCGCCCTGAATCATAAAATCCTTGATAACCCGATGAAAGGAAAGGCCATTATAATATCCTTTTTCACTGTGCGCCACAAAGTTTTTCACAGCTTTCGGAGCAAATTTAGGAAATAATTTAATCTTAATACTCCCCTTATTCGTTTCCATTACAACAACTTTATCACTTTGTTGAACAGCCATAAATTGCGGGTATTCCTCTATGGATAAAGATTTCTCCTCTTTCCCGGAAGATTTAGTCTGTTCGGATTCCTTATTTCTCTGCGGCTTTGTTTCATCGCCGCTTGTCCCGCAGCCTGCAAGAAATGCAAAGCAAGATAGAATCAGCAGCATATTTTTCAATTTCATAACATCCACCTCTTACTCTTAACTTTACAATATATTGAATAAAAAATCACTACTGTACTCGGGCTGGAGCTTGTGAACATAATTGTTATTTATGTATGATTAACGTAATGAAAAATTAGGGGTGAAGATGTTGACAGTTGGATCATTTAAAGCAGGGGACCAGGTAACGGCATTTTATAAAACCGGAAAGTATATCGGGGAAATAACGGATGCTTCCAGGCCGCAGAGTTATCTTGTAAGAGTCCTTGCAGTTGAAAAACACCCAATGCAGGGAGATTTGCATAATCCTAAGGAGGCAGATGTGCTGATGTTCCACCAAAGAAAAGCACTTGCTTTCAGGGAACAGACTAATGTGCCAAAGAACATGGTAAAGCCTTATAGCGGGGATATTCCTTCTTACGGACAATCCTTACAAGAGGCCGTTGCTCGTGCGATACAAGAATTAGAAGGCAAGGAAGATCGCTGGAGCAAGAAAAGCTTGGAGAGTCTAAGGGAGCTGGAAAAAGAATATTCTGCAAACCAATAAAATGCTAAAAGCCAAATCAACTTAGAAAAGATTTGGCTTTATAAGGCAAATTTGTCAAACACTTTCGATAAATCGATGCGATCTCCAATTGTAGTCGGCTCAGGTTTTTTCAAATATCTTTTATCCTCTTCTACTAATTTAAAAATATTATAAGTCGTTAAGGCATCATCGAGTGCCCTGTGGTGTTTACCTGTACCTTGCTTTCCATACTCCTGTACAGCTTTCCACAAGCCGGTCTGGTTTTGATCGCCAAAGAACCTTTTATATTCCATAGAAAGATCAAGCTGCTTTCCGCTAAACGGAAATTTCACATTGGCTTTAAGACAAGTGTTCCGCAAGACCTTCATATCCATGTTCCCCCAGGTTACAATGGTGCTGCCGGGATACTTTTGTTCAAATTCACTGAGCAGATTGACGAGATCCTTAAAAGTCATGCCGCCATTTACTTGTTCTTGGGTGATGTTTAAGAATGTTTTACATCGTTCTGTCAGGGCGGGAAAACGGTCTGGAGACACAAAAGAGGAGAATTTCCTTGTAATTTTATCGTTAATAACAGAGACAATGCCAACCTCTACAATTTCGGGGTAAAATCCCTCAGGCCTCGCTTTTCCTTCGGGCATCGTAAATTCAAAATCAATGAATAAATATTGATGGTCGAATTCCATATTTATACCTCCCTTACATAAAATCATACATAAAATATTTCGTTCCGGTATAACGTTTTTTTCTCTTATTATATCAAATATTTATTACGAAACTGATATTTTTATATAGTTGTCCACCCTTTTTTTACCTTTTCTCCTTAAAACTTGTTTTTCAAAGAATTCACAAATATTTTCTGAAATACCATCATGCGGTTATATTAGTCATGATACGATAGGTTCCTAGAATATTTTGGATTGGAAGATGAAAAAAGTGCGCACATTTTTTGGATATACAACGATCGTTCTCCTTATTCCTTTGCTGGCTGTACTTTTATTTTTCACTTACAAAGAATGGAGCCAGGCAGAAACCGCTCAAGCTGAATGGAACACAAAAGTCACACAGAAAGAAATCAAACTTCCTCTGACCAGCACCATTACAGCAGATGATGAGATGATTATTACCGAATTATCAAAGTCCCAGAATCGGATATACCTTGACGAACAGGAAATTCCAGAATTTCTCAAACAAATTTTTGTAACGATAGAAGATCAACATTTTTATGAACATAAGGGCATCGATCTTTCCGGAATCTCAAGAGCCATTCTTACTAATGCTAAGGCCGGCTCCTCCAGCCAGGGCGGAAGCACTATTACGCAGCAGTTAGCCAGAAATCTATTTCTAAACCACGAGAAAACCTATAATCGTAAGCTCTCTGAACTTCTTTATTCATATAAACTGGAAAACAGGTTTTCTAAAAAGCAAATTCTCGAGTTGTACATAAATGCGATTTACTTCCAAAACGGCGCTTATGGCATTGAAGCTGCATCTATGCTGTATTTTAATAAGCATACAGCCGGGCTTTCCAAGGCTGAAATGGCCTTTTTAGCAGGAATTCCTAATAATCCAGCCATGTACAATCCGTTCACCCATTATGCATCTGTTAAGAAAAGGCAGGAAAGAATCTTACAGATCCTTGCAGACCAAAAGCTCCTGTCCGCCGAAGAGTTTAGAAACATTAAAGCTGAACTCATCGTCCTGAATCCTCGTCACCGAGTAGACCTTTATCCCGATTACTCTGCTTTTGTTGAAGCAGAATTTAAAGAACTTGTTGCGAGTTCTGAAGGATACATGACAAAGCTCCAAACCGCTAATCCAGATAATAAGGAAAGATTAGCTCAAAAATTAAATGATCGGGTGCGGGAGCTGCTGGACTCCGGTATAGTTATTCATACTGCGCTGGACACGGACATACAAGATTCTGCAGGTAAATCTATTAGAATCTCGCTGCCTGAGAGAGATATTGAGAGTGCAGCTGTAGTTATAGAACATCATACGCACGAGCTTGTCTCTTTGATTGGGGGAAAATATTATAAAAAATATTCTTTTAACAGATCCTTTCAAAGCTATAGACAGCCTGGTTCTGCCATTAAGCCGCTGCTCGTTTATGGTCCTTATCTTGACACAGCGGATCATTCTCTTTCAGAGAAAATAAGTGCCGGTCCCTTCTGTCAAAACGGGTATTGTCCCCAAAATTATGGTAATGCTCTGTACGGCCTCGTGACGATAGAAGAAGCTTTTTCTCATTCGTACAACACTCCCGCTCTCAGGTTATTCAATGATACAGGGATACATAAATCGTTCAGCTACTTACAAGCTTTTCAATTTAAGAAGCTTGTGAAAGAAGATTACAGTCTGCCAGCCGCAATTGGCGGGTTTACTTATGGGGTAAGCCCTTTGGAATTAACAAATGCGTATTCTTCTTTCAACAATGGAAATTACCAGCCCGCGCGTGCTATCCGCACTGTTACAGATCGAAAGGGAAAAATTCTGTACAAGTGGAAAGAAAAGCCAGTAAAAGTATGGAATGCTGATACAGTGAAGGAAATGCGCCTTCTTTTATATAAGACCGTTTTAGATGGTACGGGAAAAAAAGCCTTTCTACCTTCCACATATATAGGAGGGAAAACTGGAACGACAAATAATTATAAAGATCTCTGGTTTGTGGGACTGACAGATAAATATACCGCCGGTGTCTGGGTAGGAAAAGATATTCCATCAAGCATCGAGTATAAAAAAGATCAGGCTCCCCACCTTCTCATTTGGAAAAATATAATGGGCAGCCACAGTCATTAAAATAAAAGCTGAAGTCTTTTATATTTTGGCTATGTTAAAGCCCATTCTTCCATTATTGGCACTATGTTCATCTTCGCTGCAATCAACAGGCAAGTATAACAGAGCTTATATTTTGAAAAAGAGCAGCTCCATAAGCTTTACGGGCTGCTCTTTTGTCCTTTATAGCGGCAGGCTTGCCATTATACTGTTATATAGTTTAAGCAATGAAAACGACACAATAAATAAAAGAGAGGACCATACTAGTGTATGAAAAAATATCATTCCAGCAAGTCCGGCAGTTGTCAGTGCCGGACTAGTTTGATACACCATATAAATAAAAGCTAAAAGAGTTGACACCATAAAGATCAGGATAATTCCAGGCAGCCAGCTTGAACTCAATAATGAAGCAATCCCGCCAGTAAAGTAAATAACTGAACTTTTACGAATGTTCCTTAATGATTCCCCTTCGGAATCCTTAGAAAAGAACAGGAGCGATAATTCAAGGATTGTATCTGAAATTAATTTTAAGGCTGCAAAAACCATGAAGAATACGAGCAAAAAGACAACTAAAAGGGTGAACTTCAGCCCCGCTTCAGAAAAGAATTCCCGCATTCCTTCATAAATGCCAATTTGTTTTAGCAGAGTGATAGATTTCATTTCTGAATACACTGCAAAAGATAAACTAAAAAGAATAATTGCAATTAAAGGGAAATATCCCGTAAAATATGTATTTTTCATTTTTGCCTCTTTAATAATTCTAATTTAAGTGTCCAGACCTGTCAGCGAGCAGCTGCTCAACAGCCGGATTTAATTCAAGTTGTATAGGAGAAAAAGAGAATGGTTAAGCGTTCTCGGCCTAAGCCTTTAGTTGAATGACTGCAAGTGTACACCTGGATACTGAAATTAATTGATCCTGCTCATCCGTAATCTTAACTTCCCAAACCATCGTAGTTCTTCCCTGATGGAGAACCTTGCCAGCTGCATAGACTGTTCCTTCTTTTTTGCCGCGTATATGGTTAGCATTAATCTCCAGCCCTACAACTGCCTCGGTTTCCTTATCAACCAATTCATACCCGCCAATACTGGCAACTGTTTCAGCAAGGGCCACAGAAGCTCCGCCATGCAGCAGTCCAAAAGGCTGTCGTGTTCTCTCGTCTACTGGCATGGATGCCCTGACTGTGCCCGGGGAAACCTCCAGGATTTCAATGCCAAGAGAATGTAAAAGCGTTTTTGTTGTTTCCATTTTTATCCTCCTCTTTTTAGATGTTTTTATTCGAATATTTTTGCTTTGCAAGCGAGCAAGTACAACCCGTTTGGGAGCAGCATACTACCCAATAGGAGCAGCTTTTTATGTGTGCGGGCAGATCTCCGGTTTAAGAGCAACTTCACCTTTTGCGAGCAAAATTTCCTCCTCCAAAACATATCTTCAGCATATTATAACTTCCAGCCATTAGCATAGAGAAAAGAAAAAAGCTTCCTCGTTTCCACCCACATGTATAATTTTTAAAATACAAGAGAAATCCACATAAAGACGGTTGAAAAGGAGTACAGCTCAAAATCAGATAGGGGGGTTATAAAGACCATACAAAGATGGAAGCAGAAATCTTATAAACATCAGCTTTTTTCAGGCGGTAATGTTATTATTCGCTATAACCGGATTCATTCCTTCAAGTTTTTATAAGAAGCTGCTTGACTTTTAGTTTTCGTTCAGCGAAAACAGGGTCAGCATGCTTTTCTGTATAAACGAATGGAGCACCCCGTTTAGAAGGGTGCTCCGTTCAAATAAATGCAAGTCATTCTATAAGGTTATGGATCGGGACCTTATCACTTCAAAGATTTAATAATACCCGCCAGGTCCTGATCCATAACCTCCTGGTCCTGGTCCTGGTCCTGCCCCGTAGCCTCCGTAAGCCCCGTAGCCTGGATATGCTCCATAACCTGGTGCGGCAGGATAAGCGCCTGCAAAGTATGGATAAGGACGGGGCCTTAATATCGCACTTCCAATCAAGCCGCCAACCAGGCCGCCTAAAAACGGCGCACCGATACTCCAGCCTCCTCCGCCATAGTAAGGCCGCTTTCCATAGCCTCCGTAACCGTAAAACGGTCTATAACCCACATGAATAACCCCCTCTTTGTCTGGCATTGTATTCTTTATTATTTATGCCGGATAAATAGGATTTGAGTGGGCTTGAAGCGTGTCTGACTATAAATGCGTCTTTCTTGTTTTGGGTCTTCTTCATTTTTTGCTAATTAAAATAAACCGAAGCCCTCAGGGCCTCGGCTTATTCTGTTTATTCAGATGCGGATTCGAATCTTTCCACTAATAGAGCCAGAGTTCTGGCCATAACCCCGGTAGCGCCGGATGTACCCAGATCTGAATCCTTTTTAGCAGTGGACGTACCGGCAATATCTAAATGAACCCATGGTGTATCTTCTGCAAATTCGCCTACAAAAGCACCGCCCATAATCGCATGGCCTTCACGTCCAGGTGAATTGTTTAAATCAGCTAATTTACTATTTCTTACACGTTTTTTATCTTTTTCTGTAATAGGAAGCCTCCAAATTGGTTCTCCTGCTTCTGCTGATGCTTCGAGCACCTGCTCAAATAAGGCTTCATTATTAGTCATAGCACCTGTCATTTCTGTACCAAGAGCGATAATAACTCCCCCTGTAAGAGTAGCTACATCAACAAGATAGCCGGCCCCGTGCTGTTTAGCATATGTCACGGCATCCGCAAGAGCAAGACGTCCTTCAGCATCCGTATTTGTCACTTCAATCGTCTTACCGCTCATAGATGTAATCACATCATCCGGCTTAAAAGCTTCTGCACTTACCATATTGTCTGTGGAGGCAATAACAGCTACTACATTTTGTTCAGGCTTCATTTCCCCGATGATTTCCATGGCACCCAGAACTGCAGCTGCACCGCCCATATCGGTTTTCATACCTACCATACTCTCACGGGGCTTTAGAGAGTAGCCGCCAGTATCATAAGTAACCCCTTTACCAACAAGACCAATTACATTTGTCCAATCTTCTTTACCTTGATACTTTAAAACAATCATCTTAGGCGGTTCAACAGATCCCTGGTTTACTGCAAGAAGAGCGCCCATTCCAAGCCTTTGCATCTCTTCTTTTCCTAAAATTTCAGTTTCAAAGCCATATTTTTCACCCAGGCTTTCTGCATAGTGAGCAAGATCCGTTGCTGTGAGCATATTTGGAGGCAGATTAACGAGATCCCTTGCAGAATTCGTCGCTTTGCCATAAACATAGCCGACAGTAAGAGCTGCTTTAATTTCAGCCTCATCTTCTGCAGTGAACACAAGGAGCTCTTCAATCCTTTTTTCAGGTTCATTTGACTTTTGCTTATATCCCTCAAATTGATACGATGCCAGAGCAAGTGCCTCGCTGATAGCATGGGCGGCGTCAGTTCCGCTGACTGTTTCGCCCGTAAAAGATTCCAAATCGACAGCAGCAGAAGAAGCCTTTGAACTATTGAGCTGTTTTACAGCTTTTCCTGCAGCCTCCTTTAAAGTCTCAAAGGTTAATTCCTTTTCTTTTCCCAGACCTACAAACACTAAGCGTTTAGCGCCAAGTTTCCCCAGTGTATGAACTTTAGAAACCCTTTTAGCTTTTGCTGAGATTTCCCCTTCTTTTAGCAGTTCTGTAAGATGTCCGCCCAGCGCCTCATCTGCAACTTTTGCAAATCCAGAAAATTTAGACGGATGATCATAGACGCCTACAATAACATTTTCAAGCTGTTGTTCAGCCGTTAGATTATTATGTATATGAAACATAATGCACCTCCCAATTTTAACTATTTCATTATAACTAACTTTTCAATTTATTTCGAATTAAAAACTTTATACTTTCTAACTAAAAAATTCTTCTTTCTGTTCCCCTGCTCTAGAAGCTGGAATAAAGATATGTGAGCTCTTTTTAAAAAGGTAACCTGTCCGTAGAATGTTTATCTTTCTTTTGATTGGTTTAAATGAATACATATATACAAAAGATAATGAAGATCAGGTCACTTTTGAACTTCGCCTGCCCTTTCATTATTCCACCCACCGGTCTAGGAAGCGGCAGAAAGCCAGCTGATTCAGGCAGTTACCTATCAGCTAAAGGCACCGAACCAAAATTTGAAATAAAATATGAATGTAAAGGAGAATGTCAATGGATATACTCTTAAACTTTCCCTTGCTCGCTTCGCTGTTTGCAATCTTCTTTGCTCAGTTTATAAAAGTACCAATCCATTATATTGCACTGAGAAAGCTTGATTGGTCCTTGTTAAACAGTACAGGCGGCATGCCGAGCTCACACTCTGCCGCAGTAACCGCGCTTGCGACAGGAGTGGCACTTGAAAGTGGTCTTAACTCGAACGTCTTTGCTGTAGCCGCGTTATTTGCTATTATTACTATGTTTGATGCAACCGGTGTTCGCAGACAGGCTGGCGAACAGGCAGCTATACTAAATAAATTAGTCATCGACTTTGGCAAATTTACAGCAGAAGCCAAAAACTGGCAGCAAAAAGGCCCCAAAGAAAAGCAGAAAGAATTAAAAACTCTTCTTGGCCATAAACCAATTGAAGTATTCTTTGGCGGATTAACCGGTATCTTCCTAACATTAATTTTATACAAGTTTCTAATGTGAGGGTGAAGAGCATGAGACTTATCTCAATATGTCCAAGTAACACGGAACTGTGTGTATTTCTAGGAATTGAAAATCAGCTGATTGCAGTGGACGATTTTTCAGACTGGCCTGCATCCATAATGAATCTTCCGAGACTCGGGCCGGATTTGTCAATCGATATGGACTTGACAGAAAGCCTGAAGCCCGATTTGGTCCTGGCATCATTAAGTGTCCCGGGCATGGAGAAGAATATTGAAGAATTACAGAAAAGGAACATTCCGCATGTAATACTCAATCCGCAATCTTTAGCTGATATTTCAGAAGATCTCCTAAAAATCGGGAGACTGCTGGGAATAGAAAGAACAGCAGCAGAAAGAATAAGAGTTTACCAGTCTTTAATCAATTCAATTAAAGAGATTTCCAAAACGATAACTGAAAGGCCTTCTCTTTATTGGGAATGGTGGCCAAAGCCTATTTTTACTCCGGGAAAAATTAACTGGCTGACAGAAATCAGCCGGCTTGCAGGAGCTGAAAACGTCTTCCAAGATGTAGAATTAGCGAGTGTCCAGACCAGTGAAGCAGATGTGGCAGAGCGGAACCCTGATGTCATCTGTCTGGCCTGGGTGGGAGTACCCTTAAAGAAAGTACAGCCCGGCATTGTTAAGAAGCGTCCGGGATGGGAGAACCTGAAAGCAGTTAAAAATAATCATATCTTAGTGCTGGAAGAGCCGTTATACTGCAGGCCTTCCCCAAGGCTTCTAAACGGTCTTATCAATCTTGCAAAAACTTTGCATCCAGAAGCATACCGAGATATACATAGCGATGGATTATGGCTGTAACATACAGCGAAAAAGGGAGTACTCTAAATGATTTCATTTTAGACTCCCTTTTTATTTTATTCGTTACTTTTTTTCATAAGTTCCTGCTTAAATACTTGCAGCTCTTTGCTTTCATTTAACGACTTTAATGTTGTTTCCGTCAATTCACCCTGGCCTCGTTTTATGATATATATGTCTAATGTTTTTTTTCCCCAATATGTATAAACGTCTTCAACGGTATCATAAAACAAATCTAGTTCATTGCCTTTGATTGCTCCACCTTTATCTGCGACCACTCCATAGCCATAGCCTGGGATAAACAGGATCGTGCCGATCGGAAAAACTTTTAAATCCGCAGCGACTGTGGAAAATAAATCCCGCTTCACTTTCACTCCAGAATAAGTAATTCCGAAGCTTGGACTTGTTTCTCTTTTACCGGTCGATTCAAATCCTGCGGTATATCCAGTTGCTGTCACTGTAGTTTTAGGATAGTTCTTGTATTTCGCCCACTTCTCTAAACTGCCGCGTTCGGAAGTAGAAGCTTTCGCTGTACTCGAAGAAATTTTAAGAGCCTCGGGATATGTATGATTTAAACTCTTATTACTCAAACCGAGATAACGAAAAGTATGCTGCAGACCCTCTTGAATTCTTGAACCGTCGGACAACCATAGTGTCTCTGCTTTTACTCCTGTTATACTAAAATAGGTCGAGTGTAATGCTAATATGAACAAACATAAAAATAACACTCTTAAAAAGATTCTTTTTATTTTTATCAATATAATATTCCACTCCTCTCATCCACTATTTCTTTCCCATTCTAGAAAGAAATATTCCTAAAAGGAGTGAAATCAGAGTTTGTGACAATGATAAGAAAATAAAAAAGCCCATTAAACTTGGCTGAGAATCAAAATTCACCAAAAAATAAAAAACCTGATTTCAGGATTTCATCCCAAATCAGGCTCATTTACTATAAACATTGATTCATGCTGCATTCGACATGCTTTAAAACATCCTATAGCCTCTTTCACGCAGCATCTTAATAGTAATTCCGGCACTAATCGCACCCAGTAATCCAAAACTTAAAATTAGAATATCCGCCAGATGAAGAGACAAAATTTTATCCCAAAGCTTAGGGAATGCTGCATCTGGATCAGTGAAATAGACTGCTAGTTTTTGATCATTGATAAATAATGCAGCAATGACCGGGTAACAAATGGCAACCAGCCAGGTTTTTCTTAAAAGCATGTTCATTATGAATCCAATTCCAAATAACAAAACAAAAAATAGAACCATCGATATAATTAAAATAGCTATATTCATGGAAAATTTGTCCTCCCTAGAAGCATCACCTTCTAGTGTACTTAAAGTACATAAACTCGTCAATAACTCAAAAAGCGGGATACTTCAGGAAGAACACTTTTCTTTAGAACCTGACTCTAATGGCAAGAAAAAAAACTCCACAAAATTGTGGAGTCTTACGCTTCATTTTCTACTGTTCCGCTGCCCTCACAGCAGGAACAAGTTTCCGATCCCCCAAGCAGCAGCTGGAAATATCCCTTACCTGAACAATAGGTACATTCATCCTGTTTTCTCATCATTATACATCCCTCCGAAAAATTCTTTAATTGTCAGATAATATATCAAGGATAAGAAAAAAATTAAAGTTCTATAAAAGGTGATTTAAGCTCATGTAAACGGATACATTAAGCCTTTCCTTTTAATATCTAACTCTTTATTAAAAATACAGAAAATTTAAAAAATATAGAATACTTTTTTGGCGAAACCGTGAATAAGTTTAGTTTGTGCAGGGCGTTAGATATTCTCTTCACCGGATACCGTTTTGAATGATAGTCTTTGCGGCATGTGAAGCTAAGGTAAATAAATAGCGTTTAATTCAGAATAATCGGGTGTAATAACACAACTGTTTCCAAATTAAGAATCTTGGTTTCCTTATATTTGGAGCAAAGGAGATTTAATGTTGGAGAAAGCGCCCGCTTTCACACTGTTGGCACATAGAGCTTCCGAATTTACTAAAAATTAAAAGAGACTGCCCTCTAAGGCAGCCTCGCATGCACTATATTAAAAGAACTTAAATTTACCTTTTTTAAGTGTTAGACCTACTCCGCCGATCATGAATAGAGCACGGTTATCAACCATTTTTTTCATGAATGAAGCTTTGGATCCTGTTACTTTTTTGCCAAAGACGATACCGATGGCATCATCTTCACCTAAAGAACAAACGGTTCCTTTATTATCGAAGTGGAAAGTATCTAAGCCTTCTTGTTCACGAACAAGTGCTGTAAGGTTTTTCGCTACAAGCTCACCTTGCTGCATGGCAATTTGAGCCGTTGGTGGATATGGACGGTTAATTTCTTCATTAATAACTAATGAGCTGTCTCCAATAATGAAGATATCTTCATGTCCTGGAACTCTTAAGGTTGGATCTACTTTGACGCGTCCGCGCATAGCTTCGATTCCTGATTTCTCAATTACTGAGTTTCCACGGACACCTGCTGCCCATACGATCGTGCCAGCTTTGATTTCTTCTACTTCTTCCTCACCTTTACCGACAATGATTCCCTCAGCAGTAGCTTCCTTGATGGCTGTTCCAATCCGGAATTCTACGCCTTTCTTCTCTAGTTGAGAAGTTGCATAAGATACTAGCTCAGGATCAAATCCAGGCAGTACCATAGGAGCTGCTTCTACACAAATGATGCGTACTTTATGGAAGTCTACATCAAACTCTTTGCAAAGCTCTGGAATACGGTTAGTAAGTTCGCCCAGGAATTCGATACCAGTAAATCCTGCTCCGCCGACAACGATAGTCAGGCGCTCATCTCTTTTTACTGCTTCGTTATGGTAAGTAGCAAATTGTAATTCAATATGTTCTCTAATCTGGCGTGCACTGTTTACATTTGAGATTGTGAAGGCGTATTCTTTAAGGCCTGGGATACCAAATGTTTCAGGCTCTCCGCCTAAAGCTACTACCAGGTAATCATATGAAACTTCTCCATTTTCAAGGATAACCATTTTTTCAGCAGTTTTAATCTCTACAACTGAGTCCTGAATAAAGTCCACTTTATTTTTATCGATTACATCACGAACATCATAACGTACACGATCAGGGCTAAGTGTTCCTGCCGATGCTTCATGCAGCCATGTTGTTTCATAATGGTAATCATTTTTGTTTACTAACACGAGGTCTGCTTCATTTACTCCTAAGCTTTTTTGCAATCTGGTAGCAGTAATCAGGCCGCCATAACCAGCGCCAAGAATAACAATTTTAGGCTTTCTCACGAGTATCAAATCCACCTTTTTTGTTTTGTAATGTTGTTATGTGTCAAATCACAACAATTCTTACCCTCTATAAATTGTATAATAAAGTATGAAGTTTGTGATATAATTCACGAATTAGTTCAAAAAAATGTTAGAGATTTGTCACAGAATGTTAACAATGTCCTATACAACATATTATTCCTTTTTATATGACATTTCAAGTCAATAAATGATAATTTTTACGTTAACAAATATTCTCATTCCTGCCATTTTAACATTTTATTTCAGAAATTATGTAAGCGGATACTTTTCTGGAATAGTTATAATTTTCCCTTTTTTCTTTATTTTCTATTGATTAATAAGAGTTCCAGCGGGACTATCATTTTTTATTTGTGTTAAAATAGTGAAAGATTGAATTTTATTTGGGGGGTACCAGTGTGAAAGAAAATCAAACTGTTTATGATATTACCATTATTGGAGGCGGGCCGACTGGGCTTTTTACTGCTTTCTACGGCGGTATGCGCCAGGCTTCCGTTAAGATTATAGAAAGTCTTCCTCAGCTGGGCGGTCAGCTATCTGCACTGTATCCGGAAAAATACATATACGATGTAGCGGGTTTTCCGAAAGTTAGAGCGCAGGAACTTGTTGATAATCTTAAAGAACAGATGGCCAAGTTTGAGCCGACAGTATGCCTGGAACAGGCTGTAGAAAAAGTTGAGAAGCAGGCTGACGGCGTTTTTAAAATTACCACGAATGACGAAATTCATTATTCCAAAACCATCATTATCACTGCTGGAAATGGTGCATTTCAGCCCCGCAGGCTTGAATTAGATAACGCGAGACAATATGAAAATAAAAACCTGCACTATTTCATAGATGATTTGAATAAATTTGCCGGACAAAAAGTCGTTGTGTTTGGAGGCGGAGATTCTGCTGTAGATTGGGCTTTAATGCTTGAGCCGATCGCAGAAAAAGTAACTATTGTTCATAGACGGGATAAATTCCGTGCTCATGAGCACAGTGTAGAAAACCTTCACAATTCTAAGGTCGAAATCAAAACTCCTTACATCCCTGCTGAAGTGATTGGAGACGAGAATGGCATTAAGCAAGTTGTTCTTGAAAGTGCAAAAGGCGAAGAGAAAGAGATATTGGATGTAGATGCTGTTATCGTGAATTACGGCTTCGTATCTTCGCTGGGGCCGATCAAGGAATGGGAACTTGAAATCGAGAAAAATTCCATTGTTGTTAACTCTAAAATGGAGACGAATATTCCTGGAATCTATGCAGCCGGCGATATTTGTACTTATGAAGGAAAAGCTAAGCTGATTGCCACTGGTTTTGGCGAAGCACCTACTGCCGTGAATAATGCTAAAGCCTATATAGATCCGAAAGCAAGAGTGCAGCCGCTTCACAGTACTTCCATGTTTTCTTAATCGAAGAACTATAAATTAAAAAGACAGCCTGTATTGCCAAATGGCCGCACAGACTGTCTTTTTTTTTGTTGCAGGGGATTAGACAAAGTTACATAGTGAGAAGGTGAAATAGCATAAAAATCGGATCCTGCAAGAAGACTAACACATATGACATAAACATAAATCTATCATCTGAATCATCAACCTGCCAAAATAAGCATAAATCAATTTATAGAAAACTAGACCTATTTAGTTAAGCATTCCAAATATAGGGATAAGCATAAAACCTTGAAAGATAAGCATAAACAGTTAAAACTTAAGCGTAAAATCGCAAAACTAAAGCATAAAAGGGAAAAACATAAGCAAATAACTCAGGCGGCAAGAGTAATATTGTTAAAATCCCCATTATTTTTGAAATTCTTCAGACGAGATCGTCTTATACTCGGTAATACAATTTAAAAATATAAATTAATCTAAAAAACTGCCAATTCAGGCAAAAAAGGGTTACCTAAAAGCAGTTTTACACATCACAGGATATCGCAGCCGGAATTGACAGTAGAAATTGGATGTACAGTTTGCTTCATATTCTTTTTCACCCCAGCGAGAAAGTGAAAAAAATGTTCAACAACTCACAGTCCCGTTACAGACCGTGTTCCTATATATCGCAGCCACTAAGCCTTATCTTGTGGCCTTACTTATTTAGCCTCTGATCTGCTTACCGTGTTTATCCATCTTTCACATATCAAAAAGCACTGCCTGCATATCGATAAATACGTTCGGCAGCGCTTTATTTGGGATGTTATCAATACACAAATCCTAAAGAATTATCCTTCCACTACAATGGACATCATTCAGCACTCTTCCGGTTTACCCGCATTAACAGCTGTACGGAAAGAAGATCCGCATCCGCATGCGGCAATAGCATTTGGATTGTCGATTGTAAATCCGCCGCCCATTAAAGATTCTTTATAATCGATGACAGTTCCCTTTAAGATGAGGGAGCTTTCATTATCTATTAACAAAGTGAGTCCATGCTGTTCAAGCTTTGTATCGGATTCTCCTTCTTCATGGGCAAAACCCAATCCATAAGAAAGGCCGCTGCATCCGCCGCCATTTACAGATACTCGTAAAAAGGCATCTTCTTCTTCATTTTGTTTCATCATATCTTTAATATGGAGCGCAGCAGCTTCTGTTAGAGTTATTAAATCACTCATCATTTTTGCCTCCTATTCATATTTCTTCATCTTTATATATTATAGTATATATCAGTTCATTTATTGTGCTCAACTTTGCAGTTTTACCCGAACTTTTAAGTTATTATAGTTTTTTGATGTATGTCCAACTATAATAATACACATAAGGGTAATATTACCTATTTTCTATTAACATAAGGGGAGCTGCACATGGAACAGATCACACCTTTCTTTGAAAAGAAATCAGACTGCATGTTCTGCGGAAGCAGTTTTCATTCGATGAAGCTCCGTTCTAAGTTTATCAAGATCCTGAGTTATGATACAGACTTTCGGCCTATATATTCTGACATCGGCATAAATCCATTATTGTATAAAATTCTGGTTTGTCCTCATTGCGGGTTCTCCTTTTCAGAAGAGTTTTCGACATCCTTTCCTCCGCTTACAAAAGATGTGATAAGAGAAAAAGTGACAAGCCGCTGGGTACCCCATCAATACGGCGGTAACCGTACTATTAGTGATGCCATCAAAACGTACAAGCTTGCTTCTTACTGTGCTCTTTTAAAAAAGGAAAAGCATATCACTTCCGCTGGATTATTTTTAAGAATTGCATGGCTGTACAGAGAAACCCAGCCTGAGCATGAACCCCGTTTCCTTGCCTTGGCTCAAAAGGAATACGAACAATCGTACTCATCTGCTGACTTCAGGGGCACCCAGGTATCAGAAATTAAACTGCTTTATATAATAGGGGAAATTTCCCGCAGAATCGGAGATTTTTCTAATGCAGCCAGACATTTGTCGATGGTTATTGAAAAACAGAAACACACTACCGAAACGAAAATTGTAGAAATGGCGAAAGACCAATGGCAGCAAATCAGACAGCTAAAAGCCAATTAATCATACTGAAAAAGGAAACCTCATAAAGATTTCCTTTTTTATTGGGTAAGAAAGTATAAAATTTCAACTTCTATGAGCTGCCGCCTGGCAGGCGTCTGCCTTTCCATCTATTTATTTGAAAGGCACCGTTCTCCGCTTTTGTATCTGTCCAGCTCCGGACTGACTCCCTTGAGTCATAAGTCAATCAGTTCATAGGAAGAAGTGCACTTCCTACGACCTGCTCGCCTTATGCTTGTCGGGAGTCTGCTTTTCACTTAGTAGGTGAAGACATATATAAAGCTTGCCAATAAGGCCAGCTTTTTTAAAAGTGTACTAAGCAGAAAAGCATCGTCCTCCGCTTTTGTATCTGTCCAGCTCCGGACTGACTCCCTCGTGTCATAAGTCAATCAGTTCATAGGAAGAAGAGCACTTCCTACGACCTGCTCGCCTTATGCTTGTCGGGAGTCTGCTTTTCACTTAGTAGGTGAAGACATACATAAAGCTAGCCAATAAGGCCAGCTTTTTTAAAAGTGTATTAAGCAGAAAAGCATCGTCCTCCGCTTTTCTATCTGTCCAGCTCTGGACTGACTCCCTCGAGTCATAAGTCAATCAGTTCATAGGAAGAAGAGCACTTCCTACGACCTGCTCGCCTTATGCTTGTCGGGAGTCTGCTTTTCACTTAGTAGGTGAAG
>NZ_JAFBFI010000024.1 GCF_016909175.1 Peribacillus deserti
GGCAAGGGCGGCCTTTCGCTGCCGCTTTTCTTATGCCTGTCAGGTGTCTGCCTTTCTTATCATTTTAGTGTATAAATAAGTAGTCTTTGAAACCTGAAAATATTTCAAAATATATAAACATTTTGAAAGGCACCGTTCTGCGCTTTTCGTGTTGTCCAGCTCCAAGCTGCCGCCCTCGAGACATAAGCCAATCAGTCTATGAGAAGAAAGGCGCTTCTCACAGCCTGCTCGTCTTATGCTTGTCGGGCAGCTGCCTTTCCTTATATTCAGCTTTTTAAATGAGTGAGGGGTAAGGTTTTATATTATGTTCAGAACATATCGCTTTAGGAAAGGCACCGCTTTCTGCTTTTCTGATAACAATTATCTCCAGCACATGTTTGGATATTGTGATTTTCTTTTGTTAAAGTATAATGAGAAAGTGTTGTTTTACGTAAGTTAAGGAATGAAAGGGATATGTTCTGACAGTTGTTTTTGGGGTTATGGAAATAGGGGGCAGGAATGCCTTGGGTTTTAGATAAAGGAGAGTCCGGATGCAGTCTCAAAAAAATATTTCTTCACGTATAGATTATGGATTAGCTTTTATTATTTTTCTTTTGTTTACAGCGAGCTGTATTGCGATTTATAGTGCACAGACAACCGGGCAATACGCTGAAAACTTTGTAATCAAGCAGATATTTTGGTACATCGTAGGATGCGGGATTGTATTTGGGGTGATAACCCTGGATTCGGATCAGTTGAAAAAATTGTCTTGGTACACCTATGGGTTTGGAATATTCTTACTGATTCTAATTATTGTGGCTCCTCCTAGTATTGCGCCGGTAAGGAATGGGGCGAAAAGCTGGTTCGTCCTGCCGGGACTTGGATCACTGCAGCCTTCAGAAGTTGTTAAGGTTTTTATTGTTTTGGCGCTGGCTACTGTTATATCTAATCATCATGCTAAAAATAGAATTAAGACGATTAAAACTGATATTTGGCTTCTTACGAAATTATGCCTTGTTACTCTTGTGCCGCTTATGCTTGTGATGCAGCAGCCTGATTTAGGAACTTCTCTTGTATTTATTGCGATTTTGCTGGGAATGATTTTTATTTCGGGCGTATCGTGGAAGATCTTACTTCCTATTTTTTCAGGGGGAATCACCCTGATTACGGTTATTTTCTATTTCGTGATCTGGCATCCTGAGGTTTTGGAAAAATATCTTGGAGTTAAGCAATATCAGTTTGGCCGGATTTATTCCTGGATTGATCCGTATAATTACCAGAGTTCAGCGGGTTTTCAATTAACGCGCTCGCTGCTTGCTATCGGTTCCGGTGAAACAGGAGGGAAGGGCTTTGGGCATCGGGAAGTGTACCTGCCTGAAAGCCACTCGGATTTTATCTTTAGTGTTATTGGAGAAGAATTTGGATTTGTAGGCTCCAGTATAGTCATCAGCTTACTCTTTTTATTGATTTATCACATAACTAAAATCGGAATGGATTCGAAAAATAATTATTATACTTATATTTGTGTAGGAATTATCAGCATGATTACGTTTCATGTTTTCCAGAATATAGGCATGACCATTGGCGTTCTTCCTATTACAGGAATTCCTTTGCCTTTTATCAGTTACGGAGGAAGCTCTCTTATGGGTAACTTTCTTGCTGTCGGGATTATTTTCAGTATCCGGTACCATTATAAAAAGTACATGTTTTCAACAGAATCTTAAAAGTAATGCCCTGTCATTTATTCCATGACAGGGCATTTTTTCTCTAAACTGGAATAACCTCTCCAGTTTACAGAGCCGTCTTTTAAGGTAATAAATGTGTTAGGAGAAATTATGAAGTATAATCATAATATCGAGAACAAAACGAGAGGTGAGAGTTTGCCGAACACAAAATATTTCCGAATAGGTTATGGGATTATTATCTTTTTAATCATCATTTATTTAGGCACCAAAGTCGATTTCATATTCAGGCCTGTTAAAGTCCTGTTTCAGACGTTATTTTTCCCTTTCCTTATTTCAGGAGTCATTTATTACCTATTAAGACCGATTGTCCTTTTTTTGCAGAGGAGAAAGGTGCCGAAAGCGCTGTCTATTTTAGTCATATATTTACTTTTTATTGGTCTTGGGACCATATTGCTTCTATGGGTCGGGCCTGAGCTTCAGAAACAATTTAAAAGCTTTATAGACAATTTCCCTGGATTGCTTGATACACTCAGGCAAAAAGTCGTCGGACTCCGTGACACTAAATGGTTTTCCAGATTTCAGGAAAATGACTTTGTAACCATTGATACCGTCACATCCAAATGGAATGCCTATTTAAACACGAATGTTTCAAATCTTGGCAATAAAATTACAAACATTCTTGGCATCATAACAAATGTTGCAACCATTGTTGTGACTGTTCCTTTTATTGTATTTTATTTATTAAAAGATGGGCAGAGTGCGCCAAATGGAGTTCTGCGTTTCCTTCCGCGCCTTCAGGCGAAAGAGGGCAAGAAGATACTAAAGGATATGGATTCCGCTTTAAGCTCCTATATTCAAGGACAGGCAATTGTTAGTGTTATAGTTGGTGTGATGATGTACATCGGATATTTAATCATTGGTATTGATTATCCGTTAATCCTGGCGTCCATTGCTATGCTGACAAATGTAATTCCATTCATCGGGCCGTTTATTGCCATTATACCTGCTCTGATCATAGGGTTCATTGCTTCTCCATTTATGGTAGTAAAAGTTATTATTGTGGCAGTTGTGGTCCAGCAGATAGATGGGAATCTTACGTCGCCTTACATTATGGGCAGAAAGCTTGATCTGCATCCGCTGACTATTATTTTACTTTTGCTTGTAGCTGGAAGCATGGCGGGTCTGCTTGGAATGATCCTGGCGGTGCCGTTTTATGCTGTACTGAAGGTGATTGTGAGCCATACCTATAGATTGTACAGGCTTCACAAAGATAAAGAATCAGTTATTGACCTATAAAAAAAGGGGCTGTCCGAAGAGTAAATCCTCGGACAGCCCTTTTTATTAATTGTTGACAGGTACAGCATTCATATACTCTTCAAGTGTAATCTTTTGGCTCATAATGTCTTTTGCTGCAGAGGTCCCAATATAGCGAAGGTGCCATGGTTCGTACTTGTAGCCGGTAATTGAACTTTTTCCATTTGGATATCGGATAATAAATCCGTATTCGGATGCATGGGCTTCCAACCATTTCGCTTCTTTTGTGTTTCCAAAGCAGGATTCAGCAGGGCAGGCCCCGTTTCCACCAGTTACATCTATGGAGAGTCCGGTTTGATGTTCACTGGTTCCCGGGACGGCGCTATAAGTGCGGGCCTTTTCATACCCGTCTTTTTGCACATAAGAGTTATAAAGAGCAGTTTGTGTCACAAATGACCGGTAAGCAGATACACCTAAAAGCTCGACGCCCTCTGCTTTTGCACTTGCAAACAGCCTGCTTATTGCATCCGATGCTTCTTTACGCATTTTTGTTTTTTCCAGCTTTTCTTGAAAAATAAAAGGAATGCTGGTATACACTAAATCCCGAGGCACATAGCCGTCAGGCAGCTTATTCTCTTTATTGACCATTACCGTAATGGCACTCGGCTGTGCGACAACAGGAATTGCCTTTTCTCTATCACTTTTTGGCGCAGACGGCTTTTTTTGTACAGGAACGTTCACTGGCTTTTTTACCTCTGGACTTTCCGTTTTCGGCTTTTCGTTTGCCGCATGCGGTTTAGCTTCCGTTGGTTCTTCCACCTTTTTGCTTATAGTGTTGCTGATGACTGCGGGCTTACTTTCAGCAGTTCTTGCAGGTACTTGTTCTGCGGATTTATCTGCATCAGTGTCATCCGGCTTTACTTTCGTTTCTGCATCAGATTTTTTGCTTTCCTTTAAATCAACTGAATCTATAGTTTCCTTTTGGTTGGCAGTGGATTCCGCTTTACTTAGATTTGCCTGGTTTGTTTGGTGCTCTTGAGTCCCGCAGCCGGTAAGAATTGAAGTGGTTAACAATATTGCTGCTAATGGAAAGGATTTCTGCATGCTCTACTTCCTTTTTGAAATATTTTTGAAATAGGGATTTTCTTCCGTAGAACCTATTTTATAACAATTTTCTACAGGATAAAATGGAAAATATTGTTGTTATTTGAAATCCATGACGCCGCCTATAAAACACAAAAGCCCTGTCCCAACTTAGGACAAGGCTTCTTTTTATCGATAATTCATTTCGGGCGTCCATTGTTCTTTAACCTGATTAAGTGCAGCAGTAAAGATTTCCTCTTCCATTGCGCTGCGATTAACTAATACATTCGTTTGATAATTTCTGCCTTTATATTCAACAGTTACTGTAACTTCTACCATGATTTCAATTCCTTTCATCAATTGTTTCACTTGAATTTAATACTTGTGTGAACACTAGCTGCTTTCGAACCTCGGTAGATAATATATACCAAGAATGAAAGAGTCTTAAACTTTTTGTAAAACATTTAGTTTATATAAAAGAATAATCCCTCAATAATATAGAAGAAATTGGGAAGCGCAATTGCTGGGATGGAATTGGAGGAATAAAGCTTTCTAAACTAGTGCCAAACAGATAAGCTTTCAGTAAAGACATAATAGGCAGGCATAGGGTTTCTATTTACTTGAGGGAGAAGAAAGCAGGGGGACTTGAGCTTGTATTTCGGGAGGAAAATATGAAAATAATTTAATATTACGGGTTTAGTACTGTTTATGTCGGGAATCCATCCATTGGATTGAAATTCGTTCTCTTATCGTACAGAGCAATGGGGGCCTGACTGCTAAGAAAATATAAATAATTACATAAGAAGAAGTTTTATAGGGGTAAAGAAACAGCAGGAGCCCTGAAGTTTGAACGAAGGCTCCTTGAAGATTATTTTGTACCTTTGAGAGTTTTGATTATATCGTTCTTAATGGAAGTCCAAAGTCCCTTATCTTCTGTAAATTGCTGGCTTAAATTGGCAGCAAACTGCTTGAATGCTGCTTCATAGCCCGGATCCTCTTTTGAGGGAATATCTTTTTTAAGTTCTGATACCTGCAATTCGGCTTCCGGAGCTCTTGGACCCCATTTTGCGGCTTCTTGACCTTGAGAGTTTAATAAAACCATAATGGGAATGGAACGCGATTTTCCATTTGTCAGATACTGATCCATTAATTCTAAATTTTCGTCTCTTATCAAATATCTGTCTTGGATTCCTGCTGCATCTGCAATCTGCATAAAAATGGGCAGGTTAACCATAGCGTCCCCGCACCAGTCGGCTGTCAATATAACAGCTTTCAGCCCATCATCCTTAAAGGTTTCTAAATAAGAAATATCCTCTTCAGTCAGCGAAAAATTTTCAAAAACCTTTTGCAGATTTTCTCTGTGAACCTTCATGCTGCTAATGTATTCTTCACGAGACATAGCTTGATCGAACCAGCTTGATAAATTTTTCATCCTAAATCCCTCCTTACCCAATATTTTACCAATCCAATAGAGGTTTTCCTAATATTTTGGAAGGCAAAAAAAAGAAGACAGGATTGAGACCTGTCTTCTCCTATAAAAGGGATTATTTCTTAGTAAAATATTCCTTCAATTCATCAAGCATTAGATTAGCGGCCAAAATTCCGCCGGCAGTGTTCCAAATAGCATCATTTACTTTATGGACATTGCCGTTTTTCGCAGCACTCAGGTTTTTGAATAGTGGATCGTTAATCCATTCTTCCTCAAGCTTGTTTCCTTCCCCATCTCCTTCATCATATGTGAAGTAGAAGATCACATCACCATCCATAGCAGACATGCGCTCTTTTGTGAGATTTCTTTCAGCAAAGTCATTTACATCCTGACCTGGAGCTCTAGCAAAGCCAACTTGATCCAAGATAACCCCAGAAAATGTATCTTTGTGATAAATTCGAACATCTCCAGGCATAAAGCGGACCATGGATATTTTTTTCTGGATGTTATCACCGACAGCATCTTTCACTTCCTGCACATGCTTATTATAATCATCAAGAACCTGCTTGCCCTTTTCCTCTTTGTTTACAGCCTTGGCGTATAATTTAAAGTTTTCCTGCCAATCGCCTCTTAACGTTTCTGCAAAAACAGTAGGGGCAATTTCACTTAACTGATCATATTGCTTTTCCTGGCGCATTTTGTTGCCAATAATCAGGTCCGGCTTAATGGCAGCGATGGCTTCCATATTAACTTCACCTTCAAGTCCTACTACTTTGACGCCATCCATTTTATCCTTTATATGATCATACCAGGGATCTCCGGTAAATGATTTTACGGCTCCTGCTGGCTTAATTCCTAAAGCAAGTAAAGCTTCTGTTCCTTCATTAGTAAGAATAACAACCTTTTTTGCTTTCTCTGGCACCTTTGTTTTTCCCATCGCATGCTCAATCGTAATCTGCTTACCGCTTTCTTTTTCGCTTTCCCCATTTGTTTCCTGTTTGTTACCGCATGCAGCCAATACAATCAAAAGCAGAGTACTAAGCATCAATGCGATTGATTTACGATAATATGTATGTTTCACCTTAATCCCCCTTAAATGATAATGATTATCAATCATACATTCATTTTAGATTACCCTTTCATAGATTGTCAATCTCTAAATGAAAATGATTTTCATACTCATTGACATCATACTTTGATTTCAATATCCTTAAAGCAGATAGAAAAAATATAATTTTTTACGTATTTAAATTAGTTAATTCGAGGGGAATCGTTGTCATGCTATTGAAAAAATCAGCACAGAGAGCAGCGGGACTGCTATTTTTTACGCTCATTCTCTTATTCCTTATATGTGCCAGTATCGTTTTCGGATACACCAATACATCCTGGAAAATGGCTGTCGATTCCTTCTTAGCTTATAACGGTTCAAATGAACATATTATTCTACAGACAGTAAGGCTGCCGCGGGCATTGATTGCTGCTTCAGTAGGGGCTTCTCTTGCCGTTGCAGGCGTGATTATGCAGACTTTAACGAAAAACCCGCTTGCTTCTCCCAGTGTTTTTGGAATTAATGCCGGTGCAGGGTTTGCGGTTGTTCTGGCGGTCACTCTTTTCTCAGTGAATTCTCTTACAGCATATTCCTGGCTGGCGTTTACGGGTGCTGCTGCAGCCTCTTTCGGTGTATATGCAATCGGCTCGCTGGGGAGAGAAGGATTAACACCGATGAAGCTTACCTTAGCCGGTGCGGCAGTGGCTGCTTTATTTTCTTCTCTTACTCAAGGATTGCTTGTGCTTAATGAGGCTGCATTAGACCAAGTCTTATTTTGGCTGGCCGGATCGGTACAGGGAAGAAAGCTTGAAATGCTGAAGTCCGTATTTCCTTATTTGGCAGCAGGCTGGATACTCTCATTCGTACTAGCGGGAAAATTGAATCTTCTTTCTATGGGAGATGATGTGGCAAGAGGTCTTGGAGTACAGGTAGGCCTTGTAAAAGGAATAGCAGCTCTTTCAGTCATTCTCCTAGCAGGAGGTGCGGTGGCCGTATCTGGCCCAATAGCATTTGTAGGCATTATTATTCCTCACATAACGAGGGCAATTGCAGGGATCGATCATCGCTGGGTTATTCCTTACAGTGCGGTGATGGGTGCGATTCTTTTGCTGCTCGCTGATATAGCTGCCAGGTATATCATCATGCCGCAGGAAGTGCCTGTAGGGGTGATGACGGCGCTTATCGGAACCCCGTTTTTTATCTTCATTGCAAGAAAGGGGTTCAATTCTAAATGAGAGAAAAGAAATATTCAAGCGTTCGAGTATTAAAAGGAACGGTTTCCTTTTTAATAGATAGAAAAGCACTGCTGACCTTGATAACTTTAGGACTAACAGCTGTTCTGCTCTTTTTGTTTAGCACCGGAGTAGGACAAATGTATATTTCACCCTGGAATGTGCTAAAGGCACTAACTGGAGCAGGGAGCAGCTTTGAGGAGACGGTTATATTCTCATTAAGGCTGCCTAGAATACTTACAGCTTTATTTGTTGGAATCGCACTTGCAGTGGCTGGGGGAATACTTCAGGGAATGATCAGGAATCCTTTGGCCTCTCCAGATATCATCGGATTAACGAATGGTGCATCACTTGCGGTCGTCAGTTTTCTTGCTGTATTCAGCGATTCCGACAATAGTTTGACAGTCAGCATCGGCTGGCTCCCTGCTGCAGCCTTTTTGGGTGCTTCCGCAACTGCTTTCATCGTATATCTGCTTTCCTGGAATAATGGGATGTCCCCGGTCCGTTTGGTGTTAATAGGAATTGGAATATCAACCTTGCTTCAGGCTGGAACTACCTTAATGATGATCCTTGGCCCTATTTACAGAGCTTCACAGGCAAATATTTGGATTACAGGCTCAGTTAACGGCTCTAAATGGATGGATGTACAAATATTAGTTCCGGTTGTTGTTGTGTTGGTTCTTGCAGCGATTACTCAGGCTCGAAATATAAATGTACAGGAGCTGGGAGAAGACGCTGCGGCAAGCGCTGGGAGCCGGATACAAGTGCAGAGGATGATCATGCTGCTGGTTAGTACAGCACTAACTGGCACTGCAGTTGCGTTTGCTGGAGGAATTGGCTTTGTTGGGTTAATGGCTCCGCATATTGCAAGGAGACTCGTTGGAGGGGCTTACGGGGCATTGCTTCCTGTAGCAGCGGTCACTGGGGCCATTCTAGTATTAGCTGCAGATTTGATTGGAAGAACACTTTTTGCGCCTCTTGAAATACCAGCGGGTGTGTTTACGGCAAGTATTGGCGCTCCCTATTTTATTTATCTGCTTTATAAAACGAGGAATTCCCAATGAATGGCCTCTAAGCTGGACGGAAATTCAAATACGCCGTTAACAAACTGAAAGCGGCCTGGCAAAGGAGAATGAACGAATGACAGAAGTAATTCAGACTGAAGCGCTGACCCTGTCATATGGGGACAGCAAAATAATAGATGAATTAAACTTAACGCTTCCGAAAGGAGAAATTTCCGTTTTTATCGGAAGCAATGGATGCGGAAAATCTACACTGCTTCGTTCAATTGCCAGATTGCTGAAGCCAAAATCCGGAGCTGTTCTCCTGGATGGAGAATCTATAGCGAAGCTTTCAACTAAAGAGGTAGCCAAAAAAATGGCTATTCTTCCTCAGGCCCCTTTGGCCCCTGAAGGGCTGACTGTTCTTCAGCTTGTCAAGCAGGGGAGATACCCATACCAGACCTGGTACCGTCAGTGGACGAAGGCGGATGAAGAAACAGTTACTAATGCGCTGAGGGCTACTGGACTTTATGACCTGAAAGAACGTCCTGTAGATTCGTTATCTGGCGGTCAGCGACAGAGAGCGTGGATTGCCATGGTCCTTGCGCAGGACACAGATACCATACTCCTTGACGAACCAACAACATACCTAGATATGACACATCAAATAGAGATTTTGGACTTGCTTTTTGAACTAAATGAGAGAGAAAACAGAACCATTGTGATGGTTCTGCATGATTTAAATTTAGCATGCAGATATGCCCACCATATCGTGGCGCTGAAAAACAAAAAAATATATGCACAAGGTTCCCCGGAGCATGTTGTGAATGTACAGCTTGTTAAGGATGTCTTTCAAATGGATTGCGAAGTAACGAGAGACCCGCTTTTTGGTACTCCGCTATGCATCCCGCATGGGAAGGGGCGAAGAATTTTAAAAAGGGCAGGGGAGAGGCTTGTACAATAGGCTGACAAAAGCTGAATTTGATGAGTTAGCGAACTTTAGGCTTACAGAAAATACGTATACATCGAACCTTAGCTTTTCCATAGATGACTTGCTTATAAAGGAAAAAAGGAAGAAGATTATTGCGGAAGCAGCAGAGCTTCTGCAGTCACCTAACAAAATGGTTGCTGCTTCCATTCTTACAAAAAGACTCGCTTTTGTGCCTGTTATCGCTTTGTATGCTTTTTCCCGATGGAATAAAAGACTGCAAATATCCTTTGAAAATATATATTTAGAAACCGGGAATTCTAATGCCATGTGGCTGCCCGAATTCCGGCTGAAAGATCCTGCCTTCAAGCTTGCAGAAAGTAATCGGGATACCGAGCGGGAAGAAGTTTGCACCGCGGTTTTTGCAGAATTAATATATCCCATTATGGATTCTCTCAATGAAGAGACTAAGCTGTCAAAATATATTATGTGGGAAAATATTTCGGTATATATTGTTTGGATGTATGAAACTCTCATGGGTGAGGAGTCCTGTCCCAAAGCCCTGCAAAGATTGAACGGCGACTTTGAGTATGTGACAGAAAAAGCAAGAGGGGAAATTTTTGGACCCTATGATATGAATCCGATAAGCAGGTATATAAGTCCAAAAATCATTCATGAAAAAGGCAATTCTGACATACGCTATAGAACCACTTGCTGCTTTTCATACATGCTTACAGGTTCTGCGGGTAAACGGTGCAAAACATGTCCTCATGTTTGTACTCTCCCGAAGGAAAGCCAGGATCTTTTATCAAAAACAACTATTAAAGGATGATTTGCATTTGAATACCGATTTTGAGAAGCAGTTTGAAGCCCTTTTATCAAAGTATTCAGAGCTGCTTCTTGGAGAAGAAGACCCAAAACTTCAAAAAAAGGTTAAACAGTGGGCCTTGTACACACATATCTCCAAATCTATGCCTGCACTGACAAAGCATTGGAATGAGCTATATCCAGAAGGCAAAGAACATATGATATCGATCATTTCAGAGATTAAAAGCCTGAATGAAAATTACCGTAAACAAAAAAATTCTAATCGGCCAGAAACCTGAAAGCTGAAGCTTCAGGTTTCTTTTACTGCTTTGTGCGAGGGGAGCTCGAGGTTCATAGCTGCCTTATTTTCTATATATCCAAGATTATTGAATAATGATAAAATATTAATGTCGAAATTTGTAATTAAATAGAGAGCTGTATATTGGGGGGAACACTTTGGAACAGGCGATGAGAGACTTTTTCCTCTTTTTATCTAAAAATAAAGCGCTGACAAAAATGGCGAAAAAATATGGCCTTCGCTTTGGTGCCAGACGTTTCGTAGCGGGAGAAACAATCGGAGAGGCTGTAGATGTAATTAAACAGCTCAATAAGCAGGGTTTATGCGTTACGATTGATTATTTAGGCGAATTTGTTGATAACGAACAGGAAGCAGGTCAAATTGCTGACGGGTCGATCGCCGCTATTAAAGCAATAGGGCGTGAAGGATTAGATTCGCAGTTATCTTTAAAGCTTACTTCTATGGGGCTGGATATTTCTGATGAAGTCGTAATGAGCAACATGCGCCGAATTATGGAAGCGGCTGTAGACAATAATGTCTTCGTGACCATTGATATGGAAGATTATTCACGCTGCGAAAAGACTATACAGATTTTTAAACAGTTAAAGCTGGAATATGCTAATATTGGTACGGTTATTCAGGCTTATCTGTTTAGGACCGTCTCCGATATAGAGGCTCTGAATGACTTCCATCCTAACCTGCGCCTGGTTAAAGGTGCGTATAAGGAGTCACCGGAAGTTGCCTTTCCAGAGAAAAAAGATGTAGATGAAAATTTTCAAAAAATTATTAAGATGCATCTGCTGAATGGTAATTACACCGCAATTGCCAGTCACGATGATTCAATTGTAGAATATACAAAAAAGTTGGCTGTGGAACATAATATACCAAAAGACCAATTTGAATTTCAAATGCTTTACGGTATTCGAAATGAAAGACAAGTTGAGTTAGCTAAAGAAGGCTACAAGATGAGAGTTTATGTACCATATGGAAATGACTGGTACGGATATTTTATGCGCCGGCTTGCTGAGAGACCTGCAAATGTGGCGTTTGTATTAAAAGGAATGCTAAAAAAATAAAAAGGAAATGAGAGAACCATTTCCTTTTTATTTTGGGATTAATGACTAGCTTACCGAAGCCTTCGCTGGGGCCGATACATAAAACCTATTTTTTGTTTTATGGTTGCGGCTGGCAAGCTCCACTGTAGGTCCGGCATTTCCTTTAACGCTGGCAGCACTGACTCCAGCTTTGGAAGGATTTTTCTTTAGTTTCGCCATTTTATCACCCCTGTATTTAAACTTCCCAATCTACATGCGAGAAATTAAGGAAAAATAAATTCATCTGATTTCTTTGTTGATAAATTTTCAGAAATATTTTATATTTAATATATCAACGAAAGATTCCGATTTTTCATATTTTTTTGTAAGTAAAATGAATGAGTATTCATTCAATCAATTTTCATTACATTTTCGCATAAAGGGGGATATTATTTTGGTTCGTCAAATACGCAAAGCTGCAGTTCTAGGGTCTGGTGTTATGGGATCAGGAATAGCGGCTCATCTTGCAAATATAGGAATACCAACACTGCTGCTTGATATTGCACCTAGAGAGCTGCTCGAGCTGGAATCAAAAAAAGGCCTTACCCTGGAAGATAAAGCAGTGAAAAATAGGATAAGCAGCAGCGCACTTCAGAAGTTATTGAAGCAAAAGCCAGCTCCGCTTAGCTCTAAAAAGAATATAAGCCTGATTGAGGCAGGAAATTTCGAAGATGATATGGTTCGTCTTGGAGAGGTAGACTGGATTATTGAAGTAGTAGTGGAAAACCTTGATATCAAGAAAAAAGTGTTCTCGCAGGTTGACCAATTCCGAAAGCAGGGAAGCATAGTAAGCTCCAATACATCGGGAATCTCGGTAGAAGCCATGACCGATGGACGAAGTGAAGATTTTAAAAGGAATTTCCTAGGAACTCACTTTTTCAACCCTCCCCGCTATTTAAAGCTATTAGAAGTAATCCCGACCAGTGCAACAGATCCTGAGGTCCTCGAGTTTATGAAGCAGTTTGGTGAGGATGTACTGGGAAAGGGTGTTGTAGAAGCTAAAGATACACCAAATTTTATTGCCAATAGAATTGGCACGTACGGTCTTCTAGTTACTGTAAGGGAAATGCTGAAAGGCGGATATAGTGTAGGTGAAGTGGACTCCATTACCGGGCCGATGATCGGCCGTCCAAAAAGCGCAACTTTCAGGACATTGGATGTAGTTGGTTTAGACACTTTTGCACATGTGGCAAAAAATGTATTCGACCAGGTAGAAGGCGAGGAAAAAGAGGTTTTTGATACTCCTCCTTTCATTAATAGGATGCTTGAAAATGGCTGGCTGGGAAGTAAATCGGGCCAGGGGTTTTTCTTAAAGCAAGGTAAAGAGATCCTGGAGCTTGATCCCGAAACACTGGAGTATGTGCCAAGGAAAAAATTGAAGACGGCTGCCACTGAACTAAGCAAACAGGAAAAAGGGCTGCCGAATAAATTGAAAGCGCTTGTATATGCTGATGACCGGGCAGGACAGCTTTTATGGAATATTATGAGTCCGGTTCTTGTTTATTCGGCCAGCCTGCTTGGGACGATTGCAGATGATACGGCGGCCATTGACCAGGCAATGAAATGGGGCTTTGGCTGGGAAATGGGTCCTTTTGAATTATGGGATGCGATAGGCCTTGAAAAGTCCATTGCCAAAATGGAAAGAGAAGGGCTTATCGTTCCTGCATGGGTGAAGGAGCTTGCTGAGAGCAGTTTTCCTCACTTTTATAAAGAAGAGGATGGCAGCACATTTTTCTATACAAGAGGAGATTATAAACAGCTGCAGCTAAATCCAAAGAACATTAATCTAAAACAATATAAGAAAAAACACGGTGTTATTAAGAAGAACAGCGGCGCAAGCTTAATAGACCTTGGGGACGGCGTTGCGCTTCTAGAATTTCACTCACCAAACAATGCAATCGGCCTTGATATTACACAAATGATTAATTTTGCGGTCGATGAAGTAGAAAAAAAATATAAAGGCCTTGTCATTGGAAATCAGGGGAAAAACTTCTGCGTTGGAGCAAATCTGGCCATGATTCTTATGGAAGCCCAGGATGACAATATATATGAACTAGATATGGTTGTCCGGCATTTCCAGCAGGCCATGATGAAAATCAAGTACAGCAGTAAACCAGTTGTGGCAGCTCCCTTTGGCATGACCCTTGGAGGCGGAGCTGAAGTATGCCTTCCAGCAGCCCGTATCCAGGCTTCGGCGGAAACGTATATGGGATTAGTCGAAGTCGGCGTTGGTCTTATTCCAGGCGGCGGCGGAAATAAAGAGCTTTATATAAAGCATCTTAATAGTATGCCTCACGGAGTGGAATTTGATCTTCAGAAAGTAGCTAATAAAGTATTCGAATCTATTGCTATGGCAAAAGTCTCTACTTCAGGAGAAGAGGCAAGGGACAATAACTTCTTAGGGAACGGCGATGGAGTCAGTGTAAATCCGGATCATCTCTTATATGATGCAAAACAGGCTGTTCTTTCCTTGTCTGAAAGCGGCTACAAAGCGCCAATCCGCAAAAAGGTTCCTGTAGTCGGGGAAACTGGCTATGCCGCACTGCTTCTTGGTGCAAATGCGATGCAGCTGTCAGGATATATATCTGAACATGATCTTACAATAGCGAAAAAACTGGCATATGTCATTGCCGGCGGCAAGGTTCCTTATGGAACAGAAGTAGATGAGCAATATTTGCTGGATTTAGAAAGAGAAGCATTCTTAAGCCTTGTTGCTGAAGGAAAGTCTCAAGCCAGAATGCAGCATATGCTTGTTAAAGGTAAACCGCTTCGCAACTAAACCGGGCCTGAGCCGATTCATAGAATGATAGATATAAGAATTAAGGAGGATTGACATGAGAGAAGCAGTTATCGTCGCCGGTGCAAGAACACCAGTTGGAAAAGCAAAAAAGGGGACACTGGCCAATGTACGTCCTGACGATCTAGGGGCTCTCGTTGTAAAAGAAACCCTAAAACGAGCAGGAAATTATGAGGGCAGTATTGATGACTTGATCATTGGCTGCGCAATGCCTGAAGCTGAACAAGGTTTGAACATGGCAAGAAATATCGGAGCGTTAGCAGGACTTCCTCATACGGTACCGGCCATCACTGTAAACCGCTATTGCTCAAGCGGCCTTCAAACGATTGCCTATGGGGCGGAGCGTATTATGCTGGGTCATTCAGATACAATCATTGCCGGCGGGGCTGAATCCATGAGCCTTGTTCCAATGATGGGCCATGTTACAAGACCGAACGCCAAACTTGCAGAAACAGCGCCAGAGTACTATATGGGCATGGGGCATACTGCAGAGGAGGTTGCAAAAAAATACGGAATCAGCCGGGAAGACCAGGATGCCTTTGCGGTAAGAAGCCACCAGCGGGCAGCAAAAGCCATTCAAGAAGGAAAATTTGCTGATGAAATTGTTTCAGTAGATGTGACTCTCCGGAGTGTCGGGGCAGATCATAAGCTTAAAGAAAAGCAAGTGGTATTTTCACAGGATGAAGGTGTCCGTGCAGATACTTCATTGGAAGTATTAGGTAAGCTAAGACCCGCTTTCAATGTAAGAGGCTCCGTTACCGCTGGAAATGCATCTCAAACAAGTGACGGCGCAGCTGCTGTCATGGTTATGGACCGGGAAAAAGCGGGCTCACTTGGCCTGCAGCCTATGGCTAAGTTCAGATCTTTTGCTGTTGCAGGAGTACCTCCAGAAGTAATGGGGATTGGCCCAATTGCAGCAATCCCTAAAGCTCTAAAAATCGCCGGGCTCGAACTTTCTGATATTGGTTTGTTTGAGCTGAATGAAGCATTTGCCTCACAATCTATTCAGATAATCCGTGAGTTAGGATTGGACGAAGAAATTGTGAATGTGAACGGCGGGGCAATTGCTTTAGGCCATCCGCTTGGATGTACGGGTGCAAAGCTTACACTTTCTTTAATACACGAGATGAAGAGAAGAAATCAGCAGTTTGGAGTCGTCACGATGTGTATCGGCGGCGGAATGGGTGCTGCCGGCGTATTTGAACTGCTGGCTTAATAAGGTAATCAGAGACTTAATATAATGAGAGGGGATAACAGTATGACAGTTAATCAAACTCAAGACGTAATTAAAGGCGGAAGCTTCCTGATTGAAGATGTTTCTTATGACAGAGTATTTACACCAGAGGATTTTACAGATGAACAGGTTATGATTGCAAAAACTACGGATGAATTCGTAGCTAATGAGGTAATGCCTGTCGTTGAAAATCTTGAAAACCATGAATTCGAACACTCCGTCAGACTTCTAAAGGAAGCTGGAGAATTAGGCCTTCTAGGTGCAGATGTGCCGGAGGAATACGGCGGTCTTGGCCTTGATAAGGTAAGCTCCGCTTTAATTGCCGAAAAAATGTCCAGAGCCGGCGGATTTTCTATCTCCCATGGAGCTCACGTTGGGATAGGATCTCTTCCTATTGTTCTCTTCGGAAATGAGAATCAAAAACAGAAATATCTTCCTGCACTAGCGACGGGCGAAAAGCTTGCAGCATACGCGCTTACAGAGCCAGGTTCTGGGTCAGACGCTTTAGGTGCAAAGACTACGGCTAAGCTAAATGCAGAAGGCACTCATTATGTGTTAAACGGTGAAAAGCAATGGATTACAAATGCTGGCTTTGCCGATGTTTTCGTTGTATATGCGAAGATTGACGGCGAACACTTTTCAGCTTTCATAGTTGAACGCGAATACCCTGGTGTCTCAACCGGAGCAGAAGAAAAGAAAATGGGAATCAAAAGCTCTTCAACACGCACATTAATCCTCCAAGATGCTATGGTTCCTAAAGAAAACCTTTTGGGCGAAGCTGGAAAGGGCCATATCATTGCCTTTAATATCTTGAATATTGGACGTTATAAGCTGGGAGTTGGAGCTGTAGGAGGCTCTAAACGCGCCTTTGAATTAACTGTTCAGTACGCAAACCAGCGCCAGCAGTTTAAAACACCTATTTCTTCGTTCAATCTGACAAGAGAAAAGCTTGCGACTATGGCATCCAAGATATATGCAGCTGAAAGCTCTGTTTGGCGGACAGTGGGACTTTTTGAAGACCGCATGAGCAGACTGACTGATGAGGAAATTAATAACGGGAAGGCAGTTGCAGATTCTATAGCGGAATATGCGATCGAATGCTCCTTAAATAAAGTATTTGCTACCGAGGTATTGGATTATGTAGCAGATGAAGGCGTGCAAATTCATGGAGGCTATGGTTTTATGGCCGAATACGAAATTGAGCGCGCCTACCGTGATTCAAGAATTAACCGTATTTTTGAAGGGACGAATGAAATTAACCGGCTTCTCGTGCCAGGCACATACATCCGTAAAGCGATGAAGGGCGAGCTTCCTCTATTCCAAAAGGCTCAGGCACTGCAGGAAGAATTAATGATGCTTATGCCGGAAGAGCCTGGTGAAGAGCCTCTGGCACAAGAAAAACACTTAGTAAAAAATGCTAAGAAAATAGGCTTGCTGGCTGCAGGATTAGCGGCCCAGAAATTTGGCAAAGCTTTAGAAAAAGAGCAGGAAATATTAGTGAATATCGCTGACATCGTATCACTTGCTTATTCAATGGAATCAGCTGTGCTTCGTACAGAGAAGGCTATCGAGAAATCTGGTGCTGAGAAAAACAGCCAGAAGCTGCTTTACACTCAGATTTTCTGCCAGGAAGCATTCAATCTGATTGAACTGCATGCAAAAGAAACACTTGTGGCAGCTGAGCAGGGAGATACATTACGAATGCTCATATCAGCATTGCGTAAGTTTACAAGACATACTCCAATTAATGTGATTGCTAAGAAGCGTGAAGCAGCCGAAAAGCTGGTAGATGCTGAGCGTTATGTAGTATAAATAATTAGAAAGACTTGAACCTTGCTGATTTTAGCAGGGTTCTCTATTTTCTGCGGGGAGCTGCCTTCAGAGAACTTACAACGGTGTCTTTTAGTTTTTAACTGGTTTCAGCCCTTCAGAACATGTCTAGAATAGAAACAGGGGGTGAGTATATGGCTGAAGACTCAAATAATCTTAGGTTTTATTGGTATCCTAAGTGTGGAACATGCCGTAAAGCGAAAAAGTGGCTGGATGAGCATTCTTTAAGCTATGAGGAAAAACATATTGTCGAGAATCCTCCGTCTAGAAGTGAGATTGAAGTGCTTCACCAAAAGAGCGGACTCGAGCTTAAAAAGTTTTTTAATACAAGTGGTCTTAAGTACAAAGAGCTGGGTCTAAAGGATAAAGTCAAAAATGCTTCACAAACTGAGCTATACGACCTTTTAGCTTCTGATGGAATGCTTTTAAAGAGACCGATATTAACAGACGGTAATAAAGTGACTGTCGGCTTTAAAGAGGATGAATATCAAAAAATGTGGTTATAATCTTATCTTGTAAATAGGCATGTCCATTTTTATTATGTTATATTGAAATTATAGAAATTAATACGGTAAATGAGACGCATGTTCTCATACATATGGAGGGAAATGGACCATGAATACACCAAAAGACTTACGTTATTCAGAAGAACATGAATGGGTAAAAATTGAAGGCGGCAACGTGCGTATAGGAATCACAGATTTTGCTCAATCTGAGCTTGGCGACATTGTATTTGTTGAGCTCCCAGAAGTTGGAGCTGAAATTAAAGCTGACGAGCCATTCGGAAGTGTTGAATCAGTAAAAACAGTTTCTGAACTTTATGCTCCTATCAGTGGGAAAATAGTTGAGATTAACGAGGAACTAAGTGACAGCCCTGAATTTGTAAACGAATCTCCATATGAAAAAGCATGGATGGTTGTAATTGAACCTTCTAACGTAAGTGATGTTGATGGATTAATGACTTCAGAGCAATATGAAGCTATGGTAAGTGAAGACTAAAAGAACTGAAGGCTCAGCTGAGCCTTCTTTTTTTAGGTCAAAAAAAGAAGATAATTGAAATTTATCCAGACTTAATTATCCTGTTTATGAGAAGAAGTGAGTTTTTATATTTTAAATAAGGGAAAAGTAAAACAAATTATATTCATATGATTCATCAATTATTGATCATGCCTTTGAAGTAAAGGATTGAATTAGTTGATTTTTGTTTTTAGACCCGGCAATGAAGGTTGAAGGATCTATTAATTAGAGAAACCGCTTTAGGGTGATGAATATGGAAATTGAACATGTTGAAAAGGTCATTATCGTAGAAGGCACATCAGATAAGAGAAAAGTCATCAGTGTCTTAAACGAGCCTATTGAAATTATATGCACAAATGGTACAATTTCAGTCAGCCGGCTGGAGGAGATTATGGACGAGCATTTTAACAAAGAGGTTTACATCCTGGTTGATGCAGATGAAGCCGGGGAAAAACTCCGTAAGCAATTTAAAAGAGAATTCCCGGAAGCTTTGCATCTTTACATTGATAAATCTTATCGAGAAGTGGAAAATGCCCCTGCTTACCATATCGCAACTGTATTATTAAGTGCCAATATTGATGTTAATGCGGAATTTTTAGAGCAAAGGATGTATTAATCATTCATGGAAGTGTGGAGAGAGGAACAATTGGCAGCAGCAATCGACAGCGGCCAGCCATTTTGCTTTTATTTATTTACTCCGTTATGCGGCACGTGTCATGTTGCCTCAAAAATACTGGATGTAACTGAAAAGCTGATGCCACAATTTATGATGGGTAAGGCCGATCTTAATTATATGCCTGAGATCGCTGAGACATATCAAATAGAAAGTGTGCCCTGTCTTTTATTATTTACTAACGGGGAATTACAAAAGAAAATTTATGCTTTTAAATCAGTACCTTATATCTATGAGATACTGAAGAAACTTGCCTGACACCCGTATATACGGGTGTTTTTTTGTCGACACATATTGCGGTTTTCGTTCAACCCGGCAGCCTATGCGTCTGATATTTTGTCGACATTTTGTTGAAGGAGACTGCTGCTAGAGCATGGAATAATTTAGGTAAGTGAAGGGGGAATGTAAATGGACCTTGTATTCAATGAATTTTTAAATAATTTAAAGAAAAAACCCTATTTGCTTCCCATTCTCTCGAATAACAGCCGTACGATTTGCTTTCAGACTGGCAGAGAGGAAAAACTTCTTCATATATCTAAAACAAACAATATATAGTATCTGCAGAGGAAAATGTCCACTTTTATATTAGAGGCAGGGAAGACAGCCTCAAAACTTTGTTAAGGTGAAAGAAAAACTTCAAAAATTGGTTAAAGAACGACAACTGGAAGTAGAGGGATCATATCGGGATTTATTATATCTGGAAGCCGTATTTTTACTAAATCAGCCTTACAAAGAAAAATAAAGTTGTGAAAAAAATAATGGGTGAAGGAGAATTGTACAATGGCTGAACAACAAAAGCTGAAATTTGAAACTTTAACAATCCATGGCGGTCTGCCTAAAGAAACCCAGACAGGTGCCAGGGCTGTTCCTATTTACCAAAGTAATGCTTACTTGTTTAAAGATACAGACCACGCCGCCAGCCTCTTTGGATTAAAAGAAGAAGGGTATATATACAGCCGCATACATAATCCAACGGTATCCGTATTTGAAGAAAGGGTAGCTCTTCTAGAAGGGGGAATAGGGGCACTTGCTGTTTCGAGCGGGATGGCAGCTATTACGCTTTCCATTTTAAATCTGGCAGGCGCTGGAGATGAAATTGTTTCTGCGTCCTCTCTTTATGGAGGTACTTATAATCTATTTGCCAACACTCTCCCGAAGTACGGTATAAAGGTTCACTTTGTCGACCCAAAGGATCCTAAGAACTTAGAGGAGGCCATTACACCTAAAACCAAAGCAATCTTTGCAGAAACGATAGGGAATCCAAGTCTCGCTGTCCTTGATATTGAAAGAGCAGCTCAGATAGCACATGCTTCAGGAATCCCTTTAATCGTAGACAATACGTTTGCAACTCCTTACTTATGCAGGCCTCTAGAATTTGGTGCTGACATCGTAGTTCATTCCGCTACAAAATGGCTTCTTGGCAATGGAACGACTCTAGGGGGAATTATTGTAGATGGCGGAAAATTCAACTGGAAATCAGGCAAATTCCCTGGATTTACAGAACCTGATCCAAGTTATCATCATTTAATTTACAGTGAGGCTCTCGGCCCGGCAGCTTATATAGCAAAAGCACGTGTCCAGCTGCTAAGAGATATGGGGCCGGCTATGAGCCCTTATAATGCTTTCCAATTTACCTTAGGCTTAGAAACCCTTCATGTGCGTATGAAGGAGCATTTAGCTAATACATCAAAAGTCGCTGCTTATCTTAAAAATCACCCGGCTGTAGAGTGGATGCTGTATCCAGGAGATCAACGTCATCCGGATAAGGCGCTTGCCGATAAATATCTGCCAAAGGGAGCAGGCGCTGTAATCGTGTTTGGCATTAAGGGCGGCAGAAAAGCTGGGGCTGAATTAATTAATTCTGTTAAATTATGGTCTCATGTGGCTAATGTGGGAGATGCGAAAAGCTTGATCATTCATCCAGCAAGTACAACTCATCAGCAGCTTGATTATGAGGGGCTAAAAGCCTCAGGGGTAACAGAGGATTTAGTAAGGCTGTCTGTGGGAATTGAAAATGCCGAAGATTTGATTCAGGACCTGGAAGCAGCTATTAAGGCTGCAACGTGTATATCTTCCAGGGGAACGGTTAATATCTAATCTATCATTAATAGGAAGGCCAGCTGAGTTAATTATAACTTCAGCTGGCTTTTATTTTTTAAAAAGGGTTCACGCATTATATTGACAATCGTTTAAGAGGATGTTAGAATCTCAATTATGTGATTCAAATTTACTATTATACGATAGTATAAACTTAATATGTTATATGCTCTTATTGAGAGAGGTGGAGGGATGTGCCCGATGAAACCCGGCAACCGGCAAGGTATTATAGCCTTGAAAAGGTGCCAATTCACACAAAGCGGTTACGCTTTGGGAAATGAGAGAAAGGTCTAGCAAATAAATTATGCCTTTCTGTTATTTCAACAGAAAGGCTTTTGTTTTTTTATAGGTAAATAATAATCCTAAGTTTAAAAAAGAGGTGAAACGATTGATCACTCTATCCAATGTCAGCAAGATATATAAATCTAAGTTAAAAAACAGCGCGCAGATAAAAGCTGTTGACAATATAGAATTACAGGTTGCTCAGGGAGAAATATTCGGAATTATCGGGTATAGCGGAGCAGGGAAAAGTACATTAATCCGGATGCTGAATGGCTTAGAAACTCCTTCAACTGGAACAATCTCAGTAGCAGACCGTGAGATTTCCAAGATTAAAGGTGCGGATTTGAGGAAGGCACGCCAGGAAATCAGTATGATCTTCCAGCATTTCAATCTTTTATGGTCAAGAACGGTGAGGGAGAATATTTCTTTCCCGCTGGAAATTGCAGGAGTTTCAAAGATCCAGCGGCAAAAGCGAGTGGGTGAACTCATTAAGGTGGTTGGACTCGAAGGACGGGAGGATGCTTATCCTTCACAGCTGAGCGGCGGACAAAAACAGAGAGTCGGAATTGCAAGGGCTCTTGCTAATAATCCTAAAGTTCTGCTATGTGACGAAGCTACTTCAGCGCTTGATCCGCAGACAACTGATTCCATATTGGACCTTTTAGAGGATATTAATAAAAGACTGGGGTTAACGATTGTCCTGATTACCCACGAAATGCATGTGATCCGTAAAATCTGCCACAGAGTAGCTGTAATGGAAGGCGGGAAAGTGGTAGAGATGGGGAAGGTTCTGGATGTGTTCAAACGCCCTCAAGCGCAGATCACAAAGCGTTTTGTTCAGCAGGTAACAGAACCGGAGGAAACAAAAGAAACGGTAGAGCATCTGCTTGAAAATTATCCAAATGGAAAAGTTATTCAGTTGAGCTTCGTGGGAGTTTCAGCAGAACAGCCTTTGATCACCCAGCTTATCCGTAATTTTGAACTGGATGTCAACATTCTTCAGGGGAAAATATCGCAGACGCAAGACGGTTCTTACGGCACGCTGTTTATTCATTTAGATGGGCCGGAAGCTGAGATGAACAAAGCCCTGGACTATATCAGAGCAGGTCAGGTAGGAGTAGAGGTGATAGAGAATGCTTAAGAACTTATTACCTAATGTAATGTGGGATACCATTTATGATGCAACATTGGAAACCTTGTACATGACAGCTATTTCTGTAGTGGCTACCTTCTTTATAGGTATCCTGCTCGGTTTGCTTTTGTTCTTAACTGGGAAGGGAAATCTTTGGGAGAACAAAGTGATTAATACCGTTATCAGCGCGTTTGTTAACATTTTCCGATCTATACCGTTTATCATATTGATTGTATTGCTGATCCCATTCACAATGGCAATCGTTCATACTATGATTGGTGCCAATGCTGCACTGCCGGCACTAATAATCGGCGCAGCGCCGTTCTATGCCAGAATGGTCGAAATTGCACTTCGTGAAATCGATAAAGGTGTCATAGAAGCTGCGAAGTCAATGGGAGCAAAAGTGAGCACCATCATTTTTAAAGTACTCATTCCTGAAAGTCTTCCAGCGTTAGTTTCCGGAATTACTGTCACAGCAATTGCCCTAGTTGGCTATACAGCGATGGCAGGTGTTGTAGGTGCGGGCGGATTAGGAAACCTTGCTTACTTAGAAGGGTTCCAGCGAAGCCAGAATGATGTAACGTTCATTGCTACCATTATTGTATTAATCATTGTTTTTATCATCCAATTTATTGGTGATTTTATAACATCAAAATTAGACAAAAGATAAGGAGAATGGATTCATGAAAAAATATCTAAGCTTAGTGCTTGTACTTGTTATTTCCGCAGTATTAGCTGCATGCGGTGGCGGAAATAAATCAGGTGAAGGTGAAGGCGGTTCAAAAGAATTAACAGTAGGTGCATCAAACGTTCCTCATGCTAAGATTTTAGAAAAGGCTCAACCACTTTTAGAAGATAAAGGCATTAATCTTAAGATTGTTAAATATCAGGATTACATTATGCCGAACAAAGCTCTTAATGAAGGTGAACTGGATGCAAACTACTTCCAGCATATCCCTTATTTAACTGCACAAATTAAAGAAAATGGCTACAAGTTTGAAAATGCCGGCGGAATCCACATTGAGCCAATCGGCGTGTATTCTAAAAAATACAAAAGCCTGAATGAACTTCCAAAAGGCGGAGAAATCATCATGAGCAGCTCTGTGGCTGACCATGGCCGTATTCTTTCTATGCTTGAAGCGGAAGGTTTAATTAAACTGAAAGCAGGCATCGACAAAACCACTGCACAAGTTAAAGACATAACTGAAAATAAAAAATCACTTAAATTTAAAGCAGATATCGAAGCATCATTATTGCCAAAGGTATATGAAAATAACGAAGGCGACGCAGTTCTAATCAACTCAAACTATGCCATTGATGCAGGTCTAAATCCTGTCAAAGATTCAATCGCACTTGAAAATTCAGATTCTCCATATGTAAATGTGATCGCAGTTAAAAAAGGCGATAAAGACAAAAAAGAAATTAAGACTCTTATTGAAGTTCTTCACTCTAAAGAAATTCAAGACTTCATCACTAAAGAATACAAAGGTGCAGTTGTACCTGTATCTAAATAACACACCAAAAGGAGCGGGATATTGCCTGCTCCTTTTTAATTTGCACTTTACTAGGAAGCAATAGATTTACGTGATTTTGTGGAAGAGAGCTGAATTTGCGCGGAGCGGCGTGATTTCACTGCGCCCGAACCAGGCTGATATATAGTGGTCTTTTATCCAGTCTAACCCTGATTTATACCTAGTTATTGCTGATTAGAAGGCTGGGTAGGTGTTTTTTATTCATTTTATATATGTTTTGTAGACATTTTCCTGAGGTCAATGAGTATCCTTTCTTAACTTAAAGTGGCCTTTTAGAAATTTAAGTGAGAAAACAAAACTTTAAGAGGAGTTTTAGATATTTAAGAGCGACATCTCAATTTTAAGAGGCAAAATAAAAAATTTAAGTGGATTTCTTGGTAGTATTCATTGAATCATAAAGGCTTAGCGATAAGCTATAATGCTGAGCGGCATAGTCAGCAGAGTCTAAAATTTTTATATAATCAAAGGATAGAGCTGATACATTTGTTCATAATAAGAGGGACTAATTTTACGGGAGTGACTCTAATAATGGATCAAATACCACATATGCCTACGAATCCCTCTGAAATGGCCATAAGAGATTATAAAGAAGGCCTTGGGATATTCATGAAAAAGATGCCCCAGCTCGCCCAGCATTATAATGCTTTTACAGAGGCTTGCTTTCAGGAAGGTACTCTTTCTGGGAAGGATAAACAATTAATAGCGCTTGGCATCAGCTTATATTCTCAGGATGAATACTGCATTATTTATCATGTTAAAGGCTGCCTTGATCATGGAGCATCGGAGCAGGAAATATTAGAAACTGTCGGCGTAACTGCTGCCTTCGGAGGCGGGGCCGCGATGAGCCAGGCTGTTACCCTCATCCAAGATACCATTGAAGACCTGACAGATACTGAATCACTATCTTAAGGATAAATCGAACAGAAATTTAATAAAATCAAGAGTATTTGTATAGAAAAACGGGTACAGTTTATCTAGCCGGCCGAGGTCAGGAAATATCCTAATATATGCCCCTACAGCTCTTTTGCGGATAAAAAAACCTAATGTTATGATAGGGACGTAAAAAAACAGGAGGGATGAGACTCATCATGAATAACTTGCATTTACACGTAACACATGACATGGAAAAGGCTATGCAGCAAAGTCATGGCATAGGGTACAGTGAATATAGCCGGAATTTAGACCTGCGTATTGAGGTTGAAAAGAAACGGGAAAGAAGTTATTCGAAAAGTCATCAGATCACTGAAGAGCTAAATAGAAGAATGCATACGTAACCAGCCTCTTTAAGAAGCTGGCAAAAAACCAGCCTAACTTGTTTGGCTGGTTTTTACTATATTTAAAAGCCGATCACTGAGTTAAAATGGGATTAGGTATTATTGAAACTTAAAACTACTCCTTGAAGTCTGTTTACCTATTGTTAAGGTAATAATTAATAGAAAAGCACCGTTTTAGAAATAAGCCAATCAGTTAATAAGAAGAAGACCGCTTCTCACAGCCAGCTCTTCTTATGCAAGGCTTACGCATGAGTGCGACTAAGCTTCTGTCTTCACTGTCGCTCGCCAATCAGCAAGTCTGCTTTATCGGCTGCCTACCTTACTTTTTGTGAGCGTTATAGTAAGTAGGAGGTACATTGAGATTATCATAAGATTAGTGTGGCAGGCACCGTCCTCCGCTTTTCTTATGCCTGTAAGGTGTCTGCTTTTCATTTGGGTTAGATTTACTATTTATCTGCATCACATGGTGACCTACACTGATTGAATTGAAAAGCACCGTCCTCCGCTTTTCCGAAAAGGTTGCCTTGTTTTTGGATTTGTTATAAAATTGTAATGAGAATAAATTGAGAATGAAGCTAATTGTTCTCTTGAGACAGTCCTTTGGGCTGATCATTCAGAATTAAAATATTTAGAGTGTTACATACTCGGAGGATTCCGGGTTTTTTCAGGTAAGTACTTATATTCACGGAGGTAATATAATGGCTGGATCAACTTTAACAATTAAGGATCTGCATGTTGCGATCGATGGTAAGGAAATTTTAAAAGGTGTGAACCTGGAAATCAAAGGCGGAGAAATACACGCTATCATGGGGCCTAACGGAACTGGTAAGTCTACTCTTTCTTCAGCGATCATGGGCCACCCAAAATATGAAGTAACCAGCGGCTCTATTATGCTGGATGGTGAAGATGTACTAGAAATGGAAGTAGATGAGAGAGCTCGTGCCGGGCTGTTTCTGGCTATGCAGTATCCAAGTGAAATCACTGGGGTAACCAATGCTGACTTCCTTCGTTCTGCAGTAAATGCACGCAGAGAAGAAGGAGATGAAATTTCATTAATGAAATTCATCCGAACTATGGATAAGCAAATGGATCTTCTTGAAATGGACCAGGATATGGCTCAACGTTATCTAAACGAGGGTTTCTCCGGCGGAGAAAAGAAGCGTAATGAAATTCTTCAGCTGATGATGATTCAACCGAAGATTGCTATATTGGATGAAATTGACTCCGGACTTGATATTGATGCTCTTAAGGTAGTTTCTAAAGGGATTAATGAAATGCGCGGTGAGGAGTTTGGCTGCTTAATCATTACCCACTATCAGCGTTTATTGAACTATATCACTCCAGATCATGTCCATGTTATGATGCAGGGACGTGTGGTTAAATCCGGCGGTCCTGAGCTTGCTCAAAGGCTTGAAGCTGAGGGATATGACTGGATTAAGCAAGAGCTGGGTATTGAAGACGAAACTGTAGGCCAAGAAGCGTAAGTTTTAGGAGGATTGCAATGACCACGGAAACTAAATTGCCGTTTGACCAGGAGTATGTAAGCTCCTTCTCTAAACAAAATAATGAACCTGGCTGGCTATTGGATGTACGGAATTCTGCTTATGCAGCATTAGATACTCTTCCATTGCCGCGGCCTGATAAAACTAAAATAGATAAGTGGAATTTCACTGGCTTTACAAAGCATGTAGTAGAAAGTGAAATCTTCACTTCTGTTGAAGAACTACCTGAAAGTGTAAGAACGCTGATTGATGCAAATGAAGGCAGCAAAAACCTGTACATTCAACGCAATAATACACCTGCTTTTTCTATGGTGGCAGAAGAACTAAAGAATCAGGGTGTTATTTTTACAGATATTTTTACAGCGGCTCGCGACCACGCGGACCTTGTACAGAAATACTTTATGAAGGATGGAGTAAAAGCAGATGAACACCGTTTAACTGCTCTGCATGCAGCATTGTTGAACGGCGGAGTTTTTATCTACGTTCCAAAAAACGTGGAAATTAAAGAGCCGCTTCAAGCTGTATTCCTTCATGATAATCCTGAGGCATCCCTATTTAACCACGTATTGGTTGTTGCTGATGATAACAGCCAATTAACTTATGTTGAAAACTACATTTCTACTGCTGAAGCAGAAAACGGTATTGTTAATATTGTCACTGAGGTATTTGCCAATACGAACGCCCGTGTAGCATATGGTGCAGTTGATAATTTATCAAAGGGCATCACTACCTATGTGAACCGCAGAGGTACGGCAGGAAGAGATGCTAAAATTGAATGGGCACTTGGCTTGATGAACGACGGAAATACCATTTCTGAAAATGTAACCAACCTTGTAGGGGACGGTTCGTTTGGAGATGCGAAAACGGTCGTAGTCGGACGCGGAGAACAAATTCAAAACTTCACAACACAAATTACCCACTGGGGCAAGCACTCTGAGGGCTATATATTAAAGCATGGAGTTATGAAAGACAGTGCTTCTTCCATATTTAATGGAATCGGCAAGATTGAACATGGAGCTTCTAAATCAAATGCCGAGCAGGAATCAAGAGTATTGATGCTTAGTGAAAAAGCCCGCGGAGATGCAAATCCGATTCTTCTTATCGATGAAGATGATGTAACAGCAGGACATGCTGCATCTGTAGGTCGTGTAGACCCTATTCAGCTTTACTATCTAATGAGCAGAGGTATTCCAAAACATGAAGCAGAAAGGTTAGTTATCCATGGTTTCCTGGCTCCTGTAGTAAACCAGCTGCCAATCGAAGCAGTTAAAAAAGGATTGGTAGAGGTAATCGAAAGGAAAGTAAAATAATGAATGCCCATGATATCAAAAAGTTATTTCCGATACTGGACCAGAATGTAAATGGAAGCCCTCTTGTTTACTTAGACAGTGCTGCGACTTCTCAAAAGCCTCTTCAGGTTATTGAAGAGATCAACACCTATTATCGTGAATATAACTCTAATGTACACAGGGGCGTACACACTTTAGGAACTAAAGCAACTGATCGATATGAAGGAGCCCGTGAAAAGGCCCGTAAATTTATAAATGCTTCATCCATTGAGGAAGTTATTTTTCTAAGAGGAACTACAACAGCGCTGAACCTGGTAGCTTCAAGCTATGGCAGACCAAGCTTGAAAGAAGGAGACGAGATTGTGATTTCCTACATGGAGCATCACAGCAACGTCATTCCATGGCAGCAGGTAGCGAGACAGACTGGTGCCACGCTGAAGTATATTCCCTTGCAGGAAGACGGTACAATCTCAATAGAAGATGTTAATAAAACGATTACCGGCAATACTAAAATTGTTTCCATTATGTATGTTTCAAACGTATTGGGAGTTATCAATCCTATTAAAGAAATTACAAAAATAGCCCATGAAAATGGAGCGGTGATGGTGGTGGACGGAGCGCAGGCTGCTCCCCATCTAAAAGTAGATGTACTGGACCTTGATTGTGATTTCTTCGCTTTCTCTGGACACAAAATGTGCGGACCTACTGGTATTGGTGTTCTATATGGCAAGAAACATCTTCTTGAAAATATGGAACCTATCGAATTCGGCGGTGAAATGATTGACATTGTTGATTTATACGAATCAACATGGAAAGAATTACCATGGAAATTCGAAGGGGGAACGCCTATCATAGCTGGTGCAATAGGGTTAGGTGCAGCTATTGATTTCCTAGAAAGCATAGGCCTTGATCAAATTGAAGCACATGAGCACAAACTGGCTGCGTATGCACTTGATTCCATGTCTACCATCGAGGGTATCAAGATATTTGGACCAAAAAGCGCGGAGCAGCGTGCTGGTGTGATAACGTTTAATTTGGACGATGTTCATCCGCATGATGTAGCCACGGTTCTGGATGCAGACGGAATAGCCGTCCGTGCAGGCCATCATTGTGCGCAGCCGCTTATGCGCTGGTTAAATGTATCAGCAACTGCCCGTGCGAGCTTTTATCTGTATAACACCGAAGAAGATATTGATAAGCTCGTTCAAGGGCTTGTCAAAACGAAGGAGTATTTCAGCAATGTCTTTTAATAACTTAGATACATTGTATCGCCAGGTGATTATGGACCATTATAAAAACCCCCGCAACAAAGGGGTGCTTGATGATGGAAACCTTACTGTCGATATGAATAACCCTACCTGCGGTGACCGTATACGTCTAACGTTAAATGTAGAAGCGGGAATAGTAAAAGCTGCAAAGTTTGAAGGAGAAGGATGTTCCATTTCGATGTCATCAGCATCCATGATGACACAGGCTATAAAAGGAAAAAACATCGAGACTGCTCTTAAGCTGTCAAAGATCTTTTCTGACATGATGCAGGGTAATGAATATGATGAAGATATAGATTTAGGCGATATAGAAGCACTTCAAGGAGTGTCCAAATTCCCGGCACGAATTAAGTGTGCAACCCTTGCCTGGAAGGCGATGGAAAAGGGATTGAATGCAACAGAATAACCGGATAGCAGAAGTGCATGGCTGCTGCTGCCAAGAATGGAGGAACGAGCAATATGGCTAAGAAGATGCCTGAGATCGGAGATTATAAATACGGCTTTTCAGACAGAGACGTTTCCATTTTCCGTTCAAAACGCGGATTAACAAAAGAAATCGTTGAAGAAATCTCCCGTATGAAGAATGAACCGCAGTGGATGCTTGATTTCCGCCTGAAATCATTACAGCATTTTTATAATATGCCAATGCCTCAGTGGGGCGGCGATTTACTAAGCTTAAACTTTGATGAAATTACTTATTATGTTAAACCGTCTGAGAAATCTGAGAAGTCCTGGGATGAAGTTCCTGAAGAAATCAAGCAGACTTTTGATAAACTGGGTATCCCTGAAGCTGAACAAAAGTATCTTGCTGGTGTTTCTGCTCAATACGAATCAGAGGTTGTATATCATAATATGAAAGAAGATCTTGAAGCGATGGGTATTGTGTTTAAGGACACAGATTCGGCGTTAAGAGAAAATGAAGACCTTTTCCGTGAACACTTTGGAAAAACTATCCCGCCAACTGATAATAAATTTGCTGCTTTAAACTCTGCAGTATGGTCTGGAGGATCGTTCATCTACGTTCCAAAAGGAATTAAGGTGGATACTCCCCTGCAGGCATACTTCCGAATTAACTCAGAAAACATGGGCCAATTCGAACGTACATTGATTATTGTGGATGAAGATGCAAGCGTGCATTATGTAGAAGGCTGTACAGCTCCGGTTTATACAACAAACTCACTGCATAGTGCAGTAGTTGAGATTGTGATTAAAAAAGGTGCATACTGCCGTTATACTACTATCCAAAACTGGGCTAACAATGTGTTTAACCTTGTTACCAAGCGTGCAGTCTGTGAAGCGAATGCTACCATGGAATGGATAGATGGCAACATCGGTTCTAAGCTTACGATGAAATACCCAGCAGTAATTCTAAAAGGTGAAGGCGCCCGCGGTATGACCCTTTCCATTGCAATTGCAGGTAAAGGCCAGCACCAGGATGCAGGAGCTAAAATGATCCATTTAGCGCCTAATACATCTTCGACTATTGTTTCGAAATCAATCTCTAAGCAGGGCGGGAAAGTTACGTACCGCGGTATTGTACACTTTGGCCGTAAAGCAGAAGGAGCACGTTCCAACATCGAATGTGACACGTTGATTATGGACAATAAATCTACATCAGATACGATTCCATACAACGAAATTCTAAACGACAACATTTCTCTTGAGCATGAAGCAAAGGTATCCAAGGTTTCAGAAGAGCAATTGTTCTACTTAATGAGCCGTGGAATATCTGAGCAGGAAGCAACAGAAATGATTGTAATGGGCTTCATTGAGCCATTTACAAAAGAACTTCCAATGGAATATGCAGTAGAGATGAACCGCCTGATCAAGTTTGAAATGGAAGGTTCCATCGGATAATAAGAATCTTAAGATCTCTTACCTAGGTAAGGGATCTTTTTGTATGATAAAAATCAGTATATCAATATAATTTAAATGTTCCTTGTCCTCGATTCTTACAAAAATAGGTTATTGCCTCTGAAATAATAATTTTTTCCGTTAATGATAACTACATAAATATTTGAACAAGTTAATATTTATGCAAATATAACAATAGGATGGAAGATGCTTGTGTAAATCCTGATTATATTGTAAAGTAAAAATTATCAGAATATAGTAATGTAAGAGCTATTAAAGGCAGTCTGACAAAAAGCGCATTTGTATAGGGGCGTCAAATGGGCTTTTATTAAAGAAGATTATTAAAGCGCTTACATGAAAAAAGATATACCTAAGGGGGATTTTTATGGGGGATCAGTCTTTAAAAAGGGAGTTAAAAAGCCGTCATATTTTAATGATTGCTTTAGGCGGAGTAATTGGAACTGGATTATTTATGAGTTCCGGCTTCACTATTCATGAAGCGGGACCTGGGGGAGCAATGGTAGCCTATATATGGGGCGGATTTGTCATGTACCTCACCATGCTCTGTTTGGGAGAATTAGCAGTAAGGCTTCCTGATGCAGGTTCCTACCAGACATACGCGACTAAATATATTTCTCCTTCGGCGGGATATGTTGTAGGCTGGATGTCCTGGCTGAATTGGGCGGTTACCATAGGACTTGAGCTTATAACAGTCAGTATATTAATGAAACGCTGGTTCCCTGATGTTTCGACCTGGGTCTGGTGTGTTGTTTTTACACTGCTTTTATTTTTCATTAATGCGTTATCCACCAGAAGCTTTGCAGAAGTGGAATTTTGGTTTGCTGGAATTAAGGTCATTACGATTATTGCTTTTATTCTGCTCGGAGGTGCGGCGATATTCGGTATCCTTCATTTAGATGGACAGCCAGCACCTTATCTAACTAACTTTACTGGCAATGGCGGACTCTTTCCAAATGGGATTGGAGCTATAGTTGTTACGATGATTGCTGTTAATTTTTCATTTCAGGGAACGGAACTGGTGGGTATTGCGGCTGGTGAAAGTGAAGAACCTGAGAAAACGATTCCTAAAGCAATAAATAGTACGGTATGGCGCATATTTGTATTCTTCATTCTTTCTATCTTTATCCTTTCTGCTTTATTTCCCTGGGAAAAGGCAGGCCTTGTGGACAGTCCGTTTGTTGTAGTCTTTGAGGGCCTTGGCATTCCTTATGCAGCAGATATCATGAATTTTGTCATTATTACAGCTGTGCTTTCTGTAGCGAATTCTGGGTTGTATGCTACCTCCCGAATGCTGTGGTCTATGTCAAAGCAGGGCATGATCAGCCCGGCTTTTGGCAGGCTGAATAAAAGAGGCGTACCAATGCTTGCTCTAGTTGTATCCTTAGGCGTAGGCTGCTTATCGTTATTATCCGGTATATTTGCCGAAGATACTGTATATTTATGGCTGCTGTCGATTGCCGGCTTTGGTGCGGTGTTTATCTGGCTTTCAATTGCTGTATCAAATTTAATGGGAAGAAAACATTATATAAAGCATGGCGGAAAAGTAAAAGATTTGAAATATAAGACACCACTGTATCCGCTTGTTCCGATTCTTGCTATTATCTTTAACTCTGCGGTGATTATCAGCCTTGCGTTTATTCCAGAACAGAGAATATCATTATATTGCGGAATTCCATTTATGATCGCCTGTTATCTTTATTACATTTTTGCAGGACGGAAGAGAATGAGTGAAATCGAATTGCAAAATGCTGCTTCTACACTTAACAACGCTAAAATATAATGGAACAATCGGTCCTTCTCAACCTGAGAAGGACTTTTTAGTTTTAGGAGATATGTTGCTGTGTGCCTTTTTTCCGAGAGACGGAACACAGCTTTGTTTATAAATGGCTGTTTTCGCAAACTTTGTTGCTATCGAACAAGGAGGTTGATTTCCTCTCCAGGATGCTCGCTTTCCGCGGGGCGGGCGGTGAGCATCCTCGGCTTTGCCTGCGGGGTCTCACCTGTCCCGCTGCTCCCGCAGGAGTCTCGCACCTTACGCTCCAATCAACCTAATTTAACAATGAGATGACTTTGTAAAACTTATTAAATAACAACAATCTTTAAGAAAAGAGCCTTATAAATACAACAGAAAAAAATCATCCTAAAGGCCAGGCTGCCCTTAATAGAATAGAACGAAGAAGTAGTTCTGATGAGGATAGGCGGTGAACGGTACATGCATTCGGTACAGTCTGAAATAGACCGGCTGGTAAGAGTACTAAAAAAAGACCAAACAAAAGACGGTTCCTGGAATTATCCTTTTGAGACAGGTTTGATTACAGATGCTTACATGATTATCCTGTTGAAGCTGCTAGAGCAAAACGAAGCTCATCTTATCCACTCTGCTGCAAAAAGAATAGAAAGCAGGCAGCTAGAAAATGGATCATGGAAGTTATTTCATGATGAACCTGAAGGGAATCTTTCTTTAACAATCGAGTGCTATTATGCTTTGCTGTACTCGGGCCATCGGAATAAGGCGGATCGGAATATGAGGAAAGCTAGAAAATTTATATTGTCAAAGGGCGGCCTTCGGAAAGCAGGAATGTATACAAAATTTCTGCTGGCTATGACTGGACAATATAAATGGCCGATCGTATTTCCTGTTCCTATAGAAGCTGTCCTTCTTCCATCCTCTTTTTTTATCAGCATATATGATATTTCTGTATTTGGCCGGTCCAATCTCATACCCATTTTGCTTCTGGGGAATAAAAAATTCCGGCTGAAAACGCATGATACACCGAGTCTTTCAGATTTAATTATCACAAGAAATGAAGAGGAGGATTGGGAAGAGTTTAGAACAGGAGAAGCAAGAAGTCTATTTGACCATATCGCTCAAGGGGCAAAAGCATTAATCGGTTTGCCGCGCTATCTGCATTCTCTTGCAATAGAAGCGGTAAAAAGATATATGTTTGGCCGGCTTGAAGCTGATGGCACGTTATACAATTACTTTAGTTCTACTTTTTATATGATTATAGCCCTTTTGTCACTCGGCCATTCAAAAAACGACCCTGTGATAATAAAATCGGTCAAAGGCCTGAAATCAATGATATGTATCATCGACGGGAATGTTCACTTTCAGTATACCACTGCCAATGTATGGAATACCTCTTTGATCAGCTATGCTCTTCAGGAGTCTGGTCTTCCCTCGGAGGATCTCTCCGTTCAAAGAGCGAATCAATATTTGCTGTCCCGCCAGCAGTATAAATATGGAGATTGGATCATTCATAATCCCGATGCCTCTCCCGGGGGGTGGGGCTTCTCAGATTTGAATTCTATTAACCCGGATGTAGATGACACGACTGCTTCATTAAGGGCTTTAAATGGAGTGAACCCTGACTATCAGCAGGCCTGGACCCGCGGGCTCCAATATGCATTATCTATGCAGAATAATGATGGCGGCTGGCCGGCTTTTGAAAAAAATGTTAATAACAAACTTCTTCACCTTCTGCCAATTCAGGGAGCGGAATATATCCTGACGGATCCATCTACTCCTGACTTGACAGGAAGGACACTTGAGTTCTTAGGCAACTATGTAAATTTGAAAATTCCGGATGACAGAGTAAATAAAGGAGTCGATTGGATCCTTCGCAATCAGAAGTCTGTTGGGTCCTGGTATGGAAGATGGGGAATCTGCTATATATATGGAACATGGGCAGCCCTAACAGGATTATCAGCCGCAGGAGTCTCTCCCGGACATCCTTCTATTATTAAGGCTGCAGACTGGCTGATTCAGATTCAGAATGAAGATGGAGGCTGGGGGGAATCCTGCTTAAGTGATATTCAGCGAAGGTATGTGCCTTTAGGAAGCAGTACCCTGACACATACAGCATGGGCGGCCGATGCTTTGATTTCGGTATTTGACAAGCCGGGTCCACACATTGAAAAGGCCATTTCTTTTCTGCTCAGAGAGGGAGAAAGAGAAGGATGGACTAATCATTATCCAGCAGGACAGGGAATGGCCAATTTTTTCTATATTCATTATCACAGCTATCGCTATGTATTTCCGCTCTTAACTTTAAGTCATTACAAACAAAAATATAAGGTTGAAAACTAACTTGTTGTGCATAGGAAGAGCCAGAAGATTCATAAATTCTGGCTTTACTTTTTATGATCCTCCACATCATACATCTCCTCTATTTTCTCTTCGATATCATTGAAAACAAGGTCATCGCTCTGCTTATTTTTTATTCTGTTTTTCCAAAGCAGCCAAACTGCGCGTCCGTCACTCGGGGTGCCATTCGGAAAATCCATCGGAAAAAGGGCAAAGAACATAGTATTAAAGCTGAAATACTGAAATTGGTAGCTCCATGCATTGGATTCTATATATTTACCTGCGATTAACAGATTAATCAACAAGATACTTCCTAGGTTAAAAATAGACCCTCCAAGAAAAATGAGAGTGGTAGAAAATCTGTTATTGTAAGAGAGTTTTTTAAACTCGCAGCCGCCGCTCCAAAAATAAAAGGTGCGAATTTCGAGTTTCCATAGTGAAAGTAAAATCTTACCGCATCCTACTACGATTTTTTTCTCTTTGCCTCCGAAAATAGTAACGAAAAAGAGGTGCCCTAATAAATGAATGATAGTCACTATGGGAAAAATAAGAAAAAAAGCAGAAAAGAACTTCCAAAAGTCGTTAAAACCGAACATACAATACCTCCTTATAGATTGGAGATAGGAAATAAACATACTCTAGGCTCTTACCCTGTTCATCATCTATATAACTGTAAAATTATTCCGCCTGTGCAGCCTGCCAATACTCGTGAATGGGGTAAACTCGTCCTGCTGTGCTATAATGAAGCAAAACTAGAGTGAGAGGTAACTCATATGATTTTTATCGGCGTGACTGGCTGGGGTGATCACGACTCCATTTATCCTGATAAAATAGCTGCGAGAGACAAACTCAAAGAGTATGGCGGTCATTTTCCTGCCGTCGAGGTTGATGCTTCCTTTTATGCGGTTCAGCCTGAAAGAAATGTGCAAAAATGGACAGCTGACACTCCTCAATCCTTTCAATTCATTATTAAAGCGTATCAGGGGATGACAGGGCATCAGCGGGGAGAAATTCCCTTTGCTACTGAAAAGGAAATGTTTGATGCCTTTAAAAAATCTGTTATGCCTTTTGAGACAGAGGGGAAACTAGCCATGGTATTATTTCAATTTCCTCCATGGTTTGATTGCACAAAAGAAAATGTGGACTATTTGCGCTGGTGTAAGGAGGAAATGGGTGAGCTTCCAGGAGCTTTGGAGTTTCGCAATCGATCCTGGTTTTCTCCTGAATTCTATGATCGCACATTGAAATTCATGGAGTCGGAAGGCTGGATACATAGTATTTGCGATGAACCTCAAGTGGGTGAAGGCTCTATTCCTCTGGTTCCTCGGGCCACTCATAAGGATAAAACCCTTGTCAGGCTGCACGGCAGAAATGTTCATGGCTGGAAAAAGCCGGCTTCTGGCGATAAATGGAGAGAAGTTAGGTATTTGTACAAATATAATCGCAAAGAATTAGAAGAAATGGCAGACACTATAAAAATCCTCCACAAACAAAGCAAAGATGTCTTTGTTTTGTTTAATAATAATTCTGGAGGCGATGCTGCCGGAAATGCGAAAGAAATGATAGACATACTTGGCATAGAATACAAAGGGTTAACTTCAAGGCAGCTCGATCTTTTTTGATTAAAAAATAACAGATACCTGCCTTCGTTTAATAAAAATAATAAACCGGGTATATAAGCAGCCCGGGTAGAGAGTAAAAAGGGGTATCCCATGAATGACACAATCCACATTTATCATACAAACGATTTGCACAGCCATTTTGAGTCCTGGCCAAGAATAGAAAAATTCCTTGCCAAAAGAAAGAAGTGGCATGAGGAAACGGGAGATGAAATGATTGTTGTGGATGTGGGAGATCACATCGACCGCTCACATCCTTTTACAGAAGGTACGTATGGAAAAGGAAATATCAAGCTTCTTAATGAAGCCGGCTATCAATATGCCGCTATAGGCAACAATGAAGGCATAACACTTCCTCATAATAAACTGGATGAATTATATATAAATGCAGACTTTAAAGTATTAGCGGCCAATATTTACGATTTAAACGGAGATCGGCCTGCATGGGCCGTTCCTTCTTTCATTCATGAAACAAAAAAAGGAATGAAAGTTGGCTTGATAGGAGTAACCGCTTATTATCAGAAATATTACGAGCTGTTAGAGTGGAAGATCACGGATCCTTTTCAGGCTATAGAAACTGAGATTGAACATTTAAAGAACAAAGCGGATATTATAGTTCTCTTATCCCATTTAGGATTATATGATGACGAAAGAATAGCAGAAGATTATCCAGATGTGGATGTGATTCTTGGCTCACATACACATCATGTGCTGCATGAGGGAAAAGAGATTCGTAACACTCTTGTCTGCGGTGCTGGAAAGTATGGGTATTATGTCGGCCATGTTGAACTGAATGGCATTGGCCATGATATGGTTAAAAAAGCCCGGGTATATGAGCCGCGCAATTTAGAACCCGCACAGGGTGAAGAACATTTCGCAGAAGATCTGTATAAAGCGGGAAAAAACGAATTGAGTACTATTGTGGCTCATCTGCCAGTGGATTTAACTTCTGAATGGTTTGAGCCTTCTGATCTGCCGCGGCTTTTATGCGAAGGGCTGACTGAATGGTGCAAGGCAGACTGTTCTTTTTTAAATTCAGGATTAATATTAGAGATGCTGCCAAAGGGTGCTGTTACAAAATTTGATATTCATCGAATATGCCCGCACCCTATTAATCCTTGTGTGGCAGAATTGCAGGGAAATGAATTAAAGGAGATTTTGCTTCAGTCAAAGAGTGAAGAGTGGCCAGAACTTCAAATAAAAGGTCTTGGTTTTAGGGGCAGAATCATGGGAAATATGGTTTATGACCGGATAGAGTTTAACGGAACGGATATTAAGATAAATGGAGAGCCGCTCCATAAAGACCAGACATACAGGCTGGCTATACCGGATATGTTTACATTTGGGCACTTTTTCCCGCATTTACAGAGGCTCGAAAATAAACATTATTATATGCCTGAATTTCTGCGTGATATTTTGGAGCTGCAGATCTGCAAGGCTGGCTCATCAGCAGACGGATTATTTTAAAGCTGTAAGCTATCACCTATTCCTTCTTTTTTTCATATGAATGAAGAGAAGGCGAGGTGGGTGTTATATGGTTACATTAAAGCCGATTATCATAAACAACATCACCTTCTTAGGTGTAGTTGTGGAACTGCCAAAAACGTCATTATTAGCCATTACATCTGACAGCGGATATGTAATGTGCGGGGCGCTTGACATCGGGCTGCTAAATGACAGGTTAAAAGATAGGAAAATCCTTGCTGGACGTGCTGTAGGGGTAAAAACGCTGGAAGAGCTTCTTGAAGCTTCGCTCGAATCAGTGACATTTGAAGCTGAACGCCTGGGGATTACAAAAGGGATGGCAGTGAAAGAAGCTCTTATTAAAATGAGTTAGAACAATAATAAAAGCTGCCGGATGTTCCTGCCGGCAGCATATTTATTATAAAAGGCAGATTGCAGCTTAAGGCCAATCGCGTTGTGTCCGCTTTTCATCTTCTTCAACATAGGGATCCAGCTCATAAGGATGCAAATCTCCAAAACTGGTCATGATCCCTTCTTCGTCTAAGAGGTCCTCATACTCTTCATGGCGTTCATTTGGATATACGGTAATATTATTTCCGTACATATCATTGCCTATGAAATTTTCGTAAGCTTCCACATAGCCTACTTGTTCTTCCCCTTCTTCATACATATCTCCATATAAGTTTTTCGGCCTGAAGAAATCGGATGGAGAATTGGATGTGCCATGCTCAGCGGTGTCCTGCCATGCATCTTCAGCATCATAAGCTACGTTTTCATCTTTCCCATCCATATCAAACTTTCCGAAAGGAGGCATCAGCACTCCTTCTTCAAGAGGGCGGCCTACTGCTGCGTATTGATCGGCATGGTTTATACAATAAGTGGTATTGGGTATTGCCTCTAACCTTTCGAGAGGGATTTCTTCTCCGCATACCTTGCATGTACCATACGTGCCATCTTCAATGGCCTTTAGTGCGTTTTCTATATGGGCATATTCGAGCTTATAATGTTCGTTAAGAGCAATATCCTTTTCTCGTTCAAATAACTCTGTTCCCTGATCGCCGGGGTGATTATCATAGCCAGACAATTCACCCAAGCTTTCCTGAGGAAATCTCCAATCCAGGCCGAGCTGATCATTTTTTTGAAATCGGGTTTCGAGCTGTTCTTTATTCTGAGTTAAAAGAGACTTAAAATTTGTTAATTGTTCAGGAGAGAGCATATTTTTACTCCTTTCTTTCGTTAAATGCGTTCTAAAAGATGGCATATTATATTGTTTTTATTTTCAGTCTGCAGCCACATTATTATGTAAGGATTAACTTTTACCAAATACAAAAAGAAGGTGTAAAAAGGGGATATTCCAGAGAGGATTTGTGATACTAGTAAGTAGTATTAGGTTAAAATTCAAACATTATGGGGGAAATCCAATGGTAAACCAGGATTTTGAACAATTTAATAAAATACAGCAAAAACATAAAACCGTATATATTGGTACAGGACAAGACGACCATGTTGGGAAGGAAGATCCCCATTCTCATTCTAATAATAAGAAAACAGACTATGCTCCAGGAGTAACTGGGCGGGAAGTATAAATGTGTAATAGAAAACCTGTGGCTGTTTGCAGTCCACAGGTTTTTTTTGATTTTCCAGCGCCGCTGCTTAATAGGTCAGCAATAATTCGTAGACCTCATTTAAATGCTTAGCGCGTTCCAGGTCTCCCTCTTGCTTGGAGTAATCAATTGCCTCGCTCAGAATATTATTAAGATAATCGTTTTCTTCCGCTGTCAATTCATCGACAAAAGCGCCGTCGGTAGAAAAGTCTCTACAGGAAACTACATCATATAATCTCTTTCCGACTGCATCATTTTCCGTGTGGCCAGCTAATATTTCTCTTAGATAGCCTAATGATTGATCCATATGCAAAACTCCCTTTTTATCATGCGTGTGTCATGCCCTGCTTTTATTTTGCAACAGTGAGGCAGGTAACATACCTATGAATAGGGAGTTTGATTAAGACTTTTAGCTAGGTGCGAACTGCCTTTCTCGAGTCATAAGCCAATCAGTCCATGAGAGGAAAGGGCACCTCCCACGGCCTGCTCGTCTTTATGCTTGACGTATGTCTGCTTATCATCCAATATATTGCGTCTATAATTAGTCCAGACAATCATAGTGCCTTAATTAAAAACTGTTTGAAAAGCACGTTCTCCGCTTTTCGGGTTGTCCAGCTGCAAGCTGAGACCTTCGAGTCATAAGCCAATCAGTCCATGAGAAGAAAAGCACTTCTCACGGCCTGCTCGTCTTATGCTTGTCGGGTCTCTGCCTTCCGCCCGAGTTAA
>NZ_JAFBFI010000025.1 GCF_016909175.1 Peribacillus deserti
CACACCCGTTCCCATCCCGAACACGGAAGTTAAGCTCTTTAGCGCCGATGGTAGTTGGGGGATCTCCCCCTGTGAGAGTAGGACGCTGCCAGGCTGGTTTAAATTTAATATTTCTTACCGTCGCGGGGTGGAGCAGTCTGGTAGCTCGTCGGGCTCATAACCCGAAGGTCGCAGGTTCAAATCCTGTCCCCGCAATCATTTTTCCAGAAAGCGAAACGAGGTTTCGCTTTTTTTATTTAATCAACAAGATGGTTTGTCTCTTTTCATTAAAATAAGGTAAACTACATATAACACTATTTTTCCTTAGGAAGGTGCTTCTCCTAAGGTTTTTTTATAGCAAGAGACTACTTTATAATCAGGTGACTATATGACATATGAAATAATTGCTAAAGATGTGGAAGAAACGACAGCCCTTGCTATTAAATTGGCAGGTAAATTACAGCCGGGTGATGTACTAGCCCTTGAAGGGGATCTTGGGGCTGGCAAGACTGCTTTTACTAAGGGTATAGCCAAGGGGTTAGGAATAACTAGGAATGTTAATAGTCCTACCTTTACCATCATTAAAGAATATAAAGGGCGCTTGCCTTTGTACCATATGGACGTGTATCGTATGGAAGATCAGGAAGAAGATTTGGGATTTGATGAGTATTTCACGGGAGGGGGAGTTACCATTGTAGAATGGGCCCACCTTATTAAAAATCAGCTCCCCGCAGAACTATTGCTTATTCACATTTACCATCACACAAATGATTCAAGACGCTTTGTGTTTTCGCCAGCCGGGGAAAGATATGAAGATTTATGCAAGGAGATTTTCAAATGAAAGTATTAGCTATTGATACATCTAACTATGTTATGGGTATTGCCTTAATAGAAGAGGATAAAGTCCTCGGTGAATATATCACGAACTTGCAGAAAAACCATTCGGTTCGAGTTATGCCCTGTATTGAAGCATTATTGAAGGAATGTAATGTGAATCCCTCCGAGCTCGATAAAATTGTGGTTGCTAAAGGCCCGGGTTCATATACTGGAGTACGAATTGGTGTTACCATCGCAAAAACGCTTGCATGGACACTGAAGATCCCATTAGCGGGGGTTTCGAGTCTTGAAGCACTAGCCGCTAATGGCCGCTTTTTTAATGGCTATATCTCTCCCTTATTTGATGCTCGGCGGGGCCAGGTTTATACAGGACTTTATGAATATAGGGGTGGAATTCTTGAAGCTGTTCAAGAAGACCGCAATATTCTGCTCACCGATTGGGCTGAGGCTTTAAAAGTAATGAAAAGACCGGTGTTATTTTTAGGAAACGATGTATCACTTCATCAAGAATCTCTAAAAGAAATCTTAGGAGAACATTCTGTTTTTGGATCGGTTTCTTTACATAGTCCCCGTCCAAATGAGTTAGCTTTCCTTGGGTTAACAAAGCCTGATGATGATATTCATAAATTTGTTCCAAATTATATTCGTCTCGCTGAAGCAGAAACCAAATGGCTAGAGCAGCAAAATAATTCATTATAAGGAAGAGAGTAAAATGGGGAATACTTTAACTTATCGATTAATGAATATTGGAGATATTGATCAGGTATTAGAGGTTGAGCACCTCTGTTTTTCTCTCCCCTGGAGCAGGGAAGCATTTATAAACGAACTGGTCAATAACAAATATGCTGTCTATCTTGTCCTAGAAGAACAAAGTAGAATTATTGGTTATTGTGGTGCCTGGGTCGTGCTGGATGAAGCTCATATCACAAATATCGCCATATTGCCGGAATTCCGCGGCCGAAATTTAGGTGAGGCATTATTAGTAAAATTAATTCAAACTGTGAAAAGCATGGGGGCACTATCTGTGACTCTCGAAGTGAGAGTCAGTAATATAGCTGCGCAGTCTCTATACAAAAAACTAGGATTTCAAAATGGCGGAATAAGAAAGAGCTACTATACAGATAATTATGAAGATGCATTAGTAATGTGGGTGAATTTAAGATGAAGGATCAATTGATATTAGGTATTGAGACCAGCTGTGATGAAACGGCTGTAGCCGTTGTGAGAAATGGAAGAGATATTCTTGCTAATGTTGTGGCTTCACAAATAGAAAGCCATAAACGCTTTGGGGGAGTAGTCCCAGAGATTGCCTCAAGACATCATGTTGAAGAAATTACATTTGTGATAGAAGAAGCCCTTAGACAGGCAGGCATTGATTATAATGATATTACAGCGATTGCGGTAACAGAAGGACCAGGGCTCGTTGGTGCGTTATTGATAGGGGTGAATGCGGCAAAGGCACTTTCATTTGCCCATAATATTCCTCTAATAGGGGTTCATCATATTTCCGGACATATATATGCTAACCGGCTCATCACCGAATTAAAGTTTCCTCTGCTTGCTCTTGTTGTGTCAGGCGGCCATACAGAATTAGTATATATGAAAGAACATGCTTCTTTTGAAGTCATTGGCGAAACCAGGGATGATGCAGCTGGAGAAGCGTATGATAAGGTGGCCAGGACATTAAATATGCCATACCCGGGTGGTCCGCATATTGACCGGTTAGCTCAAGAGGGCGAACCTGTCATTAAACTTCCAAGATCGTGGCTTGAGGAAGGTTCTTATGATTTTAGCTTTAGCGGCCTTAAGTCTGCTGTTATTAATACATTGCATAATGCGGAACAACGCGGAGATCACATTAATCCTGCTGATTTGGCTGCAAGCTTCCAGGAGAGCGTTATAGATGTTTTAGTAACAAAGGCACTTAGAGCAGCGAAAGAATATAACGTGACGCAAGTCTTGCTTGCTGGCGGAGTAGCAGCAAACAAAGGGCTGAGGGCAGCTCTCACGTCTGCTTTTGTGGATATACCAGAAATTGAACTGGTCATCCCCCCTTTATATTTATGTACAGACAACGCTGCGATGATAGCTGCAGTGGGAAGTGTTCTTTATGAAAAAGGCAAAAGGGCTGATTTAGCTTTAAATGCTAATCCGGGTTTAGAAATGTAATAAAAAATGGGTCTCCTGCTTCTAGAGGAGATCCATTTTTTTATTTAAAGTATGTACATAGTTTTCAAAAAATTTTGTGTATAACTTTTTGGGTATGTTAGTTTTGCATGTTAATAACTGTGTATATTGTGGATAACTGACTTATTTAATGTGGATAATGTGGAAAAGTGTGTTGATAGCTGATGTATCATCAGTTGTACTGTGGATAAAATTGTGAATAAAATAATGTTTATTTAGCTGCCTGCAAATAAAAAACCGGAGTACACACTCCGGCTTCTTAACTTTCTAATAATTGCTCTTCGATTTCAGCCCATTCTTCTAACAACTCATCGAGCTCTCTCTTTGCAGACTCAAGTTTTAAATTGATCTCTAAAACTTTTTCATGGTTTTGAAAAACTAGCGGATCACAAAGCTGGTCATTATAATCCCGAATTTGAGGCTCCAAGACTTCAATTGCTCCCTCAATTTCTTCTAGCCTTCTTCTTCTCTGACGCTCAATCTTCTTAGCTTCTTTATCTATTTTATGAGCCGTTTTAAGCGGCTTTGATTCCGCAGATTCAGCAGCAGGCTGTCTGCCTTCTAATGCGGCTATTTCCTGCTGTTCCTGCTTTTTGACCATAAAATAGTCATAGTCGCCTAGATATTCTTCAGCACCATTCTTTGACAGCTCAATCACTTTTGAAGCAATCCTGTTTATGAAATACCTGTCATGCGATACGAATAAAATGGTCCCCGGATAATCCACCAAAGCATTTTCTAATACAATCTTGCTGTCCAGGTCCAAGTGGTTCGTAGGCTCGTCCAAAATTAAAAGATTAGCTTTTTCCATCATCAGCTTGGCCAGCGCCAGGCGCGCTTTCTCGCCGCCGCTCAAGGTGGAAACGGGTTTTAGTACATCATCGCCTGAAAATAAGAAGTTGCCCAGCACTGTCCGAATATCTTTTTCGTTTTCACCTGGATACTCATCCCATAACTCATTGAGTACTCTTTTATTGGATTTAAGATTTGCCTGGTTTTGATCATAGTAGCCTATTTTTACATTCGTTCCTATTTGGAATGAACCGCCTAGGGCAGGCATTGCACGAATGATGGTCTTCAGCAATGTGGATTTCCCTATTCCGTTCGGTCCCACAAGGGCAATGCTGTCACCCTTTGCGATTCTAAACGAGATATCTTGAGAAACAGGTTCATGTTCATAGCCGATTGCCAGGCTGGAAATATTCAGGACTTCATTACCGCTTGGCCGTTCGATATCAAATCTAAAAGAAGCTGATTTTTCATCACCCTGCGGCCGGTCCATGACCTGAATTTTATCAAGCTGTTTTCTTCGGCTTTGAGCTCGTTTCGTGGTAGAGGCTCTGGCAATATTTTTCTGAACAAAATCTTTCAGTTTCTCAATTTCATCCTGCTGCTTTTCATATTGCTTGATTTCGCGCTCATAATCTTCCGCCTTATATACCAGATACTGCGAGTAATTACCGTTATATTTCTTAATGGAGGTTCTTGAAATTTCATAAACTAGATTGACCACTTTATCTAAGAAATAACGGTCATGGGATACAATTAATACAGATCCCGAGTAACCTTGCAGATATTGTTCGAGCCAGGTTAATGTCTCTATATCTAAATGGTTTGTCGGTTCATCCAGTATGAGGATATTCGGCTTTGTTAACAACAGTTTTCCGAGGGCAAGCCTTGTTTTTTGCCCTCCGCTTAAAGTGGATATTTTTGTGCCAGGGTCAAATTTAGAAAACTGGAGACCGTGCAGGATGGAACGAATATCTGCTTCATATTGATAACCGCCCATTTCTTTAAACTGAATCTGGGCTATATCGTATTCTTTTAGAATTTTTTGGTACAAGGCGTCATTATTATAGGTTTCAGGATCGGCCATGCTCGATTCCAGCCTTCGCAGCTCTTTTTCAAGCTTTTGAAGAGGTTCGAATACAGTAAGCATTTCCTCCCAGATGGAAAGAGAGGATTCCAGTCCTGTATCCTGGGCTAAGTACCCAATCGTTACATCTTTCGGTTTGATGATTTCTCCGCTATCATAAGATAAAAAACCTGCTATAATCTTTAAGAGAGTGGATTTACCTGCACCATTTCTTCCTACTAGTGCCACTCTGTCCCGATTTTGAATTTCGAGTTTAATATTTGAAAGAGCGACTTCAGCTCCATAGTATTTAGTCAATGCATTTACCTGAAGTAAGATCATTGTTTTCACCTCAATATACCGTTAGTTTACCTTATTTTTTACTAAAGGGGAAAACATAAGATAGGTAATAGGAATTAATATCTTTCCTTATCATAACACTGGAAAAAATCTTTGTGATATAGTTAACAAAACGTCATACCCAGATGTTAATAAATAGTGTATCATCGAATGAGAGGCGATTATTTTGGGAGAACTTACACATTTCAATGAGCAGGGGCGGGCACGTATGGTGGATGTCAGCCATAAGCCAGAGACCGTACGCACGGCGATTGCTCAATCAAGCGTTCTTATAAATCAGGAAATCTATACAAAAATAGAAAAGCGTGAATTAAAAAAAGGTGATGTTCTTTCAGTGGCACAGGTAGCAGGAATAATGGCGGCCAAAAGTACCTCCAGCATTATACCGATGTGCCATCCTATACCTCTGAACGGCATTGACATTTCTTTTAGATGGGAACCTAAAGAGGACGCATATGAACTATTGATCACTGGTTCTGTTAAAACTAAGGGAAATACTGGTGTGGAAATGGAAGCGCTGACAGCTGTGACGGCTGCAGCTTTGACTGTATATGATATGTGCAAAGCCCTGGATAAAGGGATGGTTATTGGCCCCACTTTTCTTGTGGAAAAGACAGGTGGAGTGTCGAGCAAGGATTTTACAAGGGAAAGTCTTTAGAAGTAAAAGTAACAAAGAATAAATGAAGAGGGGAAACAGCTATGGCTCAAGAACCAGTTAAGATACCTCAGGCTACTGCAAGAAGGCTGCCGCTTTATTACCGGTTTTTAAATAACTTGCATTCTCAGGGAAAGCAGAGAGTTTCTTCTGCCGAACTTAGTGAAGCAGTTAAAGTCGATTCGGCGACGATTCGAAGAGATTTCTCCTATTTTGGCGCGTTAGGAAAAAAAGGATATGGATACAATGTAAATTATCTGCTAGGTTTTTTCCGGAAGACCCTTGACCAGGATGAACTAACAAAGGTTGCACTTATTGGGGTAGGTAATCTGGGAACAGCATTTCTTAATTATAACTTCTTAAAAAATAACAATACAAAGATTGAAATTGGATTTGATGTAGATGAGAGCAAGGTCGGAACTACTATAGGTGATGTTCCTATCTATCATATGGATGAGCTTCAAGAGAAGCTGGTCGAACAGGGGATAACAGTGGCTATACTGACGGTACCGGCTCCCGTTGCCCAGCCGATCACCGATTCGCTGGTAGAAGCCAATATCAAAGGGCTGTTAAATTTCACACCTGCACGTTTAAATGTTCCTAAGACCATCAGGGTCCATCACATTGACCTCGCTGTCGAACTGCAATCATTTGTGTATTTCCTAAAACATTATCCAATAACTGAAAAAGAATTAATATAATAAAAAGGGAGCCATTTCTTTAAAATGATGACTCCCTTTTTTCACATTTAGGGGGCAAGACAAAAAGGCCCCAATCTATTTTGTTATTTTCTTTAATTTAAAGTATAAGGCAAACATCCTTATTGCTGATGCAAAGTCCAGCGTTGCCAGAAAGACAAGAAAGTAAGAGAAAAAACCCCATCCTGTCTGTGAGACATTCTTTATAGCGAAAACCGTAAATAAAATACCAAGTCCTAAATATATGACTGCCATTAATAATGGCGATTGCTTTCTCATAGTATTCCTCCTATAAAGCCTTGAGCCTTCTCTGCATCGATCATCATTTTTTCAATATCATCTTTATAAACAGTCTGAACAATAACGACTAGTGTATTCATGGAAACATGGGCGACAATCGGAACGATAATCCTCTTCGTTCTTACATATAAAAATGCAAACGAAAACCCCATTGCTGAATATAAAAGCAGGTGAGCCGGTTCACCATGCACCAGGCCAAAAATGACCGAGCTGATCAGGGCTGAAATGATAAAATTAAATTTTTTGTATAAGCCCCCAAAGATAATTTTACGGAAAACAATTTCTTCAAGAATGGGGCCGACTATGGAACTAACCACAATGACCAGAGGAACGGCTTCAATCAGCTGAATGATCTGCTGTGTGTTATCAGATCCTGCTTCGATGCCGATCAGCCTTTCAATGTTGCCTGCAAGGGCCTGTGCAAATAACGATAAAAACACGCCGCCAATTGCCCAAAGAATAGAGGCTGAAACAGGTGCGGCTTCCCGCGCATACATATTTTGTTTCATATCCTTACGAAGCAGCAGCAAAATGATAATCAATGCTGCCATAAAACTGACAACAATCCAGTAGGCTCCAGCGGTTAAACTGGTCCTCTCAGCGGTCAGACCTGCGCTTTGTTGAATAAATCCTATTATAGGAACGCCAATTAAGCCTGAAAGCTGCATGGCAACATATACAATAATGACAAGCCAGTACTCTCTTTTCAATATATAATCTCCTTTGCCTGACTTTTTTCCGGCTTCATATAAAGGCCATTTTACTAACTGATTACAGGTTGTTCAAATATTTAAGACTGAGCGTGTACTAATATGACTATACTATATTAGTCTTAATCTGGTAATGAAAGAAATTTTATCCCTGAGATGAAAATTTTTTGGGTTCCTGCTTGCAAAAATGATTGGTTTTATTTAATATAATAATTGGTGTTAGCACTCTAAGTCGATGAGTGCTAATCAATCAAATCTTACTTATTGAATTTGAGGAGGTTGTTTCAATTGTTAAGACCATTAGGTGATCGCGTAGTAATTGAACTTGTTCAATCTGAAGAAAAAACTGCCAGCGGTATCGTATTGCCGGATACTGCAAAAGAAAAGCCTTCAGAGGGAAAAGTTGTATCTGTCGGAACAGGACGTGTTCTTGATAACGGTGAAAAAGTCGCTTTAGAGGTTTCAGAAGGCGATCGAATCATCTTCTCAAAGTATGCTGGAACTGAAGTGAAATACGAAGGCAATGAATACTTAATTCTTCGCGAAAGTGATATTTTAGCTGTTATTGGTTAATTCATTTTCCATAAAACATACTTAGATTTAGTTTATGTTTAATACTTACTTTTTATAATTTCAGGGAGGTAATGAAACAATGGCTAAAGATATTAAATTTAGTGAAGACGCTCGCCGCTCCATGCTGCGCGGGGTAGACGCTCTTGCAAATGCTGTAAAAGTAACACTTGGACCAAAAGGACGCAACGTGGTTCTTGAGAAGAAATTCGGTTCACCGCTTATCACTAATGACGGTGTAACCATTGCAAAAGAAATTGAATTAGAAGATGCATTCGAAAACATGGGTGCAAAATTAGTTGCTGAAGTTGCAAGCAAAACGAATGATGTTGCTGGTGATGGTACAACAACTGCTACTGTGCTAGCGCAGGCTATGATCCGCGAAGGCTTGAAAAACGTAACAGCTGGTGCAAACCCAATGGGTATCCGCAAAGGGATTGAAAAAGCTGTAACTGTAGCAATTGAAGAGCTGAAAGCTATTTCTAAGCCGATTGAAAGCAAAGCTTCTATCGCACAGGTTGCCGCTATCTCTGCTGCAGACGATGAAGTAGGACAATTGATTGCTGAAGCTATGGAGCGCGTTGGAAACGACGGTGTCATCACAATTGAAGAGTCTAAAGGATTCACTACTGAATTGAACGTTGTAGAAGGTATGCAATTCGATCGTGGATATGCTTCTCCATATATGGTCACTGATTCTGATAAAATGGAAGCAGTTCTAGATAACCCATACATCTTAATCACTGACAAGAAAATTGCAAGCATTCAGGAAATCCTGCCAGTTCTTGAGCAGGTTGTACAGCAAGGTAAACCATTGCTATTGATTGCAGAAGATGTTGAAGGTGAAGCTCTTGCAACGCTTGTTGTAAACAAACTTCGCGGAACATTTAATGCAGTAGCTGTTAAAGCTCCTGGCTTTGGTGACCGCCGTAAGGCTATGCTTGAAGACATCGCTGCATTAACTGGCGGTGAAGTAATCACTGAAGAGCTGGGCCGTGACCTTAAATCTGCTTCTCTTGAATCTCTTGGCCGCGCTGCTAAAGTTGTGGTTTCTAAAGAAAACACAACAATCGTTGAAGGTGCTGGAGACAGCGCACAAATTTCTGGCCGCGTAAACCAAATTCGTGTTCAATTAGAAGAAACTACTTCTGAATTTGACCGTGAAAAATTGCAGGAGCGTCTTGCTAAGTTAGCAGGAGGAGTTGCAGTTATCAAAGTTGGTGCTGCTACTGAAACTGAACTTAAAGAGCGCAAGCTCCGCATTGAAGATGCTTTAAACTCTACACGTGCGGCAGTTGAAGAAGGTATCGTTGCCGGCGGTGGTACAGCACTTCTAAACGTATATAACAGAATCGCAAGCATTGAAGCAGAAGGCGATATCGCAACTGGTGTGAATATTGTTCTTCGCGCAATCGAAGAGCCAGTTCGCCAAATCGCTCACAATGCAGGCCTTGAAGGCTCTGTAATCGTAGAACGCCTAAAACGCGAAGAAGTTGGAACAGGCTTCAACGCTGCTACTGGCCAATGGGTGAACATGATCGAATCAGGTATCGTCGATCCTACAAAAGTAACTCGTTATGCGCTACAAAATGCAGCATCTGTTGCAGCTATGTTCTTAACAACTGAAGCTGTAGTTGCTGACAAACCAGAAGAAAATGCTGGCGGCATGCCTGATATGGGCGGCATGGGCGGCATGGGTGGAATGGGCGGCATGATGTAATCATCCGCTCGTAATCCCAGTAACAATGGGGTTTGTAGACCTTTATATACTTTGAAAGAAGCCTAGGGGTAACAATCGGGTAACATTTTCTTAAATAAGGGTCTAAAATTAGAGGTTTTCCATGAGTTCTTTGAACTTTTGGGAAGCCTCTTTTTTCATCTCTTTTGTACATGTAAATAAACATTTTTTGTTGTGGATTCACCCTTATGTCCTAAACGTTCCATGATTTGTGGGAGAATGCACAATCCGACTAGACAATTACATATAGATGAAATTGAGATTTATGAAGAATGCCTAGTTAGAATAGAGAAATAGGGTGGATTGTGGCTGCTTCGGCAGCCTTTAATTTTGTTCTTTTATATACAAAAAAGAACCACAAAAACTTTCGATAATTTCACAACTGGGATTCTATGAGGCGCTGGCGCTTTTCTTATGTGATATTTAAATGTTTACCAACAGGCAAGTTTCCAGTTATAATGAAGGATGTTAAATTTCGGTTCTCGAAACATTTGTGTTTACTTATTGAGAATGAAAAAATTAAATAAAGAAAGGCGAGAGCAACTTGGATAAATCTAACGGAAAGAAACGACTGCAGCTTGCTGTACTTTTAGGATCTCTGGGAATTTTGGGTCCTTTTACAATCGATACGTATTTGCCGTCCTTTCCTACCATTGTAAAAGATTATCATACGACCGCTTCACTCGTTCAGATTAGTTTGACATCCTGCTTATTGGGTCTTGGTTTAGGACAATTAGTCATTGGTCCATTAAGTGATGTGAAGGGACGCCGGAAACCTTTGTTGTTTTTCCTTGGTTTATACATCCTGGCATCCCTTACATGCTCATTTTCACCCAATATCTATTTCCTTATTGGGTGCCGATTTGTGCAGGGGTTCGCAGCGTCAGGTGGAATTGTCATATCAAGGGCAATCGTAAGGGACCATTATAGCGGTAAGGAACTGACAAAGTTTTTTTCTCTAATGGTGTTAGTAGGGAACCTCGGACCAATCCTTGCCCCGATTGCCGGAGGAGCGATCCTTGCTTTTAACGATTGGAATTGGGTTTTTATTGCACTGGCATGTATTGGAATCATATTGATCTTTACCGTTTCATATAAGTTAAAAGAGACGCTGCCAACTGAAAGGCGTGTCCCGAGTAATTTGCCTTATGTATTGAGCAATTTTGGCACATTATTTAAAAATAAAGAGTTCATGGGCTATGCATTAACTCAGGGGTTTATCACTGCCGGTATTTTTGCCTACGTTTCTGGTATTCCGTTTGTCTATCAGAATGTTTACGGAGTGAATCCCCAACAATTTAGTCTTTTGTTTGGGGTCAATGGGGTGGCTTTAATCATTGGGAGTCAGTCAGTCGGCCGCTTAACCGACACCATTTCGGAAGGGACTTTCCTGAAAATAGGTCTGGCCCTTGCGAATGTATCAGGTTTATGTTTATTGATTGCACTCTTACTAAAAGCCCCACTTATCGGTGTCGCTATCCCGGTTTTCTTCTTTATATCATCCATTAGTATAATCGGAACGACGTCTTTCACCTTGGCCATTCAGTCACAAGGGCATATGGCGGGCAGCGCTTCTGCCTTATTGGGGGTATTGCCTTTTGTCATGGGCTCTCTATCTGCCCCACTTGTAGGGATTGGCGGAGCCTACACAGGAGTTCCGATGGCCGCCGTCATTTTTGGCGCCAGCGTTTTGGCTTTCCTTTGTTATTTCATCCTGGTAAGAAAAACCAAAGCCCAGGAGACGCTTCGGATGGTCAATCGGAAAGCTTGAAAAATATGAAAGGATAGGATTTTATACTGGTATATTCTAAAAAACCGCATGAAATATTTATGTATCCTGTTGAATCAGGGGCATAAACGTATACTAAAAAAGGATAGAAAGGAGCATTTCATTGCTGCTCATCTATCCTTTTATTTTTTATTACATTAAAATTGACCTTTTGTGTCCTCCTATATGTCCTCCGATGTTTTATATCCCATTTAAAATATTTATGTCGAACTTTTAAAAATGTTGATTTAAAGTCTTTTTTAATATACTATTTCGGGAAATCCCGTGACCTCTTTAATCTTGCTATACTAAGGTTTAATGGGGGGAATTAAATCATTCCGCCCATTCATTTTCATATATAGTGCCCTCCTTTTTGACCCCTATTAAAATCACTCATCTTGTATCAGTGCACGGAATCGGTGTGCATCATTTTCGATTACTCTATTTGTGTTGTGTAATTATACGGTGGGAAGCTGTCTTGTGGCCGCTGTGTTCCGATTTTCCCATAATCCGTTCTAGTTGAAGCCGGCTTCAACTAGTAAAGAAGTATACGTGTGTCGGTGACAATGAGGGGCTTGATGTTGATAAGCCGGACAATTTTAAAGATAGTGCATTTATCTGTAATGCTATACTCTGCCAATGCTCATAATATTCTGCTGCATGTATAATCTATAATAAAAGTTACTTTCCTATCTGGAGGCCGGTGGAATGAAGGTTTTATCAATGATTCAGCCCTGGGCAAGTCTTTTTGTCCTTAGAGAGGCTCAATATGAAACAAGGACATGGAGAACGAATTATCGTGGGCCGCTGGCGATTCATACGAGTAAAAAAATAGATAAGCCAGTGTGCAGGGAATTGGCGATCCGGGCGCTGCTCTATAGGCATGGATACACTGAAGAGAATCTTCCAACTGGGATGATCATTGCTGTATGCGAGCTTAAAAATTGTTTTAAGGTAATTGAAAATAACGGAACTTGGGCAATTTTAGAAGATGGACGAATAGTGTCAGACCTGGACTATTTTTTAGGAGACTTTACAGTTGGGAACTATGCTTGGGAAGTTCAAGATATGCAGATGCTGAATACATTTATTCCAGCAAAAGGAAAGCTTGGATTATGGGAGCATGCTTTATCATAATGAATAAAAGAGCGAAAACCCTGGTGCAAAAAAAAGTATTAGACCCTATGATGACAAGAGTCAGTATGATGACTGTTGGTTCTCGAATTATGTCACTTTGGACAGGCTAGAAAATAAAAGAATGGAGTTCTAATTACCTCCGTAAAATAACACAATGTTTATGTTTATCGAATGTAACTAATGACGCCTCCTTACAGGCTGCCAGACGTTTTTTTCATACCTCAGTTTTATCGGTATGGTCTTTATCCACTTCTGAATCCAATCCGTAACGAAATGTAAAGGCGAGCTTTCCAAGTATCCGCTGGCTTCAGAATTAGTGCTGTCCTTTCAGTCCATTATCCTGACCACAAAGAACCCCTATTCAATACATCTTCCTTACTCATGCTTCCCGCCATTAAATTAAGGCATGAATTTTGGTACAGCCCATCAGCGGACCCCCTTAAATTAAAAGTAGCAATATTGGTAAATTATGTTTAATAGTATGTTTGTCTGGGTATTAGGACGTAGACGGTAAGTAGCGGAAAAAGTAATTGAAATACCAGAAAGATAATTCAATCTGGGTCTAAAATACTGTTTTTGCTATTTTGAATGAATATGATTGGTGAGTAATTAACCAATAAATTACAATTAATATGAATAATTTATTAAGGAGTGGATTGGACTATGTCAGGTAATATCAGATTAACCCCTGAAGAGCTGCGTGGAGTTGCAAGGCAGTACCAAACAGAGAGCAGTAATGTTCAAGAATTAGTATCCAGACTTGATAACATGAGCAGTCATTTACAAGAAATTTGGGAAGGTGCATCGAGCCAGGCTTTCGCTGAGCAGTATCAGCAGTTAAGACCTTCATTTGAAAAAATGATGACTCTTCTTGGTGAAGTTTCTCAGCAGCTTAACAGTTCAGCTAATGTACTTGAGGATACTGATCAGCAAATCGCAAGCCAGATCCGCGGATAATAACTATAATCTAAGTAACGTAGAAAGGAGCCCGTAAATCTGCTTTTAGATTATGGCGCTCCTTTCTTTGATAGAGGTGAGGGCAATATACATACAAGTAACCATTGATCTGAAAAATTACACAGGTGACGTTTTTGATCTGCAGCTCTCCAATTATCTATCGATTAAGAAAGTCATTGATATTGTATGGCAGGTGCAGAAAGTGTCGCTAAAGCCCAGGGAAGGATATTGGGTCAGAGTTCAAAATAAGGATGTTGTGGTCCAAGGATACGGCTCTCTCCAGGAGAACGGCATTACGAATGGAGACCGGATTGAGATATTATAGAAGCCTCAAAGCTTTTTAACAAGGAGTTTAGTGAAATGGAAGGTAAAAAAACGTCCTATTTGGAAGAACAAACAGAAGCTGAAATCACACATCAAGACGGCAGCTATGTTTTTGTTTTTCAGCGGTCTAAGGTTAAGCTTCAGGACCAGCTGGAAATTTACTTTCTTCAAGAGTTTGATGCTTCTTTGAAGAAAGAGATGGAGGTAACGGAAGACGAAGTAATGATAAAAGTCGCTGCTCCTCCTGAGTTTTTGACATTCCATGATATCCGTAAAAAAAATAAACTGGCCAGGCTTTTCTTTGCCCATCAGCTTGTAAAAAAGGCAGCCCATCATGAATGGCCCAGGCTGAATATGATTGTAAGCCCGGATAATATAGTCTCAGATCCGAGTTTGACTCCATATTTCCTTCATTATGGTGTGAAGGAAAGCCTCCCGCCGTATGAAAAAGATCAAGAACGTCTTTTAAAGGAAGTGAAAGCAGCAGCTGCTGCCGCTGTCGACGGACAGTATACGTTCAATGAGTATCTCCAATACTATCAGACTCTTAAATTATCAAGTCTTTCTAAAGAAATAATGGCAAAAGGCAGCTTTGAAGAGCTGTTATCCTTCTTGGAAGAATCGATAAACGGAGTCGAAAAACAAGAGAGTACATATGCACATATACCACAAAGGAAGTGGAATATAAACCGCTATTCGCTGATAGGCGCTGCGATCCTTTTAATTCCGGCTATTATTTATGTATTTTATTCATTTCTTGTTGCGCAGCCAAAACAAGAAGCCTATGTAAAGAGCGGAGAATTATTTTTAGAAGAAAAATACAGCGAAGTTATTGAAGAGCTGGACAAGTATGATCCGGATGATATGCCTTATGTGGTTCAATATGAACTGGCTTCCTCCTTTGTGAAAAATGAAAAGCTGGGGGACGACCAGCGCAATGCAGTTAACAATCTGATCACCCTTCAGACGGATCCCCAATATTTTCTATATTGGATATACATCGGAAGAGGGATGAATGAAGAAGCAGTTGATATAGCACGATCCCTGGAATTTAGAGATTTAGTGATCTATGGACTTTTAAAATATAAAGAAGATGTGAAAGCAGATGAAGAACTTTCTGGCGAAGAAAAGCAAAAGGAATTAGATGCAATTGAGCAGGAAGTGAAAGAATATGAGCAGGATGTTGAAGAACAAAAAAAGCTTGAAGAAGAACAGAAAAAAATAGAGGAAGAATCACAGGCAGGCCTCGAGATGCAGGAAGAGGCAGAAACACAGGCTGCTGCAGCAAAGAAAGCCGTACAAATGCCGGCTCCAGCACAGGAAACGAAAACGGAACAAACAAAAGAAAAAACCAAAGCTATACCTAAGGGTGCGGAGTAATAGACGCTAACAATAGCGGTATAGGAGATGAACTTTAGTGGGTCTATTATGGATCTTTTATGAAGAATCGTATCAGCAGTTTATATTTAAGAATGAGGTACAGGGATCTATATCTATTGGAAACACTGGAAAAAGCTCAATTTGTATTCAAAGTTTAAAGGCAGAAAGCGGATCTATTGAACTTAAGCCAGAGATGAGTGAAGGTTTGTTTTCTGCTTTTTATAAGGGAGAACAGCTCGGACTCATCAAAGCCGGCACCCCGGTCACTTTTTTTATTGAAGGGCTGGCAGTCAGTTTCTTTTTAGAGCTGCAAACGCTGTCTGAATATACTTATTACATTGGGGACAAATCACAGATTGTCTTTTCAACAGAAGAGGGTGCAGATCTATATAAAGAAGGGTCATGGCCCTTTCAAAAAGGCGGGGGCCAATCATCCTTATTCAAGAGATATGGAAAATGGCATGTTACGGCAGCTGTAGAAGATGATGTATATCTGAATGGCATTAAACTAGCGGGAACAGCCGAGTTCCATTTAGGAGATTTGCTGTTTTGGCCGCTGACGACCATCTCGTTGTTAGAGCAGGACCTTCTGGCTGTTAAGACAGCGGAACCATTCGAAGCGCATCTGCCGAGGACGCTGCCGCCTATTTCTGAAATGAAGAAGAATTATCCTGGATACAGAAGGACACCGCGGTTGGTCTATGAACTGCCTGATAACAAGGTAAGCATATCTTTTCCATCTCAGGAAGGGGAAGACAATCAGAGGGGATTATGGATGATCATTCTGCCTCCCCTTTTAATGCTTCTGATTATGGGAATTATTGCGCTCATACAGCCTAGAGGATTATTTATCTTAATATCTATCGTGATGTTTGGGACAACGATGGTGACTTCTACAGTCCAATATTTTAAAGATAAGAAGAACCGCAAGGAGCGCAGGAAAAAACGCAAGGAATTGTACACCAAATATTTGGAGCAGAAACGGGCAGAACTTCAGAGTTTAAAAGAAGAACAGACTAAGGTACTAAACTATCATTTTCCTGACTTTGAGAGAATGAAGTATTTAACAGAAAACATAAGTGACCGAATCTGGGAGAGATCTTTTGAAAGTAATGATTTTCTGCATGTTCGCGCAGGGAGGGCGGATGTACCATCCAGTTATCAGGTGGCGGCTTCCAGCTCCGATGTAGCGAATAGAGAAATAGATGACCTGCTGGAGCAGTCCCAAGAGATGGTGGCTGTCTATAAGAAGGTTGAAGCGGTCCCGCTTCCGATAGACTTATCCTCTGGAGCCATTGGGTTTGTCGGCAAAGACTCTATCGTAAAAAAAGAGCTTCAGCAAATCGTCGGGCAGCTTGCTTTTTTACATAGCTATCATGAAATACGCTTTGTGGCTGTTTTTAAGAAAGAGGAATATAAGGACTGGGAATGGATGAAGTGGCTTCCGCATTTTCAGATGCCCCATTCATATGCCAAAGGCCTGGTTTATGATGAGCAGACTCGCGACCAGCTGCTTTCTTCTCTTTATCAAATCCTCAGGAGCAGAGATCTTGAAGAGGATAAAGAAAAAGTGCGGCATATTCCTCATTTTATATTTGTTGTTACCAATCCTGGCCTTATTGCTGAACATGTTATTCTTGAATATTTAGAAGGAAGCCAAAATCATATTGGACTAACTTCTTTATTTGCAGCAGATTCAAAAGAGAGCCTGACCGAAGGAATTCACACTGTTATTAAATATATCAATGAACGTGAAGGTGAAATATTAATTCAGCATAATAAAGCGGATCATACTTTATTCGAATTAGATTTTCACACGAATGAAGGAAATGAGCGTTTTTCAAGACGCCTGAGATCCCTGGACCATCAAAAAGGAATGAATAACTCCATCCCTGATATGGTGTCTTATTTGCAGCTGCATGGTGTTAAGGATGCAGGAGAATTGCCTATTGAAACTAATTGGCTTAAAAATAAGTCCTCACAGTCCCTTGCCGTGCCAATCGGCCTAAAAGGAAAGAAGGACATTGTGGAATTGAATCTTCATGAAAAAGCGCATGGCCCGCATGGATTAATTGCTGGTACAACCGGTTCGGGTAAAAGTGAGCTGCTTCAAACTTATATATTGTCACTGGCAACTTATTTCCATCCCCATGAAGTCGGATTCTTGTTAATTGACTACAAAGGCGGAGGGATGGCACAGCCCTTTAAAAATATGCCCCATCTTCTGGGAACCATTACGAATATACAGGGAAGCAAAAATTTCAGCACAAGGGCTTTAGCATCCATAAAGAGCGAACTCAAAAAACGACAGCGGCTGTTTGACACATACGAGGTTAATCATATTAATGATTACACAGAGTTGTATAAGGAAGGGAAAGCCAAAGAGCCTCTCCCTCATTTATTTTTAATCTCAGATGAGTTTGCTGAACTAAAAAGTGAAGAGCCTGAATTCATTAGGGAACTGGTAAGTGCGGCACGCATAGGACGAAGCCTGGGGGTTCACCTCATCCTTGCGACTCAAAAGCCTGGCGGAATTATTGACAACCAAATCTGGAGTAATGCCCGCTTTAGGATTGCCTTAAAAGTTCAAGATGATAACGATAGCAAAGAGATTATTAAAAATGGGGATGCCGCCAATATTACGCTGACAGGAAGGGGCTATCTTCAAGTCGGCAATAATGAAGTGTATGATTTGTTTCAGTCGGCATGGAGCGGCGCACCTTATATGGAGGATACCTACGGTGCCGAGGATGAGGTGGCGTTTGTAACGGATTTAGGATTAATCCAGATTTCGGATATATCAACACAAAATATTGAAGGCAGAAAGCAAAAGCTGACAGAGATTGAGGCGGTTGTGGGGGAAATTATTAAGGTGCAGGAAAAAATGGAGATCCAGAAGCTTTCAAGCCCATGGCTGCCGCCGCTGGAAACACGTTTAGCACTGAGCTATCAGCAGCGGGATCCATACCGATTTAAGATTGGATTAAAAGACGAACCAGAGAAACAAAGTCAATCGCCTTATGAATTCCATTTAATAGAGGATGGCAATATCGGGATTTTTGGATCATCAGGGTATGGAAAATCCACGACCATCTTAACCATGCTCATGAGTTTTGCTTCTCGGTACAGCCCTGAAGAACTTCATTACTATATTTTTGATTTTGGAAACAGCGCCTTGCTTCCGCTGCGCCAACTTTCGCATACTGCCGATTATTTCCGTTTTGATGAACATAGGAAGATAGAGAAATTCCTTCACATCATTAAAACAGAAAATGAACATCGAAAACAGCTGTTCTTAGAAGCTGAAGTCAGCAATCTGAAGATGTATAACTCCAAAACCAAAGATAAAGATCCATTGCCTCTGTTGTTTATAGCTGTTGATAATTTTGATCTTATTAAAGAGGAAATGCAGGATATAGAGAATCAGTTTACTCAAATTGCAAGAGACGGGCAGTCATTAGGAATTTTCATGATTATTACAGCTACAAGAATCAACTCGATACGCCAGCCATTAATGAATAACCTAAAAACAAAAATTATTCATTACTTAATGGACAGTTCAGAAAAGTACTCTTTGTTTGGAAGAACAACGTATGAGATTGAAGCAGTGCCTGGCAGAGCTTTAATAAAAGAGGATCAAACTTACTTAACACAAATATTTATGCCGGCAGATGGAAAGGATGATTTTCAAGTCCTTGAAAATCTGAGGCAGCACATAACAGCGCTTAATAAGAAGAATATTGAAGCCCAGAAACCAAAAGCTGTTCCAATGCTTCCAGCCCACTTAAGCCTCGAAACGTTACACGGCTTATATGCTGTGCAAAAGCAGGATGGCCTGATTCCAATCGGTTTAGATGAGGAGAGGGTTCAGCCTGTTTACATGGATCTAAAGGTAAACCGGCATTATCTTGTGGTGGGGCAGTCAAGGAAGGGTAAAACAAATAGCTTAAAAGTAATGCTAGATGCCCTATTAGTCCAGAATGTTGAAGGCATCTGCATTTTCGATGCAATTGATAGAGGCTTGTCTTCTTATGCATCGCAAGAAAGAGTACGATATCTAGACTCAAGAGAACATATTACAGAATGGCTTATTTCTATGGATGAATTGTTTGAAGCAAGAAATCATGAATATTTGCAGAGCATCCAAGAAAACAGGCCGCATGAACTTTCTTTCACGCCGGTCGTCATGATGATAGACAGTATATCGAGATTTCAGCAGACGGTGGATGCGAAAATCCAGGAGAAGCTTACAGGATATATAAAGCATTACAGCCATCTCGGATTTAGTATGATTGCCTCAGGAAATGCAAATGAATTCACAAAAGGCTTTGATTCTCTAACGAGTGAATTAAAGCAGATGAGACATGCTATCCTATTAATGAAAAAGTCCGAACAGAGCATGTTTGCTCTTCCTTTCTCTAGAAAAGAGGAAGAAATTGAGCCGGGCTTTGGGTATTATGTGGAAAATGGCAGGGAGTGTAAAATACAGATTCCTAATGTAATAGAAAGCCGTATTCCAAAAGTAAAAGAAAAGAGCAGGTGAAAGAGATGTCAGGAAAATTAAAGGGTCTCAAAATCATTGCCGCCATGCTGGTCATACTAGTGATGCCCAGCTTGTTTTTCACTTATATTGGGCATGAACCCTTAAAAGAACAAAATGAAGCAAGCCGGCATATTGCTGTAGTGAATGATGATATCGGTTCAGAATTTGATGAAAAACCTGTTAATTTCGGCCAAGAAATATCCCCGGCCTTAGAAAAAGACTCCGATTACCAGTGGGAGGTTGTATCCCGGAGCACTGCAGAAAAGGGGTTGGTTACACAGCAATATGATGCGGTGGTTTATTTTCCCTCGGACTTTTCTAAAAATATATTAACCTTTAATGACGAATCTCCGATGAAGGCGTCGGTCAGGTATAATGTTCAAACCAACCTAGACGCAAAGAATAAGGAAAAGGTTCAAAAAGAACTTGAAATAACCAAAGGGAAGATGAATAAATATATTTCTACTCTTTATTGGAGTGTAGTATCACAGACAGTTGATGATATTCGCCAAAAGTTTGACAATATACTAGAAAAAGAGATTGCATTCCAGGATACTATTTATTCTTTCTACAATCCAAATTCCGGTAAGCTCGCTGAAGAAATTGATCAGCAGCGAAAAATGATTAAGGATTTGTTTGCGGCTACAAAAGATGCAGGAAAAGCATCATCGGAGTCGATAGCAGATTTCAGGAACAATAAAGAAGAGGTGGCTGCTTTTATTGAAGCGGTAAACCAGTACAAGGAATACCAGGAAAAACAAAATGAACTTTTTCTGCTGACAGCCGCAGAAAACCAGCAAATACTGGAAGACAGCCTGGGCAGATATGAAACCATGTTAAATGAAGGAGTTCAATCTATTACAGCAAGGCAAATGGCAGCGAACCCAGAATTTGAGACGGATGACGCTATGCTAAAGGAAAAAGTAGCAAGTCTTAAAACAAAAATTACTGAGAGCAATGAAAAGCTTAATAAACTTTCGGCATCTATTCAGGATTCTACTGTTGATGAACAATTTGAAAGACTTGCCTCGATCCAAAGGGATCTGGTTATCGAGTATAAACAGAAATCAAGTACGGCTGCGATTGAAAATGTTCAGCAAAAAATCATCCCAGCCAGGCAAAAACTGCAATCCCCTTCTGAAGATCCCGCTATTCCTCCTGGAGCTCCAGCGCCTGGAATAGAAACTGGGAATGCGGATGCAGCCCTGACCATCATTAATAATGCTAAAAACCAGGCAGAACAGTTAAAAACCAAGCTTGATGCGGACACAGAAAAACCAGAAAATCTTAAAGTTATTGCCGATGCACTTGGGCAAATCAAGGCTGAAGTTGAAAAGGCTGAAGAACAGGTAAAAGTGCAGGCTGCCAAAAATCAAGAAATTCAGCAGGCGTACAAGGCTATGGCTGAGCAAATGCAAAACGTAAATCAAGATCCCAAGAATGCAGAGGATATGGCTATTGGAAAGATACAAGAAAAGGAAAATGCCATTCTTCAATCGCAGTTAATGCCTGAAGCCAGCAAGCAGGCATTAGCTCCTTACTTTAGTACAGCCATTCAAAATAAAAATATGAATGACCTTCTTACGTACTATGCTTACTTAACAGAATACGAAGCTTTCCTTCAGCGTTCAGCTGATTCTGATGAAGAACTGATCGACAACATTATGAAGAACCAGGAAAAGTCAGATGAAGCTAGAAAAGCATTCGCTGTATTGAAGGGAGAGACTAGTTATTTTAATGATATTCAGGATGGTTTAACCTCTTCCGTCGAAGATGTCAGCAAACTGGAGGGAGATTATATCTCTTATGCTGAAAAGGTTGATCTTTTTATAGAGAAGTATGGTACTTACATTACTGAGGAGCAGTCCGCCATTCTTTCAGATTTGGAAACGATACAGTACAATGCAGCCGGAGTGACTGAAACCTTGAGGGAAGATTATAAGCCAGTTGAATCAGAACCGCCGGCGGTCCAAGATCCGCAGGGTGAGATGTTTTTAACATTGCAGGATAGTGCGTCCGGTGACTTAGAACAAATATCAGGATTAATCACTTCCCTTTCTGAGCGCCAGGATCATATCGAGAACTATACGAATACTTTGCAGCAAAAAGTGGGCTCCGTTCAAGGAAGAGCAGACCAATTAAACAGTACATGGGCTGCAAATGTTGACTCTACGAAAAAAGTAAAATCAGATGTGTACGGGCTGTTAAATAACACTCTTGTGGATGATCAGCAAAATGGATATGTATATGATTATCTGGCTAATCCTGTAAAAGTGGATGGAGAAATTGCAGCTGCTAAAACAGTAAATATGCCTCCAATTATTATGCTGATCATAATTCTGCTGTGCGGATTGCTTATTGGATTTTTCTTATATCACTATTCCAAGCTTCCACTGCTGGTACACCTATCCTTATTTTTGCTGCTGAATACAGCGGTAGGATTAATTATCAGTATCTACGGACTTAATTTATATCCATTAGAGGATACTCAAGCTATTAAATGGACTGTTTTCACCATATTATTACTGCTTGCATGTGCAAGCTTTGTCCGATTTGCGTTTTATATCGGCCCGTTTATTGGATGGATTCTTGGAGCAGGGCTGATTTTATTCTTTATCACACCAATGCTCGACATGGTACTGCCAAACTTTGAAATCAGCCATCCGATTTCAAATGTTTACTTATCTATTCAATACGGTGATCAGGCTGCATTTTATCCAGCCGCTGGTGTGCTATTGTTCATGACTATTGTATTAACAGCTATTCCTTATATTAGACATTCATGGTACCTGAGGAAGCAGAGGCAGCTTGCTCATGAAGCTTAAAGCTGCGGCGAAAATATCTTTTCTGCTTGCTTTACTGGTAATGTTTTATAGCCCATGGACTGGGGCGGCGGATAATAATGTTCAAGTGGAGCCGAATACGTACAAGGAAAAGGATATTGAACTTCAGACGGAATATTTTCATGAGGATGCCCTTTTAAAGGAGAAAGAACAGCTTTCAGAAGAACAAAAGATGCTTACCTTCAAAAGGCATGAGCAGGAGTTATACAATCAGATCAAAGGGAAGCTTTTTCTAGAGACAGAAAATAAAACAACTACGGTAAGCGCCAAAGCCAAAAAGCTGAATTTATTTTCGGGTCAGAGCATGAGCCGTCCAGATGAGGCTCAAGCATCCGAAAGAGATGAGGAAGGGGTATCCAGCTACCTTCCTTTGGTGTTAGGCTTTATTCTTGCTTTGTGTATTCTTTACATGTTTTTCATCCTTGTTCCTAAAATGACTCATACATCCAGGAATTAAAAAAACCCGTGAAACTTGAATTTCTTCATGTTTCACGGGTTTCTATTATTTTCTTCGAGCGAAATCGACAAATCGGAACTTATCTGGCCGATGTCTTGATTCGGTATATTGAAAGAGCCTGGCATCATCAAGGTACACATAGTTTTTAACCACCACAATATTGGTAAACCCCTTGAGATTTAAATAGGTTTTATCCTCTTCGTTAGGCTCTTCCACCGTTATTTCCTTTTTGGCAAAGGAAATCGAAAGACCGAGCTCTGACTCAATATATTCGTATATGGAGTTCTGGCAAATTTCCTTTGTTAAATCTGGCACAATTTCTTCATTTAGAAAATCTTTATCTAATATGATTTTCTCCCGGTCGATTTCTCTCACACGAAAAACCTGCCATACTTGCTGCCCGGCAGTCAGCCTCATGTTTTCCATGATTTCGGGGTGTGGCAAAATACGTTCAAGCTTTACTACTTCTGTTCTGGCTCGATGCCCCATTTTCTGTGCTAATTCTTTAAAGCTGACGAGCCCGGATACTGGGAAATTGAACTTGCTTATATCCAGTACAATGGACCCTTTGCCTTGTACTTTATGAATGTAGCCATCCTCCGAGAGCATTTTAAGAGCTTTCCGGATAGTTTCCCGTGAAGTGTCATAGAGTTCTGTCAGCTCATTTTCTGACGGAAGAAGGGAACCTGCCCGTAATTCATCATTTTGTATCTTTTGCGCCAGGTCGTCGTATACCCTGGTAAATTTATTTATCAATGTACATCACCCGTGTCATTTTAACATTATTTTACCAGATGATAAACTACGGATTCATACGGACGAAGCTTCAGTTCATTTGTGAGATCCTGTGATTCCTGGTAGTTAGAAATAATGATAGAGGATCCGCCGGCGCCTTTGTATTCGGGAATTTCAATTGTAACTTCCTCATTAAAGAAATTATTTAATACCAGCAGTTCTTCATTATTGTACGTTCTCTTATAAGCAAACACCTGTGGATGATCAGCCAGAAGGAGTTCATAGTCGCCGAAAGTAATAATATCCAGCTCTTTGCGAAGCTTAATTAGCTTTTGGTAGTGATAGAAGATGGAACCCGGATCCTTTAAAGCTTGTTCAGCGTTAATCGTTTTGTAATTGTCTGCTACTCCAATCCAAGGGGTTCCATCGGTAAAGCCAGCCTGGTGACCGCCTGTCCATTGAACAGGAGTACGGGAATTATCACGTGAACGGCTTTTAATAATTTCCATAATGGTTTCCTGCGGAAGTCCCTGTGCTTTCAGTATTTCAAAATAATTTAGAGTTTCGACATCGCGGTATTCTTCGATGGTATTAAATTTAGGATCGGTCATGCCAATTTCTTCTCCCTGGTAAACATAGGGAGTTCCCTGCATCATATGAATGACTGTAGCCAGCATTTTAGCTGATTCATTATGATATTCACTGTCATTTCCATAGCGGGTCACTATTCTTGGCTGATCATGGTTGCACCAGAAAAGGGCATTCCAGCCGCCGCCTTTATTCATTTCAATCTGCCACTTGGATAAAATCTTTTTAAGGGCGAGGAAATCAAAGTCTGAAAGCGCCCATTTCTCGCCATTAGGGTAATCGACTTTTAGATGATGGAAATTAAAGGTCATGCTTAATTCCTGGTTTTTCGGGTTCGTATATTGAATGCAGTGATCAATGGTTGTGGAAGACATTTCACCCACTGTCATGCTGTCATACTTAGAAAAAACTTCAGTGTTCATTTCATGGATATACTCATGAACCCTTGGTCCGTCCGTATAAAATTTTCTGCCGTCTCCCGGAGGAACTGTGCCATCATCATCTGGGAATTCCTGATTTTTAGAGATGAGATTAATGACGTCTAATCTAAAGCCATCCACCCCTTTTTCAAACCAAAAACGCATCATGTCATATACCTTTTTGCGGAGTTCTTCATTTTCCCAGTTCAAATCAGCCTGGGTTACATCGAATAAATGCAAGTAGTACTGGCCGGTTTTTTCGTCAAGTTTCCACGCAGAGCCTCCAAATTTAGAGATCCAGTTTGTAGGTTCTTTGCCATCCACAGAATCCCGCCAGATATAGTAATCGCGGTAAGGGCTGTCTTTTGAAGATTTGGCCTCCAAAAACCATTCATGCTCAGTAGATGTATGGTTCACAACAATATCCATAATTATTTTTATTTCGCGGTTATGTGCTTCACTTAGCAATTCATCAAAGTCCGCCATTGTCCCATATTCATCATGGATCGTATAGTAATCGCTAATATCGTACCCATTATCATTTTGAGGAGATTTAAACGGAGGCGTCAGCCATAATACATCCACACCTAATTCCTTCAGATAATCAAGCTTTTCAATAATACCCTGTAAATCGCCCACGCCGCTCCCAGTCGTATCCTTAAAACTCTTCGGATAAATTTGATAAACCGTTGACTTTCTCCACCATTCCTGCAAATCAGGACACCTCCAAAGGGAAATACGGGTCAGTCCCTATTTCCCAAGCTAATTTTACTTATTTATCAAGCGGGAAATGGGGGACAGTCCCCATTTCCCAAAAAACGGCAAAGCAGGGTGGGTCCCTGTTTTGCCAGTGGTTCATATTGGTTAATTATTTTTGTCTGCGTGCTTTTCCGAATACGAGTGTAAGTACAAATGGTACCACAAGTGCGATGGCCATTCCAACAAAGAATGGGCCCCATTTTTGAGGCACGATTGAGAAGAATGCCGGTAGTCCGCCAACCCCGATAGAAGGAGCCATCACTTTATTCAGAGTAATATAAATGGCACCGATCGCTGCTCCAGTCATGGCCGCATAGAACGGATAACGGAATCGCAGGTTAACGCCAAACATAGCCGGCTCTGTAATTCCAAGGAACGCTGAAATACCGGAAGATAACGAAAGCCCTTTTACTTTTTCGTCTTTTGTTAATAGCATCATCGCTAACGCTGCAGAACCTTGTGCGATATTAGATAATGCGACGATTGGCCATAAGAACGTGCCGCCGATGCTTGCAATAAGCTGGAAATCAACCGCTAGGAAAGTATGGTGCATTCCTGTAATAACAAGCGGAGCATATAAAGCCCCATATATTAAACCGCCAATGGATGGTACAGTGTCAAAAATCCCTGTGAACACTTGAGTAATTGCATTACCGAGTCCAAATGTAACGGGACCAATAATTGTAAATGCTAGGAATCCTGTTACTAAAAGTGTAACCGGCGCCACCACAAGCAGTTTGATAGAGTCATGTACACGTTTATTTAAGAACACTTCAATCTTTGCAAGAAGAAGGGATGCAAATAAAATAGGCAGAATTTGACCCTGATAACCTACTTTTTCAACTTGCCAGCCGAACAAATTCCATGTGGGAATTTTGCCTGCTTCTTTTGCTTCTGCGTATCCCCAGGCATTTAACAAATCCGGGTGTACAAGCATCAGCCCTAAAACAATCCCGAGCAGAGGGCTCCCGCCAAAGCGTTTAACAGCGGACCATCCGACTAATCCAGGCAGGAAAACGAATGCTGTATTGGCAATCGTATTAATGATCGAAGCAACGTCTTTCCATTGCTGATGAACATCTACAACCGATTTGCCTTCGTAGAAAATACCAGCTCCGGTAAGAATATTGTTGATCCCCATAAGCAAACCTGCTGTAACGATTGCAGGAAGGATAGGTATAAAGATATCAGCCAGCGTTTTAACGGCTCTTTGTATAGGATTTAAGTTTTTCTCTGCCGCTGCCTTTGTATCTTCTTTTGTAGCGGTGCCGATGCCTGCAACATCTGCCACTTCAGCATATACTTTATCTACAAGCCCCTGTCCGATTACTACTTGATACTGGCCATTAGCGGAAAATGAGCCCTTAACTAAATCCAGGTTTTCTAATTCATGTTTATTTACTTTCTTTTCATCGTGCAATGCGAAACGAAGACGAGTGACACAATGCGTTGCGGAAGCAATATTATCTTTACCGCCAACAGCTTCGACAATCTTCTCAGCATCCAGCCGATTATTGTTTGCCATTCCATTACCTCCATAAATTGCAGCAACAGAACATCACCACGTCATTCTGTCTGCTTTTATTATTTTATATTTTCCAAGTTCCTTATTTTTAGCCCACAGGCACTTGTATATACAAGATGTAACTGGTTTCATAATAACTTGTATGTACAACCTCGTCAAGAGATTCAGAAATCGCTTTCTTGGTAATTTTTTGAAGGAAGGGAAGCTTTTGTTGCTCAAGCAAAAATGAACGTTAAAAAACTGGTTTTCGGAAATTTTTAATCAATTAAGACGTTTCCAAATTGGTTTGGATTTTTTTGAATCGCCGAGGGAGAATGAACGTTTTTCAATAGCTGATTAGTGATTTGCATCTCTGTAAGTAGAGGGACTGCTTTCTGATGTAAAAAGAAGGGAAATTGTTACTATTTGGCGAATAAGATTAGGTAAAATGTCATCAAGTAATATCGGGGGGAACAAAAAGATGGAACAAAAGCATCCAAAAATCGAGAGAATCTTAGATAATATAGCAAAGGTAATGATAGGGAAGCGCCATGTGGCCGAATTAAGTGTAGTCGCCCTGCTTGCAGATGGCCATGTGCTTCTGGAGGATGTGCCAGGTGTCGGGAAGACGATGATGGTAAGAGCGCTTGCTAAATCCATTGGAGCAAGCTTTAGAAGAATTCAATTCACGCCGGATTTACTGCCATCGGATGTAACCGGGGTTTCTATTTATAATGCTAAGGAGCAGGAGTTCGTTTTTAGGCCTGGACCAATCATGGGAAATATCATCCTGGCTGATGAGATCAACAGAACATCCCCCAAAACACAATCTGCCCTGCTTGAGGGAATGGAGGAAGCAAGCGTTACAATCGATGGAGTTACACGCCTGCTTGAAAAGCCCTTCTTTGTAATGGCAACCCAAAACCCAGTTGAATACGAGGGTACATATCCGCTGCCGGAAGCGCAATTAGACCGCTTTTTACTTAAAATGAAGATGGGTTATCCAGATGCATCGGAGGAAATGGAAGTGCTGGAAAGGGCACAGTATATTCCCCCTATTGTAGAACTGGAATCGGTCATAAGCCTCGAGGAATTAAGACTGCTTCAAGAAGAAGTAAAAGAAGTGCATGTTGATGGTACCATTAAAAGGTACATAGTAGAGCTTGCTTCCCGTACGCGTGAGCATAAGCATATTTTCTTAGGTGCAAGTCCAAGGGGGTCTATAGCCCTGATGAAAGCCGGTCAGGCCTATGCCCTATTAAAAGGAAGGGATTTTGTGCTTCCTGATGATATCCAATATCTAGCACCCTATATCTTTGCGCACCGGATCATTTTAAAACCGGAAGCAAAATATGAGGGGCTGTCTGCTGAAGATATAGTAGAAATAATTGTCACAAAAACTCCTGTTCCCGTTCAAAGGCTAGTGAATCAAGAATGACGAAATTCAAAGTATTGGTTCGGACCTATCTTAAATTTTTCCTGCTAGTCCTGCTGATGGCTTCAGCCTTTGCTTACGCGATGTTTCAGGGAGGATTTGTCAGCTGGTTCCTATTTTACAGCTTTCTGCCTTTCGGTTTGTTCTCCCTTAGTTTATTTCTATATCCCATAACGGATTTCCTGATCGAACGAGCTATCAACCGCTCAGAATGCAGGGCGGGCGATTCACTAGAAGTCACGCTTACAATCAAACGAAGATTTGCTTTCCCGCTGTTATACCTCGTTATTGAGGAATGCCTTCCAGAGAAATTAGAGAAATCCGGCGTTCAAATGAAAAAAGAATTAATCTTTCCGTGGTTTAAGAGGGAATTTGTTGTTTCATACCATATTGAAAGCCTTGTCCGCGGAGAGCATGAGTTCAATGAAGTTATTATTAAGGTTGGAGATTTGCTGGGTCTTATTGAAAAGGAGGAATCTTTCTCGGTAAGGGAAAGGGTATTAGTTTATCCTTCCTACTATGAGCTTCCCTATAAGCAGATAGGAACTCAATATAATCAAGGGCAGACAGCCAGCACTGTACGGATACAGCGAGAGGTATCCACATTGTCCGGTTTGAGGGAATACCAGCCTGGTGACCGATTCTCGTGGATTAACTGGAAAGCTACGGCCAGGAAAAACGAGATTATGACGAAAGAATTTGAGGAGAAAAAAAGCCAGGATGTTTTCATGCTTCTTGACACGGCAAGTAGTTCCTCTTTTGAGCCGCTCATTTCATTAGCTGCATCTATTGCTCTTGCAATCGTTAAAAAAGGAATCCCGATTGGATTTTTCATGCCTATCCTTATGGACCATCCTCTCTCCATACAAGGCGGGGACGGACAGCGCCAGAAGATCTTCCATTTGTTAGCCAGAGCCGAGCAGCAGAATGATGTCTCGGTCATGGATATTCTAGATAAGGAGAATCAAGTGATTCCCTTTAATATTGCCTTAATGATCGTTACCTCCCATTTGACTGAAGAAACAGTAGGCGCGCTGGCCCAAAGGAAACAGTCCCGTGCCATTTCGATTATTGTCCTTAATAGTAAGAGAGGCCTGTCCAATAAGGATATACAAGTTCAGCAGCTCGCTGCTATGCGTGGTATCCAGGTAAGATATTTAGGTGACCAAGCCTATACAGATGGAACTCAAGAGGTGAGCGGAAGATGAGGGGAGATTCAGCTAATCAGTCAAAATTTGGATATCTGCTTTTATATTTTTTAGGGTTTCTTCTTTTATGGGAATGGGTTAAACCTTTAGGGGAACTAACAGATACAGGCAATTTAGCCATTTTTGTAGCCTTTATGGGAATGGCTCTTCTGCTAAAATATATTAACCTTTCAAGGATACTGCGATTTTCTATAATCACTCTTTACATCCTAACTATTATCCATCATTTCTATTATAAAAATCATGTGCTAATAGGGCTTGTCTGGATCATTGCGTTTATTAAAAATGCTGCAGCAAATATCGATTTACTGCTAACCAGCCGGTGGTTTGAAATCTCAAATGATTTTAAAACTCTATTGTTTTTTCTTCTCTTATGCTTAATGACATATTTGATTTCGTACTGGGTGGTTGTAAGAAAGAAAATGCTTCTTTTTTTCCTTGTTTCAGTCGTATATGTCACCGTGCTTGATACTTTTACGGTATATCATGCGGACTCGGCTATCATAAGGCTGATTGTAAATGGTTTTGCTATTCTCGGCATCCAGACTTATTACCGCACCATTGAAACTGAGAAGATTACTTATTCCTCCCTGGCGATAACAAGGTGGATGCTGCCGCTCGGACTTTTGATTGCCTGCAGTGTATGCTTGGGATTCTCCGGGCCGAAACAAGATCCAATATGGCCCGATCCAGTGCCATTTATTAAATCCTACTCTGATATAGTTTCAGGGCAAGGAACAGTAAGCACCGTTGGCTATGGAGAGAATGATGACAAGCTTGGAGGGGCATTTGAGTCAGATAGTACTGTTGTATTTCAGGCAAAGGCCTCTGTACGCCATTATTGGAAGGTGGAAAATAAGAATTTCTACACAGGAAAAGGCTGGGAGGTTGCTAATGTGGCAAGTGACTCCATTATCCGGCTTCCTGAAAATGAAAAGCTCTACTTTTTTTCACTGCCTGATAAAAAGAAAAGTGAATTTAAGGCAACGGTAACTGTCGACCGAAAATATAAACATATCCCTTACCCAGAACCAATGGGGCTGACGAAAGTAAAAGCGGGGGAAGCTAGTTATTTTGACTTTGATGTTAATAAGGAAAAAATCCTTTCTTATGGGGAAGATCAATCTTCTGTCCAGCTCAGTGAATATTCCATTGAATATGAGCAGCCGCGCTATGATGTCAATCTTCTCCGAAAAACCGGAAACCCTGACTTCCGCACTGGAATCAGGCTGAGCCCTCAAGAACTGGACTTATACACACAGCTGCCGACTACTGTTCCGCAGAGGGTCAAAGACCTTGCGGGCGAAATTACGGTGAATAAAAATAATTCATTTGACCAGGCCAAGGCCATTGAAGATTATTTTGATGGGGAGGATTTTGTCTATGATCAGAGAAATGTTCCTTTCCCAGCAGAAAATCAGGACTATGTGGACCAGTTTTTATTTGATACAAAAGTGGGGTATTGCGATAATTACTCAACTTCTATGGTCGTTCTGCTAAGGTCATTAGGAATCCCGTCCCGATGGGCAAAAGGGTACTCTGACGGAGAATTTATTCGATCAGAAGACAATCAGAATATCTATGAAATTACAAATAACAATGCTCATTCTTGGGTTGAAGTTTTCTTTGAAGGAACAGGGTGGGTACCTTTTGAACCGACAAAAGGGTTTACCAATTCAGCGCGTTTTCAATATCCTGCATCTGGAGCAAGCAGCGTTCAGGCTTCTGCACCGCAGACTGAACAGAAAAAAGCAACTCCGGTTAAGCCTGACCAGGAAACTGCTAAGAAACCTGCATCTTCTTCAGATACAGGCCTGGTGGAAAATCTCAAAGAAGTCTGGGAAAATAATAAAGCATGGGCATTCGGAATTTTGCTAATCCTTTCTCTAGCTGTATGGGGAATTTATCGCAGCCGCGGAAAATGGATGCCCAAAATTTGGCTTAGGATTTATAAAAATAAAACACCAGAAACCTATTTTTTAAAAACATATCCCATTTTGTTAAGCGAGCTGGATCGATACGGCTTAAAGCGGCCGGAGGGACAGACTCTCCGAGAATATGCGGGCTACGTGGATTCCTTCTTTTACACAATGGACATGATTAGACTGACGGGTGTATATGAACATATGATTTATAAAGGCGAATCAAAGGATACGGACTGGAAAGAGGTCCACCAAATGTGGGAAAGACTCATGAATAAAACAATAGCTTGACCTTTTTTGAAAAGAGTTGATAAAATAAGCGGGTATAATTTAATATGGATTGCTTCATATATCCTCGAAAATATGGTTCGAAAGTATCTACCAAATCACCGTAAATGATTTGACTATGAAGACAGATAAAATAGTAAGACTGGAATTCTGTCTTTGCAAAAGAAAGTTTATTTTCTGCATGCAAGTCAAAACCTAAGTAAGTGCCATGCACTTGATTTAGGTTACAGAGTTTCAGTCTTCTTTGTATTAAACGAATAAAGAGAGCCTCAATCGCTCTCCCATAAGACCTGTTCGTCAGGTGAAACGAAAAACATCAATAGAGGTGACTGCAGTGCCAGGGAAATCTGAATTACAGAATCAAGAAATGATAGTCGTGCTGGACTTTGGTAGCCAGTACAACCAGCTTATTACACGGCGCATCCGGGAGTTTGGCGTTTATAGTGAGCTGCATCCACATACCATTACAGCGGAAGAAATCACTAAGCTTAATCCAAAGGGTATCATTTTATCCGGCGGACCAAATAGTGTGTATGATGAAAACTCTTTTCGCTGCGATGAACGCATCTTCGAGCTAGGACTTCCTATATTAGGTATTTGTTACGGAATGCAGCTCATGACGGTGCATTTTGGAGGCAGAGTAGAGCCTGCAAAACATCGTGAATATGGCAAAGCCACACTTAGTGTAACGAATAACACTAAGCTGTTTCAGGGGCTGCCTGAGGAACAGCTTGTGTGGATGAGCCACGGAGATCTTGTGGTGGAGGCTCCTCCGGGTTTTAATATTGACGGAACCAATGTTTCCTGCCCGATTTCAGCAATGAGTGATGAATCCCGTCAGCTTTACGCTGTACAATTTCATCCAGAAGTGCGCCATTCCGTTTATGGAAATGAATTGTTAAGGAACTTCGTTTTTGGTGTTTGTGATTGTGATGGTAATTGGTCGATGGAAAATTTCATTGAAATAGAAATGGAAAAAATCCGTCAGGAAGTAGGGAACCGTAACGTGCTATGCGCCTTAAGCGGCGGAGTTGACTCTTCTGTTGTTGCCGTGTTGATACATAAGGCAATTGGCGATCAGCTAACCTGTATTTTCGTGGATCACGGTCTGCTGCGCAAGGATGAGGCAGAGGGAGTAATGAAGACCTTCAGTGAAGGTTTTAACATGAATGTTATTAAAGTAGATGCACAGGAACGTTTCTTAAGCAAGCTTAAGGGAGTATCCGACCCCGAGCAGAAGCGTAAAATTATCGGCAATGAATTTATTTATGTATTCGATGATGAAGCTGCTAAGCTTAAAGGAATTGATTTCCTTGCACAGGGAACTCTTTATACAGATATTATCGAAAGCGGTACAGCAACAGCGCAAACGATAAAATCTCATCATAATGTAGGCGGTCTGCCGGAAGATATGCAATTTAAACTTATTGAACCTTTAAATACACTTTTTAAGGATGAGGTTCGTGCTCTAGGAACTGAATTGGGTATACCGGATGAAATCGTTTGGAGGCAGCCATTCCCGGGTCCAGGTCTTGGAATCCGTGTTCTTGGAGAAATATCGGAGGATAAACTTGAAATTGTCCGTGAATCAGATGCCATCCTCCGGGAAGAAATCAAAAAAGCAGGTCTTGACCGAGAAGTCTGGCAGTACTTCACCGTTCTTCCTGACATAAGAAGCGTTGGTGTTATGGGAGATGCTCGCACGTATGATTATACAATTGGAATCAGGGCCGTAACATCTATTGATGGTATGACTTCTGACTGGGCCCGTATACCTTGGGATGTGCTTGAACTTATATCCACACGGATCGTTAACGAGGTTTCGCATGTGAATCGGGTCGTTTATGATATTACAAGCAAGCCGCCTGCAACAATCGAGTGGGAATAATATATAGGTAAAATACGAACTATAAAAAGTGCGAACAAGAAATTGTTCGTATTTTTTATTGACGTTTAGTGATTTTATGCTAAAATTATGGATGTACTAATAAAATAATTATCAAATTATGTCGTATAATATTGGGGATTGGCCCAAAAGTTTCTACCGAGCTGCCGTAACAGCTCGACTACGAGATAAACATAGAAGAGGGTTTTTCTCTTTTTCTTTATTTATCAAGCAGTCGCGCTCCGTTCGGTAATCCTGGCGGAGCGCTTTTTTCGTTCCAGTACGACTAATCTCTTGGAGGGAAAATATCATGAGGAAGTTTTTTGACTTTGACCATCTTGGTACGAATTACCGCAGAGAAATAATTGGCGGAATTACAACGTTTCTATCAATGGCATATATCTTGATCGTTAATCCGCTTACGCTGTCCCTTGCCAGCATAAAGGATTTTCCAGCGGATCTGCGAATGGACTCTGGGGCAGTGTTTGTCGCAACTGCGCTTGCTGCTGCCATTGGATCTCTAATGATGGGGATCATTGCTAAATTCCCGATAGCTTTAGCGCCGGGCATGGGTCTTAATGCGTTCTTCGCCTTTACGGTTGTCCTTACTTATGGTGTACCATGGCAGACCGCTTTAACTGGCGTATTGATCGCAGGTATTATTTTTGTATTGCTTTCCTTATCAGGTTTCCGTGAGAAAATCATTAACGCGATTCCATCCCAATTGAAGCATGCGGTTGGAGCCGGAATTGGTTTGTTTATTGCATTTATCGGATTTCAAAGTGCTGGAATTATCGTAAATAATGATGCTACATTAGTAGGTCTGGGTGATCTTACGAAAGGTACAACCTTACTTTCAGTATTTGGGATCTTAATTACGGTCATCTTGCTGACTAGAGGAGTTAATGCTGCTGTATTTATTGGTATGGTCATTACAGCTGTGACCGGCATGATTTTTGGCCTGATTGATGCTCCAGCCAAAGTCGTAGGTGCTGTACCAAGCATTGAGCCTACATTTGGGGCAGCTTTCGAAGCTTTCTCTAATCCAGGCGAAAGCATTTTTACCATTCAAATGCTGGTCGTTATTCTAACATTCCTTTTTGTAGCTTTCTTCGATACTGCAGGAACACTTGTTGCTGTTGCAAGCCAGGCAGGACTTATGAAAGGTGAAGTGCTTCCACGGGCTGGAAGAGGACTATTCGCTGATTCTATGTCTATAGTAACTGGTGCTATCTTAGGTACCTCACCGACAACATCCTATGTAGAATCATCTGCAGGTGTAGCGGCTGGTGCTCGATCTGGATTCTCAGCAGTTGTTGTGGCTATTTTATTTATACTGTCGCTTTTCTTCTTCCCATTATTATCTGTCATTACAGCGCCGGTAACTGCACCAGCTCTCATTGTAGTAGGTGTGCTGATGGTTGCATCGCTTAAAAATATTGAATGGGATCGCTTCGAAATTGCGGTTCCTGCATTCTTTACAATTGTAGCAATGCCTTTCACTTATAGTATCGCAACAGGTATCGCCATTGGATTTGTATTCTATCCAATAACCATGCTGATTAAAGGTAAAGCTAAAGAAGTTCATCCACTCATGTATTTCCTTTTCGTTATTTTCTTATGCTATTTCATCTTCTTAGTATAAAAGTTTTTAACATGCACAGAAACCATTGCCTGGTTTCTGTTTTTTTTTATCAAAATTATAAGTCATAAGGAGTTCTGGGTGCGGTTACCAACTGCACCGAGCCTTCTTATTTTAAACACATATATTGATTTATGGAGGTGGTTTTGGCTAACATGTATATGAGTCCTACTAAATGAGGTATATACATGAAAAGTATTGAAGTTAAAAAAGTTTTGAATAATAATGTGCTGATAGCTGAACATCCTCGATATCAAGAGGTTATTATCATTGGGAAAGGCATAGGCTTTAATAGAAAAAAAGGGGAAGTTATTTCTGCTGAGTCAGTTGAAAAACTATTTGTTTTGAAGAGCGGAAATGAACAGGAAAACTACAAAAAACTTTTACCATTAATTGAAGAACCTATTTTATCAGTCATTATTGAAGCTATTGATCTCATCACCCAAAGAGTCGAGGGAGATCTAAATGAACATATACATGTGGGACTGACAGATCACCTGACAGCAACGATACATCGAATAAATGAAGGGATAACAATCAGAAACCCATTTCTTAATGAAACAAAAACACTTTATCCCTTTGAATTCAATATTGCAAAAGAAGTGGTAGGACTAATTTATAAGAAGACGGGCATTTCTTTGCCTGAAGCTGAGACAGGCTTCATTACACTTCATATCCACAGTGCCATTACAAATAAACAGATTTCGGAAATTAATCAGTACTCTCAGCTAATCTCTTCTTTAACGGGAGTCATTGAAGAGCAGCTTGAGATTTCTATTGATAAAGCGAGTATTGATTATATGAGATTAGTACGCCATTTACGCTTTGCTATTGAACGTGTGCTTCTGGAAGAAAAGGTAGAGGAGCCAGAAAAAATTTCTGCTCTCTTGCAGAAAGAGTATCCAGTATGCTACAATCTTGCATGGAAACTCATTAAAATCATGCAAAATGTTCTCAAAAAGCCAGTGTTTGATGCGGAAGCGGTGTATTTAACGATGCATCTTCAGCGGCTTCAGCGGAATAATTGATTAAACTTAATATTTATTAATAACGTGTTACTGATTCGATCAGGCATGAGTAAAGAAACTGCATTAGAAAGCTGCAATTGTGGGTAAATTATACTCGTAATTTGTGTTTTCTGATGTTCTCTATACTCATGCCTTTTTTCATTGTCAATTTTTGCAAACGTTTTATTGAGTTGATAAATTTCTAAGGAGGAAGTTAAATGTTTAAAAAAGCATTTGGCGTGCTGCAAAAAGTAGGGAAAGCATTAATGCTTCCTGTTGCGATTTTGCCAGCGGCCGGTATATTGCTCGCATTTGGTAATGCCTTGCAAAATCCAGTTTTGCTCAATCTTGCACCATTTCTAAAAAATGATGCCGTCACCATGATTGCTTCAGTAATGGAAGGAGCAGGTGGAATTATATTCGATAATCTGGCCCTTCTATTCGCAGTCGGAGTTGCCGTTGGTTTGGCCGGCGGAGAGGGAGTTGCAGGATTAGCGGCGATAGTTGGTTTCCTCATTATGAACAGAACCATGGGGACTGTTTTGGGAATTGAAGCAGCTGATCTGGAAGGTCACCTTCAGTATGCAAGTGTGTTAGGGATACCAACCCTTCAGACGGGAGTTTTTGGAGGGATCATCGTAGGTATCTTGGCAGCCTATATGTACAATAAATTCTACAGCATTGAGCTGCCCTCATACCTAGGTTTTTTTGCAGGGAAGCGTTTTGTGCCGATAGCAACAGCAGCAAGTGCTGTGGTTTTAGGATTGCTGATGTTAATTATTTGGCCGCCAATCCAAAGTGGCCTGAATGCCTTTTCAAATAATATGGTTAACGCAAATTTAACATTATCAGCTTTTATATTTGGTGTAATTGAACGTGCTTTAATCCCGTTTGGTCTTCATCATATTTTCTACTCGCCATTCTGGTATGAATTTGGACAATATACTAATGATGCAGGCAACTTAGTTCGCGGCGATCAGCGTATCTTTATGGAACAAATAAAAGATGGTGTGCAGAACTTAACGGCTGGAACATTTATGACTGGTAAATATCCATTCATGATGTTTGGACTGCCAGCTGCAGCATTTGCGATCTACCAGGAAGCCCGTCCTGAGAAAAAGAAATTAGTTGCAGGTATAATGGCTTCAGCTGCACTTACGTCCTTCTTAACGGGTATAACTGAACCGATTGAGTTTTCATTCTTATTTGTGGCTCCAGTTTTATTTGGAATCCATGCCGTGTTTGCTGGTCTGTCATTTATGGTTATGGAAATACTAAATGTAAAAATAGGTATGACCTTCTCCGGAGGATTAATCGACTATATTCTTTTTGGTCTTATTAATCCGCAGACAAATGCTTGGCTGGTGATCCCGGTAGGTCTTGCGTTTGCAGTCATTTACTACTTTGGATTCCGTTTTGCTATCCGGAAATTCAACCTGATGACTCCAGGGCGTGAAGCAGATGTGGAAGGCGATGAAGAAACAGCTGCTGCACCAGGCGGAGAATTAGCATCCGATATTCTGGATGCAATGGGCGGTCAAGAAAATATTGCTCATTTAGATGCATGTATCACACGTCTTCGTGTTTCTGTTAATGATGCCAAGCAAGTAGATAAAGGCCGGCTGAAAAAATTAGGAGCCGCAGGTGTACTTGAAGTTGGAAACAATATTCAAGCGATCTTTGGTCCTCGTTCAGAAACGATAAAAGGACAAATGAAGGACATCATGACCGGCAAAAAACCAAGAACTGCCGAAAAGTCTCCTGCACCGCAAAAAGAAGTCGAAAAGCAAATCGAAGATGTAAACCCGGCAGTCCTGCAAAATCGTGAGGAAGCATTTGTTTCTCCGCTGCAAGGAGAATTAAAACCGATTACTGAGGTTCCTGATCAAGTGTTTTCTGAGAAAATGATGGGTGACGGATTTGCTATTGTCCCTACAGAAGGAACAGTTGTGTCACCGGTTGATGGAACAATTGTTAACTTATTCCCGACAAAACATGCTATCGGAATCGAATCGGATGCTGGAAGAGAGATTTTAATTCATGTTGGTATCGATACGGTGAAGTTAGAAGGAAAAGGATTTGAAACTCTTGTTTCCCAGGGGGATAAAGTTAAAAAAGGACAGCCTTTACTAAAGGTTGATCTAGATTATATTCGAGAAAATGCTGCTTCAATCATTACCCCCATTATTTTTACTAATTTAAAAGAGGGAGAACAGGTAACGATTAAAAAGCAGGGGAATGTCGCTTTAAAAGAAGAAGATATCATTTCGATTTAAAAAAAGGGAAGACCTTCGTTATGAGGTCTTCCCTTTTTTAAGCTAAATCTATTAAGACCTCTTGTACAAATGAATCCAGGGTACCGGTAAATCTTTTGACACCTTCTATATAATAGAAGGTGCTTGTTTTATCATAGCTCAAAAGAGCTGGATCAGGTGAGTAGATAAATACTCTTCTTCCTAAACCAATCGCAATTCCTGCTTCAATATGACTTCCAAATCCGGCAGGCAATAACATAATAAGTAAGTCGGAGTCGGAAACAGCTGTTTTTTCGAGTTCTCCGATTCGTTTTAGATGATCTAAAGAAGATGCTCTCTCATTTTGAGTCCAGTCGTATGTTTGAATATGCCCTTTCTCTTGAAGGGCTGCTGAGACCTGGCGGACATTTTCTTTATTCTTGAATCCTGATGCAATATAGAACTTCATGTTTTTTCTCCTTTCTAATATCGAAATATTTTACAGGTCCAATCTTTTAATGGATTTTTTTACCTCATTTTAAAAGAGTCACATTGTATTGACGTTTGTTGTTTATGATGATAATATACATATTACACTTCAACAACGCATACTTTAAAAGTTGTGATGAAAAATAACTCGAAAAAAGATGTTGACGACAGTTGAAATGCATGTTATGATTATTAAGTTGCTTACGAGCGACTGACTAATACTGACTAATGATTGTTCTTTGAAAACTGAACGAAACAAGACGCCAAGCGTATTTT
>NZ_JAFBFI010000026.1 GCF_016909175.1 Peribacillus deserti
TTTATTATAAACGGGTTTTCTTCCTGATGACATAGAAAAACCCGATTAAGGGGCACTTTTAATTTAGTGTCCATTAATCGGGTTATAGTTCAAATATGAGGGCCCCCGCTTATTCTAAATTGGCATGACTGCCGTACATAACAGCAGAATCCATTCCCTTTTGGTCCATGATTTTTAAAATAACACAGTCCAGGAACAATAATAAGGTCTGCTCAAATAACGATCCCATGGGCTGTATCGTCTTATAACCGCTTCCGGATTGATCTTTAGGAGAACCCGGTAATTTCACAGTGATATCAGATAAATGACCAATGCTAGATTGTGGATTGATCGTAATCAGGGCAACCTTACCGCCGATCGTTCTAGCTTTTTCAGCCGCCTGCACTAAGCTTTTAGTTTCTCCTGAACCAGAGGCTATAATTAATAGGTCTTCTTTTTCAAAGCCTTTCGTTACGGTTTCACCGACTACATATGAATCGAATCCCATATGCATGAGCCGCATGGCGAAGGATTTAGCCATTAAGCCCGACCGTCCTGCGCCGGCCAGAAATATCCTCTTTGATTGAAGAATATGGCCGACTAGCACTTCTCCTTCTTCGTCTGATATTTGGTCAACTGTTTTCCTTAATTCATCAACAATTTGACTTAGTAAACTTGATATAGCCATATAGCGTTATCCTTGCTGAATCATTTGCTGCATTTTTTCTGCCGCAGCTTTTTTATTGTCCTGTCCTGTAATTCCTCCGCCTACAATGACAAGGTCTGGCTGAGCTTTAATAACCTCAGGAAGCGTTTCAAGTTTTATGCCGCCGGCAATTGCGGTTTTTGAATTTTTCACAACACCTTTTATCGTCATCAAATCCTGGAATGAGTTTTGGCCGACTGCCTGCAGGTCATATCCTGTATGCACGCAAATATAATCAACTCCAAGAGAGTCAAGCTCTTTTGCACGTCCTTCAAGATCTTTAACGGCTATCATATCTACAAGAATTTTCTTACCTTGTTTTTTTGCCTCTTCAACAGCGCCTTTAATCGACTCGTCTTCTGCAGCACCAAGAATGGTAATAATATCAGCTCCAGCTTCTGAAGCTTTCATCACTTCATACCCGGCAGCATCCATGATCTTAAGATCTGCTAGAACCGTTAAATTCGGAAAAGCTTCTTTCACTTCTTTTACCGCTTTAAGCCCTTCATTAATCACTACAGGAGTACCAATCTCCACCACATCAATATGTTCTTCCACTTCTTTAATGAGGCTTATAGCTTCAGGAATATTTACTAGATCTAACGCTAATTGTAATTGCATGTGTCATTCACCTCGGAATAGTATTTAATATGATCAGGCAGCGTTATTTTTCCTCTCGGCAGCCTGTACAAATTTCATTATATTGTGTAGTGCATTTTATGAAAGTACGCACTTTTATTTCATATAGTGATAAAAAAGGTACGTAGTTACAAAAAGTATACTGTACTCAAATTAATTACAACAGACAGTACCCACTGCGTTCCGACGATAAACATTTATTCCTTACCGCCAATAAAAAAACACCGAACAGCCAACTTAATACAAGTTACTGAACGGTGTTAGTATGTGAAATGGTACGCAGAGGCATACCGTATAATTAAAACGATTTGATCACTGCAATTCCTTAATGATAACCTCATCCTTCATCACGGTTTTACTATAGGTTTTTCCCCACTGGTACATAGCATCTATGATTGGTATTAAGCTTTCCCCTTCATCAGTGAGTGAATACTCTACTTTAGGAGGAACAACAGGGTACACTTCACGATGTACAATAAAATCATCTTCCAGCTCTCTCAGCTGATTTACAAGCATACGCTGGGTAACGCCTGGCATAAGAGATTTTAGCTCTCCAAACCGCTTAGTTCCATCTTTAAGATGCCATAAAATCAGCATTTTCCATTTCCCTCCTATTACTGCAAGAGTCAATTCTTTTTCACAGCTGAATGTTTTTCCACTAATGTGACCCATTTTTTCACACCCTCTAATACATTTAGACGATTAATAACAGTATGATTTATATTCCAGTTACCTGCATTCTTAGTATACATGACATTTGTTTATTCTGCCCTTTAAGTATGCCGCTTTTCTTTAGACTTTTAACAAACATACAAATAAAAGCCGCCTATTCGCTGAATAAAGAGGCGGCTTTTATAAGGCTAATTTACATTCATTTCACAGTATATATGTGAATTGCATCCCTTAGGAATTCTGCTGTTCCTGGATGCTTTTCATCATAATATTTCCTGAACCGTTCATCATCCACATACATTTGCGCCAGGTCGGCATGCGCTTCTTTATTGTATTCGCTCCAATAGAACATTAACCACTGCTTATGCAATTCGGCTGCTTTCTGCGCTGTTTCACTAGATGGATCACCAGTTTTGCGAGCTTCCGCGAGTGCCGCTTTGATTTCTTCCGCCAGACGTCCTGCTTCTTCATGATCTTCCTGTGCCATATTCATCACTTTTTCATTGGCTTTGTCGACGGTCTTATTTCCATATTTCCCACGAATCTCATTTCCATATTTATTTTCGTTATCTTCAATCATTTTTTGCTTAAAGCCTTCAAACTTTTCTTTATCTGACATAATCATTCTCCCCTCTGATGATGCAATGGTTTTTTCTACGTTAGCAATGATTAAATCTAACTGCTTTCGTTTGTCAAGGAGCTGTTCCCGGTGTGCTTTTAGTGCTTCGTTAAGATCAAAGGAAGGGTCATTCATAATAGCTTTAATTCGCTCTAGGGAAATCTCCAGTTCTCTATAAAATAAAATTTGCTGCAGCCTATCAACTTCCTTTACACCATAAATTCGGTATCCTGATGAGTTGATTCTTGCCGGCTTAAGAATTCCAATCTCATCATAATACCGGAGAGCTCTGGTGCTGATTCCTGCCAGCCTTCCTAGTTTTTGAACTGTATATTCCATGTGATCACCTCCTGACAATTTAACTCTACACCTTTACGCAGCGTTAAAGTCAACCTGTACAAAATAAAAAGAACGAGCCCATTTTAAGTTATTGGGATTTAGCCATTTTTACACTGATTCCTTTAATAATTAATTGCTGCCAGGAAATAAGTCAATTGTAGAGCAATAGAAATAAACCAATTAGATTCACCTGCGGAAAGAAGCAGCTGTTGAGGCAATCTTAGATGCCAAAGATTAGCTGACAGCTTTGAGAGAGCAGCATGGAGGCAGAATAGTCGTTAAAAAAGGGCAAAAATAGACCAAAAAGTCATCGCCTGGGCAAGTATTAGCAACTCTTATCTAATATTCATATTGGCATTAAATCTCATTGCAGGTTCATCAGAATTTAAGAGGACTTTTTCGAATAATAGAGGGTTTTTTATGATTTAAGAGCAATTTTTGAATTTTAAGGATCTGCAGTATTTCAACAAATTCTTTATCCTTATTAGTCTCATATTGCAAACGTGATTGGAGATACACTTCTTTATGATCCTCGCTTTAACAGTGGAGAATAGGTATAGAAAGCATTATGTATGGCAGCATGTCTTTTTTAGTACTATGCGTGCATAGAGACGGCTAATGTTCCGGAACTCCAACGTGCAGCACTTTCACATAGCAAACTGTTCCTTGATCCATCCTATTACTTCTTCCACTAGTCCTGAACCTTATTTTATGGTTCTAGAATGATAAAAAAAATTTCAGCCGTTTGCTAGGCGGCTGATTTTATACATATACCTACTCGTACTGTTGCCACAGGTAAGATAAGTACTGAGGCAGTACATTCCTTGTTGTCCTTTTTACAATCCTAATGATTCAATTCGATTCATTAGTTTTTCTAAATCGTTAACCAATATTATAAGTTCCGAGGCTTCGAGCTTATCTAAAGCTACCTGGCCGTTTGCCATCAATTTATTTATTTCTGCAATTACCTCTTCGTTTTTTGTTATCAGCTGCTGATGTAAATCTTCGGCCATAGAAGGAACATCCTTCATAGAATTAAATTGGGTAAGCTCTTCTTTTAAAGATGTCAGCTCATTTTCAAGATTTTTCTTTACCGCAGCATCAACCGCGGCTTCCTGAATCATCTTCGGGGCTTCTTCTGCAAAATTGCTTAAGTTATTTAGATGTTCCGTTGCTTTATTTACATAATCTAAAGAGTTATTTACATCACCTAAAGACGAGCAGGCGCTAAGCAGCAAGGATGCCGTTATCGTAATCATTAACAATGCTTTTCTCATTGTTTCAATCCCTTTCTTATCAATATTAATATAATCCTCTTGTCAACTATTATTACGTTTATCGAGTAGAAAAGTTACAGAGTAATTTTTATCAAGGTTTTCTTATCCATATAATTTTCTCCTTCGCTTTTACATTTGATCATTTTAGATTGTTTAGACTCATATTTTATAGATAGCGGAAAATCCTTCCATATTCTAAAATAGTGTATGAGACATTTCAATTAGGAGGAAAGCAATGAACAATCATGATATTGATTATCAGATATTTGGAGATGATATGCAGTTTGTTGAGGTAGAGTTAGATCCTAACGAAACGGTTATAGCGGAGGCAGGAAGTTTGATGATGATGGAAGATGGTATACATATGGAAACCATCTTCGGCGATGCTTCAAGTGAAGCAGGATTAATGGGCAAGCTTTTTAGTGCTGGGAAACGAGTCTTGACCGGAGAAAGTTTATTCATGACCGCGTTCACTAATCAGCTTCTGGAAAGAAGCATGTTTCATTTGCATCCCCCTATCCTGGAAAAATCATTCCAATGGATTTAAGTCAGTATGACGGCAAAATCATATGCCAGAAAGATTCTTTTTTAGCAGCGGCGAAAGGAGTCTCTGTAGGAATCGAATTTCAAAAGAAAATCGGAGCCGGGTTCTTTGGCGGTGAAGGCTTCATTATGCAGAAGCTTGAGGGAAACGGAATGGCTTTTGTGCATGCTGGGGGTACGATTTTCCAAAAAGAACTAGCTCCTCACGAATTATTGCGAGTTGATACAGGGTGCTTGGTAGCGATGACAAGTGATGTCGAATACAATATCGAAATGGTTAAAGGAGTTAAGACTGCACTTTTCGGCGGAGAAGGACTATTTTTTGCTTCTTTAAAAGGCCCTGGAACGGTATGGATACAATCCCTGCCTTTCAGCCGGCTTGCAAGCAGAGTATTCGCAGCTGCGCCCCGCCGAGCAGGGTCCAAAGATGAAGGCAGCATTGCAAAAGGAATATTTGATATTTTTAATGGTGACTGAATCCATAAACCTACGATACAGGCAGGAATTTTTATTCCTGCTTTTTCTAACATAATACTTATTTTTGTGCATTTTTGAAAGGTTATCCTCTTTAAATTATACACGCTCTCATGGTAAAACAACTCAGTAAAAATGAAGGATTATTATTAAAACATTTGCATTCATCGTATTTAACTGGCATGCTTATAACAACATATAGAAAATGCAGGTGACAGCCATGATTGAAATTAAGACTTCAACACTGAGCGACGGAGAATTGAATAGAGGGGTATTTGCTACCCAAGATATCAAAAAAGGCGAGCTGATTCATGCAGCGCCGGCTCTTCCCTATCCAAACGATCAGCACGTCCATATAGAGAAAACGTTACTGGCTGATTATGCTTTTGAATACGGTAAAAACCATACTGCTCTGCTTTTAGGGTATGGCATGCTGTTCAACCACTCTTATCAGCCCAATGCCATTTATGAAATTAACTTTCCAAACCACACATTTGATTTCTTTGCTTATAAAGATATTAAAGCTGGTGAAGAGATTCTTATCAACTATAATGGTGAAGTCGACGACAATGAGCCTTTGTGGTTCAATAAGGAATAACGATAAGGAAAAAAACCTTCCTTTGTTGAAGAAAAACATGGAAATTTCCCTCTATCATTTTTTCACGCTAAGTTAAAATTATAACTAAAAATAGCAAAGGAGGTGCATACACTGGCACCTCCTTTCTTTTATGGCTTATGGACGGCATTCATATACAAGCAAGTTAGGAACAATACAGGTTTGGCAAGATAGCAAAAAAACGAATGAAAGGTGCAATTCCGGATGGAAAGCAGCAATTTGCAGGATGTACAGTGCATTCAGCGTTTCCCCATGAATTATATAGCGGACAAATGCATCTAGAAGCCCTGCATTTTAGAGTTTGACGCAATTAAATTGGATATCGACGCAATAATTCCGAATTACGGCGCAATTATGTTAAATAAAGGCGTAATTAGTTTCATAATAACAGATCAAACTCATCAAACCAAAAGCCAGCCTAACAACACTCAAACCGTACCAGTCCTTTAATCCAGCTGGCTATTTAATATGATCATTTTGTTGTTATGAATGAGCTCACCAACTAACTTTTTCCTTCAAAAAACTCAGTACATACACTATCTAAAGATTGGAGATTTCCGATTAGTCCCTTTAAATCACATGTATGAATGATATCCATCAATTTACGGTTTTCTTCAGTTACAGAGAACAAATGAATTTCCATACAGCCATCCCATCTGGCATTAACATCCATTTTGCCATCTTCACTTTCTAATTCTATTGCAGCAATGCCGCCATCCTCGCGTTTATGCACATATTTCATAATCCACAAAGAGAACACCTCTCTATATTTTTCATAGTCTTTGCATGATTATAGAGTGTCCATAAGGTTCCCTGATTATCATTTATATTAATATATAATAAAAGACGGTATCATGAAGGATTCATCTGCAGAAAGCGCATAATGAATTAGATGAATATTTGAAGGATCTCCAGGTCTTTTGTCTAGAATGAGATTGCCTTAGGTTATCATGCTGTTTTACTACTAGATTCTTTATAAAAAAGTAAAAGGAGCAATTCGCTCCTTTTTTGTCATCCATTTTCCTTATATCCCTCTCCTGTTTTCGAATCACATCAAATCTATGGCATCACTTATAAGTTTTATATCCGTTGAGATATCTCTTCTAATATACTTATCTTTACATTTATCCCATTCCCTGATCAGCTGTTTAAGTTCTTTTATGAGGAGAAGGCGCTCGTAGTTGCTGTTCATCTCTATGCACCTCTTTTTTGTAAAATATTAGCTGTTAAAAGTAAATTACCCAATATTGTAAACAAAAAAACTAATATGGAGAAAGCGACACAATAGAAATATACGTGCATCTATTAACAGCCTGCAGTGCCATAAAATATAGAGGGAACCTTAGTTTCCCTCTAGTAATTTGTATAGGTGTCATTATTTAAATCTAGGATAACCCCTGGTATGATACATTTTTTGTTGAAAGCTCTCCATAGAGCCTCAGCTTGTATATTCTTTAAAAGAAAAACAGAAAAGCTTGCGTTCAATTCGTCCCCTGTCACCGGTAAATTTGTACCAGCTTTGCCCGATGTAAAAAGGATTTGTAAGCATTTTTTCAATAATATAAGCGATCCGTTCATTTGCATCCTTGCTCTCGATTTTATTTTTACAGGAGAGTGCTAATACAAAATAAGTTTTCTGTTTATCAAGTTCTAAAAGCTGCAAATGATAGTGGTCAATTTGTGATGAATTAAAATCTTCTAATACACTTTCTATACATCTTTCAACTTCTACATCATATTTGTGTGCTTCGGACCAGTTTAATAGAAGAGAATCATAGAGGGCTAGTGTAAGGATATAATATGTGGCATAATCGTTCGGATCATATTCTTTCTTACCTGATTCCTGCTGTTCAGTGGGGATTACGATGAAATTGCTATAGTTAGCAAAAAAATTTCCATTCATACTACATACCTTCTTTCCTTAGAAGTCTTTTATGTGCAGGTAACGTTATAATAAATGCTTTTAATTACATATGTATTCTTTCTATCCACTTTTTCATAAGTATTAATTAAACAGTTCTATTCCTATTTAAAAAACCCTTCTACTTTTCATACTTTCTTGTAAGAAAATTTTGTCTATAGACCTACTATCCTATTTTTTTATGTAAAAAGGACTGCTATGAGCTGCCCTTTTAAATACTCCTTATATATCGCTATCTAAAATTGTTTATACGAGTTGAACAGTCCTTACGAATAGCCTGTTCTATTCCTGAGGCTTTTAATTACTTACAAAAAAATGCTGTTTTCATTCTCATTAAGCTATACATGAGTGCTGCTTTTTTTCCCTTATCGGTTTTAGGATTAATTTTGGGACGCAGACAATCTATAAATTTTCTATCACACTCACAAGCTGGCATTCTAAGCCTTAGGCAGCGATCATGCCTCCAGCAGCAGGCATCCACATCATTGATGGGTGCTCCGGGGCCGCTGCACCCCGGACCGCACCATCTATATCCCGGAAACACACAGAGAGCAAAAGAGTTGTTGGGTTTTTTTGATGGCATATCCACACTTCCTATAAATTGTTTATACTATTATATAGAATAGTTTCAATCCTGAAACAGCCATTTCCCCAGACAAGAGGAATATTATTTCAAGCAGGCTTCTAATAAAACTTCGGGTGAATTTGTCGTATTTACAAAGAAATTGTCTTTTTAATTATGTAGCAATGAACATACTAGATAACTTACAATTAACGGTAATCGTTCTTTGAGAGGTTGTATCTATAAGATGAATGAATTACTAGAAAAAATTATAGAAATGCAGCAGGAAATGATCTCTATTGCAGCTGCAACAGGGTTAAATAGCCAGGAAACTCTGAATTTTAGCCAGTCATTAGATGAATTAATCATAGATTATCAGAGAAAAATGGTTGATAATAAGGTTATGGGATAATTTTTTCCGTAGGGTATTTTTACTGATAAAATTTTAACAAAGAGATGTCCTTCTATAAAGGTTAGTTTTTTACATAAATGAGTAAGAATGTACGAACATATTGTTTTTGTCTATCAATTTGTAAATGAAGGTAATGTGATAAATGTAAAAACAATTGATGGAAATGGGGATAAAGATGCTTACGACACTTCAAGGGTCGCACAAACGAATTTTAGTGCGCTTTTTAGATGAGCACCAGTCTGAATTTTTGAAGAATTGGCATGATATGATCATAATCGACAAAGTCGATCCACATAAAGATCTGATACTAGAAAATGGGAACCAAATGTTTTCACTCATAAAGAATGCCATCACCGGATCTTTAAGTGAGGAAGATATCATTAATCTAGCTTATAAGGTTGCTCGCGAGCGACTTGAGGCCAATATAAATATTGGGGATTTTGTATACAATGTAAACCTTGGGAGAAGCATAATTATTAAAAATATCTTCCAGTCAAATATACCTCCAGGTGATATTCAATTCATTATAAATCATATTAATACCCATTTTGATCTCTTCTGTTATCATGCTGTTTCCAGATATACAAATTTGAAAAATAAAGAATTGAATGATAAAACGGTATACATCAGTGAAAACCACAAAGACAAACTTGCAGTACTCGGTCAAATATCCTCCAGCTTTGTTCATGAGTTTAGAAATCCTTTGACCTCCATTATGGGATTTACTAAAATATTGAAAAATGACCATCCAGAGCTCTTGTATTTAGACATTATCGAGCATGAATTACATCAATTAAACTTTAGAATCACTCAATTTCTTCATACTTCTAAAGCGGGGATTAATGGGAAGCAGGAAACCATTTCAATAAAAACACTTTTCAATGAAATTCAGCAGCTCTCTTATCCAAGCATTGTTGATACAGATGTAAACGTTGAAATAGATATCGGTGCAGAATTAGAAATCATAGCTAATAGAGATGAATTGAAGCAGGTTCTGCTCAATCTTTTTATTAATTCGATCGATGCTTTAAAGCATAAAGAAAAACCGAGAAATCTTTTTGTAAAATGCTGGAGTGAACCAGATGAATTAGTCATAACTCTTTCAAACAATGGCCCCGCTATAGCATCTGAAAACATCAAAACCATATTTGAACCCTTTTTTACAACTAAAGAACTAGGAACAGGAATCGGATTATATGTATGTAAGAAGATTATTGAGAAACACGGCGGTATAATAAAATGTGAATCTAATGACGCTTTAACCACTTTCAGCCTCTACCTTCCAACAAATGGAAGAACGATGGATTTTTAATCATGTCAAGTGAGGATCTAACCCTTTAAAACCTTAAAAGAGTTAAGGAAATGAAAATGTCCTTAACTCTTTTTAGTGGAAAAAAACGCTGTTTCGAATTATTCTTTGTCCGGAGGCTCCTCCAGAAGCCATTTATCCAATTATTGAATCATCCAATCCCCAAAAGACTCAATAAATACCAGTATATGTTTAGGATTTTCAGAAGGTTGTATCAAATTCAGTGGCCTTTATACAAAAAAGCACCCTATAGGAAGACTTTTTTTGAGTGTCTACACTATAGGATACACTTTTCTTCCAGATTTCTGGCTTTTTGGTTAATATATTGGTAACCGTTTTGTCAAATTACTTTACTTTTATGCAGTGCGTTTTTCATCCGCATATCCAGGTAATGAACCGGGTTTTGGAAGCAGCTTATAAAATAAAATTCCACTTGCCAGAAGGATCATTCCAAACGTGAAGGTTTTGACATCAGCTGTACCTGCTATAATTACCCAGGCGGAATAAAGAGTAGCAATGACCGCAATGACCCCATCTATCATCCTGCTCTTGTTAGTGCTATACGTTTCACCAGTTATAGTTAATTTTAATTGAAATACAGAGGAAATAAAGTATGGTACAAGATAAGACAAAGTTGCTATATAAATAATGAACTCAAACGCTGCAGATATTGAATTAGAAATGGTGGAGAATATAAATAACTGAGCAAGAACATTTGTTATAATAAGAGAAAAGACCGGGAGTCCATTTTTATTTAATTTTGCAAAAGCTGGCATAAACAGTCCTTGTTTAGCTGCCTGATAAGGAACCTCAGAACTCAACATGACCCATCCAATTGTAGAACCTGCTAAACTAACCAATCCTAGTCCCGCTATCAGCTTTCCACCAACTGGTCCTAGTACGTTTTCCATCGCATCTATTAAAGGTTTATCTGATTTTATTAATGCATCAGGAGACAGCATTCCCATAACAAGTGTGCTTATCCCAATATAAATAGCCAATGAGATGAATAACCCCAGCATGGTTGCACGCTTTACATCTATTTTCCTTTTGGCTCTCGATGCAAATACCACCGCAGACTCTACTCCGATAAAAGCCCACAGCGTTGAAACCGCTGCATGATTCACCTGGCCAAACAAACTAATAGAATGACCTGTATCATCCAGTCTTGGAGCAGCGAAAGGAAGCATGTTTCCTTTTTCAAAAGCGAGCAGGCCTATCACGATGAATAAAAAGAATCCAAGAACCTTTGTAGCTGTTGCTGCAAAGTTTAATTTACCTGCATTTTCAAGACCCTTTAGTATAATAAAATGAGTTCCCCACAATAGAATCGAGCACACAGCAAATGTTAGTGCATTACCAACCTTTAAGGTAAATGTACCTGCTGTAAATAATTCAGCCTGACTCGTTAATATTGGAAAGAATGTGGATAAATAGCTGGCAAACGTTGTGATAACAGCAACATTCCCGGCAAAGTTACCAATCCAATAGCCCCAAGATGACATGAAACCGGAAAGAAGTGAGGCTTTTGATCCTTCTTTAAATAATTCCTTTGCATAGATCTGGGGTCCTCCTGATAGTTCAGGTTTCCTTATCGCTAAATTACCAAATACTAATGCAATCATAAGAACACCAAAACCCGTCACTGCCCAAGCTGCCATTACTCCGGCTGGACTTGAAGATTCCGCTAAGGAACGAGGCAGCATAAATATTCCTGAGCCTACCATATTCCCAACTACTAATGCAGTGAGAATCCACAGGCCTAATCTGTTGTTTACTCCCATTTTTACCTTCTCCTTTTCTAGTTGTATGTTTCCTAATCTATTTAATCTCATAAGATGAAAAAGGCATAAAAAAACACCCCATGCCGGTGTATGTTGTCTTTCATTTAAAATAACAAGATAGCTAGACTGAGGATATCCCAAAACAGTCCCCGCTTCTGTATTGAAATGATTTTTTCATTTTATTGATAAAACTGTTCATCCTAAACCAATCTTGGATTGACAAATACTTTATATTTATTCAATAAAAATTATATTTATATAATACTCACCTTTACTTGGTTAGTCAATACAAAATAATATATATATAATAATTTATGTATTTTTATACAACGGGACTCGGTCCTTTACCTATTTTGTTCTCCTTCACGCCTCATATGATTCAGTTCATAGAAAAGCCGCTTCTTTTTAGCGCTTTAATCTTTCACTAATTTAAACCCAAAAAAAGAATCCTTTCATTTAGAAAGGATTCCAGAGTGTAGACAAAATCAATTTCAAACAAACTTTGTCGCAAAAAATGAGGTTTGTCAATTTATTCTTGCATATATGGTGGTGTTTCTTAAAGTTAAGCACTATATATTGAGGGTTAAATTTTATTAAAAAATAGCTGTCGACTTTGTCGATAGTCTGGAATCCTTTCATTTAGAAAGGATTCTATAGTTTACAATTGCTTAATGGCATCAATAAATTGGATAATTTCGTCTTCTGAATTATATGGCGCCAGACCTGCACGGATCCAGCCGCCTGTCTCATTTACCCTTGTTTTATTTGCTAAGGTTGTCGCATAAAAATCCCCGCTTGCAATAAAAATTGCATGCTTCTCTGATAGAGTTTGACATACTTCTTCGGGATGGAAGCCATCTACCTTAAAAGCAATCGTAGGTGTTTTAGGTACAGCAGAGCCTGGCTGATATAATATTACATTGTCCATTTTTGCCAGCTCGTCTCTGAGTATTGTGGATAAACGGTTTTCATGCTCTTCTATGAATTTGATTCCGGACACTATTCTCTCTCGTCGTGTTGAGCCTGTACCCAGCTGCTCAAAAAATTCAATGGCAGGCTTAATTCCGGCTATGCCTTCATGGTTTTGTGTTCCTGTTTCCAGCTTATCGGGGTAATAAGACGGCGCCGGCTTCAGTTTGTATGGTTCTAAATCGGCGAAAGTTTCTTCTTTTATTGCAGCTATTCCGATATGAGGACCGAAAAATTTATATGCGGAGCAGAAAATAATATCTGCCCCTAAAGCCTCGCGGTCGATTGGGATATGAGGTGCTGCATGGACAGCATCAACAGCAACAAGAGCACCTGTTTGCTTTGCCCTAGTTGAGATCCTTACAGCGTCATTTATCGTGCCTACGGCGTTTGAAGCAAGCCCTATGGCTACTAGCTTGGTGTTCTCATTGATCACTTCATCCAGATTATCCAGGCATAAAGTGAATGCTTTTGGATCTGCTTTTATCCAGCGAACAGTCATGCCCCTGTCTTCAGCCATAGAAATCCAGGGATCAACATTTGCGCGATGATCCATCTCTGTTACAACAATCTCGTCGCCCCTTCCCCATTTCTTGCCGAGAGACCTAGAAACAGAGAAAGCCAGAGTTGTCATATTAGCACCAAATGCTACTTCTGATGATTTAACATTAAGAAAATCAGCTATGATATTTTTGGCTTCTGCGATTATATTTTCCGTCTCACGGCTGGAAGGAAAGGCACCGTGCAGGTTTGCACCGCCATTCTCCATATATCTAGCAATGGCTTCTATGGATGTATGAACTACTTGTGAACCGCCGGGCCCATCCATATAGATTGCCGGCTTCTCATTATAGGTGCGTTTTAAAGCTGGAAATTGTTTACGGACTTCTTCAATGGGAAAAGTCGCTAGCTTTTGGCTCAAAGAACATGCCTCCTAATTATGATATCGATACTGCTATTTATCTAACTTATACATAGAAAGGCGAAAAACCTGCTTTTTCAGAGTTTTTTTTTAAGATTGAAAGTTTTATATATTAATTCCTGCTTTGGCAGCATGTTTAGTAATCTTATGAATGGGTCCTATATAGAGAATAAAAATTCATTATATTATAATGATTAAGATTAATGCCAAATTATAAAAGATATACCTAAGAGGGAGTTGAATGGGTTGGGAGAACTACTAACTAAACAAGAACATTTCTTTGCGTTCAGCCGGGAAAATAAGCCGGTAAAAAGGATTATGCCTGGCACGACTATTACCATTGAGACATATGATTGCTACAGCAACCAGATACATTCTGGTCATACTGAAATTGACAGGAATAAAATCAATCCGGCTACTGGGCCAATCTTTATAGAAACATCCCAGCCAGGTGATATTTTAAAGGTTAAAATCGAAAGAATTGAAATCGCTGAACATGGTGTTATGTCTGTCGGCCCAAATCTGGGTGTTATGGGGGATATTTTGGAACAGCATGAGGTAAAATTCATTCCTATAAAATACAACAAAGCGATATTTAATGAGACAGTGAATATCCCTCTTAATCCTATGATTGGCGTAATTGGGGTTGCACCAGAGGGTGAGCAGATTCCCACAGGTACTCCCGGGTCACACGGCGGCAATATGGATACGAAGTTAATCGCTGAAGGCGCAGTGCTCTACCTGCCCGTGTCTGCTGATGGAGCACTCTTTGGCCTGGGAGACCTGCATGCAGCGATGGGTGACGGAGAAATTGGGGTGACCGGCATAGAAGTTTCAGGTAAAGCAACCGTTACCTTAGATGTTATAAAGGGGGCAGCCATCAAACATCCTATCGTAATGAATGCCGATGGACTTGCCATGATCGTATCTGCTCGAACACTGGATGAGGCAGTCAAACAGTCGGTTGAACATATGATAGAACTCTTGCGCCCTCATACTAATTTGTCGATCAATCATTTAACCATGCTTTTCAGTGCAATAGGACAGACTCAGATAAGCCAGGTTGTGGACCCGTTTATGACAGCCAGGTTCTTTTTGCCGCGATACTTCTTAGAAGCCTATAACATTAACTTATTTAATGATTGAAAAAAAACGTAAATTAGTTGATCCACATTTTCAAAAAGAAAGCTCCGGCTCTGTGTATGATTTCCGTACTCAGGCAGCAAAATGTCGCTAATTACTGAAATAACTGCACGGTTTGCACGAACTAATCTAGAAATAAAAAAAGAATCGGAATATCCGATTCTGCATTAACTGATGCATGCTGTTTTTTAAACCTACGTGTGGTGCTTATCAGAATCCAGGACTGTACTCAGCAGTACAATATCACGCTGGATTTGTTCACGCACTTTATCCAAGGGACATTTGTAATAATCGTCGATTAAACGGCCTAATTCTTTTATGTATATACTCTGTTCACTGTGAGTCATATCTTTTTTGTCTCTTTCTAAACTAAATATTTAAAGGGTTCATATGATTCCACCTGCTTATTTATAGATGGTCTCACATGTATTGTAATATGACTCCTCAAGGAAGTCTAGGTTTTATAAGTCATTCGTACTATTTTATTTCTATTACGTTACTAAACTCCTTACCCGGAATGTCTATAAATCTAACTAAAAAAGTTAACTTTAAATTTAATTATTTTTGCAGCCAAAGATTGCCTGCCCAACTTACCATTTAGCTAATTAGTTTGTAAAGTTATTAGTCTTTGGTTAAAAACTAGCTTTCCTCTGTGTTTTGACTCACCCTATTTGATTTTTTACGGAATTAGTATGAATGGTTTAATTTTAGCATCACAGGACTAAGGAATCAGCTGACACCGCATAGTTCAATGACTGCCATAGCAGGCAAAATCGGATTTTATGGCAATCCAGCAAATGTAATCCTATTTTTCCCGCCTTTATACCAAATGTGGGGACTTTGATTTTGGATCGTAACAGTGGAATGTCTTAAAATAAAGGGTATTTTAAGTAAAAGCTCTGTTAAGTTGCCTGTTGATTGCAGCAAAAAATGCGGAGAACGGTCCAGAACGACGAGGAAGGCAGTTCGCAGCTGAACAACAGGAGGGCACTCGCTTACCGCGGGCGCCGGCCTCCTCTCACATTTTACGCCTGTGGGGTTTCCCTTGCTCAGGATTCTCGCGCCTGAAGCGAATATCAACATAGTGCCAAAATCAACAATGTACTTTAATATAGGCTTAGTAAAAGAAGAAACGGCAAACAATACCTTTAACAGTTCCCCTTTCTTTTGGTTTAACAAAAAAACCGCCACTCCTTAATGGATTGGCGGGTAAAATGGCAAAGTATAAGGAAAGACAGAATTTAATGTATGCTTCTTTTTTTGAAGCGTCCGCCGCGCACCTCAGCAATGTCGGCTATAGCAATGAATGATTTTGGATCAATATCTTCAACCAATGATACAAGCTTGGATTCTTCGAGTCGGGTAATGATACAGAAAATCACTTTCTTTTCATCGCCTGTATAGGCACCTTCCCCTTGAAGATAAGTGACTCCCCTTCCTAATCGGGCATTGATGGCATCTCCAATTTCAGTAATTTGATCACTGATAATATAGGCCGATTTGGATCCTTCAATTCCGTCTACTACTGTATCAATGGCTTTTGCTGCGATTACATATGCGAGGATGGAGTACATGGCTCTATCCCAGCTGAAGACAAAACCAGCAGCACCTAAAATGAAAATATTTACAAACATAACTATTTCACCAACAGAAAAAGGCACGCGCTTGTTTATGACAATCGCGAGAATCTCTGTCCCGTCTAAGGCTCCGCCATTTCGGATAACTAACCCGACACCTACACCTAAAGCCATGCCCCCAAAAATCGTAGCGAGCAGAATATCATCCGTAAAGGCAGGAACAGGATGAAAAAGAGTAGCAAAAACTGATAGAGCTATAATTCCATATACGGAAGAAAAGGCAAATGTTTTCCCAATTTGCTTATAACCCAGGTAAATAAATGGCAGGTTTAATCCGAACAAGAAAATCCCCAGTTCTAGACCTGTAAGATGTGAAAGCATAATCGATATACCTGTAATGCCCCCATCAATTACGTGGTTAGGTATTAGGAAAATTTCCAATCCTGTGGCCATTAATAAGGCACCAATTGTAATAATGATTACCCGGCTGATAATCCTACCTTTTGTTAATTTTTTATGCTGTGCTTTTGCTTGAATAAGTTCTGTCATAAGATCCCGCCTTTTTAATCAATTTTTCTCTAAATACCAATTTTACAAATTCACATCAATAATCGAACGAGCAGGTTCTTCCTTAGTAATGCCAAGATATTTATAGGTTTCTGATGGGGTGGCATGATGGTAGTGTTCTTGGATGATGGAGATAGAAACACCTTTTTTGTATGCATGATAGCCAAAGGTTTTACGCATGGAGCTGGCACCAAATTTCCCTTTAATGCCAAGACGATCGATAGCATCATGTATGATGCGATGTGCCTGCTGGCGGCTGATAGGATTCTTTGTTTTTAGTGAGGCATAAATGTAATCATTTGGAGATAATCCGGAGTTATTTAGGTAATGTTCCAAGGCAGATCTTACTTTGGAATTAAAGTAAATCTCCTTTTGGCGTACTGATTCTTCACAGGGAATCTCGTAAAAAGTTTTAATTTTATTCTTGCCGCAAACTACATCACCAGCTTTTATGACAAGCATGTCACTAATTTTCATGCCGGTATTAATTCCCATAACAAAAAGTAAAAAATCCCTTTCAGAATGTTGTTTAAGATCCTTTTTGATTTCGTCAATTTGCTGAACATCCTTAAATGGCTCAACAAAATCCATCTTCATCTCTCCATCCATGTAACATAATTCTATTTTATCATAGTATATGTTACATATCTATTTAGTTGCTTGCAGATTAAATATGATTCAGCCGGCCGGCGCATTGTTTTTAATTTAACTTTAGATTTTCTGTTTAAGTTAATAAAATACGGGGTATACTATTATTATACTCGTTGCGGGACTTAACCATTCGCAACGGTAGAGGCTCGGGGTTCTCCCGGGCCTTTTTGTTTTGATACAAGGTTTAATATATGCCCAATGATTACGGGCTCGCCAAAGTATACCAAAGGCTCGACCCAGCATAAAAATAGCAGTTTATTGAAAATCGACATTGGGAATAACATTTTAATAAGATGTGAAGTCACATAAGTTTATTAAAGGAGGAATGGCAATGGGGATCATAAATAAAATTGTACACAAAGCTAAGCTTTCATTGAATCAAGCCAATGCCAGTGTAAAAGAACGTATATTTGATTTCACGGGTACGAATTCAGCAACTATACCTCAATTGGCGGATTATATCCAAAAGCATCCTGACACCAAAATGAAACGAAAAGTACTTTTGGGTAATATGTATAGTGTGTATGAATTAAACAGCGGAGATATCTTTTATTATTTAGAAAAAAGAAACGCTAATATTCTGCAATTGGATGTCCAGTCACAAGCACAGGATCTTATCACCTATCGATCTTATAAGGATCAATACACCTTGAATACACCAATAAAAATTCCGGAAAAATAAAGTATAGTAATCAAAAAACAGAAAGCCGGCGCAGTGGGCTTTCTGTTTTTTGGACTATCTGATAAAAAGCTGCCGCCTTACCTATTTTGGGGTTAATCCATTCATTAGAACAAAAATTCTGCGTTGAATTTCTGCTTCGTCATCCCATTCCGCCTCCGGCGTTTAACTTTTTAATATTTTGTTACGTTTCTCCATAAAATGCAGGGGCTGATCTAGCTGCACGAACCCATAACCTGCATATAGCGAATGAGCATCATGAGTTGCTAACATCAGCCTCCTGACTTCTAAAAGGTCTTCTTGTTCTGTAATTACCTCCACTAACCATTTGGATAATCCCTTTCCCCGATATGCTGGGAGAACAAACACATCACTTAGGTATCCAAAGGTCGTTAGATCAGTGATTACCCGGCCAAATCCCGCTTGTTTATACATACCGCTTGGACTGGTCTCATAAATCCCAAAACAAAGTGGAATATTCTTTATTGATTTTACAACTTTTTCTCTTGTTATACCTTTTGACCAATAAGAATCGTTACTTAGAAAATGATGAATCGTAATTATATCTAATAATTCTTTCTTTGTAGAAATCACAAAATTATTATTTTTCCAAGTATCCATTAGCTTTCTCCATCTTACTAACTTAGTCATTTTACAATTTCCCATCTGATTCTAGTGGACGATCGTTTATTTTGAGATTTCCATTCCTCAAAATTGAAAATAAAATGGTGAGGCATGGCAGAATCCATAAAAAAACCGCATAAGGCAAATAGGAAAAGAGAGACACATTCAAGATAGTACTGCACATGATCGCAAGTATGCTCCATGGCACCATTCCTGGAAAAATAAGAGTGGTGTCACCCATCACTCTTGCAAGGTCCTCCCTTTTATAATATTTACTCCAATGAGAAAGGAATGACCTTCCGGTAAGGATTATTGGCAATGTTTGATTGGCTGCTATAAAAGAGATAAATAAAGTCGATAAAATGATCTTAATAGAATCGTCTTTCAGAGACTTAGAAGTCTTCAGCCATTTGTCCAAGTATGGCTGAATCATATTGAGTTCTTCAAGAAGACCGTTGTAAGCTCCCGCCACTATAATAAATAGCAGTAAAGAGTACATATGAGCGAGACCTCCACCAGTTCCTTCGATTCCATACCAAAAACCATAGAGAAGCTGAGAAAAAGAGAGACTCTTATATATGGCAATTAAACCAGCTGAAGCTATGCTCGCGATAAATCCGTATAGAATCTTTACTCTCATAAGTACCATTACAACTAAAAATAGCGGCGGGATAAACTGAATGAAAAGAATGCTTCCATTAGAATTAACGAATAAGGTCTTACCTTGTATATCAATAAAATGATCTATTATGGCATAAAACAAACAGCAAATTAAAATTGCTGGCAAAGTGGTAGTGATCATTGCTTTCTGCTGGCTCTTAACACTAATTTCAATCGTATGTGCCATCAGCTGATGGGCACTTGAAAAAGGAGAAGTACGATCACCTACAAAAGCGCCGGAAATAAGGGCTCCCGCAGTTATTTCCATTGGCAGTCCCAGTAAAACAGCCGTACTCATAATCGGTACTCCAATGGCGCTTAAAGTACCAACAGACGTACCAAGCGTCATAGAAAACAAAGCTGCAGCTAAGAAGGATAAAATAAAAAAATGATTTGGATCAAGCAGCCGCAAGGTAACTGCTACCATTTGGTCAAGAGTCCCTGATAAATGCCAGGATGGAAGCAAGAAGCTCACAAAGAACAATATCAGAACAACAATTCTGGTTTTAGCCGCTCCTCTAAAAGAGATATCCAGCAACTTTTTAATTGGTACTTTCTTTTGCCTGCAGAGAACAAGCAATACTAGGAATCCCGGTAAAAACCCGATAACTAATGGTATATGTGCAATAACTGAATAAAGCACTCCAGTTAAAGTAATTACAAACAGAAAGATTACTTCTTTGGCTTTAAATGTCGTCATTTTTCACCTTCTATATTTATGTATCATTTTATAGTTACACTAGATATATTAGAGCTGCCTACAACTAGCTGCAGTACTGCTGCTCCTCACAAATTATAGCAGTGGAGGTATGATTGCAGCCAAATATTTCACTTATTCAAGGAATTACATACTATAAGCTTAACTATTTCCGTTTACATAGAGCTGCCTCACCCGTCGATTTGATTTCATTGAAGTACTGTATTATACCCTTTCAGGAAAATTCCATCTGAATGTTTTTCACAAAATATACATATTTTGAAATAACTTTAGCGCAAAAACATGACATTTGTGTATGTTTTTTTTGTTGTAAATCTACCAAAATTAAAGAGTATCTTTTAACAGATTCACAGTTACATTTTTATGGGAGGACTCAATTATGAAAAAAGCTAAAGTTGCCTGGATAACGGACACAACCAGCTCTTTAAGCAGAGAATTTATCGAAAACAACAATATATTTGTTGTACCGCTTAATGTACTTATTAATCAAGTATCTTTTAAAGAAATGATAGATATAACAGATAAAGAATTTTATGAACGAATGGAAAAAGAAGAAGGTACGTTCCAATCATCACAGCCATCTGTGGGTGATTTTGTTGATTTGTACAAAAGTCTTAAGAGTGAATATGATTTTGGAATAGCAATTCATGCTTCAAGCAAACTTACAGGAACCTATCAGACTTCTATGATGGCAGCAGAAATAGCTGAATTTAAAATTTTTGCTCTAGATTCACAAACTGGTTCCTATCCTCTCTCTTTTCTAATCAAGAAAGGAATAGAATTGCTTGACTCTGGTCTTCATGAACAAGAACTAATCAGCAAGCTGAAGAGTTATCGTGACCATACCAGACTTTACCTGGTGCCTTCCAACCTGAATCAGCTTCACAAAAGCGGCCGAGTTTCAGGCACACAAAAAATGCTGGCTGACTTATTTAAGATTAAGCCTATATTATCTATAGAAAATGGAGAAGCAAAAATTAAAGAAAAAGTGAGAACTGAAAAAAGAGCTTTAGCATGGCTTATTTCGCAGCTTCAAGAAGAAAACAAGCAATATAAAATTAGAAAAGCAGCGGTTGTACATGCAAATAATGCAGAACAGGCATTGAAAGTTCAGCAGCTGATTACTGAATCCATTCCAGGTCTTGAAACTGAAACTTTAATGCTGATACCAGTTGCAGGAGTCCATACAGGGGTTGGTACAATAGGGTTATCATGGGTTTGCGAACAGAACTAATTTCCTGCCCCAAATCTTCATTATCTCCAGAAGCTTCAAAAGCTGGCTATCGTTAACTCTCTAATTCCAGCTTTCTATCTGGTTTTGCATATACCTTAGCACTTTTCGTTTTCCTTTCTTTTTATAGAGCAAAAAAATAAACTGCCGGCTATGCCGGCAGTCTGAAAGGCTCGTAAATCACAAATCTTTAATGAGCAGATTCATGACGGTGTCTTTCGTTAAATACGTTATTGGCAAGATATTTGTGGAAGAACCACTCACCAGCTCCTACTGCAATGGCAGAAAGAAGAGCTCCTAATAGCGTCTGCTCCGTATCAGTAAATAATGCATTCCCCATAAGCCATACAACGATAAAAGTTAATACCATATCGGAAATGGTAGCTACCATATTCCTTTTTGAATACTCGGTATCATTTCTAGTGCCTCGGAATATGAACAAATCTCCCAAAACATAGGCTAACACAGTAAGTACGGCACTAATTAATAGTGTGTCGCTCAATTCTCCGCCAAATATTCCGGAGAGAATGATGCCTAAAACTACTGCAATCATAACGAATTTAATAAGAAGTGCTTTTACATGTTCCATCTTGTTTCCTCCTTTTTAATTGGCCTACTTTTATATACCCAGTTTGTGAATAATAAACCATTCTTTTTTAATATTCATTTAGATTTCATTGGACTATTAGCTTTAATATAAGAGTACAGGTAATACTTATCTAACATTTTTTAAAATGAATCTGCTTTTAGGGATAGCCGGCATTCTCGTCAAACTGAAGTCCAATTCCTGTGGAGGGACTTCATAGGCTATTTTATTAGCAAGAAAGTCCAGGCTAATCTTCATCGCTTCAATGGTTATACTCTCGCCCGGACAGCGATGGCCATTATACGGATTGCCGCCGCCCTGAGGAATTAAATCAAATAAACTGCCCTCCCAATCCTTAAATCCAGGACTGAATTCATACGGCTGTTCCCAAAGCCTGGGGTCATGATTTGTTCCATACATATCAAGCAAAACCAGCCTGCCTTTAGTGAAACGGCAATTGTTCCAGGTGAAATCCGTGCGTACTCTTGCCCCTAAAAATGGGCCAAAGGGATAAAAACGCCGGACTTCCTGCACAAACATTTCAAGATCATCTCCATCTTGATTCAGTTGTAATTTTTATTCGAATCTGGGTACTTATACATTGCTAACAACCCAAAAGTAATAAAGGTTGCAATAGCCACAATAGGTCTTAAAACTTTGATCAGCTCAACGGCTGCCATATTTGTATCCAGATGATTTCCATCCTGTTAACGATGATATGCCTTTGCATTTGCAGCTGTTCCTGCCTTAGATTGCAGCTTATGAGCACGAATTTTTTCAATTACTCTAGAAATCCACTTTTCAGTCCGTTTACGCGCACGCCTGCCCTGCCAATGCCTAAGCCCAACTGCCCCGAAGGCATCAACCATCGCCCCAAAATCATCTGCTGTTTGCTTAAGTTCAGATTCTTTCAGAGGGACTCCAGCCCACTGGCAGGCTGCACGGCATAGAATTTCCTGGATCTCATCAAATAGTATGATCTTCTCCATGCTGGTCCATCTCCGTGCATAGGCTTCCCAATTCGCTAAAATAAGATTTGAAAGCTTTTTCACACTGGGGGAGTCATAAGTGACATAAATAACAACTTTCGGTGTTTATTTGCATTACCATTCATTGTCTGAATAGCTTTTTCACCAAATAATGTCTGCTTAATCCTTTTTGGAGCTGCTCCCTTTCGCTAGAACCGCTCATTATCATAGAATACTGCTGCCGCTTCTTCCCCGCTCATGCAGATTACCTTCTCCCCCAGTAGTCGTGTTTGAAAAATATCAGAGTGAAATTTCGGGCAACGGTTTTGAATAAACTGATATCCTTCTAACAACAAAGGAATACTGTTATCGACACTTTTAGTCCTTGGTACTTGTCCGCCTAATTTTATATAGCTGGTTCCCTTCTGCATGCTATGCTTACATAGAAAACATGTATAGCATCTCTATTTATAAACAATTAAGTATATAGTCCTTTTCAATTCTTTTCCCCCGCAGGACAGCTTAAATCCGAAAAATATAATGCTCATCGGGATCATCATTCAACTTCGTTTTTTGTTTATTTTTGCACACAAAAACCAGCCGGACCTTTAAGACTCCGGCTGTTTTCGAAGGTATTTTTTAATCAATATTCTCAGCATCTATTACTGTACCCTTCGTAATTTCACAAAGTTGTGTAAAAGTGATTGGAAGTGCTGAATGAGGTGTACCTGCAGCCGTGTAGACTTTTTCAAACCGATTCATCGACTCATCCAGGAAAATAGGAACCTCTTCGTTCAAAGCAAAAGGACAAACCCCTCCAATAGGAAATCCGGTAATTTCCTCAACTTCTTTCGGCGAAGCAAGCTTTGGTTTTCCAGGGCCTAACAACTTTTTCACCTTCTTTTGGTTAATTCGTATATCTCCCGCTGTTACAAATAAGCCAAACTGATTTCCTGTTTTAAAAAGGATCGATTTCGCGATTTGCGCTCCTTCTACTCCTAGCGCTTTTGCAGCTTCTTCCACTGTATTAGTCTTTTCGGTGAACTCAATCGGCTCTAAATGTTCGTTAAAAATTTTCACGTAATCTCGGACTTTTTGTATAGACATAGCTTCCCTCTTCTTAAGTTTGAATTTTATAAAATGTTAAATTATTTCATCGCGAATTTCAAGTATACTGCTTTAAGACAGCAAAAGAGCACTGCGCTAAAGCAATGCTCTTCCGATATGGTTCTGCTAAAACTATTCTCCGAAATATACGGCCTTTCCTGTTTTAGAAGATTCGTAAATGGCTTCAAGTATTTGAGTCACCACTAATGCTTCTTCTGGTTTCACTACTGGCTCTGTATCATTTATAATGCATTCAATCCACAATCTTGCTTCCAGTTCTGCCTCACTTTCCTGTTTTTCATCATAGAAGGCCGCTCCTCCAGCTGACATCTCCACCGCTTTCGTATACAGCTTGCCAAATTCCTCACCATTAATCCGAAGTCCATCCTGCATATCTGCTCCACCCTCTGTTCCAGAAAGAGTACATTTTGCTTCCCCGGTCTGAAGAGTATTCAAGGCCCAGCTCGATTCTAAAATAATAGTAGCTCCATTTTCCATAGTAATGAACCCGAAAGCTGAATCTTCCACTTTGAACTCTTCAGGGTCCCAGGACCCCCAGGCATTTGCTGCGTCTTTCTTTTTACCGAGTTTATGGAAAGTAGTTCCCAGAACGGCTTTTGGTTTGTAATTATTCATCATCCACAGCGTTAGGTCCAAAGCATGGGTCCCTATATCAATTAAAGGGCCGCCCCCTTGCTTTTCTTCATCCAGGAATACTCCCCAGGTAGGTACAGCACGCCTTCTGATGGCATGGGCCTTAGCGAAATAAATCTCGCCCAGCCCCCCATCTTCGCAGTATTTATGTAAAAATTGACTGTCCTGTCTGTAACGGTTTTGATATCCAATCGATAGTTTTTTACCGGTACGTTTTGCAGCCTTCAGCATTTGCCTAGCTTCAGCAGATGTTTTAGCCATTGGCTTTTCGCACATCACATGCTTTCCTGCTTCTAGTGCTGCAATGGTTATTTCTGCATGTGAATCATTGGGTGTACATACATGGACTACATCAATAGCAGGATCATTCAATAGCTCCAAATAATTACTATAAACCTTGGAATGTCCGTTTCCGAAAGCATCTCTTGCCTTAAAAGCTCTTTCTTCGTCTATATCACAGAATGCTGCGAGTTCCACACTTTCTAATTTCTTAAGGGATGGCAGGTGCTTCCCATTTGCAATGCCGCCACATCCGATAATTGCTGCTTTTACTGTCTTAGTCATTTTTAACTCCTCCATGATTTTAACTGTTTAAGTGAAAGAACCGTTTTAACATCTATACTAATATTCGACATAACGTACTATTATCCTTTAGGATAATAGACATCTTTTTTATTTAGGAGCGTTCCTAAAATAACGCTGCCAGGCTGCTTAACTTGAAACAATTTCTTAGCTTTCTTCCACCCATGATGCAAGTAAAAACGTTAATGCCATAATTTGATTAGGAAAAGCAAAGCAAAAAGCAGTCCCAGAAGGGTTTTAGTCCAAATACTTCCAAATAGTAATCTCCTAAATTATGTTATAATAGTAATTGTTAGGTGGGAAGATTATGAAGATATTAAAATTTCTTTTTATAACTATTTTGCTTGCTGTATTTGCTTTCGCTGCCTGGGTTTATTATCCTCAATACCAGTTAAGTAAATTGAAATCTAAAGGGACTGAAGAACGGAATATGACTACTATAAATACACAGTCTTATCTGGAATATTATAAAGATTCAGCTAAAACACAACTGAACCACCTTGCATTAGGTGATTCCATCATAAAGGGCTATGGAGTATCTCCTGACCAAAATCTTGTTTCTCACTTCTCATACTCGCTAGAAAACTCTATACAAAAACCTGTTACCTTTCAAAATGAAGGAATTAACGGCATAACCAGCTCCACCCTTCATTCATTAATTACAGAAGGTTCTTATAATGAAGCAATAAAAAAAGCCGACATTGTTACGATCAATATAGGCGGGAATGATATACTAAAAATGGCTGCATCTGCCGGGAATAGGGATATGTTAAGTGCACTAAAATCTTTCGATGAGTTACAGTCCACATTTTCAAATAACCTTACCGGTATTTCAAAATATATAACAGAGTTAAACCCAGACGCGACCATACTTTTTTTAGAATTGTATAATCCACTCCCTGAAAAAAGTCCTTTTTACAGTTTGGGAACCAAACTTCTGCCGCAATGGAACTTAATGATTTATCAAATTTCAAGTGAAATTCCTTCTTCCCTAGTGGTTGAAACCACCAGGGTCATCAACAACCAAAATCTTAACTATTTATCACCAGATGGCATCCATCCAAACTCAAGCGGCTATTCAGCCATTTCTGAACAAATGATGTACCAATTTGAAAATAATAATAGCCCAGTATAATTTTAACCGAAAACAAAAAAAAGCCTGTACCGTCACGGTAGAGGCTTTTTTCTTGTAAAGGAACGAGGTTTGTCTTATGTGCAGATTTATCCTTTAAGATAAAACTACTAAAGCGAAAATCCTCGAATCCTTACAGCCAATATGGACCACCTGGAAAGCCAGCACCTTTGGGTTACCTGGTTCTTCCAAATGAAATAACCGGTAAACATTCGGTACATCTGCATTTCCATTAAAGCGGCTGCTTTATAAGTGTACCCGCCTTTATTTAATAAAAACCTGCTGTGGAAAAAATAAATCCAGGTATAAACTAGTTTAGAAGTAGGCTTTAATTGTAGAATATAACAGGAGAGTTTCATGTCCATGCCAGCTGTCAAACATGTTAATAAATTAATCAGGTTGGGTGGCACTCTGACGGGGTTTTTAGCTTCCTGGCTGTTATTAAAGTTTACATAATCATTTTATATTACACAAAATAAAATGAAATGATAATTCCCCGCATATGTACAGCAAAAATCCAGTACGAGAAGCATATCCCGTTATCTGTAAGCAGAAACAACGAAATATAAGCATAGATAAGCATAAACTTCCTAAACTAAATCATAAAACCAAAGAACTAAAGCATAGATCTAAAATACTTAAGCATAAAAACCAAAAACTTGATCATAAATTGCTACTTGAAGCTTCTAAGCTGCTAAAAAGCCTGCATAAGATGTTATTTGTCCGCTAACACTTCCGCTGGAAAGTAAAAATCTATTAAATGGGTAAAAAATCTATGAAAAGTTCCTTTTTATTCTATTTTTCTAATGAAACACATGAAAGTATCATTCATATTATTTGTTTTGGCATCGTTTCCTTGAAATAACAAGAAAATGCCTTTTCAAGAACGATTAAGGAAATGCTTCTTGCTACTTGTCAGCGTGTGAATTTTACTACCGTCGTAAAAATAAGAGCATTAAAAACTTGGTGTTCTCAACCAGGTTATTGTCGGTACTTATAAACATAAATTTTCTCTGCAAAAAAACTGAATATCAGACCAATAATCAAAGGAACAACTGACCCAGTTGTAACGAAGACACCATTTGCATTATCTGTATATTCGTGATGAAACATAAACCAAGGAATAGGAAACGTATGTCCCACTAAGAAAAGCAGCCCTGTCATAAAAACAAGAGTTGCAAAGGTTACGATAAAGCTCTTAAATTTCATGTGAACACCACCTAATAGCATTTTAGCTCAACCAATTTTTGTTAATATTATACATTTGCTTTTAACAACAATCTTTTAGAAAAAGAGCCTATTGGTTAAACTCACCCTTAAAATAATGAACTTGTTATCAGGCATTGTTATTTTTCCAGGAATTAGACACAATAAAAGAAACACTAGAAAAAGGAATGGAAAAAGTGATGCGCTCTTCAGTAAAAGGTGTAATTTTTGACGTGTATGGGACCTTGTTTGATATATATTCAGTGAAGAAGAAGTGTGAGGAATTATATCCTGCAAAAGGTGAATCTATCAGCCTTATTTGGCGGAGAAAGCAACTGGAGTATGCCTTTGTACGCCAGTTGATGGGAAAATATGATACGTTCTTTAATGTCACAATAGATGCCCTTCGCTATGCGGTTAAAGAACATTTTGAAGAATTAAATTCAGTACAGGAAGAAACCTTAATGGATGCATACCTCCACTTGGCTCCTTACCCAGAAGCTAAAAACATACTGAATCAGCTGACTCATAAAAAATTAGCCATTCTTTCGAATGGATCATACGATATGCTCAATCCTCTGCTGAAACAGGCCGGCTTCTTACATTTATTCGATTCTGTTATCAGCATTGATGAAGTTAAGCATTATAAACCTGCTCCAAGTGCTTATGGACATGCAGCTCATATGCTTGAATTGAGGCGTGAGGAGCTTTTGTTTATCTCTTCAAATGGATGGGATATCGCCGGAGCCAAAAACTTTGGATTTCAAACTGCATGGATAAACCGAACTAACCTTCCAATGGAAGAATTAAACATTCTGCCAGATTAAGTGTATGAAGATCTTGGTGGTATATTAGAGTGGAAATAACTGTAAAGACTGCCTAGGTGCAGTCTTTTTATTTTCTGTCGTTTTTATTGATAGTTTATAAGAACCCGTATAGGGAATACATAAAATACGCTCATACATCAAAGGAGGAAACAGAATGAATTCAAAAATGTTAAGTACCCTTGCTATAGGAGCTGCAGCATATTTTCTGCGAAATAAGAGTTCTCGTGACAAAGTAATGTCCCAAATCCAATCAATGGCAGCACCAGAGAACATTGAAAAAATTAAAAAGCAGCTGCCATTTTTAAATACATCATCTCAAGGCAGAAGTACCCGCCAGTTTCAATCCAGCGAAGGTGTAAACGATGCGAACGGGAGATTACGATATTAAGCTCAAAAATTAAATAAAATATACAATAAATGAAGCCGCTCCATTAAAGGAATCGGCTTTATTTATTGTTTTTAAATTAATACTTTTATATTTATACCGCTTGCCTGCTGGTGGAGCCGCTTCATTCATTCGCTGAAGGTCTTGTTCAGATAGATATCAACAGTCTGCCTCAAGGTATTTTCTCTGTTTTGTACCTGCAGTACACTCTGGTGAAGAGTGAATCCTCTATAAGATTTGGGTACAGCACAATTATCCAGTGGTTTCTCGTCTGCTTAACATTTTAAAACACCCCAATGTGCATGCCCATTGCTTCATACCCTTTTAATGCCATTCATCAAGCATTGTTAGAGTGCTGTTTTAAAATTTCAATATTCTTCCGATGCACATTATTTCCCATTTCCCTGCCTGCAAGAAATACGATTACATAAGCACATTTATTTTATTTACAATCATATTTAATAACATTCCACCCTCCCGTGAACCGGCATATATTAACAAAAGAAACCAACAAGTTCTTAAATCCAAATGTTATAAAACCTTAAACACCCAGGCTTGATACCATGTTAAAACATCGGCGGTGAGATCATGTTCAAAGTTAAGCAGTCTAAACACGGAAGAGGAAGAGGAATCTTTGCTGTGAAGCTTATTAAAAAAGGTGAATTCATACACAAAGCTCCGGTTATTGTTTCTCCAAAAAAAGAATTTAATTATCTAAAACATACGATCTTTAGGGAATACTTATTTGATTGGGGAAGTGCCCCAGGTGATATTGCTCTTGCATTAGGGTATGGCTCTCTTTTTAATCATTCCTATAGTCCAAATGCTATCTATTATATGAATTTCAAGAAAAGAACCATCAAGTTTTATGCTATTAAAGACATTAAGCCCGGCGAAGAAATACTGGTGAATTACAATGGAAATCCGACTGATAAAAGATCATTATGGTTTGATGTGAAATAGCGGTTCTGCATGCAAGTCTGCGCTCGCATAAAAAAGGTTCAGTCACAGCGGCTGTACCTCTTTTGGTTTTAGATGGTTATGGTTATTAAGTAATTGCAAATAACATGATTAATGACATAAGGGCACCATCAGGCAGCCCCAACTATTTATAAAAAGGACGATTATAGAAGTTAAGATTTTTAAGATTTGCGTTAAAATAAAATCTTATTTTCGACGATAACTTACAAATGTGACAGAACGTTCGTTGGATTTTGCAGTACAAAATAACGAGAAGTGTTATCACAGTACTGGCATTTATTTGTTTCTCGCCAGCTTGATGATAAAAACGCGCCTCTTCCTTCCTTTCTTAATCTCGCTAAGTTATTTCGTATAAAAATTTTCAGTATAGTAGGGCTGGGATTTAGAGTTAAAGGCGACTCCTACACCAAGGAGCCTGAAATCAGGCTTAAGAATATTTTCCCTATGCCCCATTGAATTCATGAGCCCTTCATGTGCAAATATACTGCTTAATTGCCCATATGCAATATTTTCACCAGCAACTCTGTAACGAATATTGTCCTCTTCCATTCGGTCAAAAGGGGACTGCCCTTTTAAATTGGTATGATCGAAGAAATGATTCACTGCCATATCCTTACTATGCTTTTGTGCGGTTTCTTTGATTCGGCTGTCCCAGGTAAGAGCATTTTGTCCATGCTGTACACGTGCAGCGTTAGTTAAATCAAATAATTGATACTCAAAACCTTCTTCCAGCTGTTTGCTGCCTTTTGTGTAAAAATCATTTTTTTCTCTTTCAATGTCTTTCCTAATAATTTGAATAGCTGTAACGGTATTTTTTTGATGCTTGTCGTAGAATACGGTTGTATAGCTGTCTCCTATAAGAAATAGGTCATAATCTCTTTCCTTTGGAATCAAATAATAGACCAAACCTTTTTGCATACGATCCATAGGTTTTCCTAACTCATTGATAACTTTTTCTTTAGGAGCTCCTAGCTTTATTCCTTTAGAAGATGAGATTAAATCCTGGTTCGTGTATAAACCAACCACCTTATTGTTTTTATCATAAGCTGCCATTAAAAAGTGCTGATAATTTTTATGATAGGTATACCATTTCACTCCATACTCGTTGTAGGTTGATCGTTTTGGAGCGCCCAGTTCCTGTTCTACCTGTGTTTTTGTATCTCCAAGCTCTATATTATATACCGAAAAAACTTGGGCATTTGGAGCAGATAATGTAGGCTTTTCAAGAATTGTAGATTTTAACTCTTCCTTATTTTGCGACAGCTGATTAATTGATGAGTCCAGTTGAACCCCCAATTCTTTAATTTCGGCAGAAAAGCGTTCTATGAAATTTGAAAAGTCAGGGTTTTCTTTTACGGCTGCTAATTCTGATTTAATCTGTTCTACTTCTGATTTAACATCTATATTGGGATATTTATTATGAATGGCGAACCAGGATATACACACAATGATTACTAATAGCAGAAGCTTTCTCATAAGCGCCCTCCTTTGTTACATTTATTCCCATTAACAAGGCTCAATACAACTGCTTTTTATAGTATATTATTTTAAATTGTATCTTCCTTTTATGTATTAAACAAGTTTGATCACAGAGTATTAGATGGAAAGATTAGGAGGCCGGATATTTGGATTTGTACAGGAGTTTAGTTAAATAACTATAAAAAAACCTGTTCCAAATAACGGAATCAGGTTTTAAGACAACATACTATGCTTTGTGTTCTGACTCATGTAAGTAAGCAGAAACTACAGCCGCATATTCCTCATGCTGTTCAAGGTAAGGAGTATGGGAGCTCTCCTCAAAAATGTGATATTTTGCTTCAGGAACAAGACTGCTGAAGTAGATAGTTGTATCAGGTGCTGCCTCATCATACCTGCCGCACAAAAACAGCGACGGAACGTTAATTTCGTGCAGTCTGGGAGTGCAGTCATATTCCTTAAGATTTCCTGTAACACAAAACTCAGACGGACCCCACATGGATAGGTAAATATCTGAATTGCCTAAAGTAAATGCCTTTTTCATAACTTCCGGCCACGGATCGAGGCGGCATACATGTTTTTTGTAATATTCCTGTGTAGCCTCTTTGTATTCCTTGCTGTCTGTGGTGCCTTCTGCTTCGCTCCTATCAATTATGGCCTGGACTTCAGACGGCATTTCTTTAAGCAGACGTTTCTGGTCATCTGCCCAGCGGGGTGCACTTAAACACGGGCTTGAAAAAACCGCGCTCTTAACTCCATTTGGGCTAGTTAACAGATAAGAAGAGAGCAGGGTTGTTCCCCATGAATGACCAAGAATATGTACCTCTTCTAATCTAAGTTCCTTTCTTACCTGCCCTAATTCTTCGACAAACCTGTCTAAACGCCACAAATTGGGATTATCTGGACGCTGGGAATAACCTGAACCAAGCTGATCATAGTATATGACTTCTCGATGTTCATTAAGAACGTCCAATGCCTCTAATGGAAGATGTGAATTTCCTGGACCGCCATGAAGCACTAATAGAGGAATTCCGTTCCCCCCGTTCTTCACTCTTCTATACCATACTTCTCCGCCAGTAACTTTTACAAAACCCTTTGAGATTTCCATGCTGATCTCCCCGCTATATTTCTAGATTTTGAATTTATTATACTACAAGCCATTATTTTACAGAATAAGAGAAAAAATACGTGAGCATCCCGGTTCACTCTATAAAATGACAAACGATTCTCCAGAAAGAAAGAAGAATCGTTTTGGTGATCATTGAATTTCCATATGCAAGTCGCCTTTTTTTACCCAGCCAATTACCTTTATTATTTGATAAAGAGCCAGCGATATTACGATGGGAAGAACAACACCAACAGCTATGAATATAAGAAAAGCAGATATACCTTGATTCGCTATTATATTTAATGGTGCAATTAATGAATTAAGCCCGAGACCCGCTATCTCATAAGTTGCCTTAAAATCGAATGCTAATGTCGCTATAGGTGCACAGATGATAGCTGCTGCAAAAGTCGGTATTACTAGGCGCGGGTTCTTGATCAGGTTGGGAAACTGAACCTTTGGTGTGACTAACACCTGTGCAAGAAAGCCTCCTAAATCGTTCTGGCGCAGTGACATGGCTGTAAAACCGGCAAATTGAGCTGTACATCCAATTAAAGCTGCTGCGCTTGAAACAGGGTCGAGCTGTAACGCAATAGCAATGGCCGCTGACGAGGCTGGAGACATAAGAAGTATACTCCAGACCAAGGAAATAACCATAGAAGCAATCAAAGGGTTTCCCTGTACGGAAGAAGTAATTTCTTCACTGATTTTTTGTAATAGTGGAGTTGTAACGGCTGCAAGACCAACGCCAGCGATACCCCCTGTAAAAATAGCTGCAATTGGAATGGCCATCATATCAAGCTTAGTTCGTCCAGTTACTCTTTTACCCACGTATGTAGCTACAGCAGCTGCTAATATAGCGCTGAGTGGCTGGCCTGTTACTATAGTGAAAACTCCTTCCGGTGATTGTGTGATTGCATTCCCTCCAATGACCGCACAAGCCATCGCACTAAAGAGGACCAGTGTATTTCCCCCCAATTGAAAGGCAACGGCTGCTCCAATCGCCGGTGCAAGCAAAACCTTAGCTGCACCGCCGATTACTGCTAATACCTCCCATCCCGTGAAATTTCCTATGGATTCAAACAAAAGCCCAATACCTAATGTCACCAAAACGGCATTGGCCACTCCCGCTGAAGCTTTATACATTCTTTCAACAATATACTCCTTCATGATGAACACTCCTATTATGTAAATGTAGTAGATTAATAATACTTGATACCTATAGCAATGCATTTTGCATCATAAGAGGAAAGTATATTCTTTGATTACAAGTGGTGCAATCATCGTGTTTAACCCCTCTCCATTCTTTTTATTGTTCTAATATAACAAATATTCTGGCAAATACAACAACTTTATCTATTTTTTATCAACAAAAAACTATTTCGGCATAATTAAGCGCTTTCATTAATAAATAAGGAGCGTTTCCTGCATTATAAGCCCCCCAACCGGACTTGCTAAAAAATAAGGTGAATGATTATCTTTAAAATCTAACATGAAAGTATAGGTACGATTTCATTTATCAAAGTTGCTCAAAATTTCTTTATACAAAAAACCATCCTTCCGGATGGCTTTTGAATAAATGGTTATTCAGATGCTGTTCCCTTTGGCGCTTGTACCGCAAGAGCTTTCTTTTTCCAAATTCCCAGGATTACAGCCGTAATGACAGAACCTATAAGGATTGCAAAGATATAAAGCAATTTATGATTTACTGCAAGGAAGATTGCAAATATACCGCCATGCGGAGCCTGTAACGAAACATTGAAGAACATGGTCAGAGCTCCAGCAGTAGCAGCTCCAATGACACTGCTGATTATTACACGTATCGGATCTGCAGCCGCGAATGGAATGGCACCTTCTGTTATGAAAGAAGCGCCCAGGAAATAATTGGTGATTCCTGATTTTCTTTCTGTTTCTGTAAATCTATTTTTAAAGAATGTTGTAGCAAGTGCAATACCAAGCGGTGGAACCATACCTCCAGCCATAACTGCAGCATGGGGTCCCAGGCTTCCCGCTTCAATAGCCGCTATACCAAAAGTGAAGGCAGCTTTATTGATGGGGCCTCCCATATCTACGGCCATCATCCCGCCGAGGATAATACCAAGAAATATCTTGTTAGTTCCGGAAAGTCCATTTAACCATGAAGTCATCCCTTTGTTAATTGCAGTTACAGGATCATTAAACACAAACAGCATGATGAGACCGGTAATTAATATACCAAAAACTGGATAAAGAAGTACTGGTTTTATTCCCTCTAGCTGCTGGGGCAGTTTTTCGAATACTCTTTTCAGCCCTAAAACAACATAGCCGGCTAGGAAACCAGCAATTAATCCTCCGAGAAAGCCGGCTCCTGCCTGTGCTGCAAGCAAGCCGCCCACCATACCAGGTGCAAATCCAGGACGGTCTGCTATACTGCTGGCGATAAACCCTGCTAATACAGGAACAAGGAAGAAGAAGGCACCGCTTCCGCCTCCGCCTATATCCATCAGTGCTTTCGCCAGCGGATGGAAGCTTGGATCTTCTGGGTCAAATGCTTTGATTCCAAAAATAAAGGAAAGGGCAATAAGAATTCCTCCACCCACGACGAAAGGCAGCATATTGCTTACACCGCTCATCAAATGTTTATAGATGCCAGAACCAATAGAAGCCGAATCACTGCTCTTCTTGCTGTTTCCAGCCTGGTACACGGGAGCATCCTGCTTTACGGCTCGCTCTATCAACTCCTGGGGCTTCCTAATCCCCTGAGCAACAGGGACTATGATTACATGTTTTCCGTTAAAACGGTCCATTTCCACCTGTTTATCTGCCGCGACAATAATCGCTTGAGCCTCTTCAATCTCCTTGGGAGTTAATCCATTTTTCACTCCAGTTGAACCATTGGTTTCAACCTTTATATCTATGCCCATTTCTTTGGCTTTTGCCTTTAAGGAATCAGCTGCCATATAAGTATGGGCGATTCCAGTAGGACATGCTGTGACGGCAAGTATTCTATTTTTGGAGGAGGTGCTGCTGCCAGCTGCAGACGGGCTAACTTCTTTGGCCTCTTCGGCCGTTTCCTTTTCTTTCTCGTCAATAATGTTAATGACTTCTTCCTTTGTTGCTGCTGTAAGCAGCTTTTGACGAAAACCTTCATCCATCAAGAGGGAAGATAAACGGGAAAGGGTTTCCAGGTGGGCGTTGTTAGCCCCTTCACTCGCTGCAATCATAAAGAACAATTTAGCAGGCTGCCCGTCTAAAGACTCATAATCGATGCCGTTAACAGCTCTTCCGAAACAAATGGACGGAATCTTAACAGCTGCTGTTTTAGCATGCGGAATCGCAATTCCTTCACCAATACCGGTTGTACTTTGTTGTTCTCTTTTTAGGATGGCAGCTTTATAGCCTTCTTTATCTTGTAAACGGCCGGCTTCATGCAGCTTATTTACAAGTTCATCGATTACTTCCGCTTTTTTGCTCGATACAAGGTCAAGAATGACTGTATCCTGCTTTAATAGATCCGTGATTTTCATTTAATATCCTCCTCTAACTGCTGAATATGCACCTGAGGCAATAGGGCTTCAATCTCTTGTTTCTGACAGAGATCGGTCGAAAACGCCGTAGCACTTCCTGCTGCAATTCCATATTTGAATGCTTGTATGATGTCATTTGTTTTTGTATATTTCCCTATAAATCCTGCTACTACGGAGTCACCCGCACCTACAGAATTCACCACATTTCCGCGAGGAACGCCAGCAGTATAGGTCTTGCCTTCAGTCTGCAGTACAGCCCCTTCGCCGGCCATTGACACAATAACATTTCTTGCCCCTGCTTCTATTAATTTTTTTGCATAGAATGCTGCATCTTTTACAGTTTCAATTTCCACTGAAAAAAGATCCCCTAATTCATGGTGGTTAGGTTTTATTAAAAATGGGCGGTGTTTTACCACATCCATGAGAGAAGGGCCGCTCGTATCAACGACCACTTTTACGCCTCTTTGAGCACATCTTTTTGTAACAGTTTCATAGAAATTAGGAGGAAAGCTCGGAGGAACGCTCCCTGCAAGAACGATCGTATCCTGACTCGCAAGGCGATCTATCTTAGCTAGAAGCTCCTGATAGTTTTCTTCTGTTATTTTTGGACCTAAGCCATTTATTTCTGTTTCTTTGCCCGTTTTTAATTTAATATTGATTCTTGTATCTTCAGCTATATGTGTAAAATCCATATGCACATTTTCTGCTTGTAAAAAAGACTCTATGAAACTCCCGGTAAAACCGCCGATAAATCCCAGCGCTTTGTTCCCGCTCCCTATCCGGCTGAGCACCCGGGATACATTAATACCTTTCCCACCTGGGAATTTCGCTTCTTGTTTCATTCTGTTTAATGAATTAATCTGAAAATCTTCCACTTCCACGATATAGTCAATAGAAGGATTGAGCGTAACTGTATAAATCATGGTGTCACTACCTTTATTTTTGAATTCTTGCGGATTTCCTCTAGAGCAGATTGATTATTGGAATCAGTAATAATAACTGCATCCGTTATATCTCCCACTTTTGCAAAAGTGGCTTCGTTTAACTTAGAGCTGTCAGCCAGCACATAGCATTCGCTGGATAACTGCATAGCCGTTTTTTTCAGGAGGGCCTCTTCTGGGTCAGGTGTGGTTAAACCCAGCTGGCTGTGGATGCCATTCATTCCCAGAAAACATTTATCAAAGCGATATTGAGATAAAAAACTCACCGCTGTGCTTCCTATAATTGCATTAGTCGAAACCTTAACCTGTCCCCCGACGATCATAGTTTTTATTTCATACTCTGCTAGACTGGGAAAATGCATAAGCCCATTTGTGAGAACGGTTACATTTTTTTCCTTTAGGTAAGGGATGAGTTCAGAAACGGTCGTTCCTGCATCAAGATAAATGCAATCTCCTTCGTTGATGTAAGATGCTGCCATACTAGCTATCTCTTGTTTTTCTGCAAGGAATTGATGGACTTTTTCATGTATTCCAAGTTCAAAGCCCTTTCTCTGCAGAAGAGCAGCTCCGCCATGGACTCTTTTTAATAATTTCATTTTTTCCAGCTGAGCTAAATCACGCCTTAGCGTTGCTTCAGAAACATGAAGCTCTTCTATTAATTCTGTAAGCTTAATTGTTCCCTGCTGCTTTAGCTTCGAGATGATTATCTGGTGTCTTTCATCAGCAAGCATAAAGGGTCACCTCATCTTTCATATTCTTATAATAAAGAAAACCTTTTCAAAAATCAATCATATTCACTCAAAAACAATCATATTATTTCATATTTTTAATTAAAATAAACAAAAACAATCATCATTTAATAAAATTGTAAAGTCTCGTTGGGATATATAGCTGTTTACTTGCAGGTTGATTTCCTAATTTTGTGTTAGGAAAAGACTTAGCTCGCCGGACGTATTGTTACAAATGGAATCTATTTAGCCAGAAATATATCATGATTCTAAGGTAACTTTTAGTTTCCTATAATGAATTCAGAACTGTTCTATCCTTTATAAGGCTTATTAGTTTTTATGGACTTGGAGCCCAGACATTTTATTGGCGTCCACTAGGCTCCCTGAAAGCTCTTGTAAAAAGCATGGCCTAAACAATGCCACTGAACTGCCTAAGTGAAAATCATTAACAGGTCCACTAAGAAGGCTATTATACGGCCATATCTAATTTGAAAGCTGCTGGTGCTATAATCGAAGTCCTGGTCTCTGATGATTATGGCAATGTTACTACCCTAAGAGCAGCAGGTAAGCTGTAAATAAATACGAAAAAATAATTCAAAGAAAACGGACTCCCTTTGCCTTGTGAACTGTAACCCCTAAAATGGACAGTTTAATAAAAAGGCCCTATGCTGCTAATAAATGATCCCGGTATTGTACCGGGGTCATTTTATTTAAT
>NZ_JAFBFI010000027.1 GCF_016909175.1 Peribacillus deserti
TCTTTTATTATAAACGGGTTTTCTTCCTGATGACATAGAAAAACCCGATTAAGGGGCACTTTTAATTTAGTGTCCATTAATCGGGTTATAGTTCAGGAATGGAATGCCCTTTGTTTATTAAATATCAGTCTTCCTGCCTTGGTCGTTAACCGGCGGGAATTTATCTTTAGGATTTTGTGTTGGATGTCCCTCTTGGATTGGCGGATTTGGGATTGTTTTCGTGTCATTTGTCCCAGAAGGATAGTTCTCCTCAGTTGGACGGTCTCCATCATTTTTCGTATGGATATTTACTCTAACATCTTTATCCGGACCACCCGCTCGATTAGGCAGAGTGCCGTGGTCTACCAAGTGTTTAATCTGGTCTGCATCAAGTGTTTCTACTTCAAGCAGGGTATTGGCTATAAGCTCAAGCTTTTCACGGTGCTCCGTTAATATAGTTCTTGCACGCTCATAGCTGTCTTTAATGAAACGCTGTATTTCCAAGTCAATTTCGTAGGCAATTGCATCAGAATAATTCTGTTCGTTATGCAGATCACGTCCAAGGAAGACTTGCCCTCCTTGTGCTTGACCGAATTGGAGTGGTCCCAGCTTGTCACTCATTCCAAACTCTGTAACCATACGGCGGGCAATTCCTGTTGCACGCTGGAAGTCATTGTGGGCACCAGTACTTACTTCACCAAAGATGATTTCTTCAGCAACACGTCCGCCCAGCAGCCCGACGATTTTATCTAATAGCTCAGGCTTCGTCATGAAGTAACGGTCTTCTTTTGGAAGCATCACTGCATAACCGCCTGCCTGGCCGCGTGGTACAATAGTTACTTTATGGACAATTTCAGCATCATCAAGCACGGTGCCAATAACAGTGTGACCAGCTTCGTGGAATGCAACTATCCTGCGTTCTTTCTCTGATATCACACGGCTCTTTTTAGCTGGTCCGGCGATAACCCGGTCCGTTGCTTCATCAATGTCTGACATCTCTACTTTCTTCTTATTGGATCGCGCAGCCACAAGCGCTGCTTCATTCAGTAAGTTTTCAAGGTCAGCACCAGAGAATCCTGGTGTTCTTGTAGCAATGGCTTTCAGATTTACAGACTCATCAAGCGGTTTATTGCGGGCATGTACTTTAAGTACTGCTTCACGGCCTTTAACATCTGGACGATCTACTGTAATCTGGCGGTCGAAACGGCCTGGACGAAGAAGTGCTGGATCAAGAATATCCGGGCGGTTGGTTGCCGCAACGATAATAATTCCTTCATTTGCACCAAAACCGTCCATTTCTACAAGCAATTGGTTTAGCGTCTGTTCACGTTCATCGTGCCCGCCGCCAAGACCGGCGCCGCGCTGGCGGCCGACTGCATCAATTTCATCTATGAAGATAATACATGGTGCATTTTTCTTAGCATTTTCAAACAGGTCACGCACCCTGGATGCACCAACACCAACAAACATTTCCACAAAGTCAGAACCACTGATTGAGAAGAATGGAACTCCAGCCTCACCAGCGACCGCTCTTGCAAGCAGGGTTTTACCAGTACCCGGAGGTCCAACGAGCAGGACACCTTTAGGAATCCGCGCACCCAGTTCAGCGAACTTTCTTGGATCTTTCAAAAACTCTACTACTTCAACGAGCTCTTGCTTTTCTTCATCCGCACCAGCTACATCTTTAAAACGAACCTTTTTCTTGTCATCGTTATAAAGCTTAGCTTTGCTTTTCCCAAAGTTCATAACACGGCTTCCGCCGCCTTGAGCCTGGTTTAGAAGGAAGAAGAATAGAATAAAAATAATCACGAATGGAATGATGGATGTAAAGAAAGTAACCCATCCGCTCGTTTCCTTTGCAGGAAGTGTTTCTACTTTAACATCATTATCCCGGGATGCTTTGTCGATCCGGTCCAATGTATTGTTGTTGTTTGTAACATAAGTGATAAACTGTTTATCCTTTTTGCCGCTCTCTAGCTGGCCTTTCACCTCATAAACAAGGCGCTCCGGCTGCATGGATAGAGAATTCACATCACCATTTTCTAAATATCTGAAGAACTGGTCCTGTGATATATTATCGGTGGGTTCATTGTTGTTGTTAAAAATGCTGACAACCCCTATGATCACCAAAAATATTAGTAAATAAAATATAGTATTACGGAAGATCCGATTCATCCCTTACCTCCTCCCACGGTAAAAAACTAAGTAGAATAGTATCATAGAAAACCAAGGTTTTACAATTATTTGCTTCTGCTTCACAAATATGACATATATTCCGAAAGCCGCAGTCCATTAATCTTGTTTTTGATAAACTTCTGGTTTTAAAACCCCAATGTAAGGAAGGTTTCGATATCTTTCAGCATAATCCAGACCATACCCCACTACAAAAGCATCCGGGACAATAAAACCGGCGTAATCTGCTTTAATATCCGCCTTACGGCCTGATGGTTTATCTAAAAGAGTAACGATTTTTATGGATTTTGCTTTCCTGTAACGGAAAAGCTCAACCAGGTAGCTTAGTGTCAGGCCGGAATCGATAATGTCTTCAATAATGACAATATCTCTCCCTTCAACTGAAGTATCTAAGTCTTTTATGATTTTAACTTCTCCCGAAGATACAGTTGAAGTACCATAGCTGGATACGTCCATAAAATCCATTTCCAGATAAGCATCCACTCGTTTAAGCAGATCGGACATAAAAGGCATAGCCCCTTTGAGAACGCCTATTGCAAGCGGGAATTTGTCCTTATAGTCCTCGCTGAGCTTTTCAGCCAGTTCTCTCGTTTTTGCCTGGATTTCCTCTTCAGTTATTAAGATGTTTTCAATATCATTTTTCATGCTCATTTTTCTGATTTGCCCCCTAGAAGAACTAGACTTTTATATATTCTAAATATATGTATATCTGCTGGTCATCTCCGTTTTCAGCTTCCCGGGATGATTTCCTTAAGCTGGGAACCCAAAGAACTTCTCCAGATGAATCAACAACTACAGGCCATGTGCCTCGTTTCTCAATCGGAATTTTTTCATTAATGAATATATCTTTAATCTTCTTAGAACCATGAAGACCTTTAAGATACATTCGATCCCCATCTTCCCTTGTCCGTGCTATTAATGGCTGACTGGCTGCATGGGCAGGCATCAAGAAAGTACTGTTACTGTTCCTGCAGGAGCTTCCCTTTATATATTGAGCCTTAATCTTATATCCATTCGGCAGGACGGTTTCACCTGGTACTTCAAGCTTAAGGTAATAAGTCTTAGGTTTTGTCTGCAGAAAAGAAAACATACAAAAATCATAAGATTTTTTTACCAGTAAACCTTTTGGAAAATGAAGCTCGGCAGAGGGGTCAGGATTCATAAATAGTTCCTTTATTTGAGTTGTGTGTTTCGCAGTTAACGATTCCGGATTCTCACCATAAAGATAGTTTAATATTAGTTGAATGGCTCTTCTTTGTAAAGAATTAGGCATTTCCATAAGTTCCTTAATATGAATAGCAGACTCAAGCTTTGACTGTTTAGCCCAGATTCCTTCCATCTTTGATTTCGTAAGTTCTAAAAGCAGCTCCTCATCCTCTCTTAATTCCTCGCTGAATCTTTGAAAATGTTCGTGTGCTTTTATGTTTTCCCTCTTTAGGAAAGGTAAAACACTTAATCGAAATCGATTTCTGCTGTAAGAACCTTTTTCATTGCTTGGGTCTAATCGAGGCGTAAGTCCGTGTCTGCCGCAATAGTCAAGAATGTCCTGTTTTTCAACTGCTAAGAAAGGCCTGACAATCTGCCCGTGCTCAAACGGCCTCTTAACTGGGATCCCTGCTCTTGCAGCTCCTGAAGCCCCTCTTGTCAATCTCATCAGAATCGTCTCTATTTGGTCATCCCCGTGATGGCCAAGCACAAGCTTTTGGATACCGTGCTTTTCCATCATTTCTTTATAGAAGCGATATCTTAGGGTTCGAGCAGCTGTCTGGGAGCTTTGGCCTGATTCATCGATATAGTCATTCACATTAATCCTTGTGCCTTCGAAAACAATACTATGCTCCTCACAGTATTTTTCAACAAATAAAAGGTCTTCATATGACTCTTCCCCTCGAAACATATGGTCTACATGTGCTACTACAATATTGTATCCAAACTGGGAGCCTGTGCCTTGCAGGAAATGCAGCAGGGCTAAAGAGTCCGGCCCGCCCGAAACTCCAACGAGCAGCTTTTCTCCAACTTGAAGGAGGTTATGCTCTTTCAAATATTTTGTGACTTTTTTCTCCAGCATACATAACATCCTTTATGGCTATCTCTATCAGGCTAATCTATTTATACGATGTACAGGTATAAAAGTTTCAGATTTCAAAAAATAATTTCTCGTACTTTAAATTAGAGAAGCTTTGTATAAATATATACCATATAAACAATCGATATTAAAACGACAAGAAGCATAGATTCCAGCAGTCCGCCTTTTGTCTTCCCTTTCTTGCGTTTTCTAGTTGGAGTTTGATAGGAAGTCCTTGAAGGCGCTTGTTTTTGCCTGCTTGAGTCCATGTTGAGATTCGCAGCAGCCATTAACTCTTTTCTCATTTCATCAGCTGTTGAGTACTTTCCAAGCAGCGCCTTTTCAAGTACCGGCTCATACATTTTCAATTCTTTCTTTCCCTTTATTGCCTGTGATAGCTGAGAATATCCTTCTGATTTTTTGGTAAAACGGTTTGGATAGTAGGAGTTGAGAAATATCATGGCAACAGCAAAAAGATCATACGAGGGTTCTGCCTTTCTTGAACCAAGCCCCCAATAACCCCTATCAAAGAATTCAGTGAACTCTTTAATAGACCGCCCTACTAACGTTGTTCCCCCAACATCTACACAGCGGACCTGGCAGGAGGGCGAACTGATAATTAAGTTTTCCGGCTTTAAATCTCCAAAGACCCAGCCTGATTGATGCAGGAGGGAAAGATTCTTTAATAGCTGAAGAATGAGCACTATTGCCCATGATGTTCCCTTATATTTCAAAAAATCAAGATAACTTTCTCCTTTGATATATTCCATCACGTAAAAAGGCAGAGTGACCCCCTGGTTAACCCAGTCATCCACACTCAACAAAGAAGGCCCGAGGGCAGACCCCTGGACCTTGGTAAAGGATTTAAGGATGTTCATCTCCGAACTGATGGACATGCTGTTATCACTTACCTTAAGCGCGACCTCCCGCCCTTGGCATTCCGCTAGATAAACAATGCCATTTGCACCAAACCCTAACTCTTTGATAACTTTGTATTCATTCTTATACCATTTGCCTTTAATGACGGTGCCTGGCCGGGCTTTACACTGATTCCTCAAAGAATTGTTCATCATCATTGGATAACAAACTCCTTAGTGAACGTTTTTTCTTAAAGTAGGATAAAGCTTCCCTCAAGGCCGGTCCCGTTGGAGTCATTCCTCCTGTTGAAAGCTTCGAAAAGACCTTTGTTAATGCTTCAAGGTTCGGTGTCCAGTCCAGCAGCTTTTCCACGTCTGACTTTTTCCCGGGAAATACGAAGACAGAAAATTTATTTTCTCCTATTCTTGCATTGAGGCTTAAAGATAAATCCAATAAGGCTTCTTTAACAGTGGGCAGCTTATGCGTCATGCTTGCGCTGGTATCTACAAGAACAAGCACTTCAAGCCCCGCTGTTTCACCCAGTTCCTCTACAACCTCGACCACTTCCCCCCTTTTTTCTGGCGGCAGATCATCCATAGTCTTTGAACGCCCTAATATTTGCTGCAGCTCCTTATTGACGACCCCTTGTATCGTTTGTGTCATTGCTTTTCTCGTAACCATCTGAACCGTCTGGGAAAGTTGTGATGTGTAAACTACCTGGCTTACCCCTCCGCCTGTTTGTGCGATGGATTGTATTTCCTGCATCCCTTTTTGATCAATAACATCTTGTTCCATCACACCGATCACATTTACTGTAATCCCCTGTTCTCTAGCAAAAGCTGCCATTGCCGAAGGATCTTCACCATGGTTAGAACAGCCATCCGTAATAAGCAGAATTTGTTTTAAAGTACCTGGGTTCATAAGAACTCCCTCCAATCTATTTAGTACCATCTTCGACTAACTGGAGGGGTTGTATACCTATTAACGAAGGTTTCCGGAGTATTTACTGTGCCTTTCTCTTATTTGGAAAAACAGGAATAGATGCCCATTTCGGTGTATTATGTGTGATCTTAGCCGTAACAATTGTGATATCATCATCAATCTTTCCTTTTCTTCGGATAACCTCCTCTAAAATTAAGTCGGCAATTTCCTGCGGTTCATCCGTTTCCATCTCTTTAATCTTCCGTTTCATCCAAAACTCAAAATTCTCAAAATGGGAAGGCCCGTCAAATATCCCATCACTCATCATAATAACGAGATCCCCGGCTTTGAGCTGCTCACAAACCACATCTACATCAAACTCTTTAAACATTCCCATTGGTAAATTACTGGATTCTACTTTGATGACTTTATCACCTCGTTTAATAAAGCTCGGGATGGAGCAGATTTTTAAAAATTTGGCTTTAGCATCATGCAGGTCTATCATTGCTAAATCTAATGTCGTAAATATTTCATCTGTCGTTCGAAGCGACAAGACCGAATTCACCGATTTGATCGCGATTTTTTCCTCGATGCCGGATAATAAAATTTTTTGAAGCAGCTGGAGTGTCTCATTGCTTTCATAATGGGCTCTCTCGCCATTACCCATTCCATCGCTGATTGCAATAGCATATTTCCCAAAACCAATATCCATGGTTGTATAGCTGTCACCCGAAACCAGGCCTCCCCCTTTCGCAGCATGAGCAACACCAGTTTCTACAACAAATTTTTTAGCCGATCGGAAGGTAACATGGCATGTCCCTCCTGGGAATGACGCACAATCCTCGGTATGTACAATGATGGATTCCCCGAGGATATCCGTCAGCATAGGCGCAATGAGTTTTTCGCACTCTCCTCTTCCTTGACAATAAGGCGTGCTGATATCTATATCCACATTCCCCTGTTCCAAGCTGTATATTTCGATTCCGTTAATAGGAAGCCCAAAATTTCTAATCGCTTCTAAAATCTGTTCCTCCTGGATATGATGATTTTTCCTCTCTCTTTGAATCTCTTTCGCAAAGTCCTCCATAACCTCTGAAACGCCTTTGAGCTGGTCCGCAACCAGTCTCCGGCTTTCCTGAACCTGCTTTTTAAGCTTTTGGTTTGCCTGAGATACTGTCAGTTCATGTGCTATTAATTCAGTTACCTTTTCAGAGCGGGTACAGTTCTTTTTCCATTCTCTTTGCAATTTAGGAGAGATTTGCCCCCCATTTTCTTCTAAGTTATACATAATGTTTTGCATGCTCTCATAAGTATTAGAAAAGTTCCTTGTCCAGCAGTGTTCCTTTCGATGGCAGGTCTGGCATGTTTTCTCTGTTACATTGCTTAAGAGGTAGTCCACCCTTTTTTCTTCGTCCCGGTCTTCCTCATCCCATTCATCAATCTGAGAGAAGCTATGGGAAAGAGCCTGGAATACATTGGAGAATTGGGAAACTCTTTTAGCGGTAACATCTCTTACCTTCCTCATATAAAGCTGCTGTTCATTGGTATATTCAACTGTACCTGGTATATGCTTCGCTATTTTTAGGATGAGCGTTGAAGGGGTAATCATAAATAACATCACTGCAGCGAGAGTTTCATAGAGAGTAATACTAAGATTATTACTGCCTTCCCCATATAATCCGATTAGTAGAGTGGCTACGGCGAGACCTAAGGAAGCCCCTATTTTCTTTCCTTCTTTTAAAAGCCCTCCCAGAAGCCCGGAAAAGGCCAGCAGACTCATTTGATATAAGCTTGAAATATTCGCAAGGCTGAATATCAAGCCTGTGACAACGCCCACTGTTGATCCTATTGCTGCACCGCCGGATAAGGCAAACAGCAATACAAGGTAGCGCGATAATATATGTTCCATAGATAGGCCGTAAATAGTCCAGCCAATGGTTCCTGTCATAACCGACGCAAGGAGAATAATAATACTGACAACCTCTTCCGTTTTAAAGGACAGCGTTTTTCTTCTGACAGAAATCAGCGGAATGGATTGAACGAAAATGAGTGTTAGAATGGCGGCGAGTCCCGCTTCAACAGCGATCATCAAGCCGTCGTATAATTGGATATTTCTATGGATAATCAGCTGTTCTACACACCGGATGATGGCTAACGAAAGAAATACATATAATGAAATGGCTTTGAAACGCCCTTCAATAGGCGGTTCTTTTATTTTATATAAAAGCATCATTAAAAAGGCAGAAGCAAACACCACAATGCCGTTTGACAGGTGAATCGTAACAGCTCCGCAAACAAGGCCTGCCAATGCAAATGGAGCTCTGTCCCTTCTCATCATATAAACAGCAGCAAAAAACGGTAGACTAAATGGAGCTAACTGAGATAGTATGAGAGCCCTGCCAAGCAAGAAGCCAATTAAGCCTAAAACGAGTCCGCGTTTAAAAAATAAATCTTCTAGTTTCGTATGGAGATTTTGGAACCATTTGAACGCATCCATTTTAGCTTCTTTAATATTGATCTCAAGGGTGGGATCTGACATATTCCGTTCGACCTTTTCCATCTAAAACACTCCCCGTTTCTATTTGTCTTTTGATTATAAAGGGGACAACCTCTATATTTTGTCAAAATCAGAAGTGGAGGCAAAAGAAAAGTTCGACTGTTTTCTCTTTAAATAATCATATCTTTACACGAAAAGGGCCTATTTTTTAAATTGGCTGCAGCTCATCATGAGAAAAAGCAAAGAATTTAGGTTTATTTCTTTTAAACAAGCTTTTTTATATTGAGACCTGGAACTTACCTTGCTCAATTCACACGAAATGGCTCGATGAGTATATGAATATGTGCATAAACAGCCTTTATCATAATGTTTAAAATCCAATTGACATTCCAGCACTTATCGAGTTATGATATATTCTGTGCTTCCTTTAAAATCAGCACAAACCATTTGGCGGTGTAGCTCAGCTGGCTAGAGCGTACGGTTCATACCCGTGAGGTCGTGGGTTCGACTCCCTCCGCCGCTATATAGAAATCGACTAAAAAAGACATGGCGGGAGCCATGTCTTTTTGTTATTTAAGGGAGTCAAACTTTAGGGGAGATTGATCCTTTTTTCGTTTGCAAAAAAAGAAGCCGGCTTAGCGCCCGGCTTCCTTATTTATATAAAAGGTCACTTGGAAATTTCTTTATTCTAACGTTCAGCAGCAAGTTATCCGCGTCTTCCGCCTCTTCCTCCACGTTTCGTTTCGGTATTTCTTTTAAGCGAGGAGATACGCTCTTCACTATCCTTTAAGAATTTAGCCATTTTAGTCTCAAAGTTTTCTTTAGGACGGAAGCTGTCTCTTGGACCGCGGTTATTGTCACGACCACGGCTGTCATTGCTTCTTCCTTGTCTAGGACGCGGAGTGTAAGCTGGTGCCGCACTTTCTGGACGGTCAACCGCTTTTTTAATGGATAGGCCAATCTTGCCGTCTTTCTCAACATTAATGACTTTTACTTCGACTTGATCGCCTACTTTTAAGTGATCATTAATATCTTTAACATAGTTATCGGCCACTTCACTGATATGAACAAGTCCTGTTGAGCCTTCCGGCAGCTCCACAAACGCTCCGAAATTTGTAATCCCTGTTACTTTCCCTTGTAACTTGCTGCCTACTTCTATTGACATAAAAAAAATGTTCCTCCTTAGAATTTAAAAAATCATCGTTACTTTATATTATAACGAAAGAAAAAAAACAGTGTCAATAAGAGTCACTGTCTTCTTTCTTTTTTGGTAAATTAAAAATAATTTCACCTTTATCAGAAAGGAAATAATCACGTCTTGCTAATTTAGCAATATATTCGTCATCATTCAGCTTCACAACTTCATCCTGAAGATCATCCTGCTGTTTTTGTAAGCTTATTAATTCATTTTTTAGCTTATTCTTTTGTTCCTTTTTTTGCTCTAAAACAGAAGCTTGCGAAACAAGAGTGGATATGAGCAGGCAAGAAAGCAAGACCGCAGCAGCTACGAATACGGTTAATCTGCGAACAAGTCCTCGTTTTTTCTTTTCAACGGTCTGGACCTTCTTCTCGTGCTGTGTAACATATGCTGAATCTATTTTGGACACATTCCGTTTTCTGAGATTACTCATCCTCTCACCCCCGTATTTAATCTTTAGTTCTTTTGGTCCATCTAAACCACTTCCTATGAATGGCCTGAATAAAACCGGAAATTTTGTTAAATAGGGACCGGAACCTTGATGTGACAGATTTCGGCAGCCATTTAACCAGTTTTTCCGCCATCCAGAAAAAGGGTTTTAATAGTCCCTTTATAATAGATAATAAAGGTTTTAAAATGAATTTGGCAAGGAAAAAAAGTCCTTTTCCAAAACTTAGTAGAATAGCAATAAGTGCAAATACCAGCCAGTGAAGGGGCTTAACCAGCAAAATGGTGACCATTCTTATAAAAAAAGAATAAATTTTCCGGACCAGGGAGATCCATGCTTGGAGCAGCTGAAGATAAAAATTCTTTAATAATGCCTGATAAGCTGCAAAACCACATACCAATGCCAAAAAGAGATAGAATCTCAACTCACCTTCATTAACCAGAAACAGTACATAAAATGTAATAAGACCCTGGATAATCCAAAAGAGAAAGTCGTTGATGAAAACTACCCAGCTGCTCCGTTTTGAACGGTTTAGGAATATATTGTACGTATCCAGAGCAGCTCCAAAGCAGCATCCCATACCTATAATTGAAAGGAGGGTGTAAAACTGAGTAGTAAGCGTCATTTGAACAGCTTGCCAAAGAATCCTTTAGCTTTATCTCCACTTTGCTCGTCAAGATAGACCAGGTCAAAGACTTTACCTTTTATAGAGACGATTCCTTTATCGACATCCAGGTTTTTCATTTGCAGGTTTTGTCCCCTGATAGATAAAAAACCCATTGATGTTTCTAATAAAAATTCTTCATTATCAAAGCTTTCCACTTGTTTAACTCCCGTAATATCGAGGAGTCTGCGGCCTCTCATCACTACATCATGCTCTGGCACCGAGGTTTTATTGCTTTGTCCGGATTCATAAAATTGGCTCATCTTTTCATCCCTCACATTAGCATTTGTACAAGTCTATGTGAGCCCTGAAAAAATTAGAACAATCTTATTCGGACACCCGATCTTCGCTGAGAATGGTATACATTTCTGCTGCCTCTTCTTTTCTCGAAGATTCCTGCAGTTTTTCAATTTTTACTTTTACAACCTTCTGGCCGAATCGCACTTCCATTTCATCCCCGACTTTTACATTTGAACTTGCTTTTGCTGTAATGCCGTTAATTGCAATCCTTCCTTGATCGGCGACTTCCTTTGCCAGTGTGCGCCGTTTAATTAATCGAGATACTTTTAAAAATTTATCGAGTCGCATCGTCATTGCTTTTCCCTCTCCCCTATATTAATAACCCTTATTTTTTGCTTCTTCCCATAAGTCATCCAGCTGTTCCAATGTATGTTGTTCAAAGGATTCCCCTTTTTTCTGCAGACTTTTTTCTATATAGGCAAAACGATTATAAAACTTTCGGTTGGTGGAATGAACAGCTTCCTCTGGATTGATGGAGTAATATCTGCAGAGATTCACCAGAGCGAAAAAGATATCGCCCAGTTCCTTCTTAAGGGAATCCATGTTTTTTGCCTTTATTTCATGTTTAGCTTCCTTGATTTCCTCAAACACTTTTTCCCACATAGGTTCCGGTTCTTTCCAATCGAAGCCAGCTTTAGATGCTTTTTTCTGGTATTCATACGCTATGAGCAGCTGCGGCTGGGCCTTTTCAACACGATCCAGCATATGTTCGTTCTTTTTAGCCCCTGTTTCTGTCTCTTTTATTTTTTGCCAGTTTACAATAACATCTTCCGCATCCTTCACCTTTACCTCTCCAAATACATGAGGATGCCTTCTGACCATTTTAGAGGATAAACTTCCTATTACATCTGAAATAGAGAACATTCCCTCTTCTTCTCCTATTTGTGCATGAAGCAGTACCTGGAGCAGGATATCTCCAAGCTCTCCGACTATTTGCTCGTCATCACCCTGATCAATTGCATCAATGAGTTCGTATGTTTCCTCAATTAAGTACTTCTTTAGGCTTTCATGAGTTTGTTCCTGATCCCAAGGACAGCCGCCAGGCCCCCTTAGTTTGGCAATAATCTGTTTAGCCTTGAAAAATTCCTTGTACAGCCATTCTTCCTTCTGCACTGGGGGAATATAGAGGCTTGTCAGGTTATTCAATTCCATTCCATGGTCAAGCTCGTACAAACGGACTTTTTGAATTTTCTCCCCGCTGCTTCCGGCCGCTGTAATAATATATACCTCGTAATCGTCAGGAAGCTTTTCCATAAGGGTCAGCTTAACTTCAGATGCTATAAACTGGTCGTATACCTGGCCGATAATCACATGGCCTGTAATCATTACTTCCTCTGCCCGCAGGCTTGTTCCGTCCAGCAGCTGAAATCCATCAATAGGATCAAAGCCCGCTGCTTGAAATAAAGAATCAATAAAACTTTGCCCTCCTTCAATCTTAATTTCAATAGATCTTGAAGGACCTTTCTCCAATAAAAGCTGGACCGTTTTTTCAGCTACCATAGGGTGTCCCGGAACGGCATATAAGACATTCTGTTCTTTGGCGGCAAGAAGCAGGATCTCCGAGATTTCCTCATAAACCGCCTCAAATTGATCGTGTTTTTCATAAATAGAATCAAAGCTAGAAAAGCTAATTCCTTCTTCACTTAATTCACGGATTACAGGATGATCCACTGTTCTCACAAAGCAGTTCCCTGCTTCCTTTAATGTTTTGTAGATGCCGAAGGGAATCTGGCTGAGTTCACCTGAACCAAGTCCAATTACTTTTATTTCATTCGCCATTACTGCCTTAACTCCTTTTATTGTTTTGGTTTTTTAAAAATAAGAGAAAGCCTGCTTCCAAATGGCAGAAGAGAGAGCTCTTCTGGGGCAAACATACCTGAACGTAAGATTAATTTCATATACACAACTGCACCAGCACACACTGCAGTTAATGCCTGTATACTTGAAAACATTCGGCCCGGGCTGCTTCCAGCTGAAACCAGCAATGAAAAAACCCATGCATGTACATATAATGTGACTGCCATGCTAATAGCAGTAAAAATCCAGATCATAAGATGTTTTGATTCAACCAATGGGACCTTCATTTTTTTCCACAGCAGAATAAAGAGTGCCAGAAAGATGAAGATGTAAGACACAGCGGTTGAACATGCAGCCCCTTTTATAGAGAATACAGGTACCAGCCACAGATTAAGCAGAAACTTCAATACAATCCCAGTAAGTATGGCCAGCATAGCGGGCCAAATAATGCCTATGCTTTGCAGAATCACAGAACTAATCATAATCAGGGAGCTAAATAAAATCGTTATAGCTAAAACAGCCAGAGTCTCTGAACCGCTGTTGTCTGTAAACAACATAATGTTCACAGGCTTAATAATCAGAATTAGTCCGATGGCGGCTGCCACGCCAGCCGTTATAGTTACCGTAAGTGCCAGCTTAACCTTTTGCAGCAGATATTGGCGGTCTGTCCGCGCCCTGGAGGAAGACAGCAAAGGAACAATCGCAAGAGAAAGAGAAGTTGCTGCTATGGATCCTAATTGCAGGAGCGGTTGCCCCCTGTCGAAAATTCCTTTTAGCTCTTTAGCGGCTGTTTCCTCCATTCCTCTTTCAATAAGTAAGGAATATAGTGTAAAGGAGTCTACTAACTGCGTAAGAGTTAATAAAAGACTGGATATACAAAAAGCCGTACCTTGTATGAATAATGCCCTGGTAACTTCTTTCATCCGTTTAAATGAGAAGTCCGTAAACGTAAAGCTGTATCTTCCAATCCACATGAAAGTAACCAATGCCAGAACGCTCGCGAATGCTCCAATTACCGATCCAAGAACTGCTCCACCTCCAGCAGCATAAAGTGAATGACCTTGCTTTAACAGCAGATACGTAACCACAATAATGAACAGAACCCGCACGGATTGTTCAGCTATCTGTGAAACCGCTGTAGGCAGCATTTCATTGCGCCCCTGGAAGAAGCCTCTCACCACAGAAACAACCGGCATAAATAAAAAGGCAAACGCACTGATTCTCAGCAGCGGTTCAAGCTTCCTGTCGCCCATACAAACTGAAATCCAGCCTGCACCGAAAAATACTCCTAAAAAAATCAATAAGCCTAAGATAGATAAAACTATAAATGAGATGGCCACAATACTTCTAGTTTCTTCTTTTCCACGGCTTTTTTCGGCAATTAACTTCGAAATGACAACCGGGAATCCATATGTAGACAAAATCACGGATATCCCGTAAAGAGGATACACTTGCTGATATATATAGAAACCAAGATCTCCTGCTATATTCTGATAGGGAATCCGGTAAAAGGCACTTAATATCTTAGTAAATATAGCAGCAGCAGTTAATATAGCCGCACCTCTGAAAATAGTACCTGATAAATCTTCAGGCTTTGCAGCCATTTTTTTCTCCTCCGCACATAAAACATAATCGTGTCTCTATGATAATCTTATATAGCAATTTTCACTGCAAACAATGGTTGTATTATAGCATACAGGCAGAATGGCGTATTGCAGCGTCGTATTATTCGTTTGTTTAGCTTTTTCTAAAGGCTGTGTTCAATGATAATGCGAGTTTTTTTTAGGGTAACGAAAATGCGATCCCTTGTTCGAGTAAAACACATACTTTAAAGAGCTAAATTCTACGGGGAATCCTCGCAGTATGTAAAGGGTTAACTTGTACGGGGTCCTTTCTCTGATCAAAACATTACGATCTTCAGCCATTCATTGAAAAAAGAAAAAGGCAGCTAAAAGCATACCTTTTTTGTCCATATATAAGGGCGTTCTCTTAAGATTCCATTTGGCGGGCTAAAAATCCTGCTGCTGTTTCTACAGCCTTCCTCTCGACTTCTCCAACTGTAGTTTCTCTTGAGAAAATAACGACAGCGCCAATTGGATCTCCGTTTGCCACGATTGGGCCAATTGTATACGACTGGACGTCTTCGTCATTGCCGTCTACTAAGGAAATTTGCCCTTTTGCAGTTTCTAATACAGAACTTCGGTCTTCCATGGCTTTCTCTACTAGTTCACTGATATTCTTATTTAGATAATCCTTCTTTGACCCGCCAGCTAAGGCAATATACGTATCTCTGTCACAAATTAAAATCGGGCTGCCCAGGCTGTCATACAAAGCTTCTGCATATTCTTTTGCAAAATCGCTAAGCTCGCTGATCGGTGAGTACTTCTTTAAAATAACCTCGCCGTCTCTATCTACAAAAATTTCCAAAGGATCTCCTTCACGGATACGGAGAGTCCTGCGAATTTCTTTTGGAATAACAACTCTTCCTAAATCATCAATACGACGTACGATTCCAGTTGCTTTCATCTTATGTTGCCTCTCTTTCATGATTTGGATAGTGGTGAAAACATTGGAATTTTCACCGTTATTGACCTTAGTATTTTTCAACTGCAAACTTCTATACACTATCTGGGATTTTTCTTGTTTTGTTTTACATGTTTTTAAAAACAAATCTATCCCATGACTATGCAGCCATGGCAATAAAAGGGGTATTTCCGCCCATCTTGATGTAGTAAGAGATTCTTTTTCAAACAGAATGAATGCTTGCCTGGCGCGCTGCCCACACATAGCGGGACACATAAGGACCTAAGCGCGCACATTAGGAACGTTCACTCTTAGTGGCAGGCCTGGCCTTTTCACCCGAGTCTTTTCTGGCAGTTTCCAATCCTTTGATTAACTCATAGATAATGTTAAGCCATTTTTCAGGCGGCACATTCTTGATGTTAAGACTTATTTTTAGATTGCTGCCTTCCATGCCCAAACCAACTATACGGCCATATTTTGAGCCTATCTGAAATAGTTTATGGCCATCTATCTGACTGCTTGTATTTTCTGAGATGATCATTTTAATTTCCTGTTTGGTCTGCTTAATCAATTCGACCCCGTTTCTTAATGCATAAACTTTCGTTTCTGCAATCAAGAAAAGGAAAGCGACTTCTTCAGGATATTCTCCAAATCTGTCGAGCATTTCTCCCTGGAGCTCTTCTAGTTCCTGTATGGAGGTAATTCCTCTGAACCTTTTGTACATCTCAATCTTTTGATGTCCATCCGATAGGTAGGAATCAGGTATATATGCATTGATGTCCAAATCAATCTCCACACTCGGCTTCTGTTCAGCAGCCGTACCCGTTTTCCGCTCGTCAATCGCTTCTTTCAGCATTTGAGAGTATAAATCGAATCCGACTGAATCAATAAATCCATGCTGCGCTGCTCCAAGAAGATTACCCGCACCGCGTATCGATAAATCACGCATCGCAATTTTGAACCCTGAACCAAGCTCTGTAAATTCTTTTATGGCTTGCAGCCTTTTTTCGGCTACTTCCGTTAAGATTTTATCCTTGCGATAGGTGAAATAAGCATAAGCGACACGATTAGAGCGCCCGACCCGTCCTCGGAGCTGATAAAGCTGAGAAAGTCCCATCTTGTCAGCATCGTGAACAATTAGTGTATTAACATTGGGAATGTCTACACCTGTTTCGATGATCGTAGTGGTAACAAGAACATCATACTCACCTTCCATAAATGCAAGCATAACCGACTCTAGTTCAGTTTCGGTCATTTGTCCGTGTGCATAGGTTACTCTTGCATCTGGAACCAACATGGAAATTTCTTCTGCTTTTCTTGCTATATCCTCTACCCTGTTGTATAGGAAATAAACCTGACCATCCCTTGCCAGTTCTCTTTCGATCGCTTCCTTAACTAATATTCCGTTATACTCCATTACATAAGTCTGCACCGGGAACCTATTTTCAGGCGGAGTTTCAATAACAGATAAATCCCTGACACCGAGCATGGACATGTGAAGAGTTCTTGGAATAGGAGTAGCCGTTAAAGTCAGCACATCCACATTGGTTTTCAGCTGTTTAATCTTTTCTTTATGTGTCACGCCAAAACGCTGTTCCTCATCGATAATTAACAAGCCGAGGTCATGGTATTGCAGATCCTTGGATAAAATCCGATGTGTACCTACTACAATATCTACTGATCCTGCTTTCAGCCCTTTAATGGTTTCGTTTTGGAGCTTCCTTGATCTAAATCGGCTTAATAAACCAATATTAATCGGATAATCCTGGAATCGGTCACGGATTGTTTCATAGTGCTGCTGTGCCAGAATGGTAGTCGGTACAAGGAATGCCACCTGCTTCCCATCCATAATCGCTTTAAAGGCTGCACGAATAGCAACTTCTGTTTTGCCATATCCCACATCACCGCATAAAAGCCGTTCCATCGGCCGCTCGCGTTCCATATCCTTCTTAATTTCATAGATGGATCTCAGCTGATCTTCTGTTTCCGTATAAGGGAACGCCGTTTCAAATTCACGCTGCATATCACCATCTGGAGAATAGGCATATCCCTTTGCCGCTTCTCTTTCGGCATACAGCTTAACAAGGTCATCCGCAATGTCCTGCACAGAAGACTGAACCTTACTTTTGACCCGCTTCCATTCGCTGCCCCCAAGCTTATAGAGCTTAGGCTCTTTTCCTTCTGAACCTACATATTTTTGGACTAGATCTATTTGATCTACAGGGATATACAGCTTATCGGTGCCCTGGTATCTTACATGAAGATAATCTTTATGGACCCCGTTAATCACAAGAGTTTCAAGGCCGAGATACTTGCCGATCCCATGGTTGACGTGAACCACATAGTCGCCCGTTTTTAACTCTGAGTAACTTTTAATTCTTTCAGCATTTGAAAGCTTCTGTCTGCGGGGTGCTTTTTTTGTTTTTTTATTAAAGAGCTCATGTTCCGTAATAATTGCCAGACGCAGCATTGGAAGCTCAAACCCTGCATGGAGGCTGCCTTTAGCTATTTGCAGTTTCCCTGGAAGAATTTTACTTTCTTCTGCAAGCTCTGCTGCCTCAATCTCATAATCCTCAAGAACCCTTCTAAGCTTTTTCATTCTCTCTTCATCTGGCCCTAGAATGACAACTGAATATTTCCCTTTTTTCCACCTTTCCAATTCGCCTTTAAATACATTCATCTGTCCATGGAAATTTTGCATTTGTTTACAGGTGAAATTAATAATGTTCTGCGGATTTGTGTAGGGAACATGCCGTAAGAACAGCGTTAGGTAAATAAAAGGATTGGTTGAGCTGTACATGAGGCTGGGAAGTTTATGTGACAAGGCCAGGTCGTGTATAATCTGACCCTCGCCCAGCAGGCTGGTATACCATTCCGCTTCTTCCTTCTCTAAACTTTCATTGATTTCATGAATTCTGGTTATTTCATCAAGGAATATGACTCCATTATCCGGGATGTAATCTAGCAAACTAGCTGGATGTTCATATGCTAAGCTTAAATATTTAAAAAGATGGTCCGGCAGACTTTCATTTTTCAAAAGCTCCAGCTCGTGCCCAATATGCTGAACCATCCGCTCTTTTGCCTTTTCATCTTTCAATTTTTTTAAGCTTTTGCTTAATCCCGCCTCAAGCTTTTCAATCAGTCTGTCCAGAGATTTGCCTTCTATTAACGCCTCGGTGGTAGGACCGATAGATAAAGAGGACAGCTTTTCTATAGAACGCTGATTTTCTATTGAAAAAGCTCTAATCGAATCTACTTCCGTATCAAAAAGTTCGATCCTTATAGGATTCGATTCAGTCAGCGGATATATGTCCAAAATTCCGCCGCGCAGGGAAAATTCCCCTGGAGCTGAAACCATTTCTACTCTTTCATAACCCATTGATACGAGCCAGGAAAGGGTTTCTTCAAGGTTTATATCATCACCTAAATTTAGGGTCAGCTGATATTGCCTCCATATTTCTTTAGGCGGAAGAAGTTTGCGGATACCGGCCATGGGAGCAATAACAATTCCATTGTTATTCTGTGTCCAATGATTGAGCACTTCTATTCTTTGGGCTTTTAATTCCGGACTGGCAACGCTCAGTTCAGCTGCAATCAATTCATTTGCCGGATATAAGAAAATGGCTTCTTCCGGCATAAGTGAAGTTAGATCATCATAAAGCTTCTGTGCCTGCAGTAAGTTGTGGGTTATGATAAGTGCAGGTTTACCGGTCTCTAAGTGAATAGAAGAAATAAACATAGATCTTGAAGAACCGGACATTCCTGCCACCATCTGCTCACGCAGACCTTCTTTTAAACCATTTAAAACGGACTCTACATCATCATTTTTTGACAATGCACGCTGTAAATCATTCACTTCACGTCCCCCTTTCTTTGTTATTCCATGTACCCATTTATCAGGGCTTTTTTTATATTTCAGGCAAACAGAAAAATGCTTTGGAGTTCTTCCAAAGCCTTTTACCTATTGAATTAAATAGTCATTTTGATGCAGATCCGGGTTTCGTTCCAGGGCCTCCTGGCAGTCTTCACAAATGGCATAGATATGATAATCTCCTGCTTCACTGAAACTGATCATTTCCTGCCGTTCTTGATTTGTAAGGGCATGAAACCCTAATTGCTCTGCGGACATTAGAGGTTCATCAATCGTGCCCAGGGCAGTTCCACAATGCCTGCATTGATAGTGATAGGCCATATTTTATCCCCCTGATTAGGTAATCTACTTTGTAGTATGAACCGTGGCAGGGGGTATTTATTCATGCTTGCCGAAAAAAGCATTCTAATCAGGTAATATGGTTTAGTATATTAACCATTGAATTTATTCATTACCTTTAAAAAATCGTTCTCTAACCAATTTTCGCAAGCTTCCGCACAAATATCAACGACTTTGCTCATAAGATCTCGTTCTTCTTTTATAAAGCGGTTTAACACAAAGTCCGGAACGCTTCTTCCGTCAGTTGGGCGGCCTATTCCGACGCGGATTCTATTAAATTCCTGGGTACCTAGATGGGCAATCGTAGATTTGATTCCATTATGGCCCCCTGCACTCCCTTTTTGGCGCAGCCTGATTTTCCCGGGAGGCAAATCCAAATCATCATAAATAACCACCATATCTTGACTGGTCAATTTATAAAAGTTTAACACAGCAGATATGGATTCTCCAGAAAGGTTCATATAAGTTAATGGCTTCAGCAGGAGAACTTTTTCACCCTTTACGAGGCCCGTCCCGTAAATACCCTTATGTTTTGCCTGGTTGAGCGGGATTCCCCACTTGCTTGAAAGTTCATCAATGACTTCAAACCCTATATTATGCCTGGTCCCGTCAAATTGTTTACCGGGGTTTCCCAAACCAATTATTACTTTCATTCTCAACACTCCAATAAAAACTTTGCTAATATATGGATCACTCATAAATTTCTATCATGAAAAAGACGCAACCCTACAGGTTACGTCTATTATAGCTTATTTAATATATTTCTGCTTTATTCAGCCTTGGACTCTGGAGATGCTATGCTTCCGTTTCTCTTCCTTCTTCATTTACGGGTATGCCCCCGCCCTGCTGTTCACCCGTACTGATTTCCTCCTCTTGTCTAGGAGCAAGTATGCTTGCCAGCACCTCTTCATCGTCATGATTAATCGTAATAGTAGAGTAATTTTTCTTAATGTCGCTGACATACAGAGTTTCATTTACTTGGAGATTTGTTACATCGGCTTCGATAGCCTCCGGAATTTCATCTGGCTTAGCGGTAATCGCCAGGTCATGCAAAGACTGCTGTAATACCCCGCCATCCTTGACTCCCTGTGGTGTTCCTGTCAGGGAAACGCGAACCTGAGCACTTATATCTGCTGACATATCTATGTAGAGAAAGTCTGCATGCAAAACCTCATTTTTAATCGGATCAAATTGATAATCTGTAAGCATTACCTCTTGTGTATTACCATCTACATCCAGCGAAATGATTCCGTTTCGTCCTACCTCTTTTATCGTTTTCATTAAATCACCGTTGTTTACTACGATTGATTTACTTTCTTTTTTTCTGCCATATACAACTGCAGGAATATACCCTTCACTTCTAAGACCTGTTAAAAAGGAATTGCGATGCTGCTTACGTTCTTTTGCAGTTAATGTACTGCTCATAAACCTTCACCTTCCTATTCACATGATAATTGCACATACCTTCAAAATTCCCTTCAAATGATATATCTAAACGTATAAAGATTTTTTTGACACCGTTGACCAGGATAACATCTAAAAAAGGCCTGCCGTGGATGGCAAGCCTTTTAAGGAATATATTAATCAAACAGAGTGCTCACAGATTGCTCTTCATGGACACGGATGATCGCTTCACCGATTAATGGAGCTACGGAAAGTTCAACAATTTTGTCTATTTTTTTCTCTTCAGCCAGCACAATAGAATTCGTTACAACAAGTTCTTTAATCTTTGAATTGTTAATTCGATCAATGGCTGGTCCGGATAAAACTGGATGAGTACAGCATGCATATACTTCAGATGCTCCATTTTCTACCAGGGCATTAGCCGCTAAGGTGATGGTACCGGCAGTATCAATAATATCATCAATCAAAATCGCTGTTTTGCCTTCGATATTCCCGACAATATTCATCACTTCTGCCACATTCGGCCTTGGACGGCGTTTATCAATAATGGCAATTGGCGCTTTTAAGCGGTCCGCCATTTTTCTAGCACGGGTAACCCCTCCATGGTCCGGAGACACAATAACGATATCATTGAGGTCCTTTGTCCTAAAATATTCAGCAAGTATAGGAACACCCATTAAGTGGTCAATAAGTATATCAAAGAACCCTTGGATTTGAGGAGCATGCAGATCAAGGGTAATAACCCGGTTAGCACCTGCAGTTTCCAGAAGGTTAGCTACTAATTTAGCAGTGATGGGCTCACGTGCACGTGCTTTACGGTCCTGGCGGGCATACCCATAGTATGGCATCACAATATTTATGGTTTTTGCTGAAGCACGTCTTAAAGCGTCGATCATGATCAGCAGCTCCATTAAATGCTCGTTTACAGGTGCACTTGTAGATTGGATGACGAATACATCGCATCCCCGGATACTTTCTTCAATGTTAATTTGAATTTCCCCGTCACTGAAGCGAGTAACTGAGCATTTCCCAAGTTCCACACCTATAAATTTGGCAATTTCCTTTGCCAATCCCTGATTGGAATTGAGAGTAAAAACTTTCATTTTTGGATCAAGGTACTGATTAGACATGCTGAACCTCCAGTGGTTATTTGTTAAATTTTAAATGCTGAACGTAATTTTCCTTATTGACCTGGCGTGCACGGGCGACGGATAATGCTTCACCTGGAACATCTTCGGTTATAGTTGAACCTGCTGCAACATATGCCCCTTTTCCGATAGTAACGGGCGCTACCAGATTTGAATTACAGCCAATAAAGACACCATCTTCAATTTTAGTCAGGTATTTATTTTTTCCATCATAATTAACAGTAATTGAGCCGCAGCCGATATTTACATCACTGCCAACTTCGGCATCACCTATATAACTCAAATGAGAGGCCTTGCTTCCTTTTCCAAAGACAGCCTTTTTAATTTCAACAAAATTGCCGATCTTTACCTCATCACCTATATCAGAGCTCGGACGAATGTGTGCAAATGGACCGATATTAACATCAGCGCCGATGCTGCTTTCATATGCGGCCGATTGGCGGATAGTTGTATTATCCCCAACCACACAATCTTTAATTTCTGTATTAGGACCAATTACACATTCATTCCCGATTTTGGTTTCACCGGAAAGAATTGTCCCAGGGTAGAGAACGGTATCCTGCCCAATTGACACCCCTGCTGAAATGTAAGTATTAAGCGGATCGATAATCGTAACACCATTTCTCATATGTGTTTCATTTATACGTTTCCGCATAGTGGCTTCCGCTTGAGATAAAGCAACTCTATCGTTCACTCCAAGCGTTTCAGAGAAATCCTCCGTCTGGTACGCTGTTACTGTCTCATTATTCTTTTTAAGAATTTCGATGACATCCGGCAAATAGTATTCACCCTGAACATTTTCATTGGATACATGTTTCAAAGCTTCGAATAAAGCCTTGTTATCGAAACAATAAGTACCTGTATTGATCTCTTTTACTTGTCTCTCTTCATTGGTTGCATCCTTATGTTCAACAATCTTCTCGACTAAGCCGTCACTGTTCCGGATGATTCGTCCGTATCCAGCTGGATTCTCCGTATAAGCTGTAAGTATAGAAGCCTTTGCCTTTCTTTGTTCATGCTGTGCAACAAGAAGCTCCATTGTTTCCGCTCTTATCAAGGGTGTATCACCACAAATTACCAGCGTGGTTCCTTCTTTGCCTGCAAGCAGATCTTCCGCCTGCATAACAGCGTGAGCCGTTCCAAGCTGCTGTTCTTGAAGAACATACTTGCTCCTGTCTCCCAGTTGAGATTTAACTAAATCAGCTCCATGACCAATAACGGTTACGGTACTTTCTATTTCAAGCTTTGATATTTCATCAACGACATGCTCCACCATCGGCTTTCCACAAACAGGGTGTAATACCTTATAAAGCTTCGATTTCATTCGTGTACCCTGGCCGGCAGCCAAAATTACTGCATAGCGATTATTCATAACAGGCCTCCGTTTACCTTTTTATCCATTACGAATATATCTTAAAAGCGTGTGGTTTTCAAGGATACAAGAAAAAGTACATATATTTTTCATATAAGGTGGAATGCTTCCAATTAACTGGAGAATAGAGCGGTGGATTAAACAAAGTGGTTTAACATGAATGTAAGGGGTATCAAAAATAAAAGAGCCTTACTTAGGAAGCAGGCTCTTGATGCGTATTTACTCTTTTTTATCTGCTAAGATCAGGAAGCTCCTGCTTCTTCAAGTTCCACAACTTCCAATTCACCTAGACGATGGTATTCAGCTAATACAGCATCCTGGATTTTGCTGCGAGTAGAAGAGTTAATCGGATGTGCAATGTCGCGAAATTCTCCATCAGGAGTACGCTTGCTTGGCATTGCAACGAATAATCCATTGTTTCCGTCTATTACACGGATATCATGAATAACGAATTCATTGTCCAATGTAATGGATGCAATAGCTCTCATTCTGCCATCGGTAGTCACTCTTCGTAATCTTACGTCTGTTACTTCCATTATTTACACCACCTTGAAATATTTGGGCAAGCTTTTTGGGCTTGTATTAATAATTCAACGTTAAATGTAATATTCCTTCTTAAAAAATAAAATTTTTAGAAAAATTAGGTCTTTTCGGTTGCGATTTGGAATTTATTCACACTGTTATGCCTTTATAAAATGTTGTTTGCTTTTAAATGGTATTGTGAATCCAATCTAATGAGTTCATTGGAGCGGAAGGTGCGAGACTCCTGCGGGAGCAGCGGGTATTGTCCAGTTCCGGACTGACACCTTCGGTCATAAGCCAATCGCCATCAAAAGGCAAAAAGCGCCTTTTCGCTGCCGCTTGTCTTATGCCTGTCAGGTGACTGCTTTTCTAGTGTGATTCTACCTCATAAATAGAGAGCATATCATTTTGTCTCAATTAAGTTAGTTCGTGAAAAGCACCGTCCTCCGCTTTTCTATAAGGTGAGACCCCACAGTCGCTTAAGCGACGAGGAGGCTCAACGCCCGCCCCGCGGAAAGCGAGCATCCTGGAGCGTAAACAACAACTCAACTTGAACAAAAAAAACGCCCGTTTTATTTCACGAGCGCTACAACTTCAATTTCAATCAGTACATCCTTTGGCAGTCTGGCTACCTCCACACACGAACGCGCTGGCTTATGAGCGGCAAAATACTCTCCATACACTTCATTTATTTCCGCAAAATCATTCATATCCTTAATGAAAACCGTTGCTTTTACAACCGTTTCAAGACTTGCACCAGCCTCTTTTAGAACGGCCATAAGATTATTAAAAACCTGATGAGTCTGCTCTTTTACATCCCCTTGCAGCAGTTCTCCTTGTGCTGTCAACGGAATCTGCCCTGAACTGAAAAATAAATTGTTAACAACAATCCCTTGAGAATAAGGTCCAATAGCAGCAGGAGCCTCAGTAGTATGTACAGCCTTCATAGCCAATAACCTCCTTATGATCGATCAAAATAATTTCCTGGTTTAACCGTAATATTCTTTTCTTTTACATCCACATCCGAAAGCTTTACTAAAGATAAATAATCATTCACAAGCCTGCCCTCAGCATTCTCTGATTCAACAAGCACAGATATACCTGCTACAGCCGCATTGAATTCCTCTAAAAGGCTTACCATACCGTTAATGGTACCCCCCGCCTTCATAAAGTCATCCACAATGAGAACTCTTGATCCTTGAGCAAGGCTTCGTTTGGAGAGACCCATTGTCTGAATCCGTTTGGACGAACCCGAAACATAGTTAATGCTGACAGTGGATCCTTCTGTAACTTTGCTGTCACTTCTGACAATAACTACTGGCACATTCAAGTAGCTGGCTGCTGCATAAGCAATGGGAATTCCTTTTGTGGCGACAGTCATCACTACATCGATCGATTTATCTGAGTATGCTGAAGCAATTAACCGCCCTACTTTCTTTAAGACCTGGGGATCTCCTAAGATATCTGTCATAAACAAGTATCCGCCAGGTAAGAGGCGGTCAGGATTTGCTATTGATTCACACATTTCATTAATAAATGCATGCGCTTCATCTCTGTGGCTGTTAACAATATATTTGACTCCTCCCGCAGCTCCGGGCACAGTAACCAATCTCCCGATTCCGCGATGTTCAAAGGTCTCTTTAATAATCGTTAAATCTTCACTAATGGATGATTTAGCAGAACCATACCGATCGGCAAAAAAAGTTAAGGGCACAAGCTGGAATGGGTGGTCGAGCAAATAATGTGTCATATCAACAAGTCTTTCGCTCCGGCGAAATTTCAATAGCGGCACCTCGTTTTAAAAACCGAATATTTTTAATTAATATAACATTAATGTACGGATTTATTCAAGCTTGTTTCGCTCACCGAGAATCCGGACTGTATACACTTGATCACAAAAGCCCCTTAACCCGTTGTAAATCCGCTGAACCCGGGATTCGTGTTCCACCAGGCCAAATACAGTTGGCCCGCTTCCGCTCATTAAGACCGCGTCCGCCCCAAATCTCTTCATCTGATCCTTTATAAGTGCCACTTCAGGATTTGTGTGCAGCGTGACTTGCTCTAATACGTTTTTAAGGTTAGAGCATACTTTTCGGTAATCGGACTGATCAAGCGCTGAAATCATTTCCTCTATATTAGGATGATCAGCATCTGCAACATTCAGTTTTCTATATACATCAGCTGTAGACACACCAATAGTAGGCTTAGCTAAAATTATCCAGCATTTTGGTGGTACTGGCAGATGTTTAATTTTTTCCCCTCTGCCTGCAGCAAGAGCCGTTCCGCCGTAAACACAAAAAGGAACATCAGAGCCAATCTCCGCACCAAGCTCTGCAAGCTCATCCAGGCTTAAGCCGAGCTTCCAAAGCCTATTAAGCCCTCTTAGTGCCGCCGCTGCATCACTGCTCCCGCCTGCGAGTCCTGCAGCAACAGGAATATTTTTTTCAATTGCTATACTAACTCCAGTCCGGACATTATATCTCTCTTTTAAAAGGGCTGCTGCCTGATAAGCTAGATTCCGATTATCATCAGGAACAAACCGATTATGTGAAATAATACGAATCTCATTACTCGATAAATCACTCAGCTCTATCCTGTCAGCCAAATCAACCGTAGTCATCACCATTTCTACTTCATGATATCCGTCAGGACGCTTATAAAGCACATCCAAAGCCAAATTTATTTTAGCAGGTGCTTTCTCCATAAGTTTCATCTTTTTCACCTACTTTACGTCTCTTAAAAATTCTTGTCCATTTTATCATATTTAAGCTTATTCTAAAGCTTTTTTCAAGGGCATTCAAATAGCAGTTCAATTATATTGTGGTTTTTACCAATGGAACCCTGAATGCAATCACTTTTTCCCCATGAAAAAGCCCGGCCGCAGCTAAAGCTGATAGGCCGGGTTCTTGTGCCGCAGTATGGGTTTTTGTTAATGGTCTCGGCGTTCCTTAAGAACGGTTAAGCATTTGCTGCTGAGCTAGTTCTACTGCACGCTTTACCATGTTTCCAGCATCCTTTGCTCTAATGCCGCCCCAGCCTTCCTTTTGGACAACATCATAAAATCCAAGATCTTTAGCCAGTTCTTCCTTAAATGATTCAGACATCATTCCGCCTCTTCTGCCCATTTGGAACAACTCCTTTTCATACTGCGACATCCATAGTTTAAGCAGGGTCATCTAAAACATAAGAGGGTATTATTAGAAATAAACTGAAACGGCCCTCTGCATCGTTTTTAGGCAAATAAAAAAGCAGTAAACAATTTTCGTTTACTGCCCGCTTAAAGCCACGCTTCCTGCTGTTTCATCAAAGAAGGTTAATTGTACAGTTTCTGTTAGAACATCCGCATAACTATAGGAGACTCTTTCAAATGCATTTTCATCCTGATCAAGCTCAATAACAAAAACAGAAGGATACGTCTCTGCTAATGTTCCTAACCGCTCGACTGTTTTTCTTCTTCCACCGTTCGCTTTTAAAAGAAGCCTTTTCCCAAGATTTGAGTCGAGGGCAATTTTAATATCAGCTAAAGTTTTTGGCATTCAGGTCCACCTCACTAAGTGTAGTATATCACAAATCATAACCTTCAGTCAAACAAAAATATAAATTATATCAATTCTTAAATTTGTTTGTCAATGATTTTCTTATAAACCATAATTGCAAAAAACTACATTTTTACTCTACCCTATTTGTCGAAAAATATGTATTTAATTTAAAAAAACTTATATTTTCTTAATTTCTCTTACATGATAGCTATCAGATATTGTCGAATAAAAAAGGTTATATAAAAAACAAGCCGCTAAATACACTCGGCTTGCAGCTATTCTTCATTCTGCTGAACAGGGTTAAAGGGCAGACCCGTACGAAGCACTCCTTTTGTTTCAATGCCTCCTAACCCTTTCTCTCCTGTTAATGTATTTTTTAATACATCCCACACATTGATTCGATCCATAAAAGGAGTGAAGCTGATCTTAGCTACAATATAAACAGGATCAAGCGCGTGGATGTTCACCCTTGAAGGGGAACTTGCAAAATTAGCACCTGCCTGTATAAGAGATTCAAAATGAGATTGACAGGCTCCCGCAAAAATCACGAGCTGATCCAGGTGAGGGATTTTCCTTCTTGCTTCCCTTACTGTTTGAACAAAATGTCTGGAGTGCCGGTAAGCATTTAAATCATTCTTCTTACCTTTAGCTTTAGAGTAAGAATCATGGCCAGTAATGACTAATATATCCGGACGATAAAGTTCTAACATTGGAATAATCTTTTGAGGCATTTCCTTTTCATTGCAATAAATACCCTGTACTGGTATTCCCACCTTTTCATATAGATCCATACATTTTTTCAAATAGGTTGGATCCCCATCTATATGAAGAACTCTTCCGGGAATCTGAAAATAATCTCCGTTATGCCTGTACCCACCGGTAGCATCATAATCTCTTCTCATTTTAAGCAATTCATAGTCCTGGGAAAACAGTAAAAAGGATTTCTCTAGAAGGGCCTCTTCCTGTTTTCTTCTAAAACTTTGCTCTTGTACATTCATCAGCTTTAAGTCATGAAAAGGAGCATCTGCAATCAGTCTAACATCCTCTCCATATAGGACAGCTTGAAGCCCTCCACTCTCTTCCTTAAAGTCAATTACCCGAAATAAAATATCACAGTTAAAAGATATTCGGGCGACAATATCATTTATTTTTATACTCATACTCCTCACCTCATGGTTAGGGAAACTGACCTTTTCTTTCGCATCATTACAGTCTGATCTGTTAAAGCTTTGCAATGCTCCTTGATAGGCTATGCGGGAAAAGAATAATTGGTGAAAACACTTAAATGGAAACACTAAAAAACCCGCAAATCCAGCGGGTTCCTTAGTTACGTATAGTTATTGAAAGTAAGCAAACAGACTATCGCTGAGTTTTCCGAATTCCGGAATCGATAAAGTCTCTCCTCGTCTGCCAGGATCAACGCCTGACTCTGAAAGAGCTTCTAGTATCTGATCCTTCTTCTCTTTTCCGTCTGGTAGCTGGTTAACTAAGTTATTTAGAATGGTTTTTCTTCTTTGAGCAAAACTTGCTCTCGTTACGGTAAAGAAGAAGTTTTCATCCTTTACCTGAACGGCTGGTTCAGTCCTCATCGTTAAACGGATTACGGCAGAGTCGACATTTGGCTGCGGAACAAATACAGTCTTAGGTACAATCATTACGGTCTCAGCCTTAGTATAGTATTGAATGGCAATGGAGAGAGAACCATATTCTTTTGTTCCAGGCTTAGCAGAAATACGATCAGCTACCTCTTTTTGCAGCATTACTACAATTCCCCTTACCGGAAGCCGCTCTTCGAGAAATTTCATAATAATCGGAGTTGTTACATAATATGGAAGGTTGGCCACTACCATTAAATCCTTAAATGCTTCAAAATCACTTTGTATAGCTTCGGATAAATCGGCTTTTAATACATCTTGATGAATTATTTTGACGTTGTCATATGGGTGTAAAGTATCATTTAATATAGGAAGAAGACGCTGATCAATTTCAAAAGCGACCACCTTTTTACTTCTTCTTGCCAGCTGCTCTGTCAAAGCTCCAATGCCTGGCCCTATTTCAATCGCTCCGCTTTCAGCTGTTAACTCAGCAAAGTCAACAATTCGATTAAGAATATTTGTATCTATAAGAAAGTTTTGACCCAGGCTTTTTTTGAATGAAAAGCCATGCTTTTCGAGTATCGTCTTGGTTCTTATGGGAGTCGCGATATCTTTATTCATTTTCTTCCTCCTGTTTGATCTGCATGATGGCCTGTATAAACACATCTCTTGCTATCTGGAACATCTGCAGCCTCTTAGAAAGCTGCTTTCCATTGGTATAGCCTATTTTAAGGAGAAGACCTAACTTTTCCCTGCGTTCCCGAGCACCGCTTCCTCCAATCAATCCTGCCTCCAGCAAGTCCTGCTGGCTGATTTCAGAATGAGTGTGTTCAGTCATTAAATGGGCTTCCTTCAATGCTTCTCTTATAGAGTCAGGGCTGGCATGCTCGACACCTATGCCTTTTCCATTTTTAGGGCGGGCTTTCTCCTTTGACAGAAATGCATGTTTACAGTCGGGCACCTGAGCAGTGATTGTATGACGGATTTTTTCTCCTGGAAAATCCGGGTCGGTGAAAATAATCACACCCCGAGTAGCTTGAGCAAGCTTAATCTGGTCTATAACGGACTGGCTGACCGCAGAACCATTGGTTTCGATCGTATCAGCAATAACCGCCCGATTAATAGCCACTGTATCATCTTTTCCTTCAACAACAATTATTTCTCTAATTTTCATTTTTCCTCCAGATTTATGAAACCTGTCACTATGGTTCATCGTCTATATTTATAGAATTGCAATTAAAAAGGCAGTTTATGTTTTATTTTTACCCTTCTACGCATCCTGCTAACAGCATCGTTTTCCTTCTCGTATTTATGGCTGGTTCATGACTGACACCCTGTCCAGACTTCTACATATGCTCATCCCCCATTTATTGGGATGTAAAGTGTTAACATTTTTATTAAACCCGAGCTCCCGAGTTATATCATAACCTTCGAAAGGATGTACACGCCCTGCGACGACGTTATTATGCCTTGCTAACGCATAAGTGTGACTAAGCTTTTTGTCTTCGCTAATGCTCGTCAATCAGCAAGTCTTCTTTATCGAAAGGCAGCTATCAATAGTTTTGAAAGGCGGCGTTCCAGCTCCGAATAGACTTTATCTTTCATAGCCAAACGGTTCAAAAGGCATAATTATGCTTTCAGAAGTCTTCTTTTGTATAAATGTACCTTGCGATTAAAAATGCACCTTGATCTGCTTTTGGCTATGTCTGGTTCCGAACTGACTTATTTTGATAAGAATACATGGTGAATAGATAAGTTGCTTTAAAAAGCACCTTTCGGTTAAATCTAGCTCCGAACTGACACCCTCGAGTCATAAGTCAATCAGTCCTTGTGAAGAAAACCGCTTCACAATGCCTGCTCGCCTTATGCTTGTCGGATGTCTGCTTTTCTATAATGTAATTTGCAAATATATAAATCCTTCAACATAGTGTTTAAAACACCTCTTCTTTGAAAAGCACCGTTCTGCACTTTTGGTATCATCTAGCTCCGAACTGACTTCCTCGGTCATAAGCCAATCGCCTTCAAAAGGCAAGAACGGCCTTTTGCTGCCGCTTTTCTTATGCCTTTCGGAAGTCTCCTCCGCTGCGCTTCGGACCGTTCTCCGCTTTTGGCAGCGTCTAGCTCCGAACTGACTTCCTCGGTCATAAGCCAATCGCCTTCAAAAGGCAAGAACGGCCTTTTGCTGCCGCTTTTCTTATGCCTTTCGGAAGT
>NZ_JAFBFI010000028.1 GCF_016909175.1 Peribacillus deserti
GTCTGCCCGCCATTATTATTGTCTGAATTGTCATTAGACAGGTGAAACATTCAATGTAAATTAGGTCTGTAGTGGCGGGCACCGTTCTCCGCTTTTCGTGTTGTCCAGCTCCGAACTGACTCCCTCGAGTCATAAGTCAATCAGTCCATGGGAAGAAGAGCGCTTCCCACGGCCTGCTCGCCTTATGCTTGTCGGGTGTCTCCTTCACTACGTTCAGGACCGTTCTCCGCTTTTCTATTTATCCTCCGGATAGTAGGGGTTCAGGTGGATAAGGACTTCGTCAATGTTGTCGTATTTGTTGATTAGGGCGTTTCGGATTTCTCTTGTAAGGTCGTGGCCCTGTTTAATGGTTTTGTCATGGTCTATGGAAATTCGCAGGTCGACTAGAATATAATGGCCATGTTCCCGGGCCCGGATTTTATCAATTCTGCGGACGTCTGTATAGTTCCAGATTAAATCTGTATATTCCTGCAGAAGAGCGGGCTCTACACTTCTTTCGAGCAGGATATGAAAGGCTTCTCTCAGCATTTCTTTTGCAATCTTATAAATTAAGAAGGCTACAAATACGCTGGCGATTTTATCTCCGTACAGCAGAATGGGGATATCGAATTTCCCTCCAAGGATAGACAGGAATACACCGGCTGCTGCCGCTATGGATGCTACAATATCAGCTTTGTGGTCAAAGGCAATTGCTTCAATTGCCTTGCTGTTATGCTGTTTGGAAACACGCATGGAGTACCTGTATAACAGTTCTTTGGAAACGTATGAGAATAAAGCAACCCACACTGCAATGAGATTTGGGGTTTCGATTGGATGGAAGAACCCAACTATCGATTCATAAGCTATGTACAGGGAAACTAATAATAAGACGATCCCTACTACACCTGATACGATTACTTCTGCCTTACCATGACCATATGGATGGTCTTCGTCTGCAGGTTTATTTGCTATTTTTATGACGAGTAAGACAATGACTGAAGCAAACACATCCGCTGCTGAGTGTATTCCATCTGCAAATACGGCATCAGAATTGGCATATAAGCCCACAATAATTTTACCCAGTGTTAGGATGATATTACTCCAGACGCTTATCCAAGCTACTTTTTTTGCAATAGATTCTCTGGCTCCCAAATTTTTCACCTCGATATAAAATAGTAACAAACGAATCCTGGTGGGTCTAGAGCAATAATGTTTATGTATCCTTAGTCTTTTGAATAAGGGCAATTTAATTGAGGATAGCTAAATCGCCCAAGCAGATTTCTTTATTTTTATCTCTTTTTGATAGAGGTAAACCAATATAGTAGAAGATTTTTTCGAAAATAGAGGACGCAGCAGTTAATATTTGATAATCTTCAGACTAAAGTTTGTTTGGAGAAGGGACTGGCTAATATCTTTTTGGCCGTCATTTTTTATTATTTGCTGTTTTCTAAAAGATTGTTGCTTTTAACTGGTATTGTGATTCCAAAATGGTTTATAAAGAGTCGATCTTCGCTGCAGGTGCGAGACTCCTGCGGGAGAAGCGGGACAGGTGAGACCCCACAGTCGCTTAAGCGACGAGGAGGCTCACCGCCCGTCCCGCGGAAACCGAGCATCCTTTCGCTGCAATCAACCACTCAATTTGTTTGGATGATAGCAACCAAGTTTACGAAAACAGCCTTATTATTTAATTCATCAATTAAGAGAGCATTTTAAAGATGAGGGTCCTTTTAGGCTTCCCTCAGGAAAGAAGGGGGGCAAATAGGTTGGCTTGGATTTATCTATTGATTGCTGGATTGACTGAAATTATTTGGGCATTCGGCTTAAAGTACTCTTATGGGTTTACAGAGGCAGTGCCCAGCATCATAACGGTTCTTTTTATGGTTATAAGTTTTTATTTATTTTCAAAATCAATTACTGCCATTCCGATTGGAACTGCCTATGCAGTGTTTACCGGAATTGGAGCTGCAGGGACTGTTATTGCCGGCATATTTCTAGGAGAAACACTTAGTTTCCTAAAGGTTGTTTTTCTGATCGTGTTGTTAAGTGGAATTATCGGACTTAAAATGACTACTACCGATGTTTCAGAAGAAAAAGGTGAAAAATTATGAGCTGGATTTACTTGCTTATCGCTGGGTTAGGTGAAATAGGCTTTGTTGTATTTATGAAGCTTTCCAATGGTTTTAAGAGTGCTTTTTACAGTTTGTTAACTCTAGTATCCGCTTTATTCAGCTTTTATTTTTTATCGATAGCTCTTTTAACGATTCCGCTGGGGACTGGATATGCAGTATGGACAGGAATAGGTGCCGCCGGCAGTGTGGTAATAGGCATGATAATTTTTAAGGAATCGAAAGCGCCGCGGCGGATACTGTTTTTATGCTTGATTATTATTGGAGTCATTGGCTTACGATTCGTTTCCCCTCATTAAGATTCTTTAGTGGGTTCTAATTAAGTTAACAAGTAGCGCGGAACGCTCTCAAGCTCGAACCCTCGGCATATTAACTAAGCAAGGCGATGCTGGAAATGGCAGCAGCCCTAATGAAATACAATTAAGTCATCCTGAAGCTGCCTTCTATAGGGCGGCTTTTAAGTCATGATGAAATAAGAATGCCTCATGCACCACCCGGGCTTTCTTTTTCATATGATGTAAAAAAAGGAAACAAAAATCATTAGAAAAAACGATGTTATTGAATTATAAATAAAGGTAATAAGAAAGATGGGTAACTTTTTTCGTTTGATTGAGAACATGTTACAATAGAGTCTGTTGAAAGATAATTGGAGGTATTTAGAATGAAAACTAAACTGGGCCTGCTTTACGGGGGTAAATCCGCTGAACATAAAGTATCCATGCAAACAGCTATGGCTGTCATTAAGGCATTGGATTTAAATAAATTTGATATCCACCCGATTTACATATCTGAACAAGGCGAGTGGATTAATGGTCCGCAATTGACAGCACCTGCTGAGACGATTAAAGAACTGGAATTCAAAGCTGAAAAAGGCCAGGTTTCTATGGATACAGCTCTTACCCTCAGGGACTCAGAAGATCATAAAGGTTTTGACGTGATTTTCCCCCTTCTTCATGGACCTAATGGTGAAGATGGTACCGTGCAGGGGATGCTTGAACTACTGAATCTTCCTTATGTTGGAAACGGCGTTCTGGCATCATCCGCAGGAATGGATAAGGTCATCATGAAAAATATCTTTGCTCAAGCCGGACTGCCACAGGTAGGTTATGTGTGGTTTATCCGTTCCGAATGGGAAAAAAACCGCCAAGCTGCTTACGAAAATGTTGAATCAGAAATAGGGTACCCGTGCTTTGTGAAACCCGCAAACCTGGGTTCTAGTGTTGGAATAAGCAAATGTGTATCCAGAGAAGAATTGGAAACTGCATTTGCTGAAGCCTTCCAGTTTGATAGAAAAATAATTATTGAGCAAGGCGTGAAGGCAAGAGAAATAGAACTTGGTGTCTTAGGAAATGATGAACCACATTGCTCTGTGGCAGGTGAAATTGTTCCTAAAACTGATTTCTACGATTACAAAGCTAAGTATGAAGATGGCGACACGGCTATGATTATACCAGCTGAGCTGAATGAAGAAATCTACAACTCGTTGAAGGAACAGGCGATCGCTGCTTTTAAAGCGCTGGATTGCTCAGGGCTTGTGCGTGCCGATTTCTTTTTGACTGAAGATGGAGACATTTATATTAACGAAGTAAACACAATGCCAGGCTTTACTCCGTTCAGTATGTTTCCGCTTCTGTGGAAGCATACTGGAGTTGAATACCCAGAGCTTATTGAGAAGTTAGTTAAATACGCGGTTGAACGGCATGAAGAAAAACAAAAAATCAAATACACTTTCTAATGTAGGAAGGCTAAGGTAATACTTTAGGCAGAAGCGATAGCCCTCAGGCGTCCGGCTTCTGCCTGTTTTTCTTATATGATTTGGAAGAATAATGACAGGATTTTCAGGAGGATTTCATGATTAAGAAAACATTATTAGACATTCATAGAATAGTAAATGGATTAAACGAACCTGCATTTTTGGGGAATACAGAAATACAGGGGGTTACAATCGACTCTAGAAAAATTGGTAAAGGCAATTTGTTTGTTCCTTTTAAAGGGGAGCGGCAAGATGGACATGACTTTGTTGAGCAGGCTATACAGGATGGAGCTTCCGCTGCATTTTGGGAAAAGGATGTTCCAAATCCGCCGGATCATTTACCGATTATTGTGGTTGAAGATACACTGACCGCTCTTCAAACGCTAGCAAAAAGCTATCGTAATGAGCTTAATATGAAAGTGATTGGAATAACAGGCAGCAATGGTAAAACAACCACTAAGGATATGACCGCGGCTATTTTGGGCACTGTTTTTAAAGTTCACAAAACATCGGGAAATTATAATAATCACCTTGGACTGCCTTTAACAATTCTTTCTATGGCACCAGATACAGAAGCGGCTGTTCTTGAAATGGGGATGAGCAGCAGGGGAGAAATTACGTTTCTTTCAGAACTGGCTCGTCCGGATATTGCAATCATTACTAATATTGGGGAATCCCATCTTTTGGATCTAGGTTCCAGAGAGGGAATTGCAGAAGCAAAGCTGGAAATATTAGATGGGCTAAAAGAAAATGGAATTCTTATATATCATGGAGATGAGCCGTTGCTCTCAAGCCGCCTAAAAGATCCACAAGGCTTTTCATGCTGCTCTTTTGGAAGAGTTGAGTCAAATGATTTGTTTCCGATTAGCATTGAAGCTGGCCAAACAGAAACCAGGTTTGAGATAAATACAGTAAAAGATACAGTCTTTACTATTCCTGTTCTTGGTACGCATAATGTGCTGAACAGCTTAGCTGCGATTTCAGCTGCTATGGAACTGGGAGTCCCTGTCCCGAAAATACAGGAAGGACTAAAAAATCTCGAGCTTACTGCTATGAGAATGGAAATGGTAAAAGGAATAAAAGGGGAAACTATTATTAATGATGCCTATAATGCCAGCCCTACTTCCATGAAAGCGGCTATCGAACTTACAGCGGGAATTTCCGGATTTGACCATAAATACTTAGTACTGGGGGATATGCTTGAACTGGGGCCGGAGGAGGAAGATTTTCATTATAAGATCGGAGAATTAATAGACCCGGCTTCCATTTCCAAAGTATACACATATGGTCCGCTTGGGAAATTTATAGCTGAAGGTGCTAAACAGAAATTTAGTGAAGAACATGTATCTGCCTATGACAACAAATCAGAGCTTATAGAAGACTTAAAAAAGACGGTCTCCTCAAATGATTTAATTCTCTTTAAAGCATCCAGAGGCATGCAGCTTGAACACGTGGTACAGTCATTGCAGAGTAAATAATATTTTATCTTTGAAAGGATCGGTTCCATGCTGAGGGATATTTTAAAAAAGCTTCAGGTTAAACAAGGGATGTCCCTGCTTGTTCTAAACTCACCGGAGCAGTATATTTCGGATGAAGATATTGAAATCATGCCGGGAACAATGGTTCATTTAAGGCCGGAAAAAGGCAGGAAGTATACGTTTGTCCAGATGTTTGCCAGAAACACAGCTGAACTTGATCTGTGGATGGACGAGGGGCTGAACAGCCTGGAAGCTGGCGCGCTATTTTGGGTGTCTCATCCTAAAAAAAGCTCTAAATTATACGAGGATCTATCTCGTGATCAGGGCTGGGATGTTCTGAAGAAAAAAGGGTATGAAGGGGTCGCTTCTATTGCTGTAGACGACGATTGGTCTGCCATCCGCTTCAGGCCGATATCTGAAGATACAAGTACGGCTAGAAGAAAATCTGTGATGACGAGTACCAGTGCTCCGGTTCTGAGAAGTGCGGATGAGAGGCACGATCCCCCGCAAGAATTGCTGGAACTTTTGGAATCTGACAAGGAGGCAAAAGATCTATTTGAAGGTCTCGCTCCTTCTTACCGGCAGTCTTACATTGACTGGATTGTTTCAGCGAAAAGGCAGGAAACGAAAGGCAAACGTCTGAAGGAAACCATTGCCAAACTAAAAGAAGGCTATAAAAATCCATATGCGAAGTAAGAAATAAGGAGATGGCCTTGTGTGGCCATCTCCTTATTTCTTTAATCAAAGCCCTGATTATAACTGCCGCTACCCGGGTATAATGTATAAAATTGAACCCGGCTGGTGATAGTATGATTGCTGGTGATAGAAAAACCGGCTGCCTTTTATTACATGGTTTTACTGGTTCACCCTTTGAAGTAGAACCACTTTCCGCTTATTTACAACAAAAGACAGCCTGGAAGATTTCAGTTCCGCTTCTTCCTGGACATGGTGAAGGAGCCACACTGAAAGGGATCAAACATTCAGAATGGATAAAAACGGCTGAAGACGCGCTCATGCAGCTTTTAAGTGAATGTGAGGAAGTTTATGTAATCGGCTTTTCTATGGGTGGAATCATAGCCTGCTACTTGGCTGCAAAGTACGAAGTATCAAAGCTGATTTTACTGAGTGCTGCAGCATTATATGTCAATCCTAAGCAGATAGCAGCAGATAGTCTGGATCTGGTTAAAGCTGCTTTAAGAGGCCGGTTAAAAGATCATGAGCTATATATAAGGTATAAAACGAAAATTACTAAAACACCTATCTCTGCTGTATGGCAATTCAGGACACTTGTAAAAGCGCATCGAACTATTTTTAATGAAATTAAAATTCCTGCCTTAATTGCTCAAGGGGGTCTGGATGGGATCGTTCCTCCTAGAAGTGCTGAATATATTTTCCATTCTATTCCTTCTAATAAGAAAAGCTTGTTATGGATGGATGAATCTAAGCATTTAATATGCCATTGTAAACAAAAAAATAGGCTGTTTGAAGAAATATATAAATTTTTAACAGAATCCTAAAGGCATTGCGGGAGTTAGAGGTATAAGTTTTCTTTTCTTTTTGTATGCGTTAACATCCGGAAATATGCCAAGTGCAAAAAATTTCCTTAGTTGCAAAGGGTTTGTTATACTGTTAACATATTCTTAAGGCAAGAAAATCCGAAGTTTATAAATGCCTCTTTTGGGGGTGTTTATGAATTTGATTTACTGCCTTTTATTCTTTTGAAAGAGATTTTTCTTTTCGATTCTCCCCGTGATGGGAAGAGTGAAGTACTTTAGAATTGGCCTAGCGAAAAAGGTCTTATTCGCCGCTGCGAGCGGCTTTATAATATGATTGGAAGCTTTACCGCTTTTTATGAACGCTTTTAGGCCTTTTTCATGTATAAAAAAACTCGGCATTGCCGTAAATATTAATAAGCAAAAAAGATTTCAGCGCAGCCGCTCCTGCCTAAAGGAATGGCTAAATTCCCGAGTTTTTCTGTTATGGTATTTCCCCTGAAAAGTGAAAAATTACATGCCTTTTATGTAATTCAGCCATTCTTTTGGGCGATGATGAGAAAGCTTTTTCTTAAGATCTTAAAAAAATCTTAAATATCTAAAGGAGTACGAAAAAATTGACATTGTTTAGCGAATTAGGACTGGATAAGTCCACTTTAAAATCAATCGAAAAAATGGGGTTTGAAGAAGCAACTCCAATTCAAGCACAAACGATCCCGTTGGCTATCGAGGGATCTGATATTATCGGACAAGCCCAAACGGGTACAGGTAAAACTGCAGCATTTGGGATACCTCTTATGGAAAAAATAGAGATTAATGAAGAGCACGTACAAGGCATCGTTATTGCACCAACAAGGGAACTGGCAATCCAGGTTTCTGAAGAACTTTATAAACTAGGCTTCGGTAAGCGTGTTCGCGTTATGGCTGTTTATGGCGGACAGGATATCGACCGTCAAATCCGTGCTTTAAAGAAAAAGCCGCATATTATAGTCGGTACTCCAGGAAGACTTCTAGATCACATTAAACGCAAGACGCTTCGTTTAGGGAATGTAAACACGGTTGTTCTGGACGAAGCTGATGAAATGCTGAATATGGGATTCATAGAGGATATTGAATCCATCTTATCAGAGGTTCCGGAAGAAAACAGACAAACTTTATTGTTCTCAGCTACAATGCCGGCACCAATCCGTAAAATTGCTGAAAAATTCATGCACGATCCTAAAGTAGTTAAAGTGCAAGCAAAAGAAATGACGGTTTCAAAAATTAAGCAGTCTTATATTGAATTAAAAGAAAACGAAAAGTTCGATACTTTAACACGTCTGCTTGATATTCAAACGCCTGAGCTTGCGATTGTATTCGGCCGTACGAAAAGACGTGTTGACGAATTATCATCTGCTCTTAATGTAAGAGGCTACATGGCAGAAGGAATTCATGGTGATTTAACACAAGCGAAGCGTATGTCTGTATTGAAGAAATTTAAAGAAGGCAACGTAGACGTACTAGTTGCGACTGACGTTGCAGCCCGCGGACTTGATATCTCAGGTGTTACTCACGTATACAACTTTGATATTCCTCAAGACCCAGAGAGCTATGTTCACCGAATCGGAAGAACAGGCCGTGCCGGTAAAACTGGGGAAGCTGTTTCTTTTGTAACATACCGAGAAAGATCTCAGTTGAATGCTATTGAAAATACAACTAAGAAAAAAATGGACAAAATGAAGCCGCCAACCCTAAGTGAAGCTATCGAAGGCCAGCAAAAAGCGGTTATGGATAAAATTCTTTCTGCAGTAGAAGGCGAAGATTTTTCTCTATATATAGCTACCGCTGAGGATTTATTAAGTAAGCATGATGCAACAGACCTGCTTGCTGCTGTTATTAAGGTTATGGCAAAAGAACCGGATCAAACGCCGATCAAGTTAACAGATGAAGCACCTGCATTCAGCAAAAAGGATAGAGGCGGATACTCAGGAAACCGAGGCGGCGGACGCAGCGGAAGAGGATCAGCACCTAGCAACCGCAAAGACTATGGTCAAAAACGCGGCAGAAAACCAGCTGGCAGAGGCGGTCAAGGTCAAGGCCAAAAAAGAGAAAATAAACAATATTAATATATTGTGAAGGGATCCCATCCGGGGTCCCTTTTATTTGTATAAAACCTTATTATTTCCAATGCGGTTTTTGAACAAAACCACTTCATCCCCTGATTAAAAGAAATGAAATTCCTCCATCGTAGATTACCCTTCGAAAGTAAAGCAGAGATCATCTCTTAAAAACGAAATCCCCTGTGTGAAAACCAAAAGTCTTTTCATAAAAAGCCTATTTAAACCCAGTAAATGGACATACTTATAGATATCTAAAATGGAGGGATAAGAATGACGATAGTCCGGCTTGGATACGTAGCTATGAGTATGCATGTTCAGAAAGCTTCTCCTTCTAAAACGATGACATTTGCCCAATTTTCAAAGATAGCAGACAGAGAAGCGGCTATACGAAAACTGGAGAGAATTGCTGTTTCAAATTTAGAAAACTGTCTCCGCCTTTTAAAGCATAATTACGCTCACGATATACAATTTTTCCGTTTTAGTTCACGGATCATCCCTCTAGCCAATCACGAGGAGCTTCCACACTGGAACTATTTAAGCCCCTTGAAAAAGGCTATGGAGGATATCCATTTATTCCTTGAAAAAAACCCGGGATATAGAGTGGATTTTCATCCGGATCATTTTGTTATTCTAAATGGCACAGACAAAGAAATTTTTAACATGTCAATCAAAACATTGAAAATGCATAATGGTCTGTTAAGGGGGATGGGAATTGATCCTGAACATAGATGTGTGGTACATGTAGGGGGCGGATATAATGATGTTGAAAAAGCCTTGGAGCAGTTTATACATAACTGGGGGCTTATTTCCGCTCCTTTGCAAAAGATGCTCATGCTAGAGAACGATGACACAACTTTTACGTTAAAGGATACGCTATATCTATGCGAAAAGCTGGGAATCCCGCTTGTTTTTGATTATCATCATCATCTCGCACATCACAGGAGCGAGGACCATTGGGAAGACAGCTGGGCAAGAGTAGTAGATACATGGAAGTTTTCCAAGCTTCCAATCAAAATGCATATCTCGAGCCCAAGGTCACAAAAAGACTTTAGAGCTCATGCTGAGTTTGTAGACAGCTCTATGTTCTTAGAATTTCTGGAAAAAATTAAGGGAAGTGTTCCCCAAATAGATTGTATGATTGAAGCAAAACAAAAGGATGAAGCGTTGTTTACATTGGTACGTGATTTGAAGGAATATAAGCAAATCCGTTTCATCGATTCGGCAAGTTTTGAAATCCGATAAAAGGGAAAACCTGCTAAATACTGATAGCAGGTTTTTTTATAGATATATCACGATGCCCAACCGCTTTATCCGCTGAAATGGCCGGTCAGGAGGATATTCTCGTGAGAACTTTAAGTGTCCGGCATTTGCAAATATAGTATACTCTCTGTAGATGAACTGGAAGAATTGAGGAGTGAAAGTGGAACCGAAAAATCAGATATCAAAAAAAGCAATTCAGGTATGGAGAGTCAGCGGCTTTTTGTTTTCGCTGCTCGAATGGGGAATTGCAGCCGGGGCTGTTATCTTGTCTGCAATATTTAATATACCTAAATGGATTCCTATACTGCTATTTGTCTTAGCCTTGGTATGTACATTAATAGCCGTCTTTATACTGCCGTCTCTCAGGCTTAAGCATTGGAGATATGAGGTTAGAGAAAAGGAGATAGAAATCCAGAAGGGAATGTTTGTTATTAAAAGGACACTAGTCCCGATGGTGCGTGTTCAGCATGTGGATACGAAGCAGGGTCCCATTCTGGCGAAATATGGACTCTCCTCTGTAGAAATTTCAACTGCTGCCACAACACATGAGATTCCGGCCATAGACAATAGGGAAGCTGAACAGTTAAGAAAGTATATTTCATTAATGGCTACCGTGGAGGAGGAAGATGTTTAAGTCAAAACGTTTACATCCAGCCGCTGCCATTACTAACACTCTTAATACCTTAAAGGGAATTATACTGCCATATCTCATTGTCTTTGTCTTTGGAGGCAGCAGGCCAGAGGGGATCATGTCACAGCTGTTATTCGGTTCAGGATTCATTTTGCTGAGCTTTATTATTGGGGTCCTTCGCTGGAGGAGTTTTACATATACCCTAGATCATGGGGAGTTTCTGATCGAGCAGGGCATCTTGATACGAAAAAAACGGTACATTCGTATAAATAAAATCCAATCACTAGATATTACACAGGGTATAATCCAAAGGCTTTTCAATCTAGTTAGTTTAAAAGTTGAAACAGCTGGAGGAAACAAGTCAAATGAACCTGAAGTTATTCTTGAGGCCATCTCCAGGGAGGAAGCTGAGGCGATTACCAGCATAATCTCAAAGGAAAAAGAAGAAATCATCGAACAACGACTAGAAGAAAGTCAAAATTACCCTGTCTATACGTTAGCTTTCAGGCAGTTATTTATTTTTGCGGGATCTTCAGGACGGGTAGGAATCGTATTTTCCGGTGCTGCTGCTGTACTGCTTCAATTTCAGGAAGTGATTCCCTATAATCGAGTGTTTAGAGGAATAGAATCTTTTGCGGCTTCAGGCCTGGTTAACATCCTGCTTCTATTAGCAGCAGCTCTCATCCTATCTTATGCAGCCGCGACCATTCATATTGTCTTTAAATTTGCTCACTCAACTGTACAGAAGAAAAAGGACGATCTTATCCTCACGAGCGGGCTGTTTGAAAAACGACAGTTGACTATTCCATTTAAAAAAATCCAGGCCGTTAAAATGAGCCAAAATATAATCCGGCAGCCATTTGGATATATTACGGTTTATTTGTATTATGCCGGAGGAGCTGCCGCGGGAAAAGGGAATTCCCGGGTAATGTTATTTCCCTTAATTAAAAAGAATGAATTACGGAAATTACTGCGTGAATTTCTTCCCGGATATTCATTTGAAGAACCTAATAATGGCTTGCCGACCCGGGCGTTTATCCGATATGCTGCCAGACAGCTTTATGTTTCTGTTCCCTTGTCAGCCGTAATGATATGGCTGCTATTTCCCTGGGGTTTAGCCTCCCTGCTATTAATCATCATCAGTATATTTTGGGCTTATCAGAGTTTTCGGGATGCAGCCTGGCGAATAACAGATGAATGTTTATCTTTGCGCTTTAGAATGATTTCCAGACATACATATATCATTCAAAAAACCAAAATCCAGGCACTTCGCATAGATTCAGGCTTCCTTCAACGCAGGAAAAAACTAAATTCGATTATTGCGACTGTTATCTCGGGAACTGGGCCGGCACGGGCGGTGATTACAGATTTGGACACGGACGATGCAGAGAAAATAAAGCAATGGTTCGCTCCTGATAAGGAACAGGAAATGATAAAAAAGTGATCTCTTATTGCCGCGAATTCCTTTGCCGATCGGGTGTCTGATTGTTTAATAAACGAGCGGTTATGACTAAAAGTAAGATGGAATCTGGGAGCCTGTTATTTCCCCGCAAGTGTTGGATGTTTGCTCGTAAATACAGAAAGTTGCTCGTAAGTAGCGGACTCTTGCTCGCAAATACAGATGGTGTGCTCGCATTTTAAAAGGCTTGCTCGAAAAGGGAGAGGTCCTGCTCGCAAAGCTATTGCCCGAAGCCAAGGATTCCCGCCCGCTACAGTCAGAAATGCTCTCCACTAAGCATGGAGAGCATTCTTATTTTTCGACCTGGAACATAAGAAAGGACAGGATAAATCCTGAAATGAGACCTCCAAGGTGTCCTATAATATTGATTTGGGGCTGAAGAAAGGTCATGGTGACTCCCACAACGAAAAGGGTAAGAATTGTTCTTGAATGCTGGGTTCCTATCGATTCTTTTTTAAAGCATACAAGGCTCATATAATAGCCGAGCAGGCCGAAAATAGCTCCGCTTGCACCAACATGTGTAAAGGTAAGTGGTTCTAACACATATGTTGCGAGATTTCCAAACAAGCCGCAGGTAAAGTAAAAACAAATAAAGATAAATGGCTTCAGCTTCTTCTCAATATAGGGTCCAAAAATCGCGAGCGAGAAGGAATTGAAAACGAAGTGGCTGAAGGATCCATGCAGAAAAACCGGGCTGAGAAGTCTCCAGTAATCGCCGTTGGCTATATAGAGATTCACACCAGACATTTTTTCAAAAATAAGGGCAGCGGGAAAAATGGAAAGGCTGGTTAATAAGAAAAAAATGAAATTAATGGTTAGCTGCAATGTAACGGCTGGATAATTAGTATAGAATTGTTTAAAGTTTTCATTCCGAGCAAACAAGCTAAACATCCTCTCCGGTTTGAATACCTGCTTTAAATTGTACCTTTCGTTCAAAAAATATATGACGTGTATTTTTATAAAGGAGAAATAAAAATGATAAAGGGAATAGGACTGGATTTGATTGAACTAAAGCGGATTAGGCATTTGATAAATAGAAAGCCAAAGTTTGCTGACCGCATTTTAACCGAGAGTGAAAAGGATATATATGATTCTCTGGGGGAGAGAAGAAAAATTGAATTTCTTGCCGGCAGATTTTCTGCGAAAGAAGCATTTGCGAAGGCAAACGGAACGGGTATTGGTTCCAAGCTGTCTTTTCTAGATATTGAAATTCTGAAAACCCAGGAAGGAAAGCCATTCATCTTTAGGCCTTACAGCCAGAATGTTCATTTAAGTATTACCCATACCAGTGAGTATGCGGCTGCGCAGGTCATCATCGAAGATATTTAGATTGCTTGTCAGCATCTTTGGACATATTGGCCAATCTCTCTTCATATACATGGTAGTGCTATAGGAGAGACAAGGCCTGGTTAGAGTGTATTGCTGGAAAATGGTTGTTCATAAAGACTTCTTAGTGTGAATAAAACTGTCTCCGCTGGCCCATTACCGGATGAAAAATCCCCATCGGATGGAGACAGGCAGCAGCTGTTAGAGCAATCCCGCAATGTCTTGATCCGCCTTTTCCTCTCCCTTTTACGTTCAAATACCAAAAGGGGTTGAAGAGATGAAAAAGTGGCTGTTAGTAGTTGCTGGGCTTATATTGATAGTTGCCCTGTCTGCCTGCGGAGCAAAATCACAGGAAGATGTTGTGAGTGCATTAAATGAAAAAGTGTCGGAGATGAAAGGCTATAAGGCTAATGCAAAGATGACTCTTCAAATGGGAGAAGATCCTCAAGTCTATAATGTGGAGATCTGGCATAAGAATCCTGACTTTTATCGGGTGAACTTGAAAAATCCTAAAAAAGATCAGAGCCAGATGATTTTAAGAAATAAGGAAGGTGTATTCGTTCTTACGCCCGCTTTAAATAAAAGCTTTAAATTTCAGAGCGAATGGCCTAAGAACAGCAGCCAGGCTTACCTTTATGAGTCTCTGGTAAAGGATGTAATGGAGGACAAAACGGCTGTGTTTAAATCCACCAAAAAACATTATATTTTTGAGACTAAAACCCGCTATCAAAACAACAAAATGCTTCCTTATCAGGTTATAGCTTTTAACAGAGGCGATTTATCACCTGTGAGTGTTAAAGTGCAGGATCCTGATAAAAATACATTGGTAGCCGTAGAATTTACCAAAGTTAAATTTGGGGCATCCTTTGATAAGAACGCATTTGATATGGAAAGAAATATGACGAGTGCACAGCTCCTGCCTGTAACGGGTGAACCAAAAGATGAGGCCTTTACGGTCAAGCAGCCTACAGCTAAAATAGACGGAGTGGAGCTGGTTGACGAAGAAGAGTTAACAACCGCAAACGGAAAAAGAGTGGTCCTGACATACGGCGGTGAACAAAGCTATACATTAGTGCAAGAGAAGGCAAGCTACGCTGAAACAACAATGGCTTCCACAAGGAAGAACGGGGAACCGGTAGATTTAGGCTTTACTATTGGGGCTATGTCGGATCACTCATTAACCTGGACATACGATGGCGTAGACTATATGCTGGCATCCAAAGACTTATCTCCCGATGAAATGTTAATGGTTGCGCGTTCAGTAGAGGCTGCTTCGGTTAAATAAAATCCTCTATGGCGTGTAATCCATGCTTCCCTGTCAGCAGACAGGGATTTTCTTATTTATGAACATAAAAATGATCCTGCCGCATCTGCATGGTTTGACCTAATTTTAATAAACCGCAATAATGGAGTAGGGACAAATTAATGATTAAAAGGCGGGACTTCAGTGGAGAATACCAAGTTTTATCGGGATACCTGGGCTGAAATTAACTTAGATTCTATATATAATAATGTTTCAAATATGAAGAAGCACCTGCCTGAATCAGTCCGCTTATATGCGGTTGTAAAGGCAAATGCTTATGGACACGGCTATGAACAGACAGCTAAAACTGCCTTAGAAGCGGGAGCTGATTATTTAGCGGTGGCTTTTTTAGATGAAGCGTTACATTTAAGATATAAAGGAATAGATTGTCCTATACTGGTGCTTGGAGCGAGCAGGCCTGAAGATGCTGCAGTGGCTGCAAGAGAAGATATTTCATTAACCGTTTTCACTAATGAGTGGCTCAAAGAAGCTAAAGAAAGCCTAGAGGACATTTCACCTGTTAAGGTTCATATCAAATGCGACACAGGAATGGGCCGGTTAGGCTTCAAAACTAAAGAAGAAATTAAGGCGGCAGAGCTATTTCTGCGTAATCATTCTGCCTTTGAATTTGAGGGGATCTATACTCACTTTGCAACAGCGGATGAGGTTGAAACGGATTATTTCGATAAGCAGCTCAGAAGATTCAAGGAGATGATCGATTATCTTGAAAAAAAACCAAAGCTGATACACAGCAGTAATAGTGCTGCGGCGCTTAGGTTTACAGAAAGTTTGTTCACGGCAGCGAGGCTTGGGATTGCCATGTACGGACTTTCCCCTTCGCCGGATATAAAGCCGATGCTTCCTTACCGGCTGCAGGAGGCACTTTCCCTAAAAACTAAAATTGTTTCCGTAAAGAAACTGCACAAAGGAGAGAGTGTAAGTTACGGAGCAGTTTATACAGCCGCACAGGATGAATGGATTGCAGCACTTCCTATCGGATATGCAGATGGATTTCTAAGAAAGCTTCAGGGGCAGGAGGTTCTTGTGGATGGGCTGAGAGCCCCGATTGTAGGCCGTGTCTGTATGGATCAATGTATGATTAAACTCCCTTATGAAATGAAACTTGGAACAGAAGTTACTCTAATAGGAACAAGTGGAGAACAGACTATTTCGGTGGATGAGATAGCTGAAAAATTGGAAACAATTAATTATGAAGTTACCTGTCTAGTTTCGGCCAGAGTGCCAAGAATTTATATAAAAGACGGAAAAAATCTAATTACCAATAATTCCTTGTTAGATTAACCTTTATAAATCAATTAATTTACAGTAAAATCTAAGTTACTTGCATATAAAGCTGGTGTTTATGTAGATAATAGAATAAAGAAATTCATAACTGCTCTTTGCATATATACGTTTTAATGGTAATATTGTAAAGGGAAGATATGAAGATATAAGGTGTGTAGTGATGGTGGAGGTGTTGTTTGTGTCTGAATCCAGCGCAACAAGAGAGATATTGGTTCGATTACCTCAAAATCTTTTATCAGAGTTAGATGGGTATGTAAAAGAGGAAAATGTCAATCGCAGCGAATTTATCTATCGTGCGACCGAAATGTATCTTCGCGAACGTAAAAAAAGAGAATTTCGCGAATCTATGAAACGTGGCTATATTGAAATGGCAGTCATAAACTTATCAATTGCTTCGGAGGCTTTCCTTGCAGAATATGAGGCTGACCATTGTGTGGAACGTTTAGTAAGCGGAGGTTAAGCCTTTGATTGTAGTTAAGCGTGGTGACGTATACTTCGCAGATCTTTCACCGGTAGTCGGTTCAGAACAAGGAGGAACCCGCCCGGTATTGGTCATTCAGAATGATATTGGCAATCGCTTCAGCCCAACTGTTATAGTGGCAGCGATTACTGCTCAAATCCAAAAAGCCAAGCTGCCCACGCATGTCGAAATAAACGCGAAGCGCTACGGTTTTGAAAGAGATTCCGTTATTCTATTGGAGCAGATACGCACCATTGATAAACAGCGCTTAACTGATAAAATCACGCATCTAGATGAAGAAATGATGAAAAAAGTCGACGATGCTGTCCAAATCAGCTTGGGGCTAATTGAGTTTTAAATTTGATATATTCTATCATGGAAAACGCTTTTGAATAAAGCGTTTTTTGTTTTTTCTAGAATTAATTTAGAAATTTCTTCCGCTGTTCTAAACATAGGATTTCGGGGAAAATAGAAGGATCTAAAAGCTGTTCTCAGGCGCATAAATAGGTAAAACAAAATATTGGCCGCTCTTTTGCCAATTATCTTCAGAATAGTCCGTTTTGCTGCATGTCCTGGCAATAAAATACCCGCTCCTATTCTGCTGTATTATTTGACGGATTTATGGCAGAGACATTATAGTGAAAAAGTAGAGCAGAAAAACTGTCAAGTATTTTTTATATAGATATACACCATATTAAAGCCTCGTTTTGATATCAATACGATGATTATATGATTCGGAAATAAATATTTATGGAATGTATGACAATTGGTTAACAAGACTCTAAAAAGAGCATTCCGATAAGCTGGGTATGTTAGAATAGGAGGGAATCATGAACGAGCTGGTATACAAGTATATTAGGGATAACAGAAACAATATTCTAGATAACTGGATCATAAATATGAGGGAAAAGGCAGATGAACGTTTAATCAAAGTAGTTTCTGATGAAATGTTTGCCCGCACAAGCAGTGAATTTATCGATATGATCACAACAAGACTGACAGATAATGGACAAGAGTTCCTGAATCGCCTGACAGACTTTGCTGAGAAAGTGGTCAGATTGGGATGGCCCTTAACCTTTGTCAATGAAGGGCTTCGGGAATTTTCCAGAATAACTTTTGAAGGTATGATGGATACGGGGCTTGTGAATCAAGATAATCAAATGGATATCATTTATGATTTTGACAGCTTTATGACTCCTATGAACAATGAAATTGTAAATATGTATTCACAAACATGGGAAAAAACGGTTTCCCTGCAAAAAATAGCCCTTCAGGAATTATCAGCCCCTCTTATTCCTGTTCTAGACAGGATTACGGTCATGCCGCTTGTTGGCACCATTGATACAGAACGAGCAAAGCAAATTATGGAAAATCTTCTTCAAGGTGTGGTAAAACATCGTTCTGAAGTTGTTTTAATAGATATAACCGGAGTCCCTGTAGTAGATACTATGGTGGCGCACCACATTATTCAGGCAGCGGAAGCAGTACGTTTGGTAGGCGCTCATTGCATGCTTTGCGGAATCCGGCCGGAAATTGCCCAAACGATTGTAAACCTGGGGATTAATTTAAATGAAATTACGACTAAAAATTCCCTTCAAAAAGGGATAGAAGCAGCCCTTGAAATTACATCCCGCAAAATTGTTGAGATGGAGGAAATGGAAGAATGAGAATCCCCATTTTAAAGCTTTATGATTGTCTTTTAGTTTCAATTCAGTGGGAATTGGATGATGCGACTGCCCTGCAGTTCCAGGAAGACCTGCTGCATAAAATCCATGAAACAAGCGCAAACGGTGTAGTTATAGATATTACATCGATTGACTTTATAGATTCTTTTATAGCCAAAGTATTAGGTGATGTAGTAAGTATGTCCAAACTCATGGGTGCAAAAGTGGTTATTACCGGTATCCAGCCTGCAGTTGCCATCACCCTGATAGAACTCGGCATTGTACTTGACGATGTCCTAACGGCCTTGGATCTAGAAAAAGGTTTGGAGAAATTACAACAGGAATTGGGGGACTGAAAGAATGGAATTCCAATCCTGCGTAAAGATTATTAATGAATGGGACATCGTAGCAGCCCGCCAGCTTGGCCGAAACGTTGCTAAGGAACTTGGCTTTGGCACAGTTGACCAGGCAAGAATCACGACGGCAATAAGTGAACTTGCACGTAATATTTATTTATATGCGGGTCAGGGCAGGGTGTGCATTGAAAAGCTGTATGAAAACGGTAAATCAGGATTGCTGATTATAGCCTCTGATGAAGGACCCGGTATTCCAGATGTCCGAAAAGTAATGGAAGATGGTTTTTCAACTTCGGGTGGCCTTGGAGCCGGCTTACCCGGCGTTAAAAGATTAATGGATGAATTTGACCTTGATACAAACGTAGGCAAGGGCACTGAAATCCGTGCTACAAAATGGCTCCGTTAGGGGGAACCAGTATGGAGTCTAGAGAGAATCTGGAAGAAAAGTACCGTGAAGCTCTCTCGAATTACTTGAAAGAACAAACAGAACAGGCTTTATACCAAGGCCAAAAATACAGCCGCAAGACCATTGAACATAAAATTTCTCCTGAAGAAATTATAAGCTTTCATAAGAGCACACTAATGGATACTTATGAGGATCTGCCTGACGAGGTCCTTCATTCTCTTGATTTTCTTTTAGAAGTGATGATGGGCTATGGGATAGCATATAGGGAACACCAGAACCTTAAACATTTGCAGCAAGAGCTGAAGTCTGAAATTGAAATTGCTGCTAACGTCCAGCACACCCTGCTTGGAACCCATATTCCCAAGGTTAAGGATTTGGAGATTGGGGCAATCAGTGTTCCTGCAAGACATATGAACGGTGACTATTATCACTTTGTCCAGGATGAAAACCAATGTGTCGGGGTTGCGATTGCAGATGTAATCGGAAAAGGAATTCCTGCAGCGCTTTGTATGTCTATGATTAAATATGCGATGGACAGTCTTCCAGACCACCGGCACTTCCCGAAAAGTGTGCTTGAAAGTTTAAATCGTGTCGTAGAAAGAAATGTGGATCCGAGTATGTTTATCACTATGTTTTATGGACTGTTTGATCCTGAGACCCATATCTTTTCGTATGCTTCGGCAGGTCACGAACCTGGTTTTTACTATGATGCTGAAAAGAAAGAATTCACCGATTTAACGGCTAGAGGACTTCTGTTAGGTGTTGAAAAGAAAACGCAGTATGAACAATATGAAAAGTATGTAGCGCCAGGGGATATGATTGTGCTAATGTCTGATGGTGTAACAGAATGCCGGACAAGTGAAGGCTTTATTGAAAGGAACACACTGATTGAATTCATCGAAAAGAATATGCATCTAAGTGCACAGGAAATGGTAAATAATATTTATAAACAATTAGAAAAAATGCAGCATTTCCAATTAAGGGACGATTTTACACTTATTATCCTTAAGAGAAATGTTTAAGGCGTATGTGATTGGGTAAATATTAATTGCAATTCGATAAGAAGAAGGTGGGTCACTTTAATGAATATTATGATTGATGTAAAAGATATAGATTCCAAAGCAACAGTTAAGGTAAAAGGTGAAATAGATGCTTATACTGCTCCAAAGCTTAGAGAAACACTGTTTCCCTTATCTGAGCAGCAAAATGTACACATGGTGGTAGATTTATCAGAAGTATCGTACATGGATAGTACCGGTCTGGGTGTGTTTGTGGGTCTATTTAAAAGTGTACGCTCCCATAACGGGGAATTCCGTCTTGTCGGTTTATCTGAGCGTCTTCGCCGCTTATTTGATATTACTGGTCTAGCTGACATTATTGATATAAATAGCAATGCTGAAGGTGGAGTAAAATGAGCGAAACATTTGAATATATAGAAATGAAGTTTCCGGCAAAACCCGAATTTATTGGAGTTATTCGTTTAACCCTTTCAGGTATTGCAAGCAGAATGGGATTTGCCTATGAAGACATAGAAGATCTCAAAATTGCTACAAGTGAAGCCTGTACGAACGCAGTGCAGCATGCCTATAAGGAAAATGAAAAAGGGGAAGTTAAAATCAGCTTTGGACTACATGAGGACCGCCTGGAAGTAATGGTGGCTGATAGCGGGCACAGCTGTAATTTTGATGAAGTTAGACAAGGCTTAGGCCCGTATGCTGCTGACCAAAATGTTGAACTCCTTAGAGAAGGAGGCTTAGGATTATACCTCATTGAATCTCTAATGGATGATGTAAAGATACATCAGCATGAAGGGGTTACAGTGTTCATGACTAAGTTTTTAGCAGGAGAGCAGGTGGAGAGCGATGCAGAAAGAATCTCAACCTAACCAGGCGGTAAAAGAAAAAGTAAACGAATGGATAAAGGCTTACCAACTGCATCAGGATGATGAAGCGCAAAGTTCACTTGTCCTTCACTATCAAGGCCTAGTTGAGACGATCGCGAGAAAATATTCTAAAGGTAAATCTTATCATGAAGATATCATACAAGTTGGGATGATAGGTCTGTTAGGAGCCATACGCAGATATGATGAGACGTTTGGCAAGAGCTTCGAGGCTTTTGCTGTTCCAACCATAATAGGGGAAATTAAACGCTTCCTACGTGATAAAACCTGGAGTGTTCATGTTCCACGCCGAATAAAAGAATTGGGACCGAAGATTAAAGTAACAGTAGAAGAGTTGACTACAGAACTTCACAGATCGCCTAAAATCGAAGAAATTGCTTCTTATCTGGAAGTATCTGAGGAAGAAGTATTAGAAGCGATGGAGATGGGTAAAAGTTATCAAGCCTTATCAATCGACCACTCTATCGAAGCTGATTCTGATGGCGGAACAGTAACACTTTTAGATATCTTTGGCAATGTAGATGAAGGGTTTGAAAAGGTCAATCAGCGTCTTGTCCTAGAACGCGTTCTGCATGTTCTTACTGATCGGGAAAAGAAAATCATTCAGTACACTTTCCTTGAAAACTTGAGTCAGAAGGAAGCAGGGGAGCAGCTAGGTATTTCGCAAATGCATGTATCCCGTTTGCAAAGGAGAGCGATTAAAAAGCTTCAAGAAGCCATTAATGCCGAGGCAAATTCGGAGTTTGCAAAATGATCCAAACCCACGTTAAAAAACAGCATCTTGAGCTTCTTATCTCTCAATCCTCAAAAAATAATATGCCTTATTGCGGTGACAGCTACTATTATACAGTGACGGATGACTATTTTATCTGCGTATTAGCTGATGGTCTTGGGAGCGGTCAATACGCCTATGAATCTTCGGCTGCAGTGACCGATGTAGTAAAAAATAATCATCATTTAGATGTTGATGCATTAATGAAACTGGGTAATGAGGTTCTGCTTAATAAAAGAGGGGCCGCTGTCTCTATTTTAAAGGTTGATTTTAATACGAGAGAGTTCGTCTATAGTTCTGTAGGAAATATTAGATTTTTCTGCTGTCTGCCAGATGGAAAACTGATATATCCGCTTCCTGTTACAGGGTACTTATCAGGAAGGATGCAAAAGTATCATACTCAGTATTTTAAATATGAACCAAATTCTAATTTTATTTTGCATTCCGATGGTTTGCAGATGGTAGGTGCTAAACGGGTGCTCAAATCTAAAGCGCCGCTGCAGCAAACAGCAAATTTATTGCTGGAGGAGAACAGCGCCTACTCGGACGACACCACATTTCTATTAGGAAGCTTACTTTAATTTGTAGATTAAAGTAAGCTTTTTTTATTGAAAATTAAAATTCTTTTTCAACAGATAAAATTTTCGTTATAATGTAACGATATAATTTGAAAGGCGGGATTGGAATGACGGAAAGCAGAAAAGAGACGGCTACTTTTGCAGGCGGATGCTTCTGGTGTATGGTAAAACCTTTTGATGAAATGCCAGGCATTTACGGAATTGTATCAGGATATACAGGCGGATCTAAAGAAAACCCTTCATATGAGGAAGTTAAAACAGGCACTACGGGACATTATGAAGCTGTTCAAATAACTTTCGACCCTGAGATATTTCCGTATGAAAAGCTTCTTGATTTATATTGGCCGCAAATTGATCCCACAGATGATGGCGGGCAATTCTTTGATAGAGGAAGCCAATACCGGGCAGCGATATTCTACCATAACGGCCGCCAGCAAGAGCTAGCCCAGGCATCCTTAAGAAATTTAGCTGAAAGCGGGAGATTTAAGAAGCCGATTGTGACGGAAATCCTCCCAGCATCCCCTTTCTACCCTGCTGAAGATTATCATCAAGAGTTCTATAAGAAAAACCCCGAGAAATATAAACAGGAAAGAATTGAATCAGGCCGAGAGTCTTTCATACAGAAAAATTGGGAAAGTAAATCATCTAATTAAAAAGCCGGTTCCTTTTGCTTACAAGCAATTGGAGCGGTTTTCTTATTTAATCAAACGTTTGTTTAAATTTTGCAGGTTAGCTCTTATCTGTACATTTTGGTACTATGTATCTGAGAGTATAGAATGGTTTGGAGGGTTTACATATTTGTATGGAAGATAAATTAATGTTAATTATTGAACAGGTGACTCGAGAACTTAAGTTTACGAAGCAGCAAGTCCGCCAGGTTATTCAATTAATTCAGGATGGAAATACCGTCCCGTTTATCGCGCGCTATAGAAAAGAAATGACAGGGTCTCTAGATGAAGTACAAATCAGGGATATCTTAGACAGGTGGACCTATCTTGAGAATATTGGGAATAGAAAAGGTGAAGTTGTAAGAATCATCCAAGAGCAGGGTAAATTAACTCCGGAACTTGAAAAGCAGATCTTGCAGGCGGTAAAACTGCAGGAAGTAGAAGATTTATACCGTCCTTTTAAACAAAAAAGAAGAACAAAAGCAACCATAGCAAAAGACAAGGGTTTAGAACCACTAGCGCTATGGATATTATCACAGCCTTCATCAGGTATACCAGAAGAAAAGGCAAAAGAATTTGTGTCTGAAGAACAAGAAATTTTTACTATCGAAGATGCGTTAAATGGTGCGAAAGATATTATAGCGGAACATGTTTCGGATGATGCCGGCATTAGAAAGTGGATCAGAACCCAGACATTTAGGAGCGGGATTCTTGAATCGACAGTTAAAGACGAAGAAAAAGATGAGAAAAAAGTTTATGAGATGTACTACAGCTATGAAGAACCAATCATAAAAGCTGCTCCCCATAGAATATTGGCGCTAAACCGGGGAGAGAAAGAAGAAATTCTAAGACTATCTGTGCGTGTGCAGCTGGAAGCTATCTTATCCTTTATAGAATCAAAAGTAATTACTAACCGCCATTCTCTTTGTGCACCTTATGTAAAGGAATCTATAGAGAATGCTTATAAACGCTCCATACAGCCCTCTATTGAAAGGGAAATCCGGAAAGAGCTAACAGAAAAAGCGGAGGACCGGGCTATTCATATATTTTCAGAAAACCTTCGGAATCTTCTATTGCAGCCACCTTTAAAAGGAAAAACCGTTCTAGGTGTAGATCCTGCTTTTCGGACGGGGTGTAAATTAGCGGTAATAGATGAAACTGGAAAGGTGCTTGGAATTAATGTGATCTACCCACACCCGCCGGTTAACAAGAAGGCAGAGGCTAGAGAAAAACTTAAACAAATATTAACTACACATGATGTTGAAATAATCGCTGTCGGAAATGGTACAGCTTCAAGAGAAACAGAGCAATTTGTTGTGGATACTCTAAAAGAAATGAAAAATGAAATCTTCTATATCATTGTGAATGAAGCGGGCGCAAGTGTATATTCAGCGTCTGATATAGCACGAGAAGAATTTCCTGACTTTCAAGTGGAAGAAAGGAGTGCAGTATCGATTGCGAGGCGCCTTCAAGATCCTCTTGCGGAACTCGTAAAGATTGATCCTAAATCAGTAGGGGTAGGCCAATATCAGCATGATGTTTCGCAAAAGAAACTTGCTGATTCCCTTTCATTTGTCGTAGAGACAGCTGTAAATCAGGTGGGGGTGAATGTAAACACAGCTTCATCTGCTATCCTTCAATATGTTTCAGGGCTATCAAAGTCTGTTGCCCAAAATATCGTTAAGAAGAGGGAAGAAGTAGGGAAATTTAAATCACGTGCTGATTTGAAGAGCATACCTCGTTTAGGGGCGAAAACCTACGAGCAGGCTATTGGTTTTTTAAGAATTGCCGAAGGGTCACAGCCTTTAGATCGTACTCCGATTCATCCGGAAAATTATTTGTCAGTTTCTAAACTTTTATCGATTCTTGGTTTTTCAACATCGGATATTGGCACTGAACCCCTAAAAGAAAAGCTGGATGAAATCGACCCAAACCAATTTGCTGAACGATTGGATATCGGTGAAATCACATTAAGGGATATCATTGAGGCGCTCAGGAAACCAGGGAGAGATCCCCGCGATGAACTGCCAAAGCCATTATTAAAGCAAGATGTCTTGAAAATGGAAGATCTGCAACCGGGAATGGAGCTTCAAGGAACTATAAGAAATGTAGTAGATTTCGGTGCTTTTGTGGATATAGGTGTTAAGCAGGACGGCCTCGTCCATATATCCAAATTGAGTAAAAACTTTGTAAAGCATCCTTTAGATGCGGTTTCAGTAGGGGATATTGTAACGGTATGGGTGGATCAGGTTGATACACACAAACAGCGGATTGCATTATCTATGCTTGGACCTAATGTTTAATTAGTTTCTATGGGATCTGACCCTGTTAAAGCTGTTCTGGGTCAGCCTCCTTTTTTCTATAGAAAAACCAGCATTGATTGAGCAATTTAATTTGATAACAGTTTTTTTCATAAAATGCTTTTCTAATTTGATTTTGAAACCACTTGGGCATTAATAGAACCTCCACTCCTGAAAAGGTACTATTTAATGTATGTGATGACAGTTTGTCATGTTACCCATTTGGTGTGAAAGGTAAAAATAGTATGATATCGACAGAAAGGAATGCACTATAAAGAATGGATAATCAGCAGCTGCAGCGAATCGTCGAGCAGGTATCTATTGATGCATTTGGCAAGCCCTTTAGACATAAGGCATCTTTTAATGCAAGGCTTCGAACAACAGGGGGGCGCTACCTGCTAAATTCGCACAATATTGAGATCAACAGGAAGTATTTTGATGAGTATGGAGAAAAAGAACTATATGGTATCATAAAGCATGAGCTATGCCATTATCATCTTCACCTTGAGGGAAGAGGATATAAGCATAGAGATCAGGACTTTAGACATTTGATGAAAATTGTAGATGCACCTCGTTTTTGCCAGGCTCTCCCTAAAAAGGCTTCTGCAAAGAGGAGTACCACTCGTTTATATGAATATACATGTCAGTCATGTGGACAGATTTACAACCGCAAAAGGCGTGTAGATACAAACCGATATGTGTGCGGTAAATGTAAAGGGAAATTAAATCTCATAAGACAGTTGACAATTTAGGAGGAAGTATGTTAAATTTGGATTTCTCCGCTGGGTAACATCTTCGGAGACGGATTTCAGGAAAAATTAGTTTTAAAAAAACTCTTGACTATAACGTAACAAGTAGTTATAATCATAAGAGTCGATAAGGACATGGCAACTTGAATTACTTCGAGAGAATCATTTATATTCTATCTCATTATTCCGCAGTAGCTCAGTGGTAGAGCATTCGGCTGTTAACCGAACGGTCGTAGGTTCGAGTCCTACCTGCGGAGCCATTTTTTGTGGGGAAGTACTCAAGAGGCTGAAGAGGCGCCCCTGCTAAGGGTGTAGGTCGCGTAAGCGGCGCGAGGGTTCAAATCCCTCCTTCTCCGCCAGTTAATTTTTATGTACGGCCCCTTGGTCAAGCGGTTAAGACACCGCCCTTTCACGGCGGTAACACGGGTTCGAATCCCGTAGGGGTCATTTAATTAAAGCTTTCCTGCTTTAATTAGCAATTATTAATTAGGTCCCGTGGTGTAGCGGTTAACATGCCTGCCTGTCACGCAGGAGATCGCGGGTTCGATTCCCGTCGGGACCGCCATTTTATTTATGGGCTATAGCCAAGCGGTAAGGCAACGGACTTTGACTCCGTCATGCGTTGGTTCGAATCCAGCTAGCCCAGCCATATGAGCCATTAGCTCAGCCGGTAGAGCATCTGACTTTTAATCAGAGGGTCGAAGGTTCGAATCCTTCATGGCTCACCATTTTTGATTTTTATAAATTTTGCGGGTGTGGCGGAATTGGCAGACGCACTAGACTTAGGATCTAGCGCCTTATGGCGTGGGGGTTCGACTCCCTTCACCCGCACCATTATTTACTAGTTGTAATAAGAAATCAAATTTGTTATATTATTATATGTCGCTTCGCGGTCGTGGCGGAATGGCAGACGCGCTAGGTTGAGGGCCTAGTGGGGGCAACCCCGTGGAGGTTCAAGTCCTCTCGGCCGCACCAATGTTTTTACATCTTAGATATTTGCGCCCGTAGCTCAATTGGATAGAGCGTCTGACTACGGATCAGAAGGTTATGGGTTCGACTCCTTTCGGGCGCGCCATTTATATTTCCGGGAAGTAGCTCAGCTTGGTAGAGCACTTGGTTTGGGACCAAGGGGTCGCAGGTTCGAATCCTGTCTTCCCGACCAGCTGCATTTCCTATAAAAATTAATTTAATTTGCGGGTGTAGTTTAATGGTAAAACCTCAGCCTTCCAAGCTGATGTCGTGAGTTCGATTCTCATCACCCGCTCCAATTTTGCTCTTTGAAAACTGAACGAAACAAGACGCCAAGCGTATTTTTCTTTCGAGAAAATACAAAAACAAGTTTTAAACTTTTAAGAGCTATATCAAA
>NZ_JAFBFI010000029.1 GCF_016909175.1 Peribacillus deserti
GCGGAGGAGACACCTGACAAGCATAAGACGAGCAGGCCGTGGGAGGCGCCTTCCCTCCCATGGACTGATTGGCTTATGTCTCGAGGGTGGCAGCTGGGAGCTAGACAACCAGAAAAGCGGAAAGCGGTCCGGAGCGCTAGCGGAGGAGGCACCTGACAAGCATAAGACGAGCAGGCCGTGGGAGGCGCCTTCCCTCCCCATGGACTGATTGGCTTATGTCTCGAGGGTGTCAGCTTGGAGCTAGACACCCAGAAAAACGGAAGCGCCTTGCTCAGACCCGACAAGCATAAGACGAGCAGGCCATGTGAGGCGTTTTTTCTTCCCATGGACTGGTTGGCTTATGTCTCGAGGGTGGCAGCTTGGATCTAGACAACCAGAAAAGCGCAGAATGGTATTTTTCAAATATAGACTATTTAAAACAAGAAAAAACTCCTGATCAGTTAACTAAGGTAATTCCGAACGAAATTATTGAGCCGTTATTAAAAATAATTGAGCAGAAATCGTAAATAATTGCATCGTATAAAAAAATTATTGCGCCAAAACAGAAAATTATTTCGTCAAACCTTATTTTGAGCCTTAATTTAACCACAGATACATACCTATTTACCCTTTAATAATGAAGGATTGCACTCTTAGACTTTGGATTGCGTAATTTTATTTAAATATGCGTCCAGAATCGCCAAAATGCACCGATGTAGGGCTCTTGTGCCACTCAATCCTGTTAATCGTATAAAACCGTAATAGTGACGATGTACTGCTCTTATGCCATTGTATCCCGTCCTTTTCAAGTCTAATAGCAGCTAATAAAGACGATGTACCGCTCTTCAGCATTCCCCTGCTTTAGGGCTGAAACTTCATTGTAAGAGACCGGCCCAGCTATTGCAGAAACTTGTGAACTTGTGTAAGAACCCCGCTCATTCCCGTAATGTTTCCTGCACAATATCAACAAATGCCTGTACTTGTTTCAGCTCAAAGGCTGAATCATAGCCAAGCAGCCAGGTATCTCTTTCAATGGGGCGCTGGAATTCATCCATTAAAGGGATTTTATAGATGTTTTTTTCGCTTTCGTTGAGTGTAATGGCTGGAAGGATTGCATAACCAATTCCGTTCATCGCCATTTGCTTGCAGGTTTCTATTTGGTCGACGACTATGGTTCTTTTTGGAGTAGATTGAAACTGGCGGTGCCACCAATCATGAATTTCTTGATAATAGTTGGAATCACTTTTGAACTGGATAAAAGGACGGTCTGTTTCGAGAACCTGTTCAAGGTTTTTCATTTCGGTATCCACTAAAAACAGCTGATCCTTGAATAAGTGTTTTTTAACTCCCTTCCAGTCAGGAGTTCCTCTAATAATGCCGATATGCACCTGTCCTTCATAAAGTGTCTTTAATATTTCACTGCTCCAGCCTGTAATTAAGGAAATTTTTGCATGAGGATATTTTTGTAAAAATTTCTTAAGAACCTGCGGAAGCCATTTTAGTGCGACAATGGAAGCGCAGGCTATTTTGAGCGTTCCATGTACTTTTGAATCCAGTGTTTGAATTTCTTCCCGGACTTTTTCTTCTTTTTCTAAAAACTCGTTTGCCAGTTTAACAACTGCTTCTCCAGAAGGAGTCAAGGTAAGTCCTTTTTGCGACCTCAGAAAAAGCTTTGTTCCCCACTCTTTCTCGATGGACTGCAGACGCTGTGAAAGAGCAGGCTGTGAAACAAAAAGCCTTTCAGCAGCTTTTCTCATATTCATTTCCTGAGCAAGTACAGCTAACAGCCTAAATTCTGTGAACGCCATGATTTTCACCTTCATAAGTTTTTCTAATGGATTTTCTTAATATTATTCAAATTTCATTATGTACGAAGGGGTAATATAATACAAGTAGAGAGTAAGGAGGCATGCTTGATGACACTGGTTTTGATTATCTTAATTGGTTTTTGCACCACATTTGTAGGCACACTTACCGGAGGAGGCGGCTTAATTGGGATGCCTTCTCTGCTTCTGATCGGCCTGCCCATTCATAGCGTGATTGCGACAGCTAAGTTTTCAAATGTATTTAGTTCTTTTTCAAGCTTCTATGTTCTTTTAAAACAGCGGGAATTATCAGACCTTCATCAGTTGCTTTGCCGCCTTTATTTCTTATTTTTTTGCTGGCCACTTTCTCTGGGAACAGGCGCTATGTTATACAGCAGGCGGCATTTTGGGAGCACAGCTGGCTGTTAGGATGGCGTTGAAAATCTCACCTTACTATTTAAAATTACTGCTCCATGCCATCACTCTTTTATTAATCCTTCAAATTCTTTACAGATTACTAAACGGCCAGATTTAATGACAAGACGGGCGCAAAATCTTTCAGAAGTGATTCGGCCGCTATGGCATTGCATATAGAAATCGGTAGTTTATTTCATTCTGCGCCGGCTTTTCAGATCATCTCGGGAAGAATTTAGACCGTCCATTAAGTGCATACCAACCAGCGTATTATTCTTAAAAAATATAAAAAGCCCCCATAGGGAGCTTTTTATGAGTGTTTAGACTGATGAATGTATTGATTCAATTTTTTCAGCACTGCTCTTCGGGTCAATATTCCTTCGAAAATGCCCTCTTCGTTTTCGACACAGACAAAAGGATGGTCGATCAGGAGCTCAAGTCCCCTTTTGAGCTTTTCCGTGATTTGTAATCGGGGAATCTCTTTATTCATGACTTCGAGGACTTTTTTATTTTCAAGCTGCTCAAATTCGATTCTTTGCAGTCCTAAAATGGAATCTAATACAGCAGGAGTGCTTAGCAGCCCATGGAGCTTGTATTGTGGATCCAATACAGGAATTGCTGTGTATCCTGTCTTGGTCAAGACTAATAATGCATGTTCTAAATTGTTGGATATTTGCACATGCGCTACTCTTTCAGAGGGTATAAGCAATCCCCTGATTTCAGAGTCTAATATTTCGCTGCTATCTAGGCTAATCATGTGTGAAAACTCCTCACCCTTGGATAATCGGTGTAATTGCTCTGTCTATAAAAAATGGATCCTTTTTTATAAATATAAGCAACTACCCTTTATTTGTTTCTATGTTTCTTTCCATATACCCGCAAAATAGACAAGTAAAGATAATATTCTGATTAGACTGTGCTGTGATGACTCGTTTATCCAATTCTGTCTCTTTATTGCAGCTCGGACACCTAACAACCGGAAATTCCAACATAAGATCCCTCCTTATGTTATTAGGTTTGCGAGGGAGTATTGAAAACATACATGATTCATTTTGTTTTCTGTGATGATTTTTCATGTATCTGCTGAAGCGTTTGTCTAATTAAAATAAGCTCTTTTTTCGTTGAAATTAACTCAGCAAGTATTAATAGTACAATAAAAAACATAACGACCAAAAGTAAAACGACCATTTCCAGCACCCATTTCCTCTTAATCTGTCTCCATTATACCATTCCAGAAAAAAATTACTCCAAACATAATATGGTTATAGACGAATTTCGCACAAAATAAAAAGAGCCCGCAATGGACTCTTTATGCACTCAATAAATCAAAGATTTCAATAGCAATCATATCTATATTGTCAAATTGAAATTTAGATGATTTGCTTTTATCGTTAAAAACCTCAAGTTCAAATGTTTCCGTTTTATTAAAGTAAGTAACCTGACATTTCTTTACTCCTTCTACTTCAAAAAAACGCTGAGCTTGTTCAGTTTCCTTAGCCTGGTCCTGAAGACTTTTTAGTCTAGTCAGAATCCCCTGTAACTGAGACATGTGCTCACTCCTTTCTAATATGTAAGACACCTTAAAAAATAGGGTTCACTAATTTTAAGATTCTATCCTATATGCTGCATGTCCTATTAAAAGAATTCAGTATTTCATGCCCATATAAACAGAATAAATTAATGTGTGATATTTGTACATAAATAAGTTTACTATTATAAAATTAAATGTTTTGCAAATATTCAATAGGATTTGCCAAACCAGCAATTTTATATACAATATCAATAGGTAAAAACGAAAAATATGTTCTGTCCGGGAGGAAATTATGACTGAAGTTATCCTTTTCACACAGCCTGAATGTCCACCATGTGAATTTTTTAAGCTGTTTTTAAAAGACCATGGAGTAAGGTACCAGGAAAAAAATATAAAGAGCGATCCAAAAGCAAGGCATACCCTGATTCATACTTATCATTCGTATTCGACCCCAACTTTAGTTATAGACGGTTCGGTATATACATCTGTTCAAATGGATGAGATTAAAGCCGCTTTAGGGCTAAGTTAATTCTAAATTGTAATGCCGGCCATATTTATCCCGGCCGGCTTTATTTGCAATCTTATATTTCATTCAGTTCATTTTCCTGCTTGGAAGTGTTTAATACATTCATGATCATGTTATATCCGCTGCTAAAAAATGGACCGAAGCCAAGCATAGCATCTTCTGTTTTAACTCTTAATTCAGAAGGCAGGCTGATTGCTCCATTGAAAAATTGCTTATCTTCTTGATTTTCCTCTTTGGACTGAAAAAGGGTCTCGGTTACAGTGTATTCAACTATATGTGCGTTTTCTTCAAGTTCACTGCTGATTTGTACTGAAACTGCTTCGGGATGATCCTCTGCTTGTGGCAGAATAGTAGCCGCTGACTCAGGGTTTGCTTCTTCATCTGCATCCTCTGTCTCTGCCTCATTCGCAGGCATACTGCTCGTTATATCGCTGATTTTCCACTTATTGCCGTCCTTAATTAAAAGTACGTTTTCATCATGTTCCTCATAGCCTACAGGACCGTCTGTGCTCGCTCCAAAATGTTCGGTTACAATCAAGGTACCTTTATCTTCTCCCGGTACTATTTTGGTTTTATCATCATAGCTGAAGAACGGGATATAATATATAGCTGCATCTGAGCCAAGTGTCTTATATTGTCCGTCTATATTCACAATGTTCTGGTCGATAAATTTTTCAATAAATCCCTCAGTAAAGAAAGGCTCAAGCTTCCGATTTACTTCTTCAAGGCTTTGTCCTTCGTAGCTTAAAGATACCTGAGCCACAAAGGCATCATTCAACAAACTCATAACGGAATTTTTATGTATGCTGGCTGCTTTCGTTTCTTGCGATGAATTTGCACTGACGGAAGAACTGACGGCGGCTAAGAAAAGGGACATTGAGGCAATTAGCAATAGCAGGGTCTTCTTCATTTTGTCACTCCTTAGTAGCTTTCTTTAGATTATTTTTGTATGCCGTAGATAAACAGGTGATAAGCTGATCATTTAATAATATTTTTCTACCCACATATGCGGCTAGGAAACTTAAACAGCCCTACTTTCCAAAAAAAACCTGAACCAGATATGGTCCAGGCAGTTAATTCGCTATAACAAAACCTCGTTTTCGTACAAAAAGGAGTATGATAAGTCTAAAAACAAATATTTATGATCATGAAGCGGATAGGAAAAGGTTCTTATCGTCTCCCCTGTCTCAATATCACTGTATAAGTCAGATAAAAATCCTCGTTTTTCATTTCTCATTTTAATTATGTTTTCCAGGAAATATGGCCGCCAGCTCCAATTTTTGTGGCGATACTCTTCCTGAACAACCCAGGCTCCCCTATCTTTCAACAGATTAGGAGATTTTTGAAAACCATCCTCATCGCAAATATACAGTCTAAAACACATATGTTCCAACTCTTTCCCCAGCGCTTTCAGCAAATCGGTCCCAAAGGAAAGTTTCTTATATTTAGCCAGAAGGTCCTGCATCCTTCTCTGGAAGCGTGTTGTTAGAGCATATATGGTTTCTAATTTCTTTTTTTCGAGCATAATAAATTCGTGAAATTCTTCTTTAAACTTCTCCCTTAAAACATCTCTATGTACCAGGCCTTCTTTGGGGCTGTATAAATAAAAGCCTTGATAATATCTGCCTCCATTTTTCCAGGCAAAATGCATGCCATAATTGGTTTCAATATTCTCAAATAGCAGGGTGGCCCCCATTTTTCTTGCAAGCATGCCAAGAGAATACAGCATATCCCTTGAAGAGTCACCAGACTGATTCAAGGTTTGCATATTGATTTTAAGAATATGAGGCGACAGCTGGGCTATCCGGTCCATATGGCTTTCCTGTCCCAGATTGTCTATGGCTAGTCTAATGCCGTAGGTTTTAAAATAGGTCAGCATATGGTAGAGGGGGTCAAGTTCTCCTTTATAGTCGGCTTCAGAAATTTCCAGTACGATTTTTTTTAAGTCATCAAGTTCCAGGTGCTTTTGAAGAAGCTGCAAAAATTCCTCTCCGTGATCAAGCATAAGAAGGTTCGGATCTCTGTTAATAAAGAGTAAAAAGTGTTCGTCACTATTTTTCATTTTTTCAAGTGCCATTTCCAATATTAAATTATCAATCTCCAGGCGGTAATCTTCCGGTATTGATTTATCGTTAAAAAACGGCCCTAGACTGATGACTTGATTCTGGTAATCAAACCGGCCCAAGACTTCATAGCCAATGACCCGATGTTCATCCGCACTAAAAATTGGTTGAAAGTAAGGTTTTATTTTATCGGTATTTGTTAAAATCTCAACAGCATCCACTTTTTGTCCCTCCAACCAAGTAGTATGACCTCTATTTTATCATCGAATCTAAGGACAAGAAAATCTTATTTAAGGCCTATTCTTTTCCATTCATACACTCCCATTAGTATTCAAATAATAGATCCAAATAGAAAGAGTGGAGGCCGTACCATTTTGAAATATTTATGGTCCATTATCCTGATTGCTTTATTGTGTGGCTGCGGTACCCAGCATCATAAAAAAAATAGCAGTGTTAGGAATGTAAATAGGGTAGACATACAATCAACATACAAAGATAAACCTGAAAAGAAAGACATATTACTTGATGTTCCCTTAATTAAGCAAAATCCAGAATTAAAATACGGATGTGAAGTGACAAGTCTTGCGATGGTGTTAAACTATGCAGGAGTTTCTGCAGACAAGCTGTCGCTATCCCGAGAAATTAAATTAGAAAATGATCCTCTTATCAAACAGGACGGGAATATTATCAAATGGGGAAATCCAGAAGAAGGTTTTGTAGGAGATATGTCCGGAAAGCAGAAAGGATATGCAGTTTATGATAAGCCGATTCAAGATCTTTTAGAAAAGTATATGCCGAATAGATCCCTAAATTTAACAAATAAATCATTTAATGAAATATTAAGCCACGTATCAAAAGGGTATCCAGTAATTGTTTGGACTACCGGGGATTACCGACTCCCTGACAGACCGGAATCCTGGAAACATGGATCTAAAACGATTAAAACACCATTGGATCTCCATGCCGTCGTTTTAGTCGGCTATAATAAGCGCAGTGTATATGTAAATGACCCGCTGTCAGGAAAAAAACAGGCTCAGGTGCCAAAAGAAACATTCCGCACTTCATGGCATGCGCTGCAGAAGAGGGCTGTAAGCTATAAATAAATCTAAAGTCCCTGCATTAGTATGGCAGGGACTTTGTTGTTTAAAAAGGATGTTGATTTAACCATTGACCTCCATCCATCGTAATACACTCTCCATTAATATAGCCAGCGCTAGGTGAGAATAAGAAATAGGCGAGATCGGCGATTTCTTCCGGTGTACCCAGCCTTTTTAATGGCACACTCTCAAGTGTCCTTTTGGCAGCTTCTTCAGATTCCCAGAGCTTTTCTGCTCCTCCTGTCCTTTCAATGGGCCCTGGTGCAATGGCATTAACACATATTCCATATTTACTGCCCCACTCAACAGCAAGAGTCCTAGTCATTGACAGCACCCCAGCTTTCGCACTCGCCGAATGAATGACCCCTGCTCCTGCATTCCAGGCATATGTTGCAACCATATTGATAATTCTTCCTTTAATCCTTTTTTCAATCCAGTACCTGCCTACTTCACTTGAACAATAAAATGTGCCATTCAGTACAATATCAATTACAGATTTCCAGCCGTTTGGACTTAATTTTTCGGCAGGGCATATAAAATTTCCAGCTGCATTGTTCACTAAGAAGTCCACAGTTCCAAATGTCTCTACTGTCTTGTCCAGCATATGCTTAACATGTTCCACCTGGCGGACATCCATTTGAATCGGCAGGATTTGCTCCGAAAAGGTTTCAATTTCTCTCTTTGTGTCTTCAAGCTTTTCGAGACTGCGGCCAGTTATAACTACCTTCGCACCAGCCTGTGCAAACTTCGACGCCATAAATTTGCCCATACCGCTTGACCCGCCTGTAATGATGACAACTTTATCCTTCAAACTTACTCCCCCTAGTCAAAAAAATGAATGATCATTCATTTATATTTTAGCATTTATTATCTAAATATTCTAATAAAAATAGGTTTTAAGCACAAAAAAGCCTGCATCCAGAGGATGCAGGCAGGCTTAAAGCTATTAATTAATGGAGAATGAGCTGATAAAATAAAACATCCTGCCATTTCCCAAATTTAAATCCAACTTCTTTAAAACATCCGGCATATTGGAAGCCAAATTTTTCATGAAGCTCCACACTTGTATCATTTCCGGCGGTAATTCCGGCCATGATTACATGGCAGCCCATTTTTTTTGCCTGGCTCAGAATCGCTTCCATGAGTTTTTTGGCAATTCCTTTTCCTCTATGCTTAGAAGAAACGTAAATCGATATTTCCATAGTCTTTTTATATGCTTCTTTATCTCTAAATGAAGACAAGCTGCAATACCCGGCTGCCTCGCCATCAAAGTCAGCTACCAGCAGTGGATATTCCCCGCCATATTTTTCAAACCATTTTTTTCTTTCTTCAAGAGTTTGTTCAACTAAATCAAACGTAGCTGTTGTATTAAGAATCGCTTCATTATAGATTTCAAGAAGATCCGGTAAATCTTTTTCCAATGCCTTACGTATTAGCACAAAGCTTCCCCCAGTATATGTATTGAATTCATATACATATACTAAATAATAGAATTCAGTCTTTCAATCACTTTTTTGCAATGATATGATTCAGCTGAATAATAGATCGGTTCAGTGTTTTTCTTTTATTAGTGCCTGTTGCCCTTATAGTATGCTTTCTTAGGCGGATAAAAATCTCTCCAGGCTGTCCCGGTCTTTCAAACCCATTTATATGCGCCTTTAACATTCCCAAATTGGTAGGCACAAATACTAATTCTTTTGACTCTTGTTCTCTCATGCAGGCCTCCGTCAAACACCCTTTTTACGTATTTATCCTTTTTTGGACTCTTGGAAACATAAACAAATAAAACATGCAGTTATTTCATAAAATGGCTGATGTTAAAACTATTAATTTATAAGGGATTTTGTTAAGATTTATTAATACTAAGCAGAAGTTTAAAAGATAGGTTGATTTTATGAAGAAGAAAACAAGAAGATCATTTATAAAATCAAGCCTCGGCGCCTTTCTTTCCTTAGCCGGTACAGGCTTTGGGGGAAAGTATTATGTTGAACAGGTAGAACCTAAATGGCTTGAGGTTAATTCATTCACTATTGCTCATAAGCTGATTCCTAAGGGGTTTAATTCCACAAAGATTGTTCAGTTCAGTGACACTCATTTAGGATTCCAGTTTCAGCTTGCTGACTTGCAGTCTATCATTCTTAAAATTAACAGGCTGCAGCCTGATATTATTTTTTTCACTGGCGACTTGATGGACGCTCCGAATGAATACACATACAGCAAAGAGATTATTCCAGTCCTGAGAGAGCTTAAAGCACCGCTCGGCAAGTTTTGCGTATATGGAAACCATGACCACGGCGGGTATGGAACAGACTTGTACAAGAACATCATGGAGCAGTCAGGATTTACTTTATTAAAAAATCAATTTCGTGAAATTAAATTACTGAATAGGGATCGAATCTGTATCGCTGGAATAGATGAGCCCATGCTTGGCAGACCCAATGTGGAACAAGCATTGACAGGTTCGCCAGATGTATACCGGATTATGTTATCTCATGCACCAGACCTAGCAGACGAAATCTTCAACTATGGAGTGCATTTGCAGCTTAGCGGGCACAGTCATGGCGGACAGGTTCAAATCCCTTTTTATGGTACCCTGGTGACCCCTCCGTTTGCCGAAAAGTATCCTGAGGGATTTTATTCGTTTAGTAATAATAAGCTCTATGTAAACAGAGGGTTAGGCACTACCAGGCTACCTTACCGTTTTTTATCGAGGCCTGAAATGACCGTTTTTGAATTACAATCGCTATAGCACGACTTCTTCTTATTATAAAAAACAAAGGTGCATTTCCTTCACGCCGGAGATGCACCTTTGTTTTTATTCATACAAACGATTTTTCTTTATATAGAAATGCCTGCTCAATTTCCCATGGAGGCAGGGGTTTAGAGTATAAGAAGCCCTGTACTTTTTGGCAATTAGCTTCCTTTAAAAATCCCGCTTGTTCTTCTATTTCTACTCCTTCAGCAATCACTTCAAGACCAAGGCTTTGTGCCAGATGGATGATCGTAGTCGTAATGGCCGCGTCCTTTTTGTCTGAGAGAATTTCTCTTACGAAAGACTGGTCAATCTTTAACGTATCAAGAGGAAATTGCTTTAAATAGCTTAAGGAAGAATATCCAGTACCAAAGTCATCTACCGAAATAGACAAACCTATATCTTTAAGTTTTTTGACGATGGCCAGGCTTTCGGCTGTATTCTGCATAGCACCTTCCGTGATCTCGATTTCTACCCGTGAAGGGCAAATATTGTATTTTTCAATGACTGAGTAAATCTTTTCCGCTAATTGAGGCTGAAGGAATTGCTTAGGTGAAAGATTAACAGCTACTTTAATCTTCTGAAATCCCTTTTGATCCCACTGTTCCATCTGCCTGAAAACTTCCTCAAACACCCATTCCCCAATGGGAATGATCAGCGCAGTATCTTCTGCAAGAGGAATAAATTCGGCCGGCGCTACAAAGCCAAGGGTTGGATTATGCCAGCGCAGCAGCGCTTCCAGACTTTCAATCTGCCCTGTAGCCAGATTAATCTGCGGCTGATAGTAAAGGCTCAACTCCTGCCTTTCAATGGCTCTGCGCAAATTTGATTCCATCACCACTATATTGGGCTGATGAAGAAGAATTTCCTTGCTGTAAAATTGAAAATGAGCCTTGCCTCTTTCTTTTACTTTATGCAGCGCACCGTCAGCTTTACGAATCAGCGTCTCACTGTCTACTCCATCTTCAGGGTACATACTTATACCAATGCTCGGAGAAATAAAATAATCCTGGCTGCCAAGATTATAAGGCACCTGAAATTGGTTAAAAAGAACTCCGGCAAATTGCTCCGCATCCCGCTTACTGATATTATGCAGCAGAATTGTGAACTCATCTCCACCCTGGCGGTACAGCTTATAATCAAAACCTGAGATCAAGCTTAAACGGTTTCCTACTGCTTTCAATAGGGCGTCCCCGTTTTTATGGCCAAGAGAATCATTTAATAACTTAAACCGATCCAGATCAATATTATACAGTGCCAGTTCGCTCACTGTGTTTTTATCAGCCTTAATCACTTTATTTAAGTCTTGTATTAATGCGGTCCGATTTAATAAACCGGTCAGCTGATCGTGATAAGCCATAAATTTAATGGTTTCAATATTATCAACTTGCGCCGAAATATTTTTCATTATCACATATATCCCTTTTATTTCACCTGATATAATGATTGGCACCGTTCTGATGTGCACTTGGATTAAACTGCCCTTTTTATGGGTGAAGTGTAAGTCTAATGATTCGAGGGCATGGTCCTTAATGGATTTATTAAACAACCTTTTAAAGTTTTTTCGGTCCTTGTCAGAAAACAAATGGAAGATCTCTTGTTTAAACAGTTCATTTTCAGTATACCCGGTTGTTAAAAAGGCAGCATAGTTTGTACTTAGTATTTTTCCCTTTTGATCCAGAGAAAAAATTGAATCCATATTATGATCTATGATAGATCTGAAACGCTCCTGGCTTTCAAGTAAATACTGATTTTCATGAACAGATTCTGTAATATCCCTTGTCACGCTTACCACATACTTGACGTCCATATTTTCATCAGCAACAGGCGTTAAGATGGATTCTCCAAAATAAGCCTGGCCATCCACCGAAATTCCAGAATCTTTAAAACTGATCACATGTTTACTGGTGACTGATTTATTATAATAGTGAATCAATTCTTTTGCTTTTTCAGGAGCTATCACTTCATGAATCATTTTTCCGATGCTTTCTTCCTTTATAGCTGCTGTTTCAAGGGCCACAGAATTAGCAAATAAGTAGCGGAACTGATTCTTTCCCTCCACCTTCATGATGAACAGCATATCTTTTACATGACGGAAAATGATTTCAAATATAATTTTTTCTATTCGTTCACTGCTTTTGGAATTTTCAAGCTCGTTTTTTAAATAAGAACTCAATATATTCATTAACTCAGCACCTTAGGGGAATTCCTCTTCTTACTGTCTCGTCCATGGATGTGATGTAAGGGTTGGAAGTCAGCCAAAACATGGAAGACAATTCCGAAATTTGTTAGTTTTTGTATAAAGTCATTTTACAATGAATTGTTCATAAGAAAACAAAAAAAAAGAAAAAAAGTTCTGTTTAATAAAAATAACAGTACTTTTTTCCTAGTTCATAAGATATTTTCTTTTAAAAGGGTGGATATTGTATACCCTGCATAATACATTAAAATGCTTCCGCCAATGGATAAAGCCATATAGAGAAAAAACCCTTTAAAGTCTTTGCTTCTAAGCAGCTCTACAGATTCCATACTATATGTAGAAAAAGTTGTAAACGCCCCTAAAAATCCAGCCAAAATAAAAAGTCTCAACTGCGGCCCAAGATAAAAAGCAAAGGGATTTAATAAACCCAAACATAAAGAACCCAGTGTATTGATTACCACGATGGATAATGAAAAAGAGGGCTTTCGATTCTTATTCCACGCCAGACTGACTAGATAACGAGCAATGGCACCGCAAAAGCCTCCAAGTGACAGGATCAGCGTTTCCATCTAATTAACTCCTTGTTTAGCAAGGCCCATTGAGAAACCGCTAAAACCCGCTGAAATACTAATCACAATCGTAGCCATAATATAAGCAAGTGCTGTGATTGATTGCTCAGTAAATAAGGTATTTGCATCCGCTGAAAAAGCAGACATGGTCGAAAAACCTCCGCATACCCCGGTACCCCAGAATAAATGAGCCTGTCCATTATATCTTTTTCTTAAAATAATGCCATTGATATAGCCTAGAAGAAAACTTGCCGCTATATTGGCGGCAAGTGTTCCAAGCGGCCCCCCAATAAAGTTTTGAGTATTATATCTGAATATGGTACCTAGCGCCCCTCCAGCGCCAGTATATACCAGCTGTTTCCACATTACGATCCCCCCATAATAGCATTAGAACAGGCTCATATTGAATGAAAGTGTCATAAGATAGCATAGCTTTATAAGCTGCACTATTTTATGATCCAAAATTACATGAACGAAAGGAGACTGGTTCCTTGTATTCTCAACCCGTACATTATCAACAGCCTGCTTATCATCAAACCTTAAGAAACGGAGAAGACGAGCGCTTTTTCCCACTGCTTCCTTTTGTCGCAGGACTTGCTGTCGGACCGCTTTTATTTAATAGACCGTACTATTATCCTCCTTATCCAGTTTACCCGGCTTACCCGGCTTACCCGCCGCCTGCTCCTTACCCGTATTATTAACGCATTTCGAAAGTTCCCGGGTCCAGAATAATGACTGGACCCTATAAACCAATTCTTTTTAGTAAAAATAAGTTTAACTTCCATACATAAAGGGCAAAACGAAGAGGAAATGCTAATAAAAGCTGTTTAGCTTAGTCATTAATTAGAGGCTGCTGGGATAAGAAATTTTAGGCTTTTCCCTTGTTTTTAACATCTAGCGGTCACTTAATCCGGTTAAGACAGCAGCCAAGCATACATTAAGCCTTTATTGTTATTGGCTATGGGAAAGTTCATTTGTTGATTTTGGCACTTTGTTGATCTTATATGCAGGTGTGAGACTCTTGCGTAAGAATTGGGTCAAGGGAGCAGGCGTTAACTTGTGAAGAGTCATGGCCGCCCGCGGAAAGCGAGTGCCCTTCGCTGCAGTCAACAGGCAGGATGAACAGAGCTTTGTTATTAAAAAAGAAATTATCTGCTTGTCTCTCTGTTTTCTTATTTAATAATGATATAATAAGGCAAAAAAAAGTATTATTCCGAAAGGAGATTTCTATGGTTCAGCCCAATGGGAGCAATATGAAAGGCTCGCTACCCATTCAAACTTTGGCACAAGCTATATTTGTAGTCAATAAACATGCAAAAACAGCATTAAAGCCTCAGAGCCTCTATCATCTAAAACAAAAAGCACTCGTCCAATTAATGCAAGAAGGAAAAGCCAAAAAGGTTGGGCTCCATTTTTCCGATAACCCTAAATACTCCAGACAGCAGTCAGATGTCATTGTGGAATGCGGTGATTATGTTTTTCACCTGCCGCCAACCAAGGAGGATAAAACATCCCTTCCCCATTTAGGAAACCGTCTATCTGAAAAGCGAAATCCAAAAGCTCATCTATCCCTTTCAAAAGCGAGAAATATTCTCCAGGATTATACAGGAATTAAATCAACTGAGTCAGAGACTGGCAGGCAGCAGCGAACAGCCAAAAAACGTGTTCAAAAAAATAAAACTCCAGATTGTTTTTCTTCTTCCTTTTTAGGCGGAGATTTAAACTTTTATAAAAGATAAATGGAGCCGGAAACCGGCTCCATTTCTTTTATTTCAAACGTTGAGACAGCTCCCTAAGCTCATAAAAGAAAGAAGGGATATCTTCTGTTTCTAGGTTTTCGAAAAGAGCCTCTGAAACTCCAGAATAATACCAGCGCTGCTTTTCTTTCCCTCTTTTGAAGTGAGTCCAAATTGAATCCCCCTGCAGCTCATATTCCAAAAGTATACTGCGGAGATTATCCAATTTATCAGCTCCGATAAGGGCTTTGACCTCAGGTGCAGCAATTTTCGCACTGCTTATGGTATGTGCTTTTCTTTCTTCCCAGGTAAGCTGCTTATCCTCGGTATTACTGGATACAAGCAGGGCCACTTTATCACCAAACCGCTCCCTAATATCATTTATTGTATAATGTGTATCCTCTACTACATCATGTAGCAGCCCCGCCGCTATAACTTCAACCGCATATTTCTCCTTTTGAAGAATAGCAGCGACATTTACAGGATGCTGGACATACGGTGTTTCTCTCAGCTTTCTCTTCTGTCCTTGATGGGCATTTATAGCAAACTGCCTGGCTTCGGTAATTAATTTAGATTCTTCCATGCGAAATCTCCCAAAATTAAAGAATAAGCTGATCCATGTAGTTTATAAGTCCGCCAATATCGGGCTTGCTTACTTGCGCATCAGCACCTACCATTTTTCCTTTATGGCGGAGATCTTCAGTTATTAATGAAGAAAAGATAATAACCGGGAGTTCTCTAAATGTGTCGTCAGCTTTTAAGTACTTTGTCAGATAAAGACCATCCATCTTAGGCATTTCGATATCTGTGATAATCAGCTTAACTTCATCCGTCATCTTTTTACCGCTCTCACGCACTGTTTCCAGATAATCGAGCATTTCTCTGCCATTGTCAAAGAATTTAAGATTAACATATCCAGCCGCAGCCAGTGTATCATTCAGCAGCTGCCTTAAGAGAGGTGAATCTTCTGCCACCAGCACTCTCTTCTCGGACCGCTCCCTTGCATCAAAATTCATTAACCGGCCTGAACGAAGTCCTGCCTCTGGATTAATATCTACTACAATTTTTTCAAAATCCACAAGCAGGATCATGTTTCCTTCTAAACTTATAATCCCGACAATTTGGTCCAGCAAACCCTTGTTCATGCCTGAAGGCTTTTCAATGGATTCCCAGGATATCCGGTGTATTTGTGTTACAGAATGAACATGAAACACCATTTTCTGCATGTTGAACTCAGCCACAATAAATTTATCCTGAGCTGGCTCAGCAGACGGGGGAAAGCCAAGAGCCTTTGCCATATCCACAACAGGCAGGACCTCTCCCCTCAGTTCAATAATGCCCTCTACATGAGTATGTGAATGAGGAATATACGTGACAGGCACTGGCTTAATTATTTCTTTTACTTTAATAACATTAATGCCAAATTTATTTGATCCGATACTAAACTCAACGATTTCAATTTCATTTGTTCCGCTTTCTAGCAATATACCCTTATGTTTGTCCAAGTTTCGCAGCCCCTAGAAGTTTTCTTTAATATACCATTTTTCATGAGGCTATTGATATCTTTGTTCAAAAAATAACCATGATTCTCTAATTCATTAATGACGGCATCTTACAACTATAAAGGTTGATCTTTAACTTAAAGGCAGCTAAAGTGCTTACCCTTTGAAACTCGTGCTTATTTTCCATCATCCTTGCACATCAATAACAGGTATGTTACTGCTCTAATTTTAGCTTGTTCTTTTTCCGCCAAAAGAAAGAGACCATTCTATCAGGATTAGCCTCTCGTAAGATTATCTTCTTGTCTGCTGCCTGCTATTGTTATGTCGGACCTGTATCTTTCCCGGCTTCCCTATCCAGCCTTTTTTGTTGAAAAATAGGAACATACAAAATCCAATACAAAACATTACTGACAGAATTATAAAATAGCCATATTTCCACTGAAGCTCGGGCATGAATTCGAAATTCATCCCGTAAATCCCAACAATGAAAGTCAAAGGCATAAAGATCGTTGTGATTACGGTTAAAGTCATCATGACCGTATTCATAACATGAGAATTCATAGATATATAGCTGTCACGAATATCCGAAGAGAACTCCCTTGATGTTTCCATCATTTCAACAAGCTTCAGCAAGTGATCGTAAATATCATTAAAATACAGTTTTTGATCCTTTACATGGCTTAAGCGCTCCGAATTAATAATCCTATAAAGCAAATCCCTCATCGGTATAAGAGTTTTCCTGATTTTATTTAAATCTCCCCTTATATCAAACAATTCTTCCATTAAATTAGTTCTTGAACTGCGGCCGGGATTATCGTCGAGTTCGTTCAGGAAATCTTCTATCTTAAACATTAACGGAAAGAAATTATCGACGATTTTATCAATAACCGAATGAATGATGAAAAAGGGACCTTTTATATTATGGGAAGTCTCATTAAAGGATTCCCAGATTCTATCCAATTCTGGAAGCGGCTTTTTATGATAAGTCACAATATGCCGGCTGCTGATAAATAAATCCACCTCTTCTGCTTCAAGCGTATTATGTTCAAGAGCATGAACCACAATGAATTGATAGTTATCATAGAAATCTATTTTAGGACGCTGCAGAAAATCATCCAAGCAGTCTTCTACAGATAGCGGGTGAAACTGAAACACAGAGCCAAGCAGCAAAGTTTCTTCCCTGCTCGCATTTGAAAAATCCGTCCACAACCACTTAATATCTTCCCTATCCATTTCATCCAGGCCCAAATTCTGCACAATTTGTCCTTCATTCGTTACAGCAAGCGTTCTAATCACAAACATATTCCTACTCTCTACGGGTGTAATTACTAACATGGTATACTTTTTATCAGCAAAAATCCATTGTGGGGACTGTCCCCATTTCCCAAATTATTTCCCAGGATGCCGCTTCGTGTTAAAATGAGGTAAACTGTTATTTGCTGACGCTGTTTAGGAGGACTTATGGAAGAATATTTAAATAGTCGTGTAACTAATTTAGAATTATCGGGAATAAGGAAGTTCTTTAATATGGTGGCAGAGTATGATGATGTGGTTTCCCTTACGATCGGCCAGCCTGATTTCCCTACGCCATTACACATTAAAGAAGCAGCCAAACAGGCCATTGATGAGAATTTTACGGTTTATACACATAACGCTGGTTTCCTGGAGCTTAGACAAGCGGCAGCCCAGTACCTGTACAAGAAATATAACGTCTCCTACGAGGCAGAGACTGAAATTATTGTTACTACGGGAGCAAGCCAGGCTATAGATATATCACTTCGAACATTATTATCAGAAGGCGACGAAGTTATTCTGCCAGGCCCTGTCTATCCTGGCTATGAACCAATCGTTAAGCTTTGCGGGGCCACCCCAGTTTTGGCGGATATTACAAAAAGCTCTTTCAAAATGAACGCCGAAATCATTTCATCCTATATCACTGAAAAGACTAAATGTATTATTTTACCGTACCCTTCTAATCCTACAGGAGTTACCCTCTCAAAGGATGAACTCAGGGAAATTGCAGAGCTTGTAAAAGGGAAGGGCATTTTTATCTTAGCTGATGAAATTTATAGTGAGCTTGTATTTGACCAGAAGCATACATCAATTGCTGAATTTTTAAAAGAGCAGACAATCCTGATTAACGGGCTTTCAAAGTCTCACTCTATGACAGGCTGGAGAATAGGTTTCTTATATGCCCCAAAAGATATTGCCAGACACATTTTAAAGGTTCATCAATATAATGTCAGCTGTGCTTCATCTATTTCTCAAAAAGCGGCATATGCTGCTGTTACAGCAGGTTTCGACGATGCTGCGGCCATGAGGGAAGAATATAAAAAGAGACGAGAATTTGTTTACAATCGATTAGTCGAAATGAAGTTAGAAGTGGTAAAACCTGATGGTGCCTTTTACTTTTTTATAAAGCTTCCTGAAGCTTACTCATCCTCACTGGATTTTGCACTCGAGCTGTTAAAGACACAAAGGGTGGCTCTAGTGCCAGGAGATGCTTTCTCAATCATGGGCGAGGGGTATGTCAGACTGTCATATGCATATTCCATGGAAACCCTGAAAAAAGCGCTGGATAGACTTCAGCTGTTTCTTAAAAAATAGGAAAAACGCTTGAACTAATAGAGTTCAAGCGTTTTTTTGTATGGAAACCTAGCTTATCACCTTTTAATGCGCAGCCAAACAAGATATCCACTAGCCCCCAGCCCGGCAATAGCTGCAGCGCTTATCATTCCCATGATATTTGAATTCCCTGCTGAGAGGATAACTTGCTCCACAGGCGGCTGGCCAGTTCCCAGTATCTTTATATCCTCATGAGCCGATGCTAATTTTTCGGTCCGATCGCATGAAATGGCTACCAGCTTATTCTTTCCATACATATCACTGTCACGGGCATAAACAAGATAGTCTTAGCCTTTTTTAAAATCGATTCCGCAGTCTCCGCCGCCTTGACCTGTGGTGATTTTGACCTGTGATTCTTTTATCCCTCCCAAGTTTCTTTCACTTCAAAAATAACAGATTTGGTCAGTGACCCCCTTAGACTTCTTTTCTCATTAACTTTTAAAACCTTGCCGCTAAATACAGCCTTAGAACGAGACAGTTCTTCTTTGGCACTTGTGGGAGCCACACAATCACAGGCATGAGCAGGATAAGGGGCATAAAAAATGGAACATCCAATGAAAAGACTCAAAAAAGAAATCCAAGCTTTTGAAACACGAGGTAATAAAAATCTAACACGCTTCCACTCTTTTACTTTTACAGAAGGCTAGAACGAATAAAAGTTACAAAAAAACAACATGGCAAAGGATAATCTTCCATGTTGTTTTTTAATTGTTATTTAAAATACAATTCCTATTGGGTTAACCGCATTAGATTTAGCTGCGTTCCATGGACCTTTATGCAATTCGAAATGTAAATGCTGTCCGGATGATTGACCAGTGTTGCCCATTACTCCGATCTGCTGTCCTTTTGCAACTACTTGTCCTGTACTTACAGCGAAGCTTTGCATATGAGCATAAACAGTGGTATAAACCTGTCCATTTATAGAATGAGAAACAAATACCACGTTGCCATAGCTGCTAGAAGCGTAAGCTCTGCTCACAATTCCATCGGCTGCTGCCATAATTGGTACATATCCACCGCTTGCGATATCTACACCCTTATGGTTTTCGCTGCCCCGTAAACCGTAATTAGAACTTAAAATTCCGGCTGCCGGTCTTGTAAAGGTTCCGCCTGATACCGCTGGTGCAGGTGCAGAATAGGACTGTATGCTAGGAGTGCTGCTGCCTGCTCTCGACTCTGATTTATTGCTGGCTTTTTGCATGGAAGCTTGTTTAGCTGCCAGGGCCGCCTGCTGTCTTGCTTCCTCTGCTGCACGTTTTCTAGCTGCTGCTAATTCAGCCTGGCGTGTTTTTTCTAGATTAATAGCCTGCTTGATAGAAGCTTCTTGAGATGATAGAAGATCCTCTTGCTCTTTAAGGTCCATTTGGTGAGCATGTGTTTCTTTTTCTTGTGCCTGCAGTTGTTTCATGAGCTGACTTAATTGAACAGCCTGCTTCCTTTGCTGATCTTTCATCACTTGCAGGTCTTGAAGCATTTGTTCTAAATCAGCTAACTTTGTTTCTAGCTGTTTTTGGTCATTTTCTAATTTCTTCTTATCTTCTTCTTGCTGGCGAAGAATTTCTTGATCCGCATCCATGATGGCTGCAACTGCATTAACTCGTTCCAAGAAGTTTCCAAAACTCTTAGATCCAAGAAGAACTTCCAGGTAATCCGCATTTCCGCCGCTTGCCTGCATGGCACGTGCCCGCTCCTTTAATAACGCTTCTCGCTGTGCCATTCTTTCTTTAACAATTTCTATTTCTTTTCTTAATTCAGCAATCTCCACTTTAGTTTGGCTGATCTGATTTGTTTGTTCATTTATCTTTTCTGTCGTTTCTTTGATTAAATTCGAAACAATTTCAATCTTCTCAGCAACAGATTGCTGTTTACCTTGAAGACTTTTTAATGTAGCCTCAGCCTGATTAATACCAGATTGAACACTGTGGCGCTTCTCTTGAATTTGCTGTTTTTTACTTTCCATCTGATTAATCGATGCTTGAACGGGTTGTACTATACTAAAAATAACTAATCCAGCAGCTAATGATATATGTAACAGATTCTTTCTCAAACTTTTCCCCTCTAACTCTATTTATTTTCTCTATAAGAATACGTTCAGTTTTAAATAAATCGACAAAACTCTTTAATTTATATGTTTTTTTGACAGTGTCAATTATAACAAACAATCCCGATTGTAAAGTTACAGTTATATTTCAATATGATTAAAAACATTGTCATAAGGGTTTCAAACACTGGGATATTTGGTAAATAACTAGATTAATGATTAGTCGGGGAAATGCTTCGATGAACATTTAAAACTTGTGTACTAATAGATGTAGACTTTGTCGTTTTATAGCATTAAAAGAGTTTATTTTTTGCTTTCTTTGAGCTGTGTAAATTATTCTCCTAACCTTCATTATATAAGGGGAACTCTCCTGGTAAGCAAAATATATAATGAAAAGACCACCAGCAGAGCTAGTTTTTTTTAATTGAGAGGATTAATAATAAGCCGCCTAAAACTATCTATTCGCAAGAATATTCACAGGTGAATAGTTCCTTCAATTCTGGTTGGAACATAACAGGTAATTTATGATTTAAGTGGGTTTTTCTTGTTTTAAGAGGACTTTTTTAATTTTAAGAGCAATTCCTGTATTAAAAGAATTTGAGGTTTGAACAAAAAAAGCGCCTCATGTATGCTGGGTTTTGAATGGCCATTCAATCCCAATTGAGGAGGACGCTTTAAGATGAAGTATAAGCAAAAAGACAAAAAGAATCAACGAATTCAACAAATCACTGAACAGACTCTGATCATAGGGGCGGATATTGCAAAGAAAACTCATTATGCTCGTGCAATCGATTATCGCGGCATAGAGCTTGGTAATAGATGTGTCTTTGATAATGATCGCCAAAGGCTGTTAATTCTAGTTTCTTGGATAAAGGAACTTCAAAAGGCACATCAAAAATTAGACATTGTCTTTGGTATAGAACCTACTGGTCATTACTGG
>NZ_JAFBFI010000030.1 GCF_016909175.1 Peribacillus deserti
TCCATCCGCTCGACTTGCATGTATTAGGCACGCCGCCAGCGTTCGTCCTGAGCCAGGATCAAACTCTCCGAAGAATGTTTGATATAGCTCTTAAAGTTTAAAACTTGTTTTTGTATTTTTCTCGAAAGAAAAATACGCTTGGCGTCTTGTTTCGTTCAGTTTTCAAAGGACAATTTCATAGCGTCACTCGTTAAAGCGACTTTATTATCATACCTTAATTTCAATCGTTTTGTCAACAACTTTTTCAAAATAGCTTTTAAGTTGTTGTTTTTATTTGATTGATCATTTGCTGCCGTTCTTAGCGGCGAAATATAATATACCATGAGCAAATAAACTTTGCAACACCTTTAAGAAAAGTTTTTTTAGAAAAGTAATTTCTAACGAAAGAAGCCGTTCTTCTCTATTTATATTATTGTCATATCGCCATCTGCTAATGAATACATTGATAAATATAACTGTTAAAGGAGTAATTAGATGGAGCTTAAACTTGTAGGGTTACTCGTATCTTTTGCAATGACACTTCTATTATTTAGTACCGCTTATGCTGAGGCAATAAAAATCAGCAATACAGAAGGCAAAGTAGATGGCACTTTTTTAATTTTATCCGTTCCGCTTGCTTTCCTGTTTTCTATTTTTACTATTGTCTTTCAAAAATAAAAACAGCAAAGCTCATTTGAGCTTTGCTGTTTTTTACATAGATTGTACTGTCTGTTGATTTTTTAATTTAATTCTCATCCTCGTTTTTCTTTCATCCATAATAAATAGAATAATACCTCCTATTACGATAGCAGCTCCAGAAACCTGAGTCCATACAACCTGTTCTTTTAGTAAATAGTAAGCGAGGATCGAGGCACCCACCGGTTCAAACAGTATCCCCATAGAAATGGTACTGGCACTAAGCCATTTTATCGACCAATTAAAAAGAGTGTGGCCCAATAAAGTTGGGATGACCGCAAGAAGGCTAAAGTATACCCAGTCGGACACCGGGTATGGTCCTAGAGGTTCTCCGACAGCAAGCACATATCCCAACAGAACAAACGCGCTGATTGTATATACAAGAAAAGTATATGTGATTAAATTCATCCTTTTGCGTACTGTCTGCCCGAATAGCATGTATATAGTTACTAATAAGCAAGCGATGAGGGCTAAAACATCTCCCCATAGCGCCTCACCGCTGACCCTGAAATCTCCCCAGCTGATTAACACACTCCCTGCAATTGCAATAACACCGCTGAAAACCGCAGTCTTTGAGTACCGTTCTTTAAAAAAGATAAAAGTGCCGGCGAAAGCAAATAGCGGCTGAAGGGTTACGAGAACTGTAGAACTTGCTACAGATGTGTAATTAAGCGATTCAAACCAAAGAATAAAATGGAAGGCCAGGAAGCTACCAGATAAAACGGTATATAGCCAATCTTTTTTTGTTATATTTCTTAGCTCATGCCGGTATTTGATTAAAAATACAGGCATTGTGAGCAGAGCCGAAAAAAGGATCCTGTAAAAAGCTATTACGCCGGAAGGGGCAGAAGATAATTTAACAAAAATGGCTGAAGTTGAAACAGAGATCACACCAATTGCCATGATTAAATAGGGATTAATTTTCGGTTCTTGCATTTTTGCCTCCTTGTACTTGTTGTACTATTTATTTTAATCGTTTCGTACATTCTTTCCTATATAAGTTTTAATTTAAATTAACGGTGGTATATGAATTATCTGTTTTAGATGGCTTCAATATAACATATCTTACTGTAAACCTTACAAATGGCGGTGAACTTTAAATGGATTTAACCTTAGATGAAAACATTTTTATCAAGCTAAGCTTCGCTGCTATTCTTGGTTTAATCATAGGTCTTGAACGCGAAATTAAACGAAAGCCCCTCGGCCTAAAAACTTGTCTCGTCATATCTATTGTCAGCTGCTTACTGACTGCTGTTTCTATTGAATCGGCTTATTTTTTTCCCGGCGATGGGCAAGTTAATATTACAATGGATCCTTTAAGGCTCGCAGCACAAATTGTTTCGGGAATCGGATTTTTAGGTGCAGGTGTAATTCTACGCAGAGGGAACGATACAGTAACTGGGTTAACGACTGCTGCGATGATATGGGGAGCAGCCGGTATAGGAATTGCGGTCGGAGCAGGCTATTACTGGGAATCTACAGCAGGCGTTATTATGCTTATGCTGAGTGTTGAGTTTATCCCTTACTTAATGCATTTCATTGGACCTAAACAATTACGGGAAAAAGAAATACTTTTGCGGCTGACAGTATCCGAGCAAAAAGAAATTGAATCTATTATTGCTCAGATAAAGAAAGAAGAAATTGAAATCAAGAACGTCCGTATAAAAGACCTAAACAATGAGGAATATCTAGTTCAGCTAAAAGTTACAGTTAATCAAAAACGAACGACGACCAATGTGTATTATTCTGTTTCAAAAGTTACCGGTATAAGAGCTGTTGAAATCGAAGGTCTATAAATTAACACACAAAAATGCCACCTTTTTAGGCGGCATTTTTATAATAGTTTACGTTTTATTCTGTTAAAGCAGCGGCATATGGCTTTGTTTCTTCCTTATCCTTTACCTTGTCGATTTTATCCACAAACATTTGAAAAACTCTCTTCTTCTCTTCTAAATCTTTTATGTACTCTTTTAATTCATTATACTTCGCCTGAAACGGTTCATGATAAAGGTCACGAATCTTTCTATTTAAATCAGGGTTAGCAGTAGACTGAACAACTTGTTTGGTAATGCTGAATTTATACATGTATACTTGAAGTTCTTTTTTAACCTGTTCATATTCTTCATCAATTTCATGAAGTAAGACGCCAATTTCTTCCTTCCATTCTTCCAGTGATTTTCTCACATGTGATTCCATCTATATCCTCCTTCATAAAAAACAAAGCGCTCTGTATCCTTCCGAACTATCATGTAAATGGACACAAAAGTATCTCTTTATTTTAACAGCATTAAATTACACAGGGTTTTCGGTAATATTACATACAATTACAGTCGTGTTATATAATAGGATTACATAAATCCAGGTCCCTATTGGAAAAGAAAGACTCATTTAAAAAAAAATTTACTGAACCCCTTGTTTTTTCTCTCATTTCACTATAAAATAAATCTTGTCGATATTCGGGGGCTTAGCTCAGCTGGGAGAGCGTTTGGCTGGCAGCCAAAAGGTCAGCGGTTCGATCCCGCTAGTCTCCATCATGAAAACTCCTAGAACCTTATAGGTTCTAGGAGTTTTTTTCTATTCCAAAAACGAACCCCTGCTCTGTAAATCTACTTAAACTCTTGGCACGTAAACTTGGCTCATAATACATTATTCTTAAAAGCTAAGAAATATAAGCCCTTTTATGTGAAGTTAAAGTAATACATTTAGAAATGAACATTTATTAAGACATCAAAAAAAGATAAAAACGGCAGATCAAGTATCCCCCGTTTCCCCTCATTTTAAGCTTTGAAACATAAACTCTTCATTATATTCTTCTGCACCATTTGCTGGTTCAGCCATAGAAAGCGTGAGTGTTTTTCCTTATAAAGAATGCTTTCGCCCATTTTTCAAAATGGGCTTTTCAGGTAGCTAATTTTGATTGAGCTAAATAGGCTGATTTAAAATGATTGCTAGCTTTTTTATATTGTTTAAGAGAGTGATATTTTTGGCCAATGAGAAAACAAAACTCCGCTGCTTCGTTCCACTTTTTTTCATTCTTTAGTTCCTTTATTAGAAAAGCGGTATGCCCTAGCATTTCCGTTTCTTCCTCAGCTTTACATAAAAAATTCATAATAGCCAGCTCTCTATGTATAGTAGAGGGAGCTGGATTATATTCAATTTGGCTCAGCCATTTTCTGCATTCCTCAATATTATGTAATTTATAATAGGTCTTAGCTAAAACATAGATTGAAAAATTAAGAGATTCGCTATTGGCTTTATTAAGTTCTTGTTTCATATGGACTGTATTTAACAAATAACTAATAGCTTCTTCATTTCGGCCTCTTTTCTGCAAAATTAAAGCCCGGTTATGCAATACTTTCAGCTGCCGTCCTGTATCAGGTTCCTTCAGTAATAGATTTTCACAAATAGCAAATGATTCTTCTGCTTTTTCCAATTCGTTTAATCTTAAATAATTAATCCCTTTAATCATTAAGCAATCCATACATCTGCTCAGGTAATATTCACCCTGAAATATGATGAGTGCTTTCTCTACATATAATAAACAAGAAGAAATTCGGTAATCGTGGTTTTCACATAATGACATCAGATAATAAAGGTATCCCTTCAGCCATCTTTCTAAGGAAACATTTTCTTGAGAGAGAACTTCCGTCAGCTTTATTTTTGCTTCTTGATGCTTATTTTCTATTAACAGCTTATGGGCTGTGTAGATACAAAATAATGACTTGTTATACCCGGAGATTTGATCGTATATTGATTTGATTTGGTTGATAATCCGTTCAGCTGATTGCAGACTGCGTTTAATAGTTGCATCTCTCAATTTTACTAAAAGATAATAGGCGTTTATATCAACATTTGAATATTTCGATATTCTGTTTGCAAGTAAGTCCAGTTCTAATTCATCAGAACTATTAAGTTTTCCAGAAAATAATTTATAGTTTAGGTTATTTAGGTTTTCCTTAATAATTTGCATCTCTTGATTTACTTCTTCTAAATCAATCTCAAGATTTAATTCCTTGAGAAGCGGCTGAATCATATCCACGGAGCCAATAATTTTGCCATTCTCCAGCTTGCTTAAATAAGATATAGAACATATCCCCCGAGAAAGCTGTTCTTGAGAAATATCTTGTTTGATTCTATTAATCTTAATAATATTTCCTATATGTTCAAACAATTTGTTCTCTCCATTTCTTAATAAAATGGTATTTTTTTCTATGTATACGCATAATATACCACTTGAAAATAAGTATAACAATAAATATTTTCAAAATATTCAATATGTTAAGTATTTGTATAGAATCATTTATATCCCTGTCCCCTTATTAACAAAAGAATACTTTCTAAAATATTTTTAATTTAAACCAAAGCAATAAGAGCACCGGAATAACCCCTATTCCAGTGCTCTTCCATTGAAATATTGCAATAAAACCTCTAATACACAATGAACCAGAAGCACATCTTAATATAGGCTATTTAGAAGAATGATCAGACTCGAACTGTTTCTTTCCTATTTTATTGCCCTTCCTTCTTTTCACCATTTGCAGGAGGAGGCGCAGGCGGCCTTGGTTTTTTTGGAGGAGGATTGATGCCTCCTTTTTTTATTTTGGCTTGTTTAAAGTCCTTATTGTTCATAATTAATCCCCTCCTGTGCTCTGAAACTCAATTTGCAAATTGGCTGGGTCTAGAGTCAGATATAGTCCCATCACTTCATAAAGTTTCCTGCCGCTGTTATTCTCATATACAATGACGTCTCTCAAGAATAGCTCATTTTCCTGAAATGTATCAGAATAATAGGCGATCCAGCCTTGATACATTCTATCCCGCTCATAGTCCCTAATAACTACCCATGGAGTTTCCTCCATGTTAAGTATTTCTGACCATACATCTTTTTCGTGGAATTGCTTAGAGACTTTAAACCTGACTGCAAGCCTCTGCATCCATTTGTACCTGAATGAGTAAGACCATAGGAAAGCAATAACGAGTGCAATAACACTTCCAAGAACTACTTCTCTTATTACAATAGGTGATTCCGAATTAAATAAATAGGTGAGAAAGGTTATTTGCCTTACTGGCATTCCCAGCAGGCGAAGAAAATCAATGAAGAGATAAAGAACAAAATAGGAGAGAAATCCAATTACGAATGAGTAGGTAATAAAGACATTATAATCTCTTTTTTTCCTTCTTGTGAATGTATCATATAAAAGAGTAGCCAGCATTCCTGGAAAGAAGATGATGAGCAATCTTACGGCAAGTTCTGAAATCTCCATGTGTAATCCTCCCCTTATCACGGATATGGATATAGCCAGTAAACATGTAAAACTGTGTATCAAGCGCGGTCTGCTTCTTAGAAGAGCTGTTAGTTATTTATTAGAAAAACCCGTTCATTTCTCCTTCCTACTTTCTCAGTATTTTTAATGACTTTTATTTGTGAAAAACTAGTTCAAAGGAAGCTTTCTATTTTGCAAACGTCATATACAATGTTAGTAAATAAAGATTGAAGAATGAAAGCGGGGAGATTCCATGAGGAAGGCTTTGCTGGTTGGAATCAATCACTATAACGAGTCACCTCTGACAGGCTGCATTCGGGACGCAAAAAAGCTTGAGGAAATGTTAAGAAGAAATGAAGACGGTTCCCCAAATTTTCATTGCCGGCTGCTGCTTTCTAATCAGCATGAAGTAACCAGAAGTTCACTCTATCTAGAAATCCAAGAGCTTCTTGAACATGAAGCAGATATCGCCCTGTTTTATTTTTCTGGCCACGGAACGGTGAATAACTTAGGAGGTTATCTTGTTACACAGGATGCTGAAGCATATGATGAAGGAATTCCCATGGATTCAATTTTGGCCATGGCAAACGAATCCAGAGTTCGTGAGGTGATTATTCTCTTGGACTGCTGCCACAGCGGCGCGTTTGGCCAGTCTCCTCCAGTATATAATGAAAAGGCCTTGCTTCGTGAAGGGATAACGGTCATCACATCCAGCCGATCCACCCAGGCCTCCTATGAAGAAGACGGCGGCGGAATATTCACCTCTCTTATTTACAATGCACTTGATGGAGGAGCTGCTGATGTGCTTGGAAATATTAATGCTGCGAGTCTTTATGCATATGTAGATCAAGCATTAGGCCCCTGGGATCAGCGTCCTTTATTTAAATCACATGTCTCTAAACTAAGTCCTCTAAGAAGATGCATTCCTGATATTCCAATCGAAACCCTCAGATCTTTGCCGCAATATTTCAATCTACCCACTGACGAGTACAAGCTTGATCCCTCCTTTGAAAAACACTTTGGACACAATCATATAGAAAACGAAAGAATTTTCCGGTCATTTCAGTCACTTAGAAATGCCAGGCTATTAACTCCCATAGATTCTCCGCACCTTTTTTATGCAGCAAGGGACAGCAAAGGCTGCAAGCTTACCGCACTAGGTAGATATTACTGGAAGCTTGCAAAAGAGGAACTGATTTGATAAAAATGAAAAGCTCAGATTTCTTTTCTAAGAAGCCTGAGCTTTTTCCTTTAATTAAATAATCTATCTTTTAAAATATTTTCAGTTGCTCCAGGAGAACCAACGTTTTTTTGCAAAACTTTCAGGCCCGAATTAATATCCGAAGCAAGGATATAGTTTCGATCTAAGAAAACACCCCAGATATTTGATTGCTCCGGCACATATTTTCCAATCTCCACAGGATTGCTTGGATCTGTAATATCAACTGCACGCACACCACCTGCATAATGAGACAAATAAAGGGTATTACCCTGGACCTTAGGATCATGAACCGTATTGGCAAAAGTGGTTCCATTTTCGATATTGTCATACAATTCCGTTTTAAATTCACTTAACAACTTCGGATTAGTCTTGTCTTTCACATCAAAAATTCTAGTGTACCCGTAGGCTTGTTCAAAGCCATCTTTGACTGGTGCATAAACTTCTCGAGTTTCTACTAAAACATTCCCGCCTTTGGCAAGGGCTGATGAGTGTGCAGAACCCTGCTGTTTTGAGCCGAATTCTGTCCGCCCCAAATATACTGGGTTTTCTGGGGAGCTAATATCAAATATGACGGTTCCTAAATCCCACATAGACACATAAGCATACTTTCCATCTACCATTGTACTGTGGTTAAAAACTGGCCTAGTTTTCCCATCTGGCGATTTCCAGTTGTATCCATCGAAATCTGCGGGCACCCCTTTAACTGTGCGAGGGTCAAATTCCCACACCTTTTTCGGCTTTGAAGGATTGCTTACATCCACAATTTGAAAATCTTTTTCAGCGCCATGGCTGTAATAGTCAGCATACGGATTCGCCGCCAGCACTATCGCCTTATCTCCTTGCGTTGTGAGGTATAGTTCATGTGTTCCGTTTGTTTTTTTAGTCACTTCGTAGAATCCTAGCTTTTTTGGCTCATATGGATTAGTAACATCATACAGAAGGAATCCGCCTTTTGAGACCGGATTTGATCTGCTGGTTTGCTGTACGCTGACCACAGCAAGATCACCTTGAAAGTCTGGTGTATGTACAGTTTTAACAATCACTTTTTCCTGCCAGGTTCCTGGAATATCATTATTTCCAAAAACAGTTACTTCCTTAGGATTGGCTGGATCCTTCAGGTCAAAAACCCTTACTCCTCCATTCCCGCCATTTTTCGTATGAGTGCCTAAATAAGCAAAACCTTTGTAGGCATACACATCGCCAAAGCTATTCGCTTTTCCGTCTTCACGTACAATTTTCATTTCTGGAGCAGCAGCCTCATGGAGATGGGATAAATTCTTACTGCCCTCAATAACTGGAGCATTTATGTCATTATAGCCGGCGCCTGTTCCCTTTTCGATTAAAACGCCGCCTAATTCATCATGTGCCAGCACGTTGATAGGTATACTTGAAACTGCTAGTCCACCTGCAAGTAAAACACTTAGCAGTACGTTCCTTTTGCCCATATAAACTCCTCCTCTTTTAAGTTGATACGTTTCCATCATAAGCAGTTTTAAAATCAGAAACAATATTTTTTCAGTAAATTTAGTAAATTCAGTTAATATTTCCCATTTGTCATTTACGGAGTAATTATTAAGTCTGATGATTTGTTTTTTATAGAGGGAAATTAGTCGTACTAAATACTTGTTCCTCTAATACTTAAGATTTATATTAAACTTTTCTTAGACTACTGGAATATTGCTCTGTCTAGAGGGAAGAATACCTATAAATTCGTTGACTTTTATGGGTTACTGATTTAATCTAGTAACATTGTTTATAAAACCTATAAAAATACTGGGGGTTACAGTACAGCATGAAAAAATTAGTATTAAGTATTTTCACTCTTGTTTTAGTTCTTGCTCTTGCTGCATGCGGCGGAAATAATGGAAAAGAGGGTAATAAAGAGGGCGAAAAGAAACAAGAAGCACAAAGCACTTACGATAAAATACAAGAAAAAGGTTCCATTACGATTGGAACTGAAGGTACATATGCTCCTTTCACTTTCCATGATAAAGCTGGAAAATTAACAGGATTTGACGTTGAAGTTGCAACAGAAGTGTTTAAGCGATTAGATATTAAGCCGCAATTTGTCGAAACAAAATGGGATGGAATGATTGCTGGCCTGGATGCTAAACGTTATGATATGGTAGCTAATCAGGTAGGGATTAACGATGAGCGTAAAGAAAAATACGATTTTTCAGATCCTTATACGATTTCAAAAGCAGTTTTAGTTGTCAGAGAAGACAACAAAGATATAAAATCACTTGACGACTTGAAAGGCAAAACGGTTGCCCAGTCCTTAACAAGCAACTACCGTAAAACAACAGAAGAGCATGGCGCGAAAATAACAGGAGTAGAGGGCTTTAACCAGGCTATAGATTTGGTTACCTCTAAGCGAGCTGATGCTACTTTAAACGATAGCCTTTCATATTTAGATTTAAAAAAGCAGCGCCCAGAACTTCCAATCAAAATTGCCCATACAGAAAAAGATGCTGCTGAGAGTGCATTTCTTTTCCGCAAAGACAATAAAGAATTAATCGATGCTGTCAATGGTGCTCTTGGAGATATGAAAAAAGACGGTACGTTCGAAAAAATATCTAAAAAATGGTTCGGCACAGACGTATCGAAGTAAAGGAAGAGATCGTATATGTTTGGAGATGAACGTACAGAACGAATTATAGGAATCCTTAGTGATTCCTTTTTTCCTATTTTAAAGGCTGGTTTACAGTTCACCATCCCTTTAACCTTAATCACTTTTTCCCTTGGTCTTATTCTGGCTTTCTTTACGGCAGTTGCACGGATCTCTGGATTTAAGCCGCTTGTTTTGCTTACTAGATTTTATGTCTGGATTTTCAGAGGAACGCCATTATTAGTTCAGTTGTTTATCATTTTTTATGGACTGCCGAGCGTAGGAATTACCCTTGATCCATTTATGGCCGCTGTTATTGTTTTTACCCTGAATAAGGGAGCTTACAGCTCAGAAATTATCCGTGCTGCCATACAATCTATTAATAAAGGACAATGGGAAGCTGCCTTTAGCATAGGCATGACAAAATCTCAGGCTATGAAGAGAATTGTCCTCCCGCAGGCGATACGTGTTTCTCTGCCGCCGCTTGGAAATTCATTTATAAGCCTTGTTAAAGATACTTCTCTGGCAGCCACCATTACAGTTACCGAACTATTCCAAAAGGGACAGCAGATTGCTGCTGTTACGTACGAACCCCTCTGGCTATATATTGAAGTAGCCTTTATTTACTTAATATTTAGTACTGTGCTTTCTTATCTTCAGGATAAGCTCGAAATACGGTATGGCCGCGGCGTAGCGAAATAGTGGAGGGTTAGCCATGATCACAATTGATAATTTATACAAGCGCTTTGATAAACTGGAAGTATTAAAAGGTGTAAGTCTTTCAATCGATAAAGGAAAAACGGCAGTGATAATCGGACCTTCAGGTTCTGGAAAAACAACGCTCCTCCGCTGTTTAAATTTATTGGAAATGCCTGATAAAGGAACTATCACCCTGGGAGATAAAACGCTGCAAATAACTGAAAACTCCCGTCTGAAACAGGGAGAAATAGTTTCATTCAGGAAGCAGACAGGAATGGTTTTCCAAAGCTATAACCTATTCCCCCATTTGACGGCTATCGAGAATGTAATGGAGGGACAGGTAACAGTTCTAAAGCGTTCAAAGGATGAGGCAAGAAAAAAAGCCCTGTCTTTATTAGAGAAAGTCGGCCTGCAAGACCGGGCGGATATGTATCCGTTTCAGTTATCAGGAGGCCAGCAGCAGCGCGTGGGCATAGCACGGGCGATGGCTATGGACCCTGAAGTGCTCCTATTTGACGAACCAACCTCAGCCCTTGATCCTGAGCTGGTTGGAGAGGTCCTTAAGGTAATGAAAGACCTGGCAAATGAAGGCATGACTATGGTAGTTGTAACTCATGAAATGAAGTTTGCTAGTGAAGCTGCCGACCAGGTGATTTTTATGGATGACGGTGTTGTCGTTGAAAAAGGAACACCCGATGAAGTATTTAATGCGACAAAAAATCCGAGAACTATGCAGTTTTTGAATAAGGTTGCAGAAAGATAATATTCTTTGGATGAGAGCCCTGCTTATGCAGGGTTTTTTAATTATTGCCATGTACAGAAGACTGCTCCCTATTCACATAGTATGTATTTTTCCTGAATCCAACAGTTCATAAATCTGTTTCCTTTTTATCAATTAGAGCCTTATAATCTATTTCTACGCGCTGGTCAGCTGAAGAATAAGTAAGATCGTAAATGCTGTTCCTTTTCCAGGCTGACTTTTTACTTTAATATCACCTTTCATTGCTGCTATTAGGTATACACAACCCTCATCCCGAGCTCAATTCCGTTTCCTTCCTTTGTAGAATAGATGTTTCAAATGCTCTTCATTCATCCAATTCCTGTTTCTGCGTTCTTAATATGAACATAATCAGATTTAACTCTTGTACAAACTTTGAGCTTGCCTCCCATCGACATAGCCTCAAGAGAATTTCTAATTATATTTACCATGCCATTTAGTCAGAATCGTAATTATATTCTCTTTTTTCCCCATTCCCTTTTCCAAGCTGTCATTTGTCTTTTAAACCAATTTTTTATCGTCCAATGTTCAAACACTTTTTATCCAATTTGAATAAATTAGACATAGGCACTAAAAAGGAGTGAGGCAGCGTGGCTGACGAGTCTAATAAAAAAAAGGATATAAAGGATGAAGAAAAGCTGAAGGAACGAAAAAAAATAGAAGATGAGCTGGAGAAGAAGGTGGTTCTCGGGCTCTGGCTGCAGTTAGTTGGCTCGGTAATAGAAGCAATAGCCTTATCAGATTTGCTTAAGATAAGCAAAGATCCAGATAATCCCGGGGAAAACCAGGTAGTTGCAGGAGTATGGATTCAAACAATTGGGCAGATACTGGAAACGATTTCTGTAACAAACCAAATATTTATTACTGATAAGCAGGAACTAATTAACCAGCAAAAAGTGGCCATAACCGCAGATATCCTAAATTCATTAGGTGCAGCTATCGAAGCGGCTGGAGGAATTAAAGTTGTAACAGAGGAAGAGCAGGATACAGTTACCTTTATTGTTACTTAATAAAAAAAAGTACCGGCCAATTGCCAGTACTTCTAAGTTTATTACTACTATTTATGCTTTTTGATTGGCAGCTATGGTATCCCAGAACTCTGTTTGTTGAGCGGCAGGCAGATTCTTTGACTCTTCCATCAAAGACATTTCCAATTCGCTCCGATTTTTATAATATTGGGTTTCCGAGGCTTTATAATAATAACGAACTGCTTTCGTTCCCGCTAAATACTTCTTGCCTACTTTAAGCAAAAAAGTTACTGGAAGGCCATCAAAGTTTTTTTGAGAGGACGAAGCTGTTTCTTTTTTTGAAATAGAATCCAATAAAATGACCTGTACCTGAGAAGCCTCAGATTTTTTAAGCATTTTTTTTCTGAGTCTTTTTTTCTTGGATCGTATTAATACAGAATTCGTAGTGGTAATTGTTTCGCTATATATTTCCTTCATTTTAAAACTAAAACTCCTCTTATTAATAAGCAATAACACTTATGTAGTAATCCAGTTGGAAAATCTTTTTCCAATATATTATTGTAGCATAAAAAAGACTATTTTGTAAGGTAAATGGCAACAATTCAGCTCAACAAATATCTTCCATAAAAGACTAATAAAAATCTCCGTTTCTTTTCAGATGACGGAGAAATCGATTATATCTTTATCTGTCCTTTTTCTCTCTTACCTTAGCTGGCTCTGGCTGTTCATCCCTCACCACTCTGCTTAAATGGTCACGGTCTGCTTTAGTCAGATCCGCTCCCGCTCCCGGCGCTATATTGGACATTGGAAGCTGACGCAGTTCTTCTCCGCTTGGCATACTATCACCTCCTGGGAAATGGGGGACTGTCCCCCATAAAACGTTATTGCCTCGCGGAATTCTCGCGTGGGAAATAGGGGACTGTCCCCATAAAATAAAGAGGAATGACACATTGTCATTCCTCTTTATTGTGTTCTTATTTTATGTTTGTGATTCGGCCTTCGATGCCAGCAGTGATTGTTCCGCCATTAAAGGTATCTTGAACATATTGAACAAAGGCTTCAAGGTCTACTGGGCCATAAACGCGTTCTTTGCCTCTTAACACAGTGTAGTTATCTCCGCCGCTTGCCATAAAGTCATTTACTACTACTTTATATTTGGCAGTATCTTGTATCGGTGTGCCATCTGCTTTTGTAAGGACAGCTACTCTCTCTGTAACTGGCTTAGTAAAGTCAGCTGTATACTTAAGGCCTGCAATTTGCAAAGTCTTAGGGCTGCCTTCCACTACCCACTGCTGTTGGAGCAGTGTCTTAATGTCGGCACCTGTAAGTTCAAGCTGAACTAAAACATTACCGAAAGGCTGGATTTTAGCAAGGTCTGCATAAGTAATGGTTCCCTGCGGCAGATCTGCACGAATACCGCCTGGATTCATGAAAGCAAAGTCAGTGCCTGCGATGCTTGCTTTCATGGAATCTGCAATCAGGTTTCCAAGAGGGGCTTCTTGATTATAAGCATTGTCCCTTGTAATTTTTGCAGTTGTAGTACCCAGCGGCTGAGTCAGCTCTGGAAACATAGCCAGGTATTTATCGATCAGCTTAGTAGTTGCCTCATCAGGAGCAATTTTTGATTGATCAACTGTAACGATTTCCGCTTTTTTGCTAATAATATCCTTTGTTTTTGCATCAATCTCCAAATCTATATCAGAGAACGCAGTTCCATAAGAATAAGATTGAACAATAAGTTTATTATCTACCACGTCGTTTAACCTAGCATGATTATCACCTGCAAAGATTACATCTACCTCATCGTCTACAGCATTAGCTAAGTCAGCTACTTCTCCAGTAACAGCTTTAGTTGTAGAATTGAAGCTGCCTGGATCATGGGAAATGATTACAATGGCTTCAATTCCTTTTGATTTGAGTTCAACAACAGCTTTATTAACCGCTTCTGCCTGAGGGATAAACTCTACCCCTTCAATTCCGGCGGGACTTACCTTTGAAGGCGTGGCATTTGTTACCACACCGATAAAGCCTACGTCCACTCCGTTAAAGTGTTTAATTGTATATGGATCCAAGATTGGTTCCTTTGTGCTTTTATAGACCACATTTGCTGCTACATAAGGAAAGTTAAGTCCCTTGAATGTAACATCAGGTTTTGTTGGTGATTTACCGCCTTTAATCTGGGCCATTAACGTTGCTACACCTTTATCAAACTCATGGTTTCCAACCGTTCCAATATCGAATCCCATCATGTTCAGGAATTCAAGAGTCGGCTCATCCTGAAGTTTTGATGAAACCGGAGCACTTGCACCGACTGCATCACCTGCAGAGATTAAAAGAGTATTCGGGTTTTCTGCTTCTCTCTGCTTAAGATATGCTGCAAGATAATCAGCACGTCCCTGCTTTATTCCGCTGAACTCTGATGTTGTATCCAATTGTCCATGCAGATCGTTAATTCCCAGCAGCTGTAAATTAAGATTTTCAGTTAAGTTGATTTTAAAGACCCCAAAGCCTGCTGCATCTTTGCTTCCTGTATAACTGATTTTGCTTCCTGTAGTAATATACTCTGCTGCTTTTGGAGAGGTAGTGAATGTTACATTTACATCGCTGTAGATCGGTGCAAATGACCAGTTATTATCAGCCTCTGGATTAATCTCTTTTACTTCAGAAATATAATCCATTAAAATCTGACGGTTTTCATCCGCAGAGTCCACAACATATTCGCTGCCCTTCACTCCTGGGAAGTTTCCGCCTCCGCCAGCACGGTAATTGTTAGTAACTACGACGAAATCCTGATTAGGATCAACAGTCTGTCCCTTGTATTTTAAGTTCGTAATACGGCTGGAATCATTTACTTTAATCCCTTTCAAATCATAGCGGGCTGGTTTTGTTACATCGACCTGATAGGTTACTCCGTCAATAATGTCGAAATTATAAACCGGAAATAAAGGATTTAATAAAGATTGCTCTTCTGTCTTTCCGGGAACGATTTGATTAAACTTCCCTGCAGACATCTCAAGCCATTCTTTTACAACGGATCCTTTTACCTTTATAGCTTTTAGGGTATTGTCATACAGATATAGATCTCCTGCACTCCGGATAGTGAGGTCGCCTTTTGCAATATCTGTATACTCTTCTACACCATTTCTTCCAGCTTTGAAGGGAGCTCCAACCGAAAGAATAGGGAGATCCTTATATTCCGGTTTGTTGCTATTAATGTATTTTTCTACATACCACTTTTGAGCATTTGTTACTACTTGTACAGATGGGTCATCCTGCACAAGAGAGAAATAACTGTGGATTGGTGCTGTTGTTGTACCAATTGGTGTATTTACATACTTGACAGTAGCATCATGATCAGCCTTTACAGCTTTTACTACTCCCTGATCTTCTGCTGCCCCAGTAATATTCCTATTAGAAGATTGTGAGCTTGCTACTTCCCATTGTCCTTTAACCTTTTCAATTACAAGGTCAATTAAGCCAAGGTTATTACCGCCGTAACCAGCTTGTACTGCTGGAACTCCATTGATGGTCCCTTTTGTATTATCTACTCCTGGAAGCGGCTTTCCATCGCTGCCTTTAAAAAGTACGTCTAATGACTTTTCATCTGATGCAGGGAAAACCTTATGGGTATGGGAGAACGTAATAGCATCAATATCTGCTACCTTGCTTAAAGAATAAACCACATCTTCTGTGCTGTTTACATCCCCATTAAACCCTGTATGGGCCATAGCAATGATAACGTCTGCTCCCTCTTCCTTCATCTGTGGAATGAACTTTTTAGCAGAATCAACAATACCTTTTGCAATTACTTTGCCATCAAGATTCGCTTTATCCCAATCCGTGATTTGCGGAGGAACAAAACCTATATAACCGATTTTAACTACTTTTGTTTTTCCAGAATTATCTACGATTTTTTTATTTTCTATTATATAAGGCTTAAACTGATTCACATCATTATTGGGATTGTTATCATGGTCATCTTTATATACGTTTGCATTTACATAGGGGAAATTCGCATCGTTAATAGCTTCGTTCAAGTAGTCCAAACCATAGTTAAACTCATGGTTTCCAAAGGTAGCCGCATCATAGCCTAGTTGATTCATCGCTTTGTATACTGGATGCACTTCACCTTTTTCAAGTGGATCTATCTTTGCTTTATATGTTCCAAGTGGTGTTCCTTGAATTAAATCACCATTATCAACAAGAACACTGTTTTTAACTTCTTTTTTAGCATTTTTAATTAACGTAGCCGTGCGGGAGAATCCAACTGCAGTAGATGAAGCATTTTTGTAATAGTCATAGCTTAATAGATTAGTGTGGATATCTGTGGTTTCCATGATTCGAAGATTAAAAGAATCTGGCTCCTTACCTTTCTCTTTTTCTTTCGCAAAAGCGAATGTCGGAACTGAAACTTGTGTTAAAAATATCCCTGCGGCAACAGTTGATGCGACGATTTTTTTCAGTTTGCTGTTTTTCATTCATCCTCAACCTTTCAGTAGATTAAAACTTAGGTAAATAATACATACTAATAGTTCAAATAGAATAAATGCTCCCGGCACAATCCGCTCATTCATAGACACATTGACGAGTGTTTTGGGAATTAAGGAGCCAGAATCGCTTACCGAAAATAATTATATATGCTTAAAGTAATTTCTTCCTCCGTCGATAGTCCTCTTTTATATAGAGAGTTTTCATAACAAACAGAACAGACTGAAGAATCTAAAATAGTAGAAATACATTGATTTTTCTTGCTTTATTTCTAATAGAGAGATTAATAGTTATTATTCTGCCGGCTAAAAACCTAGTAATAAAGAACTAATGTCTTTAATATAGAATTATTTACCATATTACCTATGTACCAGCTGATATAATTCTGCTCGCACAGCTTCCTATGCTTTTTTTGTTGTTTTAAGTTAAATTTATTGAATATGAGGTATGGTAATAGAAAAGCAGAGTGAGGAGCAATTGTATGTACAAAGAATTTAAGCAAATCGACCACAGACCCTATCCGCTCCCTCCCTCCACCTGGCTGATGAAACAGGAGTGGAACGATCTTTTATTTTTGCATTGGCCTGTTCCAGTGGAAATTTTGAGGGAGAAAGTTCCTAAAAGACTAGATTTGGATCTCTTCGAGGGTACTGCCTGGATAACTATCACACCTTTTAAGGTTACTGGAATGAGGTTTCATGGGCTTCCGCCGATACCATTTATGAATGCCTATCTGGAATTGAACGTGCGTACTTATGTAAGGTTTAATGGAATTCCCGGCATCTATTTTTTCAGTCTGGATGCTAACCATCTTCCATCAGTGTTAGGGGCTAAGACTTTTTTCGCGTTGCCCTATAAACTTGCTAGGATGAGTTATAAAAAAAAGAATGGTGTAATCACCTTTACTGCTAATAGAACTCCTGCGGGAGAAAAAGAAGAAATATTTAAAGCCTCGTATGAACCCGAGGGAGAGCTGTTTTCGGCTGTGCCCGGAACACTGGATTACTGGCTTATGGAAAGATACTGTTTGTTTACATATAGGGGAAGTCAATTCTATAGGGGCGATATTCATCATGATCAGTGGAAAATGACATTAGCGAAAACGGATATTGAAGCCAATACGATGCCTTCTATACTCCCCGATTCCTGCTATAACGGGAAACCGTTCATTCATTACTCCCCTTTTCGCCGGGTTTTCTTCTTTCCTTTAAAAAAGGTCGAGTAAACTTTCATTGTATTTCATACATGTATCCTCCTTTCTTTACATACTATTGTGATAGCATCTGCAGCTATTAGGAGGTATGAAATGCAAATACATGTAATCAGAAGAAATCAAACACTGACGTCTATCGCCAATGCTTTTGGAACAACGGCTGAAGCCATCATTACGGCTAATCAGGTTCCAAATCCTAATGATTTAGTAGTGGGTCAGACATTGGTCATACCTATTACAGGACGTTATTATTTCGTTCAGCCTGGCGACAGCCTGTGGGCTATTGCCCGAAGATTTAACACAACGCCGGCTCAGCTTGCATCAGTTAATCAAATATCAGTAACGCAGCCCCTCACGGTTGGATTCAGATTATATATACCACCTGCTCCAAAAAGAACCGCAGAATTTAATGCTTATGTAGAACCAAGGGGCACCGCAGTAGCAGAGGCTCTAATAACTGATACCAGGAGAAATGCCCCTTTTTTAACTTATCTGGCTCCTTTCAGTTTTCAGGCAAGGCGCAATGGAAGTCTGAGAGAACCGCTCCTTGATAATTTTCCAGAGATCGCCAGAGAAAATAGAAATGTATTGATGATGGTCATCACCAATCAGGAAGAAGACCAGTTTAGTGATGAACTTGGTCGAATACTATTAAACGATATCCCTGTGCAGGACAGATTCTTAAACAATATCGTAACTACAGCTAATCGGTATGGATTCAGAGACATCCATTTCGATTTCGAATTTCTCCGCCCGGAAGACCGGGAAGCATATAATCAATTCCTCAGGAAAGCTAAGGCCCGGTTTCAACAGGAAGGCTGGCTGATGTCCACTGCACTGGCTCCAAAAACCAGCCGGACACAGCAAGGAAGATGGTATGAGGCACATGATTATAGAGCTCACGGAGAAATTGCTGACTTTGTTGTGCTTATGACCTATGAATGGGGCTACAGCGGAGGTCCTGCCCAGGCAGTTTCCCCTATCGGCCCGGTTAGAAGAGTGATAGAATATGCCCTTACTGAGATGCCTTCAAGTAAGATCATGATGGGCCAGAATCTATATGGATATGACTGGACCCTGCCGTTTGTACAGGGAACAACTGCACGAGCATTAAGCCCGCAGCAGGCCATACAGCTGGCTGCACGTGAAAACGTCGAGATTCAATATGACACCAGAGTTCAGGCACCTTTTTTTACCTATACAGACGATCAAGGCAGGCGCCATGAAGTCTGGTTTGAGGACGCCCGCTCTATTCAGGCTAAATTTGACCTTGTAAAAGAATTAAATCTCCGGGGAATGAGCTACTGGAAACTTGGGCTTTCGTTCCCTCAGAATTGGCTGCTGATCCAGGATAACTTTACTGTAAGAAAACGTTAAAAAATTGGCTGCACATTTTTGTGCAGTTCTTTTCTTGCGGAAAAACACGAAATTTGCTGTCGAAAAAATCTTTGACTTAATTTTTGAATTTTTCAACATTTACTTTTATACTAATCTATGTAATCGCTTACAGAGGGCTTACATACCAGAAAGCCATTTCTTAAAGGGAGGTTTTTTAATGTCAAATGTAACATTGGAAGTTAGTGAAAAACTGAGAACATTTTTGCAGGGAACCAAAAAGTTTTATGTCAATGGTGAATTTGTAGAAAGTGCTTCTAAGAAGACATTTACCACTCCTAATCCAGCTACAGGTGAAGTATTGGCCACAGTATTTGAAGGATCTGAAGAAGATATTGACCGTGCTGTCCGAGCTGCACGCCAAGCCTTTGATAAGGGTCCCTGGTCAAGAATGAGCGCCGCTGAAAGAAGCCGCCTGATGTATAAATTGGCGGATTTAATGGAAGAAAACAAAGAAGAGCTGGCACAGCTGGAAACTTTAGATAATGGAAAACCTATTCAAGAAACAACCAATGCAGATGTTCCGCTTGCCATCGAGCATATGCGCTATTACGCCGGCTGGGCAACTAAAATCGTAGGACAGACCATTCCGGTCAGCGGAAATTATTTTAACTATACACGCCATGAAGCGGTCGGTGTTGTCGCACAGATCATCCCATGGAATTTCCCATTGTTAATGGCCATGTGGAAGCTGGGTGCTGCGCTTGCAACTGGATGTACTGTTGTTCTGAAGCCAGCTGAACAGACCCCTTTATCCGCACTTTATCTGGCTGAATTATTTGAGGAAGCTGGTTTCCCTGAAGGAGTAGTCAACATCGTTCCTGGTTTTGGCGAAACGGCAGGAAAGGCGCTTGTAGACCATCCGCTTGTTGATAAAATTGCTTTTACCGGCTCTACAGAAGTCGGAAAAATCATTATGAGATCAGCTGCGAACTCCTTAAAACGAGTAACGCTTGAGCTTGGTGGAAAATCACCAAATATCATCCTTCCTGATGCAGATCTGTCAAGAGCAATCCCAGGAGCCCTAAACGGGGTTATGTTTAATCAGGGGCAGGTCTGCTGTGCGGGTTCAAGGGTATTTATCCAAAAGAAACATTATGATAACGTGGTTGCTGATATGACCCTCCATGCCAAAAATATTAAGCAGGGTGCCGGACTTGATCCTAACACTCAAATTGGACCGCTGGTTTCCGAAGAACAGCATAACCGCGTATTGGGGTATATTGAGAAAGGTAAAAATGAAGGCGCAGAGTTATTAACCGGCGGAAGCCAGCCATACGAAAATGGTTACTTTGTGTCGCCAACGATTTTTGCTAATGTACGGGATGACATGACCATCGCTAAAGAAGAAATCTTTGGCCCTGTTATTTCTGCTATGCCTTATGATGACCTTGATGAGGTGATCGACCGTGCAAATGCAAGCGAATACGGCCTTGCAGCTGGACTTTGGACTCAGGATATTTCAAAGGCTCACTATGTAGCAGGCAAACTGCGTGCGGGTACAGTCTGGATCAACTGTTACAATGCATTCGATGCAGCATCACCTTTCGGGGGATACAAATCATCCGGAATTGGCCGTGAAATGGGATCTTATGCATTAAATAACTATACTGAAGTCAAGAGTGTCTGGGTAGCATTGCAATAAGAAAAGCGGAGAACGGTGCTTTTCAAAATATTCGTCACATGTAGGATGATGAGCAATCTTATTTAACTCTGAATCTAACATGGAAAAGCAGACACCTGACAGGCATAAGAAACATGATTACTTGACTCACACCCCAAGATGAAAATATTTCATCTTGGGTTTTTGTATTGCTCGCTATTCCCATAATGATTAATGCTATGGGAAGTAAAATTGACGAACGCTTTTGTGGTGGTTTTACCCTGTATAAGAAACTGTATGGAATTCGCCTTGTGTACACCCCTATG
>NZ_JAFBFI010000031.1 GCF_016909175.1 Peribacillus deserti
AGTGAAAAGCAGACACCTGACAGGCATAAGACGAGCGGCAGCGAAAGGCCGCTCTTGCCTTTTGATGGCGAATGGCTTATGACCAAAGGTGTCAGTTCGCAGCTGGACAACAAGAAAAGCGGAGAACGGTGCTTTTCACGTTAAAATCTTGTTGGTGCTGTTTGATGAACAATCAAGTCAAAGTATCCAATTCAGTGAAAAGCAGACACCTGACAGGCATAAGACGAGCGGCAGCGAAAGGCCGCTCTTGCCTTTTGATGGCGAATGGCTTATGACCAAAGGTGTCAGGTCGCAGCTGGACAACAAGAAAAGCGGAGAACGGTGCTTTTCACGCAATAGCGAATAAAAAACACTATGACTTACAAAATGTTATAAAACATGTTATCTAAAGAAAAGCAGCCATCCGACAAGCATAAGACGAGCAGTACGTGAGAAGCGATCTTCTTCTCATGGACTGATTGGCTTATGTCTCGAGGATGGCAGTTCGCAGCTGGACAACAAGAAAAGCGGAGAACGGTGCTTTTCACGCAATAGCGAATAAAAAACACTATGACTTACAAAATGTTATAAAACATGTTATCTAAAGAAAAGCAGCCATCCGACAAGCATAAGACGAGCAGTACGTGAGAAGCGATCTTCTTCTCATGGACTGATTGGCTTATGTCTCGAGGATGGCAGTTCGCAGCTGGAGAACAAGAAAAGCGGAGAACGGTGCTTTTCACGCAATAGCGTATAAAAAACACTATGACTTACAAAAAGTTATAAAACATTTTATTTAAAGAAAAGCAGCCATCCGACAAGCATAAGATGAGCAGTACGTGAGAAGCGATCTTCTTCTCATGGACTGATTGGCTTATGTCTCGAGGATGGCAGTTCGCAGCTGGACAACAAGAAAAGCGGAGAACGGTGCGTTTCAAGCTAAAATCCTGTTGGTGCTGTCTGATGAACTATCAAGTTTCACGCTAAATCTTGTTGCTGCTGTTTTATGAACAATCAAGTTAAAGTATCTAATTCAGTGAAAAGAAAAACCTGCCAAAAGGCAGGCCATGAAGTATGATCATTGCGGAAGCTGCTGAAGCAGATTAACTAAAGAACTTCTTTCAGCCTCTGTAAGGGCTACAAGCGGCAGTCTCACAGAGCCAACATTCAAACCTTTCAATTGAAGCGCTGTTTTTACAGGCACTGGGCTTGGAGAAGTAAACAGCCCTTTCATGATTGGGCTTAGCTGCTGGTGAAGACTTGACGCAGTTTTATAGTCTCCATTATAAAATGCCTCTACCATTTGCTGCATTTCCTGACCGACAATATGAGAGGAAACGGAAACAATGCCCGTTCCGCCAATCGCTAGAACTGGAAGAGTTAAACTATCATCACCACTGTAAAGCATAAAGTCATCGTCTGTGTTTGCTAAAATTTCAGTCATGGCGTTCAGATCCCCGCTTGCTTCTTTAACCGCTACGATGTTCGGGATTTTAGAAAGCCTTACAACTGTATCAACTGAAATATTCACAACAGCTCTGCCAGGTATATTATAGATCATCACTGGAAGCGAAGTGCTTTCAGAAATGGCCGCAAAATGCTGGTATAGGCCTTCCTGGTTTGGTTTATTATAGTACGGGGCAACCAGCATAATGGCATCCACGCCGGCTTCTTCCGCCTTTTTCGTAAGCTCGATTGAAGCGCGGGTGTTGTTGCTCCCTGTTCCTGCGATAACAGGGATACGTTTGTCCACAGCCTTTACAACATGGCGAAACAACGCAATTTTTTCTTCCGTTGAAAGTGTCGGCGATTCCCCGGTTGTTCCTGCAACGACTAAAGAGTCCGTGCCGTTATCAATTAAATAATTTACAAGCTGAGTTGTTTTGGCAAAATCAATATTGCCCTTGGCGTCAAATGGGGTTACCATTGCCGTTGATACTCTTCCAAAATGCACAATATCCACTCCTTAATTCTTAGGGGCTGTTTCCCCTGACCCATTTTCTAATGCTTCTACATGCAGTTCGAACGCATCATGCAGTGCATTAACTGCTTCTATTAAATCTTCTGCTTTCACTAGGACCCATATGGTAGTATGGCTGTCCGCAGACTGCAGAATGCTGATTCCTTTTTCTGACAGGGCTGTAACGATTTTAGCTGTAACTCCCGGTACACCGGTAATTCCCGCTCCAACGACTGATACTTTGGCACAATCGCGCTGTACCTGGGGATTATAGTCCAGAGCCTCAAGAATTTCTACAGCAAGATCGGTCATATCTTCACTGACCGTATATACGACTCCCTGCGGAGAAATATTGATAAAATCTACGCTGATATGCGCGTTAGCCATGGCTTTAAAAACCTCTGCCTGTAAGTCATACTGATTTTTTTTGGCGGCAACCTTAATCTGAGTAATGTTTGATACGTGGGCAATTCCAGTTACCAAACGTTCTTTTATATCTGTACCACGCTTGTCTTTGCTTATAGAAGTAACAAGAGTGCCAAGTCCATCTGTATAGGTTGACCTGATTCTAATCGGAACTTTAGCCTGCATCGCAATTTCGACTGCTCTTGGATGAATAACTTTTGCTCCCTGATAAGCCATGTTGCAGACTTCGTTGTACGTTACCACCTCAAGCGGCCTTGCATTTTCTGCAATGCGGGGATCAGCAGTCATTATACCTTCCACATCTGTAAAAATATCCACCCATTCTGCATTCAGCGCTGCCCCTAGAGCCGCTGCCGAAGTATCGCTGCCGCCCCGGCCGAGTGTGGTAATGTCTCCGTTCCTTGCTGCCCCCTGAAAACCGGCCACTACGATCGCATCGTAATGTTCAAGTTCCCTTTTTATCCGGTCACATTTCATTTCAGCAATTTTTGCATTCGTATGGTCACTATTCGTACGGAAGCCTGCCTGAGCCCCGGTGAAGGCGGTTGCCTTAATTCCATTTTCAAGCAGCAGGTTCGTGAATACAACGGAAGAAATCGTTTCTCCAACAGATAATAATAAGTCATACTCACGTTTTGTAATTTTGCTTTCAGTGCCGTTTACCAGGGATAAGAGAGTATCGGTCGCATATGGTTCTCCTTTGCGTCCCATCGCAGATACTACGATGACTGCTTTGTACCCGTCCTTAAGCGCCCGCTGAATATGTCGAAGTGCATGGCTGCGGCTGCTTTCATCACGAACCGATGTTCCGCCGAATTTCTGAACGATGATTTTCATGTTTACACCTCAAATGAATTCCAGCCTTCCGTTTATTTGGAAGGCTGTCAGTTATGCTATAAATCCATGATCTTATTTTTCTTCAACTAAACCCATTCTCAATAGGCTTTCTGCAATCTGTACTGAATTCCATGCAGCACCTTTTAGTAGATTATCTGACACGATCCACATATGGAAACCTTTATCTTCATCCAGGTCTTTGCGGATTCTTCCCACAAAAACTTCATTTTTTCCAACGCTGTGAGCCGGCATTGGATAGATTTGTTCGCTTGGATTATCTTGAAGCACGACCCCTGGAGCTTTTTCTAAAAGATTTTGAATGTCTCCTGCGGTAACACCCTCTTGATCTATTTCAATATAAACAGATTCTGAATGCCCAGTTTCAACAGGCAGTCGAACGCAAGTTGCAGCAACTTTCAATTCAGGCATATTCATAATTTTTTTCGTTTCGTTTACCATCTTCATTTCTTCGAAAGTAAATCCGTTATCCTGAAACTTATCGATTTGCGGCACGGCATTGAATGCTATTTGATATTTTTTAACATCACTGCCAACCGGAAGAATTTGAGGCGTAAACTCTTCATCGTTCAGCAGAGCACGGGCCTGCTCCTTCATTTCTGCTACAGCTGCAGCACCAGCACCAGAAACTGCCTGGTATGTTGATACCACTACTTTGTTTAAGCCATATTGCTGTCTTAAAGGCTCAAGTGCAACAACCATCTGGATGGTTGAACAATTTGGATTGGCTATGATTCCATTATGGCCTTTAAGGTCTTCTTCATTCACTTCTGGTACAACAAGCGGGACATCTTTGTCCATACGATAAGCGCTCGTATTGTCGACAACAATGGCTCCCCGTTTTACAGCTTCAGGTGCCAGTTCTTTTGATACAGAACCCCCCGCTGAGAATAAAGCGATATCTATACCTTCAAAGCTGTCCGGAGCAGCCTCCTGGACGACGTATTCCTCACCTTTAAATGTTACTTTTGTTCCTGCAGATCTTGCTGAAGATAACAGGGTTAAATTTTTTATAGGAAAATTTCTGCTTTCTAGTGTACGGAGCATCTGCTGGCCAACTGCCCCAGTAGCTCCAACTACTGCTATATTTAATCCTCTTGCTTGCCCCATTTTATTACCCTCCATAATCGACTAATGTATATTGACTTCAGATGTTATTGTAGTGTTTCTCTATTTAATAGTCTAATAAAACATGTTTATTTTAACATAATAGCAGACTAAAGGCATGGAATTTTTATATAATTAGTTTGGATCCCGGAACCTTTCGACAATAACTGGTTGAATTTGTTCTTTATTAATGGCATGAATGATGGTTTCTCTTAACTGGCTCATCCTGGCAACCATCGAGTTTGGCTTCTTCTCTGGATCATCCTGGCCAAATGGAATAAAATATAAATCTTTCGCACCCATTAAGCGCATTAAATTCACTCCGTTCAGGCCAAGGGCATCGTTGGTTGAAATGCCTAAAACCACTGGTCTGTGGCCTCTCATCGTTGCCTTTGCAGCCATCAATACAGGGGAGTCCGTCTGGGCGTTTGCAAGCTTGCTCATTGAGCTGCCTGTCAGCGGCGCAATAACCATACAGTCGAGCGGAATCTTAGGGCCAAGAGGCTCAGCTTTCACGATCGTATCGACCACATTGTTGCCCGTTAACTCAACAATTCTTTCAACCCAATCCTCCCCTTTTCCAAATCGCGTTTCTGTATTCTGGACAGTATGGGTAACAATTGGAATTACTTCTGCTCCTTCATTTACCAGCTTTTCTATCTCTGGGAAAACTGCATCATACGTACAATGAGACCCGGTTAATCCAAAACCAATTCTTTTGCCTTTCAAACTCATGGTGTATTCCCCTTTCTTTGTTTCAAGTCATTATCTAGAAGCTGGGAAAGAACATTGGCCAGGATTTTCCCCGCGGTTTTGGGCGCTACTATTCCTGGAAGCCCCGGAGCAAGCAAAGCCTTTATCCCTCTTTTTTCAGCGTAGCGAAAATCTGTACCTCCAGGCTTTGAAGCCAGGTCAATCACCAGAGTATGTGCCGGCATTTTAGCCAGTACTGCAGCGGTTACAATCGGATATGGAATGGTATTAATGCAAATATCGGTATCCTTGACGGCGTGCTCTAAATCCTTGATATGAAAAGGCATCAATGACATTTCTGTTATCCTTGCCAGGTCTTCGCTTTTCCTTGCTCCAACCTTCACCTTAGCCCCCAAGGCATGAAAAGTTCGTGCCACACTCATCCCCACTCTGCCGAGACCAAGCACAGTGACATTCGATCCATGAATGGTATAGTCGGTGTGCTGTATGGCCATCATGATGGTTCCTTCAACAGTTGGTATGGAATTATAAATGGCTACATCATCACGCTCGAACAGCTGGACGAGCTTTCTTCCCGCACTTTGAGTGATTTTATCTAAGTAAGCATTGGAAATGCCCGAGTAAATCGTACAGTGTTCCGGTGTATTTCTTAAGATATCTTCAGTTAAAATGACCTTTTCACTAGAAAAAATGGTTTCTATGTTTCCTTCTGCATTTGTGCCGGGTACGGGCAGTATGATCGCATCTATTCCACTCATGTTCATATCACTCAGTTTTTCCTTTACCGCCCCGGTGAAAGCATGATCTAATTGCTCAAAGCCGACCAGCCAGAGTTTTGCATCGAGCTGTGTCAGCTTTCTTACTACCTCCAGCTGTCTTGCATCTCCGCCGATAACAGCGATTTGTATGCCTGTCAGCATTCAAATGTCACCTTCTTCTGTAGAAAATGTTCAAGGCTGCAGGCATTAAAGCCTGCCAGGTATTACGGACACTGCTTTTTGTTTTTAAAAAAACGTTCTTCATAAAAGGAAGTCTCTCAATACTTTTTATAATATGAGGATGTAATGATTAAGGTGAATACACTGATTGGGGCTTTGAAGGGGACTTGCACGTCTGCGGACTGGCGGATCTGTTATTGTTTTTTTCGAATGGCCATGTTAAATGAGATTTGAGGATGAACAGGATTACTGTTGAACGGCGATATTTTTCAACCCCCTTTTATCTTTAATCCGGATTTACCGAAATGACTAACGGACAGTTTGCCTTTAAATAATTGCTGATTCTTATGTCCATCTTTCTGTAAAAGAGAATTCCTTTACCCAATGAATGATCAACAGACCGATTAGAGTACTTCAAAAAAAAGAGCAGTGCTCTTTAACAGAGACTGCCCTTTTTACCGTTTATTCAATTTCCGGTCCGGCACCCGGTATATCAATGATGATCATATCTGTTCCGATTTTTTTGATATGATTCCAGGGAACCCTGATTTCCGTGCCGTTCTTTTTAAAACCAAACCATTTTACATTAGGGATAATAAGAGCGGTGATCTGGCCTTTTTCATTTATTTCCAGGTCCGTCTGCCCGAGCACCCCAAGCCTTTCAGCCCTTTTAACATCCACAATTTCTTTCCCGCTTAGTTCACTTAGCCTCACAGGTGGTCACCTCCGATTTGTCCCATTACTACATCTATATAAGGAGAGGACGCATTATAGAAGCTTGAAGAGAATATTATTTTTTCACGGTTTTTGTTAAAGTATAGCGCATTGTTGAAAGCGCGGAGGAACCATTTTGATATATGGTCATTGTCTCGGATTAATGCTAGATCTCCATAACGAACCGTAACTCTATTTGCAAAGCACTGCACCTAAGCAAAAATCACTTTTCATAAGCATGAGGTATTTGTTATAAGCAAACGTAAGCATAAACTCCTGCATCTTAAGCATAAATTCGAGAAACTCAATCATAAACTTCAAAAGGTAAATCCAGTTTTTGGAGGGGTAAATGGATTTTTATGGGGCGTTCGAGGAATTTGGGGATTAAATCATTTTTCGGGGATTTTCACCCCCCAGCCCTGCCCTCACCCCTTCAGCTCCACAAAAAAGAGACAGAATCTCCTCTGTCTCTTTCTTCCGTACTTTATTTTTGCGTCCAGCCTTCAAGCGGGCTGATTAGGGATAATGAATACTGGTCATTAAATATGTCTTTGCCCAGATTATTAACACTTTCCTCAGACACACCGTCGATTTCTTCAACAATTTCGTCCAGTGAACGGTGTTTCCCTAATAGCAATTCATTTTTTCCGTTCCGGCTCATCCGGCTGTTCGTACTTTCTAAGCTCAGCATCAGGCTTCCTTTTAGCTGCTCTTTGCTGTTTCTGAGCTCTCTTTCAGTGATGCCTTCTGCTTTTAATTTCGCCAGAGTTTCTTGGATGGTTTCCAGAAGAACATCAAGCTGACTGGCACCTGTGCCGCCATATATGGTGACCAGGCCGTTTTCCTGATAAGCAGAATGGTAGGAATAAACGGAATAAGCTAACCCTCTTTGCTCCCTGACTTCCTGGAACAAACGGCTGCTCATACTGCCTCCTAATATATTATTTAAAGCAACCAGGCTGTATACTTGCTCGTGGCCGATTGGCAGGCCGTTGAATCCAAGGCATACATGTGCCTGTTCTGTTTCTTTTTTTCTGCTCATAGTATTCTGGTGGAAATCCGCTTTAACAGCTGGGCCGCTGCCTTTTCCGCCCATATATGCGCCAAAGTACTGCTCAGCATCTTTAATAAAGGATTCATCAATATTGCCTGCTATAGAGACAACTACATTATCAGGAGTGTAGAAATCATGGATATACTGCTTCAGCATATCTCCTGTAAAAGTTTCTAGTGTTTCTTCTGTACCAAGAATCGGGTACCCCAATGGATGATTTTCATAAACTGCTTTGCTCAAAAGGTCATGGACAATATCATCGGGTGTATCCTCGTACATTTTAATTTCTTCATAGACCACTTTTTTCTCTTTTGTAAGCTCTTCTTCTACAAACGTAGAATTAAAAAACATATCTGCCAAAACTTCCAGTGCATAGCTGGCATGATTATCTAGAACCTTCGCGTAATAGCATGTATACTCCTTGGAAGTGAAAGCATTAACATGCCCGCCGATACTATCGAATGATTCAGCAATTTCTCTTGCAGAACGTGTTGACGTCCCTTTAAAAAACATATGCTCGAGAAAATGTGAAATTCCATTGTTTACCGGATTTTCATTCCTAGATCCTGTTTTAATCCATATGCCAATTGCAACAGACCGGACTGTTGGAATATTCTCCAATACAATCCTCACACCATTTTGGCAAGTATATCTTTTAATCATAAAACTCCTCCTAATCTAGCTGCAAAACAAACTTCTATTTACTATTAATGCATGATCCGATCCTCACTTAGCGATTGGGAGACGGTCATGAGGTGAAGATTTTCAGCTTTGATACTTTTTATAAGTTTATCCAAAGATCTTGCACTGGATTCTGTTGGATGCATCAATATAAAAGCTCCTGGATGCAGCTTCGATAGTACCCGCTCAGTCAGAACCTCCGGGCTCGGCTTTTGCCAGTCAACCGTATCAACACTCCACATTATAGTACCCATTTTGTTTGCACTTGCAATATTGACCGTTTCTTCTTTATAACTTCCGCTGGGCGGTGCAAACCATCTGCAGGTTACGCCTGTAACCGCTTTGATTATTTCATTTGTTTTCTTTATTTCTTCATTTGCCCGGGCATCAGAAATTAATTTCATGTCAGGATGGGAATAGGAATGGTTTCCTATTTCATGACCGCTTTCATTTATCATCTTAGCAAGCTCCGGAAATTTTTTCGCCCATCTTCCTTCTAAAAAGAAAGTGGCCTTCACATCGTTCTTTTTTAATACGGTCAGCATGTCCTGCAAATATTCATTGCCCCAGGCAACATTAATAAGCAGGCTGACGGCCGGTTTTTCCGTATTGGCTCTATAGATCGGTGCTGGCGGCAGGTCTTTTAAATGCTTCGCAGGGGGAACCTGCTTATAAATCAGCTTCTTGCTGTCAAATTTGCCAGTTTTTTTCATGATTTTGTAGGATGCATCCAGATCGACCTTTAATCCATTATACCCGGGAACTGTTTTCCAGACAGAGTCAATTCTAGCATCCTGTGCAGGAATTTCAAACTTTGGTGCTTTATCCTGTATTTCCGCATAAAGCCGGCTGACGGCCATTTCTGCATGTTCAGGCTTATTGTTTAAACCCTGTACAAAAGAGTCAGTCAGCGGGTTTTGGACTAATATCCATGATATACCTGCAATTAAAGATAAAGCAATAAAATGTTGGAATTTACTATTCATCTTTTGTCCTCCTGAAACAAACATCATAAAATCGTAAGCCCTTTTTATATAATCGCTTTAGATAGTTTATGTTTGTATAGGACAAGGTAGAACAGCCGCACCCTGGTATATGTATAACACTGCTTTTTAAAGGCTAAAAAAAAGCCGGGTTTCCCCAGCCTTATGAATTTGAATTAGCCGCTTCCTGTTCCTTTTGTTCCTTAAGAACCGCTTTGCGTGATAAATTCACTCTTCCCTGCTTGTCTATATCAAGAACCTTGACGAGCAGCTCGTCACCGATCGCCACCACATCTTCTACTTTGCCAACACGTTCTTCAGCAAGCTCAGATATATGAACAAGTCCGTCTTTTCCATTAAAGATTTCTACAAACGCACCAAACTTCTCAATACGTTTTACTTTACCCAGGTAAAGAGTGCCTACTTCTACTTCGCGTACAATATCTTCAATGATGCTTCTGGCCTTTTGGTTCATTTCCTCATTGGTAGAAGAAATAAATACTGTGCCATCCTGCTCAATGTCAATTTTTACGCCAGTTTCTTCAATGATCTTATTAATCTGTTTACCGCTCGGCCCAATAACATCGCGGATTTTATCAGGATTGATCTTCATTGTTAAAATCTTTGGAGCATATTGTGAAAGCTGAGTGCGAGGCTCTTTAATAACAGTCAGCATATGTTCCAGGATGTGCATTCTGCCGCGTTTCGCCTGCAGTAATGCTTCTTCAAGAATTTCTCTTGAGAGGCCTTCAATTTTGATATCCATTTGCAATGCGGTTACACCTTTTGCGGTTCCGGCCACTTTGAAATCCATATCTCCGAGATGGTCTTCCATTCCTTGGATGTCAGTTAGAACTGTATAATTTTCACCAGTTTTAATTAATCCCATCGCAATTCCTGCAACCGGCGCCTTAATCGGTACACCAGCATCCATCATAGCAAGTGTGCTTGCACAGATGCTCGCCTGGGAAGTTGAGCCATTAGACTCAAGTACTTCTGCCACAAGGCGGACTGTGTAAGGGAAATCCTTTTCAGAAGGCAGGATCGGCTCAAGTGCACGTTCTCCTAATGCTCCATGTCCAATTTCACGGCGGCCAGGTCCTCTCATGAAGCCTGTTTCACCTACACTGAACGGAGGGAAGTTATAATGATGCATGAATCGTTTTGATTCTTCAACACCTAGTCCGTCAAGGATCTGTACATCTCCAAGAGCGCCCAGTGTACAAGTAGACAATGCTTGAGTCTGCCCGCGGGTAAACAATCCAGAACCGTGAGTTCTCGGCAGAATTCCAATCTCTGAAGCCAATGGACGGATCTCATCAGGATTTCTTCCATCAGGACGAACCTTCTCTTCTGTAATCAGTCTGCGGACTTCAGTTTTCACAAATTTGCTGAGGATTTCTTTAACCTGCTTGATGCTGGCATCATCCGCTTCTTTTTCTTCAAAGTGTGCAATAATGCGGTCTTTTACTTCCTTAATTGCATCTTCTCTAGCATGTTTCTCTTGAACCTGCACCGCTTTATTTATATCAGCTTCGCACATTTCACGGATTTCTGCTTCAAGCTCTGCATTCAATTCGTATAGTGCCACTTTCGACTTTTCCTTGCCTACTACTGCAGCAATTTCTTCCTGGAAAGCGATTAGACGCTTAATTTCTTCATGGCCGTACATGATTGCTTCGAGCATCACTTCCTCTGGAACTTCATCTGCTCCTGCTTCAACCATATTAATCGCATCTTTTGTTCCAGCTACCGTTAAGTTGATATCACTTTGTTCCATTTGTTCGATTGTTGGGTTAATAACAAAAACATTATTAATTCTTCCAACGACTACACCCGAAATCGGACCTTCAAATGGAATGTCAGATACAGTCAGCGCCAGGGAAGAACCGAACATTGCAGCCATTTCAGAAGAACAGCTTTGATCCACGCTCATGACCATGCTTACTACCTGTACTTCATTTCGGAAACCGTCTGCAAACAACGGACGAATCGGACGGTCAATCAGGCGGCTAGCCAGGATCGCTTTTTCGCTTGGACGTCCTTCACGCTTGATGAATCCTCCTGGTATTTTACCTACTGCATACAATCTTTCTTCATAGTTTACAGTTAAAGGAAAGAAATCCACGTTCTTTGGTTCCTTAGATGCAGTTGCCGTGCTAAGAACTACCGTATCGCCGTAGCGGATTAGCGCAGAACCATTGGCCTGCTTAGCAAGCTGTCCTATTTCAACTGTGAGCGGGCGTCCTGCCCAGTCAATTGAAAAAGTTTTTTTATTTTGTTCCATTAAAAATAAAACCCCTCTCTGCTTCTTCACTAAAAAATTCATCTTTTCTGAAAATTAGCCGGAATCATATATGTACTTGTGTTCCTGCTAAGGTATATGTGAAATCTGTCATATATTTAAATAAAACAAACTATTCATATTATGCACGAAAAAAGCTTAGAATAACAATAATAATGTGAAACTTTCAGCGGAATTTAGGGATATTTTCCCTTTATAGGCCGTTTTGAAACAAGATTAATGCGTTAACGCTCCAATCTTTGCTTATGTATTCTTTTAGCCTTATGTAGCAAACAAAATGCTGATATATAAAAAAGCGGGAATATTTCCCGCTTTCCTTCGAAAATTATCGGCGTAAACCTAATTTGTTGATTAGCTCGCGGTAACGAGTAACGTCTTTATTACGCAAGTAAGTAAGCAAGTTACGGCGTCTACCTACCATTTTTAGAAGACCGCGACGTGAGTGGTGGTCTTTCTTATGAGTGCGAAGATGCGCATTCAAATTATTAATGTCTTCAGTAAGGACAGCAATTTGAACTTCTGGTGATCCAGTATCGCCTTCGTGAGTTTTGTACTCGCTGATAAGCTCATTTTTACGTTCTTTAGTGATTGCCATGTAGTTCACCTCCAAATATTCTTAAAAAAATCCCCGAAAACTGAGCAAGCGTTGGTGACTCGCATTGCCAAGAAGTGGTTCATCTCATACAAATAATATCATACATCTATTCAAAGTAAAAAGCAAGTACATATGCCTCTTATTCTTCGAAATATGCTTGGGCATCCTGTTTATCCCTGGTTATCTGTTCCACTAGAGCCTCCAGGCTGTCAAACTTTTGCTCGCTTCTTAACCTTTGATGCCATTCAATTTTGACAGCATCCCCATAAATAGAACGGTCAAAATCAAATATATGAACCTCTACGTTAGGATTCTCTGGCTTTTTCTCATGAAAAGTCGGCTTAAAGCCTACATTGCAGACGCCAAGATACCAGGTTTCATTCACTAAGATCCGTACTGCATATACTCCTGGAGCCGGGTAAATAAATTCATCAGATAAAGAAATATTAGCTGTAGGAAAGCCTAATTGCCTGCCTCTCTTTTCACCATGAATAACAGTACCAGATGTTGAATAGTATCGGTCGAGCAGACTTGGTAGTGCATCCGTCCTGCCGGCAGCCAGCAACTCCCTGATTTTAGTGGAGCTGATTTTTTCTTCATTTAATTTATGTTTTTCTACAGTTGTTGACGTAAATTCTTCACGAGAGTGAAATGGCATAGTTTCCATCGTTCCTTTTCCCAGCCTCCCATAGGAATAATCAAAGCCGGCAACAACATGCTTAACATGCAAACCGATGATATATTGATCAACAAATTCCTGTGGAAGCAGATTCGCGAAATTCTCCGTAAAATGGACTACAAATAGATTGTCTATTCCCAGCCTGTTAATAATTTCGATTTTCTCTTTAAGAGGTGTAATATATTTTACTACCTTCATACGTTTTCCCAATACAGCAGAAGGGTGAGGGTCAAAGGTCATTACTGAAACCTGAAGGGACATTTCCCTAGCCTTTTTCTTTGCCGCATGGATTACCCGCCTGTGTCCCAAATGCACTCCGTCAAAAAAGCCAAGGGCTAATACATGCGGCGGAAAATCGTTTTTATTAAACTGGTGAGGATGATTTAAATAAAATACCTTCAACTTGTATTCTCCTCTTCCTTGGTGCAAAAAGCATAGGATGGCTGAGGCCCCTCCTACTCGTTGCGAAGCACTTTAACTGGCTTAATCAGACCGGGCTTCGAAGGGTGAACTTGGTAAATGGCAATCGCCTTTTCTTCTTCATTCACCATTACAAAAGGCTGGTCTTCAGCAAAATCTAAATCGGCCGGCTGCTCTAGGACGGCCCCGTTTTTAATTTTCTCTGCTACTTTATCACTTATCCTGTATTTAGGCAAATGAGATAAACCGACCTCTAGAGGAAGCAAAACCTCTTCGCCTGCCCTTAATTTAGTTTCCAATTCCTCAAATGTTAGGCAGTCCTCAATGGTGAATGATGCGGATTTGATGCGGACCAGGGATGACATATGGGCAGGGTAACCTAGATATTCCCCGATCATGACTGCGAGGGTTCTGATATATGTTCCTTTGCTGCAGCGGACGCGGAATGAAAAAGATATAACATCTCCTTCAAAAGAGTCTCTTGTATCCAACAGCTCGATATCATAAATCGTTACTTCTCTCGAAGGCCTCTCGATTTCGATACCGGCTCTTGCATATTCGTACAGCTTTTTCCCATTTACTTTCACAGCGGAATACATGGGCGGTGTCTGTGTAATCCTTCCGGTTACCTGATTTAACACCGATAGAATTTCATCTCTTGTTATCACTCTGTCGACGCATTTTTTCTCCACTTCTTCCCCTGAGGAATCCTCCGTTGTGGTTGACCACCCGAGAGTCACTTCACCTTCATAGGCTTTTCCTGCATCGGTTATGTATTCCGCAATTTTTGTTGCTTTCCCTACACAAATAGGGAGTACACCTGTTACATCTGGATCAAGCGTTCCAGTATGACCAACTTTCTTTGTCCCTAATATTTTTCTTAATTTAAACACACAGTCATGGGACGTTAATCCCTTTGGCTTTAATAATGGTAAGATACCTTCCAACCCATTTACCTCCAATATTTTAATAAGAGAAAAAAGGATAGACCATTAAGATCTATCCTTTCCCTAAGAAGCCAGATTGGCCATCCGTATATTTCCCTAAAGGGGAAGATCCTGAGTTATTCTCCGCTCGTATTATGATCTTCTTTGTTGATTTGAGTAAGCAGATTTTCTATGCGATTCCCATAATCAACCGATTCATCGAATTCAAAGAAGATCTCTGGAGTTTTTCTCAAGCGAATCCGCTGGCCAATTTCTGAGCGGATAAAGCCTTTAGCTTTAGCTAGGCCTTTTAAAGTATTTTGCCGCTGTTCTTCATCGCCCAGCACAGAAATAAATACTTTTGCCTGCTGAAGATCACCCGTAACCTCAACATCTGTGACGGTTACAAAGCCAATACGCGGATCTTTAATTTTACGGCCGATTACTTCACTAAGCTCTTTTTTCATCTGTTCGCCAACTCGGTTTGCACGAAGGCTCATATTCATCACCCCGTTCGTTTAAAGCCATTCTATATCCGTAACCGTTCTTTCTATTTCTGGAAAGGAGTCCACAAAACGCAGTGCGTTTTGAAGCTCTCTTTCCGTAGACTGCCTGGAGGAGGACACGGTCACAATGGCAAGTTTGGTTCTCTGCCAGGCGTCCTGGTGCCCTGTCTCAGCAATAGAAATATTATACTTTTGCTTCAGCCTTGTTATAACCCGCTGCAAGACTGCGCGTTTTTCTTTTAAAGAATGTGCATCATATATGAGACATTCAAATTCGGCAAAGCCGATCATTTGCGCTCAATTTCCTCCATAACGTAGGCTTCAATAATGTCGCCTTCTTTAAGATCGTTATAGTTTCTGATGGTAATACCGCACTCATAGCCCTGTGCTACTTCTTTAGCGTCATCTTTAAAGCGTTTTAGAGCATCAATTTCGCCTTCGAAAATAACAACTCCCTGGCGGATTAAGCGGATGCCGCTGTCACGTGTAATTTTGCCATCCGTAACATATGATCCTGCAATCGTACCCACTTTAGAAACTTTGAAAGTAGTACGGACTTCGGCCTGACCAATAATTTTTTCTTCAAATTCTGGATCAAGCATACCTTTCATTGCAGATTCAATCTCTTCAATGACTTTGTAGATAATACGGTGTAAGCGGATATCTACGTTTTCAGATTCGGCTGCACGTTTAGCATTTACATCTGGGCGTACATTAAAACCAATAACTATTGCATTGGATGCAGTTGCCAGCATGATGTCATACTCATTGATGGCACCTACTCCAGAGTGGATAATTTTGACTTTAACGCCTTCCACTTCAATCTTTTGGAGAGAAGCACTCATCGCTTCCACAGACCCTTGAACATCGGCCTTCACAATCAAGTTAATATCCTTCACTTCACCCTGTTTCATCTGTTCAAATAAATTATCCAGAGTAACACGAGCTTTTTCTGTGCGGTTAGACTGCACTTGCCTTTGTGAACGAGCTTCCCCTACCTGGCGTGCTGTTTTCTCATCATCAAAAACTATGAACAGATCACCAGCTTGAGGCACTTCACTAAGACCAGTAATTTCGACAGGTGTAGAAGGACCCGCATCTTTCACTCTTCGTCCTAAGTCGTTCACCATTGCTCTTACCCGGCCAAACGTGTTTCCTACTACGATTGGGTCTCCAACCTTAAGGGTACCATTTTGGACAAGTAAAGTTGCAACCGCACCACGGCCTTTATCCAGCTGTGCTTCAATTACAGATCCTGTTGCCTTGCGGTTTGGATTTGCTTTGTATTCTTCTACTTCACTCACTAGAAGAATCATTTCAAGAAGGCTGTCGATTCCTTCTCCGTTCTTCGCCGAAATCGGAACGAAGATCGTGTCTCCTCCCCATGCTTCTGGAACCAGGTTGCGCTCAGAAAGCTCCTGCATAACACGGTCAGGATTAGCTCCCTGTTTATCCATCTTGTTCACAGCTACAATGATTGGAACTTCTGCAGCTTTTGCATGGTTAATAGCTTCAATAGTCTGAGGCATAACACCGTCATCTGCCGCTACTACTAAAATAGTGATATCCGTAACTTTCGCTCCGCGTGCACGCATTGTTGTGAAAGCTGCGTGGCCAGGAGTATCAAGGAACGTAATTTTCTTATCATTTACTTCAACTTGATAGGCTCCGATATGCTGTGTAATTCCGCCTGCTTCGCCTTCAGTTACCTTTGTATTACGGATTGAATCTAGAAGAGTCGTTTTACCATGGTCAACGTGTCCCATAATAGTTACAACGGCCGGGCGTTCAATCAGGTTTTCAGGTGCATCTTCTTCCGCAGCAAGAGTTTCAAGATCAGTAAGATCTATTTTAATCTCTTCTTCTACCTCTACCCCATACTCAGCTGCAATTAACTCAATTCCATCTTTATCTAATGACTGGTTAATGGTAGCCATAACACCAAGCAGGAATAATTTTTTAATCAGTTCTGAAGGTTCTCTATGAAGCTTTTTAGCAAGCTCTTGAACCGTCAATGATTCAGTAAAGGTAATTTTCTTCGGCAGTTCTCTTTCTTTCCGAGGCGGAGCCTGATAAGTAGAGACTTGATGGCGTTTATTGTTTCTATTTCTATTGTTGTTGTTTCTATTATTATTGTTGTTGTTTCTGCCGCCCTTATTATTAAAGGCCTTTGATTCTTTGGATTGGGTTTCCTGCGTCTGCTTCTTGCCAACAACCGGCTTATTTGGTGTCTTCTTCGTCAGCTTTTGTTTATTTACGCTGCTATCGCTGTCATGTTCTTCAAACGATTTTGGCTTAGCTGCAGCAGGCTGCTGGTTCGAGCCTGAATTTTGAGGACGCTGCTGGTTTTGAGTGTTTGGTTTTGGGGCTGATTTTTGCCCGCCGGCAGGTTTTTGATTGTTGTCTTTATTTGGTTTATAAGCACTATCTAATTTGTTTACTGTATTATCGTCGATTGCTGTCATATGATTGGTTACCTCTATATTCATTTCTTTTAATTTCGTAATGACGTCCTTGCTTGAAACATTGTGTTTTTTTGCATATTCGTATACACGGATCTTCGTCATACGTTCACCCCCATAAAATTTAATCGAGCAACGTCTGAAGTTTTCTTGCAAAACCCTCGTCGAGGACTGCAACTGTTACACGGGCGTCTTTACCGATTGCTTGACCGAGCACAAATCTGTTTTCCACTCTAAAAAGCGGAACATTATAAAACTTACATTTATCTGTTATTTTCTTTTCCGTATTATGGGAAGCATCGTCCGCTAAAATGACCAGCTTTGCTTTGCCATTTCTAATTTCTTTAACGACCAGTTCCTCACCAGAAATCAGTTTTCTGGCACGGGCCGATAAGCCCAATAAAGAAATCCATTGTTCGTTCTGCATGAGGATCAGCGGTTCTCCTTTTCAGCGAGGCCCAGCAGCTCATCATAGAGAGAAGGATCAATCGCCGCACCCAGCTGATTGGCCAGAATATTCTTCTTCTTGGCCAGAAGTATCGCTTCTTTATCAAGTGTCAGATAAGCTCCACGCCCGGATTTTTTTCCGGTCGGATCAACAGAAACTTCTCCCTCTTTGCTCCGAACAACCCGGATTAGCTCCTTTTTCGGCCTCATTTCACCGGTAGCCACACACTTCCTCATTGGAATCTTCTTGCGACTAATCAACTTAGGTCACCCCTCTATTCTTCTACCAGGTCATCTTCTTCGTCAAAGGATAGAAGCTTTTCGTTATCCACTGGGTAAATTCCAGCTTCTCTTGCATCTGATTCGCTCTTTATATCGATTTTCCAGCCTGTTAATTTTGCAGCTAACCGGGCATTTTGCCCGCGCTTTCCAATTGCGAGGGAAAGCTGGAAGTCCGGTACGATTACAGTAGTAGCTTTTTCGTCCTCAGAAACGATGACCTCAATCACTTTTGAAGGACTTAACGCATTCGCCACAAAAACCACTGGGTCCTCGGACCATTTCACGATATCTATTTTTTCACCCTTAAGTTCATTCACAATAGCTTGAACCCTTTGTCCTTTTGGACCGACACATGAACCTACAGGATCAACTTCTGTATTCTCTGAATGAACAGAAATTTTCGAGCGGTCTCCTGCTTCACGAGCTACAGATTTAATTTCTACCGTTCCATCATAAATCTCAGGAACTTCTATTTCAAACAATCGCTTTAAAAGTCCAGGATGTGTTCTTGAAACAAAGATCTGCGGACCCTTTGAAGTCTTTTCAACCTTTGTTAAAAACACCTTAATGCGGTCATGAGGTTTGTAGTGTTCATTTGGCATCTGCTCATTAACCGGAAGAAGAGCCTCAATTTTCCCAAGGCTGACATAGATAAAACGAGAGTCCTGTCTCTGGACAATTCCTGTCATAATATCCTCTTCGCGGTCAATAAACTCGGAGTAAATGATGCCTCGTTCAGCTTCACGGACCCTCTGTGTAACAACCTGCTTAGCCGTCTGGGCAGCAATGCGCCCGAAATCCTTAGGAGTCACTTCCATCTCCACAACATCTTCTACCTGATAATTCGGATCAATCCGCTGAGCTTCTTCCACAGAGACTTCCAGCCGCGCATCAAACACCTGGTCCACTACATCTTTACGAGCAAAAACCCGCATAGTGCCCCTTTCAAGATTCATATCGATCCGGACATTCTGCGCTTGGTTGAAGTTCCGCTTATAAGCCGATACAAGAGCCGCCTCAATTGCTTCTATTATAACATCTCTTGAGATGCCTTTCTCCTTTTCCAACAGGACCAAAGCATCCAGTAATTCACTGCTCATTTTATATCCCCCTTAAAAAAGTTACCCTTAACCTATTAAAAAGTAACAGCAAGCCTGGCTTTTGCTACTTTCTCGTATGGGATTTCCACCGTTTTGGTGCGAGTTTTAATCTTCATATTTACAGTAATGACAGTTCCATCAAATGACTCTAAAATACCTTCAAATTCTTTTATCCCATCAATGGGTTCATAAGTTTTAATAAACACATTTTTGCCAATTGACTTAGTTAAGTCTTCCGCCTTTTTAAGCGGCCTCTCAGCACCAGGTGATGATACCTCAAGAAAATAGTTATACGGAATCGGATCTGATTCATCAAGTTTTTCACTTAAACGCTCACTGACGGTGCCGCATTCCTCAATATCCACTCCGCCTTCTTTATCAATGAAAACCCTAAGAAACCAATTCTTCCCTTCCTTAACATACTCAATATCCACTAACTCCAGATTTAACTCATTCAATATTGGCTGTACCTGTTCTTCTACTATTTCAGTAACTTTATTACTCATCGTGTCCCTCCTAAAAATAAGAAAGAAGAAGTGTATTTGTATGAAATAAGCAGGAAGTTACCCCTGCTTTACACATCACCCAAATAAAAATTATGTAAACAACGAAAGAGTGGGTTTCCCCACTCTCCTCGCTCAGCCTTAGTATTTCCAATAAAAATATACCATAACCAAGAAATATATGCAAGAAAAGCGGAAAGCGGTGCCTTCCTCCTTAAACTTATTAAGAACTACAATGATAAGCATAGTTGTTAACCTTTAGAAATCATAGGGAAGGCAGAGACCCGACAAGCATAAGACGAGCAGGCTGTGGGAAGCGGTTTTCTTCCCATGGGCTGATTGACTTATGTCTCGAGGGTCTCAACTTGGAGCTGGACACCAAGAAAAGCGGAGGACGGTGCTTTTCAAGTACTATACCCTTTAGGCAATAAATGAAGATCACATTTGGAAGTAAACACTTCATTGATAGAAAAGCAGACACCTGACAGGCGTAAGACGAGCGGAAGCAAAAGGCCGGTTTTGCCTTTTGATGGCGATTGGCTTATGACCGAAGGTGTCAGTACGCAGCTGGACAACAAGAAAAGCGGAAAGCGGTGCCTTCCTCCTTAAACTTATTAAGAACTACAATGATAAGCATAGTTGTTAACCTTTAGAAATCATTGGGAAGGCAGAGACCCGACAAGCATAAGACGAGCAGGCTGTGGGAAGCGGTTTTCTTCCCATGGGCTGATTGACTTATGTCTCGAGGGTCTCAACTTGGAGCTGGACACCAAGAAAAGCGGAGGACGGTGCTTTTCAAGTACTATACCCTTTAGGCAATAAATGAAGATCACAATTGGAAGTAAATAATTCATTGATAGAAAAGCAGACACCTGAAAGGCTAAGACGAGCGGCAGCGAAAGGCCGGTTTTGCCTTTTGATGGCGATTGGCTTATGACCGAAGGTGTCAGTCCGCAGCTGGACAACAAGAAAAGCGGAAAGCGGTGCCTTCCTCCTTAAACTTATTAAGAACTACAATGATAAGCATAGTTGTTAACCTTTAGAAATCATAGGGAAGGCAGAGACCCGACAAGCATAAGACGAGCAGGCTGTGGGAAGCGGTTTTCTTCCCATGGGCTGATTGACTTATGTCTCGAGGGTCTCAACTTGGAGCTGGACACCAAGAAAAGCGGAGGACGGTGCTTTTCAAGTACTATACCCTTTAGGCAATAAATGAAGATCACAATTGGAAGTAAACACTTCATTGATAGAAAAGCAGACACCTGACAGGCATAACACGAGCGGCGGCGAAAGGCCGGTTTTGCCTTTTGATGGCGATTGGCTTATGACCGAAGGTGTCAGTCCGCAGCTAGACAACACGAAAAGCGGAGGACGGTGCTTTTCAAGTACTATACCCTTTAGGCAATAAATGAAGATCACAATTGGAAGTAAACACTTCATTGATAGAAAAGCAG
>NZ_JAFBFI010000032.1 GCF_016909175.1 Peribacillus deserti
AGCCGTAAGATCAGTATGGACAGGAAACCCATTTTCATATTCTGTGGTGCAGCAGTGCTGCATGATTGGCTAACGGGTGCGTTAGTTAAAGAAGGTTCATGCTGCTTCAGCAGCATTTTTTTATGTATACCATTCAAGTATCAACAGTATCGGTCAGCAAATACATATTCCATATAACCGTGTACATAATAAGGGAAGAGAATGGGTGTGACTACAATGCCTATTCTTATTCTTTTTAGCTCCCTCTTCCTATTGTCAGGATGTGACGGAAATCTGTATGAGCAACTAAGACAGAATGATTTTTTAGAAAATAGATGTTTATCGGCTGAATTTGAACAATTGCAAAAGTTAGGGATCAAAGGATATAGCAAGGATAGTTTCAATAACGTGATTTTCTATGTTGAAAACCCAAATGATAAAACAAAGAAAAAAGTGTCAATAGACTTTTCACTGGAGGATGCTGATCAATTAAACGTCAAGCCAAATGCATTGCCATTTCCCGTTTCGCTAACGATTCCCAAATGAGAAATAAATAGCTATTTCTTGAATTGGACGCTAAAATACATAAACTTATATTCGGGGAGTGAGAATAAATGAGTGAGAATATCGAAGATATTAATTACAAAGAAGTAATTGAATATTCACTAGAACCGCTAATAGTTCATTCACAACTGAAAATAATTTATATAAACGAAGCAGCAGAAAAATTTTTTAGAGCATCTAAGGAAGAGGTAATTGAGCGGAGTCCTTTAGATATTTTTAAAGATACGTCTAAACCTGCAATTACAAAAAGAATATCGGGGGCTTACAGTAAACCAGCAGAGGTTATTGAAGAGACGATATATAGAATGGATGGCACTTCAGTTGATGTTGAGTTATATTGCCATCCTATTAAAATAGGGGATACAAGAGCTATCCAAACTTATGTAAGGGATCTCACAGAGAAAAAACATCTGGAGAATATACGAAGAGAAATGGTAAAAAAAATAAATGAGCTTGCTTTAACCATTGTGCCCCTGCTAGGAGGTATTGCAGTCCTTCCTTTGTCAGGTACGATAGATCAGGACAGGGCAAGTCTACTTTTAGAACTGGTACCAGTGAATGTGCAAAAGCAAAATGTTAGCAAATTAATTATTGATTGTTCTGGAATATATGAGATGGACTCTTTAGTTATTGATTCTCTTTTTAAAATTAACAATGTACTAAAATTACTTGGGGTACAGAGCTTTATAACTGGCTTAAGACCTCAATTAGCTGCTGACGCAGTTAAGCTTGGAATAAGTTTAGAAGACATAATTACTTTTTCGAGTGTTAAGGATGCCTTGCACTTTTCAGGTGTAGACTATACCATTACAGACCAAAGATAGATTACATAAAATACTTTGTGTTATTTACTTTAAATAGAAGGGTGCGTTGATCCAGGCAGGATTAACGCACTTTTTTTATGTTTGGCTATGGGTTATAAAAGCATAGGATTCCCAGGAGGTTTGTTTAACTAATGGGTGCGTTAGTTCAACAAGTCTTAAGAGAAAAATAGTATAATTTAATTTATCTATCTTCGTATAGTATTTGGTTGGTATATTTTGTACCATAAATAAAGTGGAGACAAATTTGGTGCTTCATAAAACTTTAAATTTTGGAGTTTTTTTATGCATATGTTGAAAAAGATCATACTCGTGATTGGGATGTTCGTTTTATTAACCGCCTGTGTAGATAAAGAGGAAATATCAAAAAGGGGTAAAGAAGAAGCAATTAGTTACATGAAAAAGAACAGTAATATTGATTTTGTTCCACAGTCTGTGGAGTTTTCTGATGCCCTCGGTAATAGTGGTCTTTGGGTCGAAGGGTACAACAAGAAGAATAAATCTCAAATTTTTCGAGTGTCAGTCTTATATGCCGAAGATGATAATGGACAAATGGACTATAAAGTAGTAGGTTATGGAACCAATGAATAATAAACACAACAAATAGTATTATGAATTACCAATTGTATTTTATCCAACAAAGAAGTAATGAAGGAGCCTATAAAAGGCTCTAATTTTCTTAATAAACGTCTTAAAAGTAAATTATCCTACTCTTATACAAATCGAGTTGATAAATCCCCACTAAAAACAGGAATATTATCCGAAAAACCGAATTCTACTCCAAGAGGGGGAATTTAAAATGTCTAGTGAATCATTCAAAGTAAGTTACTTTTCGTGCGGGAACACTGTAGGTGAATACAATATTCAAAACTGGAATGCCTATTCCAACGCTTTAAAAGTCAGCAACAGTGTGACTATTAAAGGTTTTGAGTATGAAATTAAGGATATTAACTTATTTCACAATGACACTTATTTAGGATCAATAACTGAGCTGCATATAGAAGTTGAAGCATTGAGGCTGTGATATGTTTTCAAATTTAGTTAATTTTTCATTGGCTAAAAAGCAAACCGGCTATAACCTGGTTAAGCTAACGGGTACGTTAGTTAAAAAGGTGTTGTTTCCTGTTTATTAAACCGTTCGCATTGTAATTTTTACTGGTTTCCGTATTTCCTCTTTGAGGTAATATCTATCCAATAGTCAATGTATTCAAGTGATAAAAATGGTTATTGGAGAGGTGACTAATAGTGGAGAAAGTAAATATTATCAGTGAAGTGTGTAGTAATTTAATGGATGGGAAGAAAGAAAAAGGAGAAACTCTTCTCAATGAACAATATCCTTTTTATGGACTAGAATATGCTAAACGATCCTATTCAAAATTACAGATGGTTAAAATATTCATTCGGGACGGGTTTATCGACCGCTACAGCGGTCAAAAACTTATTTTCCCTCCTGTTTTAAGAGTTTTATCGAAGACTTACCCTCATCAATTTCCTTACCATCCAAATTGGAAGATGAGCGAATGCCATCCAGCTTATTGGGATCTTTCACCTACGTTAGACCATATTGTACCTATAGTAAAAGGTGGAAAAAATAATATTGAAAATTTGGTATCCACTTCTATGTTAAGAAACAGTACCAAATCTAATTTTACTTTGGAAGAACTGGGTTGGAAATTGTATGAACCAGGAAATTTTTCCGAGTGGGATGGGCTGATACACTGGTTTATGGAGTATGTTGAAAATCATCAGGAGCTGCTAACGATATCGAATATCAAACAATGGTATATGACAGTTCAAAAGGTCAATGGGATAAATAAAGATAATCTCTAATTGATACATATTTCTTTTCTCTTCTTCGACTAAGGGGTGAGTTAGTTAAAATCGTGATAAAAAATAAACCCTGCCTAAGCAGGGCCCGTCCTATGGTTTTAATCGCTGACTAACCCACCAATCTATATGATCTAAATTAAAGACAATCATATTGTTGAAAGGTCTAAGATGAGGTATATCTTTATTTAGAATAAGATCGTGGACTTGCTTTTCATTAAGCGGATAGCCTACTGAAGCAAGATAAACGATTAAATTTTGAACCCCATAGATCTTTCTCAATCCTATCACCTCCCGCCAAGTTCTCTTTGGGATAAAGAAAGCTCAGCAGGAGGTATTAAGAAGAAGAAGGAAGATAGGTATATATACCCTTTCCTATTAAATGTAATCTCACAGCTACTTAGGGAACTAATGATAACGACTAGTTTAACTCCCATGAAAATAATTCTTAGATAAAGTCAAAAAGGCAATACTAAAGAAGACAGCTCATTCTTTTTTAAAAAAAAAAGAGTGCCTGGTTGCTTGTCTTTGAATATAAGTTTGATGGATTAGGAGGCTTCTGATTCAGATATAGTAACACTGTATCCTAAGTTTTCAAGTCTTCGAACGGAATGCCGGACAATGGAAACCTGTCTTTGCTTATCAAAGTAGTCTTCACCGAGATCTACGTATATCTCTTTTCTGGATAGGAGGTAGTAAGCAATTCTTAAAATGGCATGGGCCACAGCTATAGCTGCCCGCATTTTCCCTTTTTTCGCAGCTGTTCGCCTATACAAAGCACCCAGGTAGTTCTTCGAACCACGAATAGAATGAGCTGACTCTACAAGTGCAGCTTTTAAATACTTATTTCCTTTTTTTACTCTGGAAGTCTTCCGTTTCCCAGCACTTTCGTTATGCCCCGGCACTAACCCCGCCCAAGAACAGAGATGATTAGCTGAAGGGAATTGAGAGGTAACATCTGGTCCTATTTCTGCTAATATTTGTTCAGCTGTACGAGTAGCTACTCCTGGAATGGAATCCCTTTCAATATCTTCATGACAAGAACTTACTCTTAGAGATACCTCTTTATCTAGTAATTCTATTTGTTCATTTAGAAAATCAATATGTGTAATGATAGTTTTAATCATTAGACGTGATAATGGTTTATACAACCTCGTAGAGCTAATTCTAATTCTTCCTTTTTCTTTTTCATGCTTCTTCTTGCAAAGCTAGCCAGTTTTTCCGGATCTTCTTCACCTTAAGCGATAGCGAGAAGCATATCGCGACCTGATACGTTCATGACATCGGAGATGACAGAAGATAACTTAATGTTAGCTCCTTCTAATACCTTTTGAATACGATTGTGCTGTCTGGCACGTTCTTCAATGATACTTCGCCGGTAGCGAACTAACTCTCTAAGCTCTCTGATTTCGATTTGGTATAAAGCTAGCTTTAAGCAAACCGTGACGAAGTGGCTGGCAATCCATTCTGCGTCTTTTACATCCGTCTTTCTTCCAGGGACAGCTTTCGTATGTTGAGCATTTACGACTAAAAATTCGATACTCTCTGCTTCAAGCAGGTTTACAATTGGTTTCCAAAAGACACCAGTACTTTCCATTGCGACATGAGTGCAGCCGTGTTCCTTGATCCAATCCAATAACTGTAGGAGAAATACAGTGTGAGTTGAAAATGTTTGAATCTCCTTCCCATCTGGTGTGATAATGCATGCAGTAATGCTCTTTTTGTGAACATCGAGACCACAAGCTCTTTCAACGACAACGTCCATTGAAAAAATTCCTTTCTGCGGCTTATGTATAGGAGGCTAGTGCAACAACCAGAGTAGGGTTAATCTCCCATGCGTGCTTCCCGTAAGGGAGCGACAATCAGTGGTGCACTGTGGTCGTTGGAGTCAGACTAACGGGTGGGCTCAGAGGCACCATAGTATATCGACCTTCCTCTCCTAGCCGTAAGATCAGTATGGACAGGAAACCCATTTTCATATTCTGTGGTGCAGCAGTGCTGCATGATTGGCTAACGGGTGCGTTAGTTGAACAACGCTGGGTTGCTGAGGAAGTTCTTTTGTTGTTCCACAAACGGGCAGGTTGGTGGAAGAAAACGGGAAGTAAGGTCAAAGTGTTATAAATAAGTGGGAAAAACAATGTTTTGGTCTCAATAGAATAAATAATTTGATTCCGATAAAACTAACATAAAAACACAAGGTGGTTTTTATGGAACCGATTAAAAGCCTCAAGAATATAAAATCTAAAAAATTAGCACCAGACCAAAAATTAACTGCGGCAGAACTGGGAAAACTTTGGGCAACTTATGTGGGAAATACTATGTCTAAATGTATTTTAACTTCCTTTCTCAATCATGTAGACGATGAGGAAATAAAACAGTTGTTAAACAACGGGAAAAATTTAGCCCAGGATTTTATTGAGAAAATAGAAGGCATAATGAAGAAAGATCACGTTGCCATTCCTAAAGGGTTTACGGATGAGGATGTTAATCTTCAATCTCCAAGATTGTATAAGGACGAATTTTATGTCCACTATTTAAAATATGCGGCTAAAGCGGGACTTAGTTTATATGCGGTCGCAATACCCTTGGTTTTGAGAGAAGATGTCCGGAATTTTTTTGCATACTGCAACAAGGCAACAATTGAGTTACTTTCTCAAATCAATGATATGCTAATGAGTAAAGACTTAATTATTAAAATCCCAGAGATTCCTATTCCTAAGGAAGTTGATTTTGTACATAAACAAAATTTTTTTAGCGGGTTTTTAGGAGAAAAACGACCGTTGCATGCCTTGGAGATCATACACTTATATGATAACATCGAAAACAATGTTACCAGCAAAGCTCTGATTACTGGCTTCAGCCAGGTGGCTAATAGAGAAAAGGTACGAGATTTTTTCATTAGGGGAAAGGAAATAACAGATAAAGCAATAAGACAGTTTAAAGAAAAGCTTGAGGATGACAACTTGCCTTCTCCGTCTTATTTGGACCATTTGGTTACATCATCAAGTATTGCTCCTTTTTCCGATAGACTCATGACTTTTCATAAAGTTGATATGTTCTCAATGAAAATCCGCTCTTTCTCCAATTCAATCGCTGTTAATGGAAGAAGGGATATAGCATTGGTATACTCCAAAGCAATTGCTAATGTTTTACTTTTTGTTGATGATGGTGGTAATTTGTTGATTGAGAATGGATGGATGGAACAGCCTCCAACTAACCTGAGTAGATAAGTTACATAAAAGGGTGCGTTAATCCAGGAAGGATTACCGCCCTTTTTTGCTGAACATCTTATTATGCTAACGGGTGCATAAGTTCAAGTACATATGGCTGCTGCCGCAGCTTTTTTGTGTTGTTCTACTTACAGGATAGGTTAGTTGCGGAAGGAATGGTCCCTCCTTTTTATCACACATCATTAAACCTTCATAAGGCTACAACAGGTTAGGTGAAAGAGTTAATGACAATGCTATGGACAGGCAAGGAACTTGTGTTTAATGGGTCGGTTCTTTTTTATTTTTTTTCTGTATAGGACAAACTTGTATCTGGGAAGGCTTATTATGAGGAGGCGGTATATAAATGGTTACTTTTGAAGCTTTTTTATCTCTGATGCTAAGCTTTGGGATGTTTGTAATCGCTATTCTGGACTTTAAAAATAATAATAAGAATTCCTGAACACGCTTAGCGTGTTTTTTTTAATAACTCCAACCCTGTTCAGGCGTATTTGCTTCTTCTTTCTTGTTGAACTAAAGGGTGCGTTAGTTCAACAAGGAAATGGCTGCTTCGGCAGTCTTTTTATTTGGCTCTGTTAAAGTTTAATGTTGATATTTATAGAAAAAATAGAACTTCCATAAAATTAAAGTTCTGTTTGGTTTTATTGTCTTATTGAACTAACGCCCCCGTTAGTATAAGTACATTTTTTCACAATCTTGCTAATGAAAGTAGAACAAAGGAGACTCCATTAAAAAAAGTTTCATCAACAATCACAATCTTTCTATTAACTTCAAGTTTATTTAAATAAATCTCTTTAAATATTCGCCAAATATTTTGTTCATAACTTTGGGGGTGTTTTCTAAATAAATATTAATTTGTTCAATGTTCGATTCGAATTTATCAGAGTTACTTTCTTCTGTTGGAAAATCAGATATCCCTTTTATAATAATGCACTCAACATCATTCTTCTTACAGATATAAGCAATTGCACCCGCTTCTGTATCGGCTATTGTTATTTTGTTTTCTATAAGTTCTAAATAGTCCTTCCACATAACTACGGCTTTATCAGCGGTGCCAATTGTTCCAGTATAAAAATCATTTCCATATTTGGATAAATCAATATCTACTATGAAGGATTGTTTAATAAGAGGCTCGATTTCTTTTACTGTGCAATCATATTGAACGGCTTTATCGGGTACAAAAATATCTAAATTACTGAACTTATCATCTATTCCTGCACATGTTCCAGCAACGATTACTTTAGTTAAATTAAATTTAGAAATCATATACTGATTACCACCGACACCATTTATTTTTCTTACACCTGTACTATAAAAAACAAGTTCGGTATCATCAATTGTTCTTATGAAATACTCGCCATAAGGATAACCGAAACGTTCATTATCTTTTATGCTGAAATATTCCAATGACGCTTCATATTCCCACTTCGTTGCTATACTTATTCCTATCATCGATTTATCACCCTACAAAAATAATTTGTCAGTATTGAATGTCTATACACGGTCTGAATTTCATTTTTATCCTATCCTTCTTTACTCTGTTCATCAACAATTGGTTATTAATATGTAAGTATCCTTTTTTTCTAACCTGCTACGTTTGTTGAATAAGAACAGCATACTTTTAATCTAATTATATATTCGATTTAGCCGTCGTCTAATCCTTTTCCGCCAAAATTGGTCTGCATTAACCTGAAGACACTCATCACTGGGTATTTTTTTAAAACTCACGGTTTTTTTAAGCTATTTTAAGGATTAAAGGAGATAATTTCAGCTCCAATCGACTTCAATAATGCCCAGTAATAATAAGACGAGTTATTTTTATAGTCCTCCTTCTTATCTTCAACTAACGGGTGCAATAGTTTAAGATGAAATCGCTGCGGCGGTCTTTTCTTGTTGTGCTAACGTCGCAGATTAGTTTAAGTACAATCCTTCACAAACTGAATATAAATTGCAGATTGTGAAGGATTGTCCTAAAAGAATTTCCGACTCCCTTTGTTATCAATTAAGGGAGTTTTCTTTGAAACTAAAAATTCCTTTCAAATAACATCCCCACTTGTTCTGCCATCACACGTGGTGGAACTGACATTCCATTCTTAAACCACCATTCAACTAAGCCTACAAAGGCTGAACTAAAAAATTGAACAAAAACCTCTTCATTTAATCCACGATTTTTCCCTTCCGTGGTGTCCACATCGCCCTTTACCTCTTCGATGATAAAATCAAGGAACCGGCTGCGAAAGGTAGGGGATCCTTTACTCGCGATCATCGTTGAAAAGAATAAATAGTTCTTCTCAAAGAATTCGAACCAAATCTGGTATCCTTCTATATAATCTAATTCCATATCCGATTCTATCTCGCATGTTTTCCGAAGCTCATTAATATGTTCTTCAATTAGTTTATCAAGTAAATCATATTTATCGATGTAACGAAGATAGAACGTTTTTCGGCTGAGATCTGCCCTTTCGGTAATATCCTGAATCGTAATGTCATCAAAACTTTTCTCAGACATCAATTCAATAACAGCCTTTTTTATCGCTTCTTGAGATTTAAGTATTCTTCTATCCACCTTAGACAATATTAGAGTCACCAAACTTTCTTTGAAATTACACAATTTTAATTCGTTTGTGTACTAATACACAAATCGTGGTTAATTGACCATAGGAAACCTTCAGTTTCTTTTCTATAATTATACACAGATGTCACCTAATACATCAATGAGTATTTTGTGAGAGGTAACAATTAAGCTATATCAAATTGAGGAGGACCTATAAATGGAATATGTGAAACTTGGAAAAACCGGATTGGATGTATCCCGGATTTGTCTTGGCTGTATGAGCTTTGGAATTGGAGAACGGGGCGATTTTCCGTGGGCATTGGATGAGGAAAAAGCTCGTCCGATGATTAAAAGAGCTCTTGAATTAGGGATCAATTTTTTTGATACAGCGAATAGCTACTCAGACGGAACGAGTGAAGAAATTACTGGTCGGATTCTAAAGGACTATGCAAATCGTGATGAAATTGTCCTTGCTACAAAAGTTTATTTTCGCGTCCGTAAAGGACCAAATGGTGCGGGACTTTCCCGAAAGGCAATTATGAGTGAAATTGATAAAAGTCTTAAACGCCTTGGAACAGACTATGTAGACCTTTATCAAATTCATCGCTGGGATTACGACACTCCGATCGAAGAGACAATGGAAGCATTACACGATGTTGTAAAAGCTGGAAAAGCAAGATACATTGGTGCATCTTCCATGTATGCTTGGCAGTTAATGAAGGCAAACGCTATAGCTGGAAAAAATGGATGGACTAAATTTATAACCATGCAGAATCATCTTAATCTCCTATACCGTGAAGAAGAAAGGGAGATGCTGCCCCTCTGTAAGGAAGAAAAAATCAGTGTGATTCCGTGGAGTCCACTGGCAGCTGGAAGATTGGCACGACCTTGGGGCAAAGATGACGACCGTTCCAAAGTGGATGAGATCAGTAAAATTATTTATTCCGGAACAGCTGGTGCAGATCGAAAAGTGGTTGGTCGGTTAGCCGAAATTGCTGAAAAGCGCGGTGTATCGATGTCTCAAATCGCACTTGCCTGGTTGCTACAGAAAGAACCAGTAGCAGCTCCAATTGTTGGTACTACTGAAATTTCCCATATTGAACAAGCAGTAGGTGCCCTAGAGATAAAATTAACACCGGAAGAAATTGCGTTCTTAGAGGAACCGTATGTTCCGCATCTTGTACTTGGTATGTTTCAAAATTAATGAATGAATACTAATCCCAAAGATGACCAAAAGCTTTGAGTGCATGTAATGAACAGATTTATGATACTAATGGCATTACAAATAGTTAAACAGAAGTTAGTAAAACATATAGGAGGAATTTAAATGCAAACTATAACTTTATCTAATGGAATTAAGATGCCAATTTTAGGTTTCGGAGTATATCAAATTGCTGACCTTGAAGAGTGTGAACGAGTTGTGAGTGAAGCTATTGAAGTGGGATATCGTTCTATCGACACTGCTCAAGCTTATGGGAATGAAGAAGCTGTTGGTAATGCAGTTCGTAAAAGTGGCGTACCTCGTGAAGTATTCTTCATTACAACAAAAGTTTGGATTTCCAATGCCGGTTATGAAAAAGCTAAAGCATCAATTGACGAGTCTTTACGTTTGCTACAAACAGACTACATTGATTTAATGTTGATTCATCAACCATTTAATGATTACTATGGTACTTATCGTGCTATGGAAGAGTATTACAAAGCGGGAAAAATCAAAGCAATTGGTGTAAGTAATTTTTATCCTGATCGTTTCATTGATATCGCTCAGTTTAGTGAAATCACTCCAATGGTTAACCAAATAGAAACCCATGTGTTCAACCAACAAAAGCAAGCCCAAAAGATAATAGATAAATATGGTACTCAAATTGAATCTTGGGGACCTTTTGCAGAAGGAAGAAATGATTTCTTTACGAATGAAATCCTTAAAGAGATTGGTGAGCAATATGGTAAATCAGTTGCTCAAGTTGCTCTTCGTTATCTCATTCAACGCAATGTGGTAGTCATTCCTAAAACTGTATCGAAAGAGCGTATGATTCAAAATTTCGATGTCTTTAATTTTGCACTAACAAATGAAGATATGGATAAAATTGCGAAACTAGATCAAGAACAAAGTCTATTCTTCTCGCATTACGATCCAGAAACAGTAGAATTTTTAACAGGACTAGGCAAATAAACTAAAAATTATGAAAGAGGTAATAATAAAATGGCAAACTCAAAAGTTGTTGTAATTACTGGGGCTTCAAGTGGTATTGGTGAAGCTACTGCAAAAATCTTAGCTAAAGACGGTGCTAAACTAGTATTAGGTGCTCGTCGTGAGAGTCGTTTGCAAGACCTAGTAAAAGAAGTGAAAGAACTAGGTGGCGAAGCAGTGTATGCTGTTACTGATGTGACTAAAGTAGGAGAAGTTGAAGCACTAGCAAAACTTGCTGTCGATACATTTGGACGTATTGATGTTTGGATGAATAATGCAGGTATCATGCCGCAGTCATTGCTAAAGCAAAAGAAAATTGAAGATTGGGACAGTATGATTGATATCAATATTAAAGGAACTTTATATGGCATTGGTGCAACACTTCCTTATATGGAAAAACAAAAAGCTGGACACATCATTAATATTTCATCCATAGCAGGTCATATTGCACATGCGGGAGGTTCTGTATATTCAGCAACTAAATGGGCAGTTCGTGCAATCAGTGAATCGTTGCGTGAAGATGGCTCAAGATCTATCAAATGTTCGTGTTACCATTGTTTCGCCTGGTGCAATTAATACGGAATTACTAGAATCTGTAACAGATAACGACTTCAAAAATAACTTTGAAGATTTTTATGAAAATTTTGGAATCCCTGCAGAGCGTGTCGCTTTAACAATCAAGCAAGCTATTGATTTACCAGATGATGCGGCATGGAATGAAGTTATCATTCGACCAACAAAACAAGTAATGTAAATCAGCATAATAACTGAAAAATCAATCAAAAAGGGGGCAAGTTTTGCTTCCTTTTTGTTTAATGAAAACTAGAATATGATTCAAAAGAAAAAGGAAATTTGGGGCAGTTTTGTTAATGATGAAAGGAGTTTTTAAATTGACCAATGTTTTAATTCTTGGAGCTAACGGGTCCCTTGCCCGTGTAGCTATTGATATATTCCTTAAAGAAACCGATCTACAGTTGACACTTTATTTGCGTAACTCACGCAATTTAATACACATTGATTCAAATCGTGTACAAGTAATCGAAGGCGATGTTTTGGATATTGAAAAATTAAAAGAAGCGATGGTTGGACAAGATGTGGTTTATGCCAATTTAGCTGGTTCATTAGAAAGTATGGCAATAAGCGTTGTAGAAGCAATGAACGCTAGTGGCATCAAACGTCTCATATGGATCAGTTCAATGGGAATTTATGATGAAGTCCCAGGAGAGAGTTATGGTAGTATATTAGATCCATATCGTAAATCTGCTGCGGTCATTGAAGCCTCAGACCTTGACTATACAATTCTAAGACCCGGATGGTTTACCAATAAAGATGAAATTGACTATGAAACAACTCAGAAAGGCGAACCATTTAAAGGGCATGATGTATCACGAAAGAGTATTGCCGATTTGATTGTTAAATTGGCTAAAACACCAGGATTGGAAATTCGTCGCAGCTTAGGCGTGGGTAAACTCTAATAGTAAATGCGATAGAATTAGGCAAACAATCGAGACGAATAGGTTACCGGTCGGATTCTTATTTGATGCATAATAAGGATGCCTCAACTTTCTCGATAACTTCATTCGTTACGAAAATAAAACCTATATGTCAAGAAAAGATTATCAGCATTACAGCAATTGATACCAAACACTATATACTAAATCGAAACTGGTATAAGACGATTTTTAATGGAAGGAACAATTTCCGACGCACTTTGAGTATAGTGGTCAATCTGCTTTTTCTAGTATCTATGACTGTTGTGATGATTAGTTCAGTGCCGATTTCCCGTGATATATTTCCCTTTATTCCAATGAATAATGATATGATTCTACGCCAGATACATGTTCTGACTTCATATTGGGGATTTATCTTCATGGCTGTGCATATAGGAATCTCTTGGGGAACAATTATCAATGCTGTACGAAAGATGACAGGAATTACAAGTACCAGCCGTATACGCACTATCGCATTACGTGTCATAGCGGTGTTGATTGTTGTCAATGGTGTACAGACTTCCTTAGAGAACGATATGATTTCAAGGTTAACCATATATAATCCATTCGGTTGGAACTATGATGAATCCGCGTTGGGATTTTTAATTGATTATCTATCTGTCATGGGAATTTATATCAGTGGGACTCATTATGCGCTGAAATTTCTTCAGAAGAAGGAAAAAACTAAAGGTTACAAAGAACAGCTCAGAAAACCTAGTGCAGGTTTTAAAGCGGAGGATATCAAGTGAATTATGGCTAATAAATAAGAAAGGAAGATAAATAATGCAAAAGCGTAAGTTAGGAAAAAGTGGGCTTGAAGTTTCTGCTATTGGACTCGGTTGTATGGGAATGGATCATGCTTATGGAAAGTCAGCTGATCGTGATGAAATGATCAGATTAATTCGGAGAGCTATTGAACTTGGCTGCAATTTTTTTGATACTGCCGTTGTTTATGGCGAAGCCAATGAAGAATTATTAGGAAAAGCGCTAGCACCAGTCAGAGATCAGGTGGTGATTGCGACTAAATTTGGAATCACCGGAACTGAAATTGTTTACGATCGTCCTCAACATATTTTAAATAGTACACCAATCGATTAGAGAACAGATAGAGGGTTCCTTAAAAAGATTGAAAATCGATTGCATTGATTTATATTATCAACATCGTATTGATCCGAATGTAGAACCAGAAGCTGTTGCAGAAACGATGAAAGAATTAATGGCTGAAGGAAAAATTAAAGCATGGGGATTATCGAATGCACCCATTGATTATATGAAACGTGCACATGCTGTATGTCCGATTGCAGCCATTGAAAATCAATACTCCATGATGTGGCGTGAACCGGAAAAGGAATTATTTGATTTATGTGAAGAAATGGGAATTTCATTTGTTGCTTACAGTCCCCTTGGAAATGGTTTCCTTAGCGGAAAATATTCAAATGAAACCAAATATGAAGAAGGCGACTATAGAGGTTTCATGGGAAGATTCAAGCCTGAAGTAATTGACCATAACCAAGCTTTGTTAGAATTAATTGCTAAAGTTGCTGAAAGTAAGAATGCAACATCTGCGCAAGTTGTATTAGCATGGGAATTAGCTCAAAAACCATTTATTATTCCAATTCCAGGTACAACAAAGTTACACAGATTAGAAGAAAACTTAGGTGGAGCTGATCTAAAATTAACAAAAGAAGAATTAGATAGCATAAATGAAGCCTTATCAAAAATTGATATTGATGAAACACACTTCTAATCAAAATCAGCTAAATTATAAAAAATACACCATAGGGAATTTGCCGTCCATGGTGTATTTCTTTATCTCATGAGAAACAGAATGGTTAGAGCCTGTTAATAATCAATGGTACAATAAATGAAAATCCCGATTTCCCAAAGTGGAGTTTCGCTTTTTTTCTTTAACTTTGTGAAGGTTTGTACTTAAACTAAACTAAAGGGTGCGTTAGTTCAACAACATTTGGTTACATAGATAGAAATAGTTAAAAATTGTGCAAACAAAAAACCTCTAATTAAGTAGAGGTTTTTTTGAATTTATGTTCTATTTCATTGTCAATAGCTGTGAGTGTTGATTCTATAGCCTCAAATGTGTCAACAACAAGTGTCTGGGCATTTATTACTTCAAATAAATTATTTTTGTAATAAACAAACAATAACGGCTGTTGGTTGTTGTCATTAAAAGTTAATGAAATTTCACAGTTGGAATACTGCTTTAAGGTATTTAACATTGTTCTCAAATGGTCTACGGACATAACGTCACCTCCTTCCTTCCATATAGGAGGAGGTGACTAAGAATAGTCTTTAGTTCCTAATATATATTTATTGTGTGCATAACAAGTATAACATACATCCTGATTTTATTATATAGAAGGTTTGTTGGAATATACCAATATACCATAACGGGTGCGTTAGTTCAACAACATATGGTTACATAGATAGAAATAGTTAAAAATTGTGCAAATAAAAAACCTCTAATTAATTAGAGGTTTTTTTGAATTTATGTTCTATTTCATTGTCAATGGCTGTGAGTGTAGATTCTATAGTTTCAAATGTGTCAACAACAAGTGTCTGGGCATTTATTACTTCAAATAAATTATTTTTGTAACAAACAAACAAAAACGGCTTGTAGTTGTTGTCATTAAAATTTAATGAAATTTCACAGTGGTGCTTTAAGGAATTTAACATTGTTCTCAAATGGTCTAAGGACATAACGTCTTAGCCTCCCTTCCACATAGGGGGAGGTGACTAAGAAGAGTCTTTAGTTCCCAATATATATTTATTGTGTGCATAACAAGTATAACATACATCCTGATTTTATTATATAGAAGGTTTGTCGGAATATGGTACATTGGTATACAAAGATGTGGAAATATTCTAACGGAGTGAAGAGTCTTATTTCACTAACGGGTGCGTTAGTTGAGGAAGAACGACTGCTACGGCAGTCTATTTTTTTGTTTAAAGAAGCAGGGTTAGAGGAAAATCATTTTCACTCTATAATTAAAAAAGATAGAAGTTGCTCTACAGAGCTGCAAGAAGAACTTTGAAAAGGGGTAATTCAAATGATACTGGAAGCTGTTGTGCTACAAGTTAAGAAAGGTATGGAAGCGGAATATGAAAAAGCATTTCGTGGAGCATCAAAAATTATTTCTTCAATGAATGGCTACATATCTCACGAATTACAGCGTTGTATGGAAGTGGAAGGGAAATATTTACTACTGGTGCAGTGGGAAACATTAGAAGACCATACAGTAGGATTTAGACAGTCCACTGAGTATCAAGAATGGAAAAAGCGATTACATCATTTTTATGACCCTTTTCCAACAGTTGAACATTTTGAGAAGGTTTACACTTTAGAATCCTGAACTACCTCGTTACCAAAGGAAAAAGACCGATTTTTTTCGGTCTTTTTTGTCCTCCTTGCTCATGTAGTGTGGAGCCTAAGCAAAAATCGTATTTAACAGATATAGTTTCTCGTGGATACAAAAGGTACATAATCGTCTATTTAAAGGCCACGGGGACAAGAGTCATCTATCAATGAATGCTTCGTTAGATCCAATTTGTCTGTCTGAGTATGATTATTTAAAATTGTTCTATTCAAAGGAATGCACATGTAATTATAATTTGAAGAACTTTTTTAGGAGGTGAGCTTGTGGCACAGGGTGAAAGAAATCAAGGCACTAATCTAAGTTCTGCAGCTCTAGATCTTATTAATGAAAATCTTGGTCGAGAGTTACTTATTGTCGTCAGTGCGGACCAATTAAATATTTTTGGGCAGACATTCCGTCCAATCTTTGTAGGTAAACTCATTCAGGCTGATGAGGGGCTTATCACTCTTTGGCCAGTGCAGATTAAGATGTCCAATGCACCAAATTTCGAGTTCCCCACACCTTTAATGTTTCCCGTTGAACAATAACTGCTATTACCAGATTTGACAGAGATACTAAATTCCCTATTTCTTAGGAGGTGTTGTTATTGGCAACTAGGAGATCTAGCAGTTCAGATACAGGTGGGTAAGCAATATGATTAATCCGAATGTCAGAGCCCATCTTGCCTTTTATAGAATTTCTCCAAAACAATATCGGAAGACGTGCTCTCTTTCTAACAGCAGAGTTTCCATTTATAAGTATTGGTGAAATTTTAGAAATAATTGAAGATGTACGTGTCGCCGTGGATACTGCCGAGCAACCGATTTTTGAAAACAGGAATTGGATTATTCATATTGATGCCATACTCGTTTTATATATCGAAACAGAAGGTTTTCCAAAATCCCCGAGTTAAATGATTGAATCAGCGAGGTGAATAACCATGAAACGCAGCTATCACATTGTGGCGATTCCGATACGAATCGTCTATAACAATTTTGGTGACCACGACCCTAATGGACGCATGTACGTGTTAAAGGAGAACGAAAAAACAGTTAAAAAATTAGTAAAAGAAAATCCGTTTACTCCTGTAGAACTAGTTCAACCATTAGTTATTCGGGCGAATGCCGGAGATGTTATAGAAATACTATTTGAAAATAAACTTGAGCGGGCAGCTGGCATGCATTTTCAGCAGTTGACTTACGATGTCAGAACGTCAGATGGAGCGAATGCCGGGCGGAATCCTGATACGCTAGTGGAACCGGGATGTACTATAATTTATCATCTAAGAGCAGATACAGAAGGAATTGCTTATTTTTCTGATTTAGGAAATCCGTTGAGCGGTGAGGAAGGCACCAACATTCACGGTTTATTTGGAGCCGTTTTTGTAGAACGTAGGGGCTCTACTTGGACAGATCCAGTTACCGGCGGCCCTCTCAATAGTGGTGTTTTTGCGGATATTCACCATCCTTTTGCCCCATCCTTCAGGGAATATGGCTGGTTTTTCAATGACGAACCAGAACAAAAGGATTTAACGGGAAATGACCCACTTGATCCAATGACCGGTCTTCCTGGAGAATCTGTTCATGCGGTAAATTACCGAGCAGAGCCTTTGGGAAATCGAGTCAGGCTGGTTGAGGCAGGAGTGGTAGGCCCCGGGTGTGATGGCGAAGAAGTCCATCACGATTCCTGGGTCTTCGGGGATCCTGCAACCCCTATTTTGAGAGGCTATGTCGGGGATCCCGCAACCATAAGGCTTATTCATGGCGGAGTTAAGGAAACCCACGTATTTCATTATCATGTCCACCAATGGCTGCAGGAGCCGACAGATGTAGATTCGGAAATTATCGATGCACAGGCAATAAGCCCTCAGAATTTCTATAATATCTCACCTTTATACGGTCTTGGCAGCCTGCAGGGGGCAATAGGTGATGTTATTATCCATTGCCATCTCTATCCTCACTTCATGGATGGCATGTGGGGGATTAACCGCATATTTGATACACTCCAAGATGGCTCCCAGTGTTATCCGAACGGGGTACCAATCAAGCCCTTGCAGCCTCTTCCAGACAGGCCGGCACCTCCTAAACCTACAAAAGAAAAACCGGGATTTCCGAACTTTATTCCGGGAAAAGTGGGCTGTAAGGCACCCAGACCTCCTCTTAGTATTGTAGGAGGACGAGGACTAACTGAACTTGAAAAGAATGCAGCAGTGCCAAATGCACGCCCTGGTGCAGTATTTACTGATTCCTGCCTGGGAAATCCGGTGGTTAAAGAATTTAATATTTCAGTTATTGAATTACCTCTCCAATACAATAAACAAGGATGGCATGACCCTAAGGCGAGAATTTATGTTAAAGATGAAGATGTAGACGATGTTTTATCAGGAAAGAAGGAGCCAGAGCCGCTAGTTCTTCATACCAATGCCGCCCGTTGCAATAGGGTTAATTTAACTAATCGGCTTCCGCAGGTCTTAGACGGTGATGCCTTTCAACTGGCAACCAGAACATACGAGGTTGGACCACATGTTCACTTTGTTAAATTTGACCCACTTGTTGCAGACGGGGCCAATGTTGGCTGGAATTACGATAGTAGTGTTCTACCCGGAGAAACAATGAGAGTGGAATGGTTTTCAGATGTTGAATTAAAGGCAACTTTTTTTCATGATCATTTATTTGCCAATTCCCATCAGCAGCATGGATTGTTTGCCGGCATCGTTATTCATTCTAGATTTTCACAATTCTTTGATTCGGAATCAGGTAGGGAAACCGACAGGGGTACCCAGATTACAGTGGATCATCCCATTATACCGAGCTACAGAGATTACACATTATTTATCCATGATTTCGCACTGCTATTTGACAAAGATGGTTGCCCCATTGAGCGTCCTGAATTTCCGGGTTCTCTTGATGACCCAGGTGTATTCGGAGTTAATTATAAATGTGAACCACTGCAGTTTAGACTAGGAAAAGATTGTGATCCCGCCTATTCCTTCAGTTCATTTATTCATGGTGATCCTGGCACCCCAATCTTAAGGGCCTACGCTGGAGACCCGATACGTATCAGGCTCTTGGATGGTGCCCATGAAGAGTCACACAGTTTCAATCTCCATGGGCTGAGATGGAGGCAGGAAAGAAAAGACCTCGATTCACGTTTTGTCTCACAGCAGCATATCGGTATTTCACAATCCTTTACAGCCGAAACATTTGTGCCAAGGAGCGGAGATTATCTGTACGCCTATGAAGATGTAGAAGATGTCTTTAATGGTTGTTGGGGAATTTTAAGGGCATATGACCAATTGGTTGATGATTTAATACCATTAAGTGATAGGCAGCTGCCTCCAAAGAGAACCAGACCGCTTCCGAAAAAAGGAGATTCCCTACCCAAACGGGTTGTTAAATTAGATCCTGAGACTAAGATTATGAACCTTAGAAAATATGATATTGTAGCGATACAAACACCTATTGTATATAACCAATTTGGTGATCATGACCCTCAGGGCATTATATTTGCCCTTTCAAAACATAAGGATGACATATTATCTGGAAAAATAAATCCAGAGCCGCTTGTTATCAGGGGGAATTCTGGTGACTTAATACAAATAAAACTGACGAATCTGCTGGATCCAGCGTTACTCCCGAAGCAAAATGTACACGGCTATCCGGCCGTCAAGGCCGACGCTTTTTACCCTACTTCGCCAAGGATATCGATTCACCCGCAACTGCTGGATTACGACATTAAACATTCCAGCGGTGACACAGTAGGGTACAATCCCGATCAAACAGTGGGGCCAGGTGACTCTATCACTTATTTTTGGGAGGTGCCGACTAATATTGGGGCCTGTAACTTCTGGGATATGGCGGACCTTCGCAACCATAGGCACCATGGAGCTTTTGGAGCTTTTATAGCCGAGCCAAAAGGTTCTAAGTACTTTGATCCTTATACTGCATGCAAGTTGAAATCGGGGGCTAACGCAGTCATTATTAATCCTTATCTCCCAGACTTCCGGGAATTTGTAATCATGCTCCATGATGGCATTCGTCTTCTTAATAAGCAGGATCAGCTAATTGTTGACCCGACTGAAGGAATCATTAACGGTTTAGATGAGGTTTTCGATACCTATGACCAGGGATCAAGAGGATTTAACTACCGAACTGAAAGGCTGGTAAACCGTTTTGAGAAGCATCCAATACTTAAAGATTGGGCGGATTCAAAGGTTTTTGGTGATCCCGCTACTCCAGTTTTTGAGGCGTACCCCGGCGACCCGGTGACTGTCAGGCTACTGACTCCTGGCGTGCGAAGAAGAACCAACACCTTCGTCATTCATGGCCATATCTGGAAGGCTGACTGGCAGGATATGAATGCCGAATTCCGGGGAGCAAAAGGACAAAACATTTCGGGAGAGGCGTTTGATGCACAATTGGCAGGTGGAGCCGGAGGAATCGGCCAATTCCCAGGGGATTATATGTATAGAACAGGAAACATACGCTGGAATATAGAGCTAGGCTTATGGGGACTTATAAGAGTCCATGAGAGAATAATGGAACATCTTATACCTTTAGATAATTAATAAGTTAGGGATGGCTCTGCCATCCTTAATTGATTTTACTTGAGGATATTAATTCACGATACCAGGTGCTTCACGAATTGATTGTCTACGACACTGTATTTGTGTACCGCAAGGGGTTTCGTGGCTCGCTAAGGGTCTAAATGTTGCACAAACACTATATTTGATTTGAAAATGGATTACCTTGGGAAAGGCTTTAATTTCATTCTTCAACTCCCATGAAAATTAATTCTGAGATACAGTCAAAAAGGCAATACTAAAGAAGACAGCTCATTCTGTATTTTTAAAAGAGTGCCTGGTTGCTTG
>NZ_JAFBFI010000033.1 GCF_016909175.1 Peribacillus deserti
AGTTCATAGGAAGAAGAGCACTTCCTACGACCTGCTCGCCTTATGCTTGTCGGGAGTCTGCTTTTCACTTAGTAGGTGAAGACATATATAAAGCTTGCCAATACGGCCAGCTTTTTTAAAAGTGTATTAAGCAGAAAAGCATCGTCCTCCGCTTTTCTATCTGTCCAGCTCCGGACTGACTCCCTCGAGTCATAAGCCAATCAGTTCATAGGAAGAAGAGCACTTCCTACGACCTGCTCGCCTTATGCTTGTCGGGAGTCTGCTTTTCACTTAGTAGGTGAAGACATATATAAAGCTAGCCAATACGGCCAGCTTTTTTAAAAGTGTATTAAGCAGAAAAGCACCGTTCTCCGCTTTTCTATCTGTCCAGCTCCAGCGCCTAGACCCTCGAGTCATAAGCCAATCGGTCCATGGAAAGAAAAAACGCTTTCCACAGCCCGCTCGTCTTATGTTTTTCGGGTCTGAGCAAGGCGCTTCCGCTTTTCTTTAAAACATTGGGTTCTCTTCTAAGTATGAATATATATTTTGAACAAGTTCATCCGGGCTTTCCCCTGTAACAACCTCGCCGTTTACCAGGGCAAAGAAACTAGCAGCGCATTTGCCGCAGTACCCAAGGCAGCCGTATTCAACAATATCAAGGTCCGGATCTCTCTCTAATTTCTCTAAAGCTTCCTGGGATCCGCTCGCCAGATTACTTATGCAAAATTCTATGATCGGTTGCATACTTTCACCTCACTATTAACGCCATTATCCTACCTTTTTCTTGTAAAATAGTCAATCTCCCCGCTTATGACGAATTTAGTTTTCTTTCCAAAAAACGGGGTAGTCTACGTATATAAGTGTTTGCCTATTGTCCTTAGTATGTTCACCATAATATCTTACGCATCTCTTAGTATTGCCAATTATTTAAAAATACGTAATTATATAATTCTATTGTGATTTACCATTAATTTCGCTATACTTTTAATGGTATTTAAATATAACATTATGAACTTTTCATTTAAAAAATCTATTAAAATCGCTGCATCCGGTTTCAATATGACATATTGTTTACCTGATGTGATCAGTAACCTTTGTATACTTATTAGAAGCTATTTTATACGCAAAAGGGGTTAATGAACATGAAAAATCTAGTAATACTTGGCGGAGGATACGGTGGAATGAGAATCATGCAAAGACTGCTTCCTAACCACCTTCCTGAAGATACTGCCATCACTTTAATAGACCGTTCGCCTTATCACTGTTTAAAAACGGAATATTATGCACTAGCAGCCGGCACTGTCTCAGATCAGGACATACGGGTATCTTTTCCCGAGCACGAGCGTTTGAACGTTCTTTATGGAGAGGTTCTAGAGATTAATCTAGAGGAAAAAATGGTTTTCTTAAAGGACAATGAGCCGGTGAGATATGATGATCTTGTCATTGGTCTCGGCTGCGAAGATAAGTTCCACAACGTACCTGGAGCGGATGTGTATACCTTGAGCATCCAGACCATTGAAAAATCACGTACCACATATCAAGCACTTAACAATCTGGCTCCGGGTTCCAGGGTAGGAATTGTAGGGGCAGGCTTAAGCGGGGTTGAACTTGCCAGCGAGCTTAATGAAAGCCGTCCTGATTTAAAAGTGGTTCTTTTTGACCGTGGCGAACATATTCTATCCGCTTTTTCAGAGCGTTTAAGTAAGTACGTCCAGAAATGGTTTACTAAGCATAACGTGGAGATCGTAAACAAGGCAAATATTACAAAAGTAGAAGAAAAAATGCTCTTTAATCATGATGAACCGTTGCCTTTCGACGCCATTGTCTGGACTGCAGGAATTCAGCCAAACAAAATTGTTAGAGATTTGCCTGTAGAAAAGGACAAGCAGGGACGAGTGGTGCTTACACCACAGCATTTTATACCTGGTCATGAGGATGTATTTGTGGTAGGTGACTGCGCAAGCCTTCCTCTGGCACCGAGCGCACAGCTCGCTGAGGAACAGGCCGAGCAGATTGCAGAAATTCTCAGAAAGAAATGGGCCGGGAAACCTCTGCCTGAATCCATGCCTTCTATTAAATTAAAAGGCACAATGGGATCGCTCGGCAGTAAGCACGGATTTGGGCTTGTAAACGATACACCAATCACAGGCCGCGTAGCACGATTAATTAAGTCAGGGATTCTATGGATGTATAAGCATCATAATGGATAATATATCATTTAAAAAAAGCAGTGCGCGGCTTTAGCGTTCTGCTTTTCTATTTTTATTCCAGACTCTTCTTGTACCCGTATTTTTCCATTTCTTCCACAATCGTTTTCAATCGCGGATTTCCCTCGCCAACTATTTCGTTTTCAATCAAAACAACTGGATAAAACATATCTTCTTCCACCACTCTTCTTGCAAATTCCCGTTTTGTCTCTTCTTCTGGAGGATTTTCGATATCAATGTAACTTACACGAAATGCCTGATTCGGAAATTTTCTAGCTATTGCTGCTTCCAGCCATTCATACGTTTCTTTTGACGACGGAAGGTTTACACAGCTGGGACATAATACTTCAGCGCCGTACACTTGAATTTCGACTTCTTTTTTCATCTGTTACTCCCCCTCTTTATTTAAACCCAGATCCGATGCGTATGCTCTTATACTTTCTAAATTACTTATACGCTCAGGCCCTATAACAATTTTATATAACCGTGATTACATATGTTGATTATAATATACTAGGATTTTGGATCACTATAATCCGGCATATCCGGATGTCATTTTTAATTTATCGTTTTCACAATTAATTCAGCCGTCTTTTAAATAAATAATTGCGCCATTACTTTAAATAAATTCGACCTGTAAACCGACGTATTTATACCTGATCGGCAAGACCCTTGGATAACCCTGCTTTTATTTTAACTGAAACTAATTCTATATATAAAGCAAATTCATTTTATCGTATGCTTTTCATGTATTTTCGAATAGCTTTTTAAGTGCATTGTGATTATAATAGGTATAGGAAAGGAGTGGATAGGTATGTCTGAACAAGAAATGACAGAACAGGTTCAAGAGGTCCTTGATAAACTTCGTCCGTTTCTTCTTCGTGACGGCGGAGATTGTGAGCTTGTAGATGTAGAGGATGGCATTGTAAAATTACGTTTACTTGGTGCATGTGGAAGCTGTCCAAGTTCAACCATTACTCTTAAAGCAGGTATCGAGCGCGCACTGCTAGAAGAAGTTCCTGGTGTAGTGGAAGTTGAACAAGTATTCTAATTCAGTTAAATGTTTTCCATATAGTAAAGCGATTCCCAAGGGAACCGCTTTTTTTATTGCTTGTATTCTGGAAGGCTGCTGCCTGAACCTAATGCTTCTACCACACTGCCTGTATTGTCAATTTCTAGCACCGCTACCGTGTATTGAGGGAATTCCTGAGCAAGAGAAAGGGCAGCGCTTGAGGCCTTATCCTTTTCAGATAAACAGATAACGGTAGGTCCAGCGCCGCTCAGGGCAGTTCCAAATGCTCCTGCATCTCGCGCAGCCTGTTCAATCCGGTCCATATGCGGCACGAGCTTCCTTCTAAAAGGCTGATGAAACAAATCCTTTTTCATCATTTGTCCGGCTAACTCATAGTTTCTTGAAAGAAAAGCAGCCAGAAATGTATTGGATATTGCACTTGCTTTGACTGCACGGGCGAAAGACAGCTCCTCAGGCAGCACATTTCTGGAATCCTCAGTAGGAAGCTCATATTCAGGTATAACAGCAATCACCCGAATATAATCCAAATGAAAGCTGACAAGATCCGTACCTTCATCTTCATGCATACCTACTACCATTCCGCCGCATACAGAAGCGCCTGCATTATCGGGATGGCCTTCATATTTCGAGGAAATTCTGACTTTATCCTCTCTGGTTAGGTTCAGCCTGCCGACAGCATCCGCCAGTTCGATCCCTGCAACAATGGCTGAAGCACTGCTTCCAAGTCCTCGCGTTAATGGGATCTCACTTGAAATGAAAAGTCTGCATGGGTCCAGTTTCTTCCCAAATTCTGAGGCAACTTCATTAGCAATCCTGCAAATGAAATGAGATTCATCTGTTGGAAAAATCTCCAGTTCCTTAGATAAGTGGATGATCTCCCAATAATCTGCAGGATACACATCAACCTGCAGATAAAGGCCTAAAGCAAGGCCGATCGAATCAAATCCCGGCCCTAGATTTGCTGTACTGGCAGGCACTTTTATTCTGAACATTTTTCCATCGTTTTTCACCTGACCACACCCATTATATGTTTAACAATTGCATCTTCTTCACTTGGAAGAAGAACTGGTTTGATATCGCTATAATCAACAGCAGATGAAGGATCCTTTAATCCATTCCCAGTTAGCACTGCGACAACCTTAGAACCGCTTCTTATTTCTTTCGTTTTAAGCTGCTTGAGTATCCCGGCGATTGAAGCACATGAAGCAGGCTCCGCAAATATGCCTTCTTTTCTCGCCAGAAGCTTGTAAGCCGCCAATATTTCATCATCAGACACTTCGTCAATTTTACCATTAGAATGGGCTGCAGCTTCTACGGCTAGATTCCAGCTGGCTGGATTTCCAATGCGGATAGCAGTAGCAACGGTCTCAGGATTTTCAAATATTCTATTATGGACAAGAGCTGCTGCGCCCTCTGCTTCAAACCCTCTCATCTGAGGCAGTCCAGTTCCTTTTAATTCGTGATACTCTTTAAATCCTTTCCAATAGGCTGAAATATTCCCGGCATTGCCTACAGGAATCGCTAAAATATCCGGCGCTGAGCCTAGCACATCACAAATTTCAAAGGCAGCTGTTTTCTGCCCCTCCAGGCGGTAAGGGTTGACTGAGTTCACCAGAGAAACTGGATGTGATTCACTGATACTCCGAACGAGCTGTAGTGCCTGATCAAAATTACCGTCTATAGCAACAATTTCGGCTCCATACATAATCGCCTGTGCTAATTTGCCAAGTGCGATTTTCCCATCAGGAATGACGACGATACATCTAATGCCTGCTCTTGCTGCATATGCTGCCGCAGCTGCCGACGTATTGCCTGTCGACGCGCAGATGATGGCATCACTTCCTGATTCGATGGCTTTTGCAACAGCCATTACCATCCCCCGATCCTTAAAAGAACCGGTAGGATTTAATCCTTCATACTTTACATACAATTCAACTCCAAGATCGTTTGAAAGATTCTCGCAGTAAATAAGGGGCGTATTGCCTTCATGCAGCGATAGATTCGGCGTATTTTCTGTCACCGGAAGGTATTCACGGTATTCTGCTAATAATCCTTTCCAGCTCATATCATCTTATCTCCTTCTACCCGGTATGTACTTTTTACTTCAAGCACCATTTCATAATCTTTTAATTTTTGAAGAATATCCTCAAAACCCTTTAGTGTCGCCTTATGAGTAATGACAACGATTTCTGCAAGCTCACGTTCTTTAATAGGCATCTGAAGAATTTTTTCAAAGCTCACACCATGTTCCGAGAAAATAGAAGTAATATTGGCAAATACACCTACCTCATCCCTTACATGAAGACGGACAAAATATTTGGCCGCTATTTCACTCGGTGACTTTAAAGATTTTTTGTACTGAGGAGAAACCGCACTATTTCCCGTTACACCGAGACGCATGTTTTTCATAACTCCAACCAGGTCAGAAACAACAGCTGTGGCTGTAGGGAGGCTTCCGGCACCAGGGCCATAAAACATCGTCTCACCGACTGCTTCACCGTACACATAAACAGCATTATACTCGTCGTTTACCGCAGCGAGCGGGTGTGTTTCTGTTAATAATGCCGGCTGCACACTCACCTCTACTTTTTCTCCATTTCTTGAGGCAATGCCAATTAATTTCATCGTATAGCCTAACTTTTTCCCATAGCTGATATCTTCCTCCGTGATGCTGGTAATCCCTTCCACCTTCACATCGGATAGATCAATCGGCATCGAGAATCCGAGCGTAGACAGAATAGCCATTTTTCTGGCAGCATCCAATCCCTCTACATCAGCTGCAGGATCAGCCTCTGCGAACCCAAGCTGCTGAGCTTCTTTTAATACTTCTTCATAGGGGCTTCCGAATTTATTCATTTTCGTTAATATAAAGTTGGTTGTTCCATTTACAATTCCCATCATCTTCGTAATTCTGTCTGATGCCAGCCCCTCAACTAAGCTTCTTAAAATAGGAATTCCTCCAGCTACACTGGCCTCATAAAATAAATCGCAGCCGTTGGCAGTAGCCTCTGTTAGTAATTGGCTGCTGTGAAGAGCCATTAAATCCTTATTAGCTGTTACTACATTCTTTTTATTCCTTAGAGCCTTTAAAAGATAATTCTTGGTCTCTTCAATCCCGCCCATCACTTCTATTACAACATCAATTTCAGAGTCTTCTAAAATATCATCAGGGTTAACCGTCAATAATTCTTTATTAATTTGTACATTTCGTTCCTTATGAATATCTTTAACAAGAACTTTTTTTACTTTTACCGGGCAGCCAATCTGATGCATTAATTTATCTTGATGGTTTTCAATGATCGTAACCACACCTGATCCCACTGTTCCTAGCCCTAACAATCCAATTGAAATTACATCCATTTAAGCTTCCCCCTTTTGTTCTTGTGGAAATTACATTTGTTTGTTTATAAAAGACATTATAGTAGTCTTTCAATCTTATTACAATAGTAAGAATCTAACTATACCTTCTGAAAACGCTTTCGTTCAAGAAATAGTTAGAAAATTTGAAATAAAAAATCAGATTCGTTAATTAGGCAGAACCTGACCCGGAGATATATTAGCGTTTACGCCTGTGAGTCTCCCTTGACCCTTTTCGTGCGGGAGTCTCACGTATCCGTTCCAACCAGCATAATGCCCAAATTAACAATGAACTATAACATAGCCAATTAATAAAAAAGGGTGTTACCAAATATATTTGGCATCACCCTTTTATCTTTTATATGTTAACCGGGGTTATTGGCTGCTTCCCATCTAGAACTGCTTCTATATTAGATATACAAAGTTCTATCATTTCCATTCTTGTTTCTGTTGATGAACTCCCAATATGCGGCAGTGCTACGACATTTTTTAACGTTAACAAAGGATGATTAGCGCCAATCGGCTCTTTATCAAAGACATCAAGCCCTGCAGCACTAATCTCACCTGAAACCAGCGCTTCATATAAAGCTTGTTCATCCACGACCGGCCCTCTTGAGGCATTGATGAATACAGCTGTATTTTTCATTTTTCTAAAGCTGTCTTCATTAAATATTCCTTTTGTTTCGGCAGTAAGAGGTGTTAAACAAACTATGTAATCTGCTCTTTCTATTAACTCATTGAAGCTTGCGTATCTGGCACCGATTTTTTCTTCAGCCTCAGGCTTTCTTGTACGGTTATGATAAAGAATGTCCATATCGAACCCAGCTGCTCTTTTCGCTACCGCTTCCCCAATCTTCCCCATGCCTACAATACCGATTGTTTTATGGTGGATATCCTGGCCAGCCATCAAAAGAGGGCTCCAGCTTTTCCAAGCTCCCTCTTTAACAAACTCAGCCGCCTCAACAATTCTACGTGCCGAAGCCATCAACAGGGCAAAGGCAAGATCTGCAGTGGTATCCGTCAATACCTCGGGCGTATTGCATACAGCGATACTCCGTTCACTGGCAGCTTTCAAATCTATATTATCGTAGCCTACAGCTAGATTCGCTACAATCTTCAAGCTCCCGCCTGCCTCGAGCACCTCCCTGTCTATTTTGTCTGATAGCATAGTCAGCAAAGCATCAGCTTTGACAGCTTCTTTCAGCAGAAATTCTCTTGGAACCGTTTCAGTTTCCGAATCCCACATAGAAACCTCGAACCGCTTAGAGAGTGAATCAACCGCACGAGCCGGCAGCTTTCTTGTTATAAAAATATAAGGCTTTTTTTCCATTTCTAACACCTTCCCCTGTTGAATTCCCTTTATGCCTTCATCATACCACAGGGAAAAAGCGGTTATCCATTTAATGCCTAGAGCCAGTCGAGCTTAGGAAGCCTGAGCGTCCTGACTGGAATTTCAGCCGCTTCATAAAAGCTCTGAAGGAACCTTTCGTATAATTGAGTACGGTTTATGATCGCAGCAAGTGATTCCTCCAATTCCTTCTGGCGGGATTCGGGCTGTGCTATAAAATAGTTTTCTATCGTTTCATAATAATGAATGGGAAAAAGAAGCCTTGAGTAAAGCAGCCTTGCCGAAAAGCTTGTGAAGGGTGAGGTATTCTGATAGTCCGAAATAAACTGACGCATACCCGGCTGATAGGTGTGGGGATTTTCTAGATAATGCTCTCTGGCCCATTCTGCAATATCCCGGGTTCCGTGGTCGAAAACCCAGTCAAAGGGATTTCTGACCAGCACCTTGCCGCTCCAGCTGTTCTTTAGAAACCGCTCGTGGCATACCGTCCCATAATCCACAGCACCAGGCTGATCATCGATTTCTGTATCTACAAGGTACTGAATCGCATTTTCGCCGAGTGCCATAAAATAAGGGAAGGATTCAACAAATAGCTTTTCAAACTCACTGCCCGGATGTGATTGAAGCTTTTCTCTCCACACTGCCTCTATACCATCTATCCGCTGCTCCCACATTTCCTTCCATTTACCGATTCTAGAACAAGATTTTACCTGATGTGGATATGACCGGGCTCTCATATGAAACCTGGCCAGCTTCTTTCCAAGCTGATAATCCCGCGGCTCCTCGAGTACCCCATTCACCAATAATAAAAAGACAGTATCGCCAGCCTGAGAGAGATAGGTTTCTTTTTTGGACATAACAAAAGCAGAAACGTATTTGTCCCCCTTCTCTATAAGAAACTGAGACATCTGCTGTCTTTCTTTGAGCTCTTCTTCATTTATTTCTTGAAGAGGAATAATACTGAACAAGTAATTATTAAACCGAAAAGCTGAAAATCCTCCGATGGATTCCTGCCGCTCCATTTGAAAACCGTAATTTTCATATATAGCTTCCTCAAACATGTAAATCCTCCTCATGAAAAAATTTATATGGGGTTATTTGGACATCCTAACTCATATATATGAGTGAGCGGACAGTTTTTTGTTATCTTTTATTAATTGATAAACTTCCTTACGAAAACCTCAGGAAAAGGTGATAATCATGGTCAAGAAAAATGTTGATATGACAGAAAAGACGGCAAGGAAGTGGCTGGAGGAACGAGGAGTTTCTATTAAAGATATAGCCGATTTAGTGATGTATCTGCAAAATAAATATCATACTAACCTGAAGATTGAAGACTGTATTCATAATGTTGAACGGGTACTAAGCAAACGAGAAGTGCAAAATGCCATCTTGACCGGCATACAGCTAGATCTTTTAGCCGAAAGAAAGCTCCTGGAAGAACCGCTTCAATCCATAATTGAAGTAGATGAAGGGTTATACGGCGTCGATGAAATCCTGGCCTTTTCAATTGTCAATGTATACGGATCGATCGGATTCACCAATTACGGCTACATCGACAAACAAAAGCCCCTTATCCTAAAAGAGCTAAATGATAAAAGCTCCGGCAAATGCCATACATTCTTAGATGACATTGTCGGCGCCATAGCCGCTGCTGCCTCCAGCAGACTTGCCCACCGGTCGGCGAATGTAGAATAAAATGCGAAAGAGACCAATGCTTGAAAGCTGCATTAGTCTCTTTTTTGATTGGCTTTATTCCATTTCGGTTGGAGATCGCAATCCTTAGCAGTGATAAATTTCGCACCGAATTGATTTTCGCCAAGAAAATTAATTCGGTGCAGACCTTGGTTTTCGCCGTAGCAGCGATCCTGATCTTCGCCCTGATATGTATATGCAGCGATAGAGATTTTTTTTAGGTAAGCGACTCTTCTTTCACCAGCTTTTGCACTAAAGCAGGGAGCCATTTGTCCAAATCATCGAATACAAACCCTTGTTCAGCAGCTCGTGAATTGTCCATATACCAGGATTCTGTGACTCCGAAGGGTGACATTTGTTCATCCTTTGTGATTTGCTGAATCAAGGCTTCTTTGCCTGTATATTTTTCTATCAAGTTAAAAAGGCTGTTTAGAGAAATCTCGCCATTAGAACATGCATTCACTGGTCCGGCAAGGTCATTTCCGCCGAGCCACGCAAGAAAACGGGCTGCCTCATCAGAATGGATAAAGGAAAGTACCGCTTCCCTGTTAGGAACTCCGATGGCCATTTCATTTAGAATGTTTTTAACATGGAAATGCAGCCGTTTTGTATAGTCATCCTCACCGAGAACAATCGGGAATCTTACAGCACTTACAGGAAAATCAGCTTTCTGGAAAAAAACAGCCTCTGCCAGCCTCTTGCCTTCTCCGTAAGAGATGCTGCTGTCCTGATCCCAGGCTAGAGGGTAGGTGATTGGATCAAAGTCTTCCTCCCTTTTCTTCGCAGACCCATATTCATAGACAGAGAGTGTGGAAGTAAGGATGTACTTTTGAACATGCCCCTTGAAAATCCTGCAGGCTTCTGCTGCATCCTCTGGAGAATAACAAATATTATCATAAACTAGATCCCAGCTTTGCCCTCCAGCAGCACTTTCTAACGATTGCGGCTGAGTTCGATCCACTATGATTCTATTCACCTTTTCTCCGAAAGAATCCTGTACATTACCCCTTGTGGCAATCGTAACATGATGCCCTTCTTCAAGCAGCAAGGATACCAGCTTCTTACCAAAAAACCGGGTCCCTCCTAATATCAGTACATTCTTCATAAAAATCCTCCAATTTTTCTAATATCCTCTCTCCTACTATGTCATCCAGGCAAATTATCTGTCAATTTTATAGATATGCTTGGCTAACGCATAAGTGCGACTAAGCTTCTGTCTACGCTGCACTCGCCAATCAGCAAGTCTTCTTTATCGGGGGTCTGCTTTTCATATAGATCGAAGAAATAAGAAAGCTAAGCAATAAGCCTAGCCTTCTTAAAAGAGTATTATGAAGAAAAGCACCGTTCTTCGCACTTCCTGCTGCAATCAACAGGCAATTTTTACAGAGCTAAACCATAAAGAAATGAATCTAGTCTACAAACTTCCATAAATCTAATGTATTAATGGTATAGGTAGGCTGTTTTTCATAATTTTTTAAATGCTCAGCGGTGGTAACGCCTGTATGGACGAGAAGGGTGTCAATGCCAGAATTTAGTCCAGCCAGGATATCGGTGTCATAATAATCTCCGACCATAATGGTGTCTTCCTTTTTTGTACCAAGCACTTTTAAAGCCTGCTCCACTATAATGGATTCTGGTTTGCCTATGAAAATAGGCTGAACCTGAGTAGAAACCGATACAACCGATGTTAGTGAGCCATTTCCCGGCAGGAATCCCCTTTCAGTGGGCAGGGCAATATCTGCATTAGTAGAGATGAAGGTAGCACCATTTCTAACGGCTAAGCATGCTGTTGCAAGCTTTTCATATGTTATGTTCCGGTCAATTCCCATCACCACGAAATCAGGATTTTCCTCTTTGAAGATAAAGCCTTTTTCCTGAAGAGCGTTTCGAATGCCTTCTTCCCCAATAACATAGACAGAGGCTCCCGGCTGCTTGCCATAGATGTAGTTTGCTGTAGCCATGCTTGTGGTGAACACTTGATGGTCTTTTGCAGGAATGTCAAAATCCCTTAATTTTTGTGCCACTTGCCCTGGGGTTCTTGATGAGTTATTGGTCACAAATAAATATGGTATCCCTTTTTCACGAAGAGCTGCGATAAAGGCGCCAGCCTCTTCAATCACTTCGGTCCCCCGGTAAATGGTTCCATCTAAATCAATTAAATACCCTTTATAATTTCTCAAAGACTGAGTCCTCCTATATATGAATTCCATATGTACAGCTGCTTACTAAAATTAACATAATCACGGCTTAAAGTTCTAATTTCCTGCCCGGAGAAAGTCCGTTTAAAATAAAAAACCCGCTGACCATAGTCTGCAGGCTTGAAATGGATTTTATTCGCTTTTAAAGGCAGAAACAGGACCTAATTCATTTATTAAATAGCTCCTGATGCTTGCGGGATATTTCTGAAAAGCAGGCAGCGCCGTTTTCATCCCAGTCAGCAGTGCCTCTAACGACAGCTCGGCGTAATCTTGAATCAGCATTTTCCGAAGCGGGATCGTCCCTTTAAAAGAAACAGCCATGTCATTTGTCACTACTCTTTCATCCTCGAGGATATCAATAATATCTTCAAAGCTTCCCGGATCTCTCATGATAAAGCCATCGATCATCGCGTTACCGATATCAAGTACAGAGTCTATCATCGTTTGAGATATCCGTTCTGTGGCAAGCGCAGAAACGGATCCTGGCACCATTGCTTCACTTACTGTGAGAGTTTCAAATAAGCTGTTCTGAGTTTCGAGAAAACGAAGTGTTTTTTCAATCTTTTCACGGTCAACAAAGTACATATGAATTATCCTTTCCGGTCGGGTGGTGTAAGAATAGCATGCTGTTTATGGAATCTGTCCGATGTTTCTTGCAGCGCTTACATCAGCATAAAACCTAGGCGTGCTCCAGCCTGGCTGGTCTCGCGTAAAAATAGCCCTGTGCAAGATCTACTTTGTTTCTAGATAAGACCTTTGCTTCTTCCTCTGTTTCAATTCCTTCTGCAACAACCAGCGAACCTGCTTCTTTGGCAATTAACAGCAGTCCCTTCAGCATGGACTCTTTGATGGTGCTGTGGTGAATATTTTCGATTACTGTCCGGTCAATTTTAATTATATCAGGCATAATCTCACTAATGGTGTGAAGGCTGGCATAACCGGCTCCTGTATCATCTACCGCAATTCTGAATCCCATATTTCTGAGGGCTCTGATATTTTGTATCAGGCCTTCAACCTCATCTATATCGTCTCTTTCTGTTATCTCAATTACAATCTGGGCTGCCTTTACATTCTTATATTTATCCAAAATCCACTTCATATCCTTTATAAAACGGATATTTCCAAGGGTAATGGGAGTAAAGTTTATAAAAATATCCTGGCTCGATCCATTCTTAGATACTTGTTCAAACGTTTTTTCCAAAACGACCATTTCTAAATCATACAGCCTACTTGTCTGTCTTGCCACAGAAAACAATGTAAGCGGGCTTTCAAGCAGGGATCCTTGAGGCCCTCTTGTTAGGATTTCATAGGCTTTGATTTGTTTGGTTGCTACATCGATAATCGGCTGTGCAAGCAAGTGGATATTCTTACCTTCGATAATCTTAGTCATTTGATACAGCATCTCATTGAATTCTGAATGAATTTTCCTTTCAGCCATGGCTGCAGCCTGCTGATGAGCCTTATTGATGGATTCTCTAAGAGAAGCGGACTTTTTCTCGACAAACATATAGCCTGTTTCAAATACAGCCCTAACCTGGGAATAATCCTGCTCGAGGCGCTGTTTTACTTTCTGCAGTATCAATGAAGTCGTGCCATCTATTTCTAGGAGGCTCTGCTTCTGGGAATCCATCCTTAGTATAAGAGTGATACCGTCACTATTATAATCGTGCAGCGCTAAAATGTCTTGTAAGGGGACACTTTCTTTAATTACGTCTGCATAAATCAGTTTTAGGCCACACTGAAATTCTTCAAATTGCCTTATACCAATTTGTTCAGATATCTGCCTTAAATTTTTTATATTAAATACGATAACCGCTGCTTCGTTTCCTTGCTGGATGGTACGCTTCGTACTTGACACCAGTGTATCACGCAAAATAAATTGGGGCGGATAAAAACGAATGATGGAATGGGGAAGCAGAATCTTTAGCCATTTCAATAATCTATGTTTTTTTCCGGAATGATTATAAGCCAATGTACCCATCCCTTTCGAATATCCATGAAGTTATATAGTAATTTTATCACAATTTGGGGAATTTTGTTTATTTCTTATGAAAACTGGAAAAATTCTCTTCCTTTTTATACAGGCAGAAGGCTCCTTTGGTAGAATGGATGAGAAGGAACTGGAAAAAAACGAGAGGGGGATAATCATGGATAACCGAATATTTTTATATGATGATGTGATCAATGCAAAAACAAGATTTGTAAGCTTTGCAGGTGAAAATATAAGATTTGATTTGGCTATAATTACAACTGATCGTTTTTACGGAAAGCAAGTGGTTCTTGATCTGCAAAGCAATCGATTTGCAATCATTGGTCAGGATGACTTAGCAGAGGAAGGGTATGTGGAGTACGCTTTTCAGCTGTCCAAAGAAGATGCCGCAGACCTTCGTTCATTTTTGGAGGAAATCGTATAATATACAGGACCATTTAGGCAAAGCTAAGATGAAAAACTCTTAGCTGGAGGTCTCTATAATGAATGAAGACTATCACGATTTTGCCAACGTTGAAAAAAGCAGAACCTATTTAACTGCGGAAGAATTCCCTGAAGGTTCTTACGGCGCGCCCTTCAAGGCTAACAGACCTGTGGAAAACAAAAGTACATCATGGAGAGAAGGCCAGCGATTTTTCACCTCTTCCAATTATGAAAATAAAACCCTTCACGAAGGCATTCCAAGACAAATTGGTCCCGCCCATTTGACGAATGACGATCCCACTAATAATGAACAGCCGCCCTATACCAATACCGGAAACAGTTAATCAAGAAACCTTGTCAAGATTTGACAAGGTTTCTTTACGTTCACTTTTTTATTTTCTTTACCACAAAATAAGGACAGCCGAAGTTACAGTACTCGTACAGATATTCAGTAAGTGTACTGATTTTTGTATCAAAAGCCGCTTTCTGATTTTGGTCATCGAAAAAACCTTTAAGCCTTAACTGGCCATATCCCCAGTCTCCCAAGATGTAATCGTATTTATTTAAAATTTCACTGTACCGAGCACGAAACGCCTCTTCATTAAAGCCGCTGCTTCTTTCTTCAATCAATTCATAAGTTATATTATTAATTTCGATCATTTACTTCACCTCAATATTCCTAACAATTGCTGTTACCAAAATTATAACGTATTCGCCACCAATTTCTAAATGAAATTTATAAAAAAGTGGTCACTCTAATCTTTATAGGAGGTGTTTTTGGGTGCTCAAATCCATTTTAACACTATATATTGGTATACTGATGACTTTAACTGCCTGCGCAGGAGCAGGGGATCAGGATAATAGGAACGATAATGTTTTTAAAAATAGATCTAATCCCTCGAAAGTATCCAACCTGAATCAGAATTATAATGTAGATAACCATAATAATGACAAAAGCAGCAGGGATTTTGGATTTGTCCGTCTAAACAGAACGATTATCGATGGTGAAACGGTCGGCTCGCATGACAGAGTGACCCTAGACCGGGAACAGCTGGCAGATATTATTACCCGTCTGTCCGTTCAAATTCCTGGCATAGATGAGGCCGCTACGCTGGTGACTGACGAGGAAGCTCTTATAGCCTATAAGACAAGCAAGGACGATCGAAATGAAGCAGCCGACCAGGTAAAGCGTACCGCAATCTCTGTTTTGCCCAGATATTTTCATGTTTATGTAACAGACAATCCCGGCTTAATGCAAAATGTAGAAAATTACGCAAACCTTGATACACATACAAAAGATGTGAACAATATGCTCCAAAATACGATCAGTCAGATGAAGAAGTCTCCTCAAGGAAGAAAAGTAAGCGAGAATGAAAATGCAAATGGCGAGCAGCAGGGCGAATGATACGATTGTCGATATTGAGTGATGGAGTGCCGCGAACTGCCGGCACTTTTATCTTTTTTCCATTTTTTGAATACATGAAAAACAAAAAGGAAAGCAAACTAACAGCATGTTATGAGTAAAGGAGTTTGGACCTGTGCGTTATCGGTATTTTTTTATAACAGTAGCTCTTTTTATAAGTTTAATCTGCAGCACCGCAAACCGGGTCGAGGCCTCAACCATGACTCCTGAAGAATATAAAATAAAGCTTAGGATGAGCCTGTATGAATATGTTGAGACTGCTACCACTATCCCATGGTATTTTATTGCAGCTATAGACCAATACGAACACAGCATCAGGAATGCCCGGCGAGATCTGCCTGATTCAACCGGACCGGTAGGTATACATATCGATCCAAAGATTTGGTCAGGCATGCTGAATCCTAATTCTGAAGATGATAACCCGGCTTCTATTCAATTTTGGGGCGGGCTGGGGACAGACGGCAATTCAGATGGAAAAGCAAGTATTCGGACAAATGAGGATATGCTTTTAACTGTTTCCAATTATCTGCTTAAGTATGGAAATGATGAAGCAAACTTTAGAATCGGCCTCTGGAACTACTATAAAAGGGATAAAGCGGTAGGGATTATCATGGGCAATGCCCGGCTCTTCCAAAAATATGGAACAATCGATCTAAATAAGAAGGTGTTTCCCGTTCCTGTACGGACTCATTATACGTATAGAGGAACATGGGGTGTAGCCCGCGGGTGGGGCGGAAGGAGATCTCATGAAGGAACGGATGTATTTGCAGATTACGGCCTTCCGGTTCGTTCTACCTGTTATGGCGTTATTGAAATGAAAGGCTGGAATAAGTATGGCGGCTGGAGAGTTGGAATTAGAGACATAAATAACACGTATCATTATTTTGCCCATTTAAGCGGCTTTGCCAAGGGACTTCAAACAGGACAGACTGTGGAACCCGGTACCCTTATTGGAGGTGTGGGCAGCACTGGTTACGGCCCTCCTGGCACTTCCGGTAAATTCCCTCCCCACCTTCATTATGGACTATACAAGGACAATGGCTTAACTGAATGGTCCTTTGATCCTTATCCGCTGCTCCGAGTTTGGGAACGCAATGATTTACGGGCTAGAAAATCAAGATAAGGAGACTCCTGTTAAGGAGTCTCTCAGGCTGTCGACAAAGTCGACAGCTATTTTTTTATAAAATTTAACCCTCAATATATAGTGCTTAACTTTAAGAAACACCACCATATATGCAAGAATAAACTGACAAACCTCATTTTTTGCGACAAAGTTTGTTTGAAATTGATTTTGTCTACACTCTGGGAGACTCCTGTTAAGGAGTCTCTACTTTTTGATTAGAGCAAAAAAAGGCAGTGTCACAGCCAGTGATTAGAATATCAAGGTCCCGGCTAAGATCAACCTCATAAGGGTGATCAAGCTGGCGGCTATTCTGTTCAAAAACCTCTACAACAGGACGGTCGCTTAAGCCATTATTCTGCCGGCACACAATTCCTTTGCTTCCATCACTCAGCTCGACAGTTAAGCTGTTAGGGTATATTGCAACCGCACTTCTAAACGCTTCGACAATGGTTCTGTCAAATTGTGTTCCTGATCCTGCATATAAAACCTCAAGCCCTTCATGCGGCAGCATGGCCCCTCTATATATCCGGTTTGATGTTACGGCATCGAACACATCAGCTACAGCTAAAATTTTGCCAAAATAATGGATTTGATCTCCTAATAGCCCTCTTGGATATCCAGAGCCATCAAGCCGCTCGTGATGCTGATAGGCACAATGAGCTACTACAAGGGGAACCGTATGTATTCCTCTTAATAGATTAAAGCCGCATTCTGAATGCTTTTTAATCTCTACAAATTCCTCCTCAGTAAGTCTTCCTGGTTTTAACAATATATTTTTTGGAACTGAAACTTTACCAACATCATGGAGCAAGGCGCCGAGGGCGAGAATTTCCAGCTGCCTTGGAGCGAGCTTAAGTTTAATGCCTACAGCAATGCTATATAAAGTAACATTCAGCGAGTGAGTAAAAATGTAATGATCATAGGTATATACATCTGAAAGCAGATGAAGAAGCTTTTTATTGCCGCTTATCTCATGAATGAGCTGCTTAATCAGCTCTTTAAAATCCCAGGAGGCTTTTTCTAAAATCAGCGAGGAATCGTTTTCCTCAGCTTTCTGAATTTCTTGGAAGGTAGTCTTGATCTCGTCAATAGCTTTCCGTCTCAGTGTATTTGGAATAGAACTCAGAGGCTTAATATGCTCTGTCTTTTGATCAAAGATATAGATAAAGGGAATATTCAGCTCTTTAAGACGGCTGATATGCCTTTCTGTTATTTCCACTCCTTCACGGAGCAAAACTTTATCTCTGTCATTATATATACTTTGTCCTACCTTAAGTCCAGGTTTCAATGCTTCAGTGGACATTAATCTCATACGTTTACTCCAATACTTTTCGACATATCTTAGTACAATTTTCCACATTCTTTTCTACTATTTATTATCGTATTAATTTGAGAATTATCAAGTGCCATTTCCTAATTGTCGATAAAAATCCTTATAGATGTTAGGTTTTATTACATGATAAGAAAATATTCCATATTTTTGTGAAAATTCCCCTTGAATTAATTCTTTTTTGTCTTTATGATAATAAATATAACTTTATTATGTTATAAAACATAACATAACTTAAAATACCAAATAAAGGGGCAATGTAAATGTTGAATGATTCTGTATTTATGTTCTTTTGTACTCTTCTTGTATGGCTTATGACTCCAGGAATTGCTTTATTTTACGGCGGAATGGTCCGCAGTAAAAATGTCTTAAGTACAGCCATGCACAGCTATATCCCAATGGCAATTGTTTCGATCCTATGGGTAATAATCGGGTATTCTTTATGTTTCTCAACGGGCGGTAATGCCTGGATCGGAAATCTGGATTGGGCGGGTTTAAAAGGAGTTACCTTCGAGCCAAATCCTGATTACAGTGAAACTATTCCGCATAACCTTTTTATGATGTTTCAATTAACGTTTGCTGTACTAACTTCAGCTCTGATTTCAGGAGCAGTCGCTGAAAGAATGAAATTCTCCGCTTTTGTTGTATTTACGATTCTGTGGTCCCTGCTTGCATATGCACCTGTCGCTCACTGGGTATGGGGTGTAGGAGGCTGGCTTCGGGAATTAGGAGCCCTCGATTTCGCAGGTGGTAATGTTGTTCATATTTCCTCAGGTGTCACCGGCCTCGTGCTGGCTATTTATCTAGGCAAGAGAAAAGAATCGGAAACAAGCACGCCGCATAATCTTCCTTTAACTGTTTTAGGCGGCTCATTAATATGGTTTGGCTGGTACGGGTTCAACGTAGGCAGCTCTTTAACATTAAATGAAATAGCTATGACTGTATTCATTAATACAGCTGTTGCAGCAGCTGCAGGCATAATAGGCTGGATCTTAATTGAATGGAAAATCAATAAAAAACCCACTATGCTGGGCTCGATCTCCGGTGCTATCGCGGGACTTGTTGCCATTACACCAGCCTGCGGTTTCGTAACTCCCGCTTCTTCTATTATCATTGGCTTCATCGGCGGAGCTGTTTGTTTCTGGGGGGTTTTCTCACTTAAGAAAAGGCTTGGCTATGACGATGCCCTCGATGCTTTTGGACTTCACGGAATCGGCGGTACCTGGGGCGGGATAGCCACAGGATTATTTGCGACTACATCCGTAAATGAAGCAGGTGCAGACGGATTATTCTACGGAAACATTTCTCTCTTATTTAAACAGCTGGCAGGCATAGGTGCTACGTATGTTTTTATCGCCCTCGTTACTTTTATCATCATTAAAGCCATTCATTCCGTCATGCCAGTCCGAGTGAATGAAGAAGAAGAGTATATCGGTCTTGACCTTACCCTGCATGGCGAAAAAGCGTACCATGAATCAAATTTATAGAAAGGAGCTGAACCATTTATGTCTGAAAAAATGACGAAGATAGAAATCATTACACGCCCTTCCAAATTCGAAGCATTAAAGCAGGAGCTTGCAAAAATTGAAGTAAGCGGCATTACCGTTACAAATGCACTTGGCTGCGGCCTGCAAAAAGGATTTACAGAAAACTACCGCGGTGTCAGACGAGAAATAAATATGATAGAACGTATAAAAGTGGAGATCGTGGTATGCAAAGTCCCTGTTCAATCCGTAATTGATACAGCACGCAAAGTCTGCAACACAGGACAACCAGGTGACGGTAAAATCTTTATATACGAAATTGCCAAAGCCATAAAAATAAGAACCGGTGATCAAGGCTGCGCGGCCCTGCAAAATGACTAGAAAAGAGTAAAGCGGTGCCTTTCCTGAGATCAACTTATAAAAAGGCAGAATGTGTCTGAAACTTATGTAAATAGTTTAACTCGGGCGGAAGGCAGAGACCCGA
>NZ_JAFBFI010000034.1 GCF_016909175.1 Peribacillus deserti
AACTGACACCTTCGGTCGTAAGCCAATCGCCATCAAAAGGCAAAGGCGGCCTTTCGCTGCCGCTCGTCTTACGCCTGTCAGGTGTCTGCTTTTCATTAGTTGGTGAAAAGATAAGGAAGCTAAGCAATGAGCATAGCTTCCTTTAAAGAGAATAGTGCAGAAAAGCACCGTTCTCCGCTCTTCTTAAATCCAGCCTCGGAATCTGCTGGCTTCGGCCATTTTTCTTACTCCTACCATGTAGGCAGCGAGACGCATGTCTACTCGTCTGCTTTGGGCAGTGTCGTAAATGTTGTTGAATGATTTGACGAGGATTTTTTCAAGTCTTTCTTCGACTTCTTCTTCTGTCCAGTAGTAGCCTTGATTGTTCTGTACCCATTCAAAATAGGATACGGTTACACCGCCGGAAGATGCCAGTACATCCGGTACGAGAAGAATGCCTCTGTCAGTCAGGATTTGGGTAGCTTCTATGGTTGTAGGACCGTTCGCTGCTTCTACGACAATGGATGCTCGGATATTGTGTGCATTTTCTTCTGTAATTTGGTTTTCAATGGCAGCTGGAACTAGAATATCACAGTCTAATTCAAGGAGTTCTTTGTTGGAAATCGTATTTTTAAATAGCTTAGTAACTGTTCCAAAGCTGTCGCGGCGGTCAAGCAGATAATCAATATCCAATCCATTCGGGTCATAAAGTGCTCCATAAGCATCAGATATACCGATTACTTTTGCTCCTGCATCGTGCATGAATTTAGCCAGGAAGCTTCCTGCGTTTCCAAATCCCTGGACAACCACACGGGCTCCTTCTATATTAATGCCTTTTTTGCTGGCAGCTTCACGGATACAAATGGTTACTCCTTTAGCTGTAGCAGATTCACGCCCATGGGATCCGCCTAGAACAAGCGGCTTTCCTGTGATGAATCCAGGTGAGTTAAATTCATCAATTCGGCTGTACTCGTCCATCATCCATGCCATAATTTGAGAGTTTGTAAACACATCTGGTGCCGGTATATCTTTTGTCGGCCCGACAATTTGGCTGATAGCCCTTACATATCCACGGCTCAGGCGCTCAAGCTCATGGAATGACATATTTCTAGGATCACAAATAATTCCGCCTTTGCCTCCGCCGTAAGGCAAGTCAACGATACCGCACTTTAAGCTCATCCAGATCGAAAGCGCTTTTACTTCTCTTTCTGTTACGTTAGGGTGAAAACGTATTCCGCCTTTAGTAGGTCCGACTGCATCGTTGTGCTGAGCTCTAAAGCCGGTGAATATTTTTATAGATCCATCATCCATACGGATTGGTATCTTAACGGTCATCATTCTAATTGGTTCTTTAAGAAGTTCATATACTTCCTCAGGATATCCAAGCTTATCAAGTGCTTTATGAATTACTGTTTGAGTCGATTTAAGCACATCATGCTTATCTTCTTGAGTTGTAGTTTCGTTGCTTTTTTCGGCTACCATTTGAATCCTCCTAAGATTTCTATAATCGGGTAGGGTCGTTCTATCAGACATAGTATACACCTTAAAAACATATATGCAAAGGTAAAAATTTAGAAAAATACATTTTATTAGACGCTTTTGAAAACGCTGTCATTTAGTATTTTTCTCTCTGTGAGAAGCCTTTGAATATATATAAACAAATCACGCAAACCGAGGTGTTTACTGACTTTCCTGATATGTGATGGTGAAAATGCCTGATCATAATAAAAAGGCAATTTCCGTTAAAACGGTAAACTGCCTATTGCATAAATATGCATTGATATTAGGTGTCCAGATCTTCTTTGGTCATTTAAAATAATGAGTCATTGTTTTAATTGCACTATCGTCAATAATAGTTTTACCATACTCTACAATACGGCATAAAGTCATTGTAGTGGGACAGCCATATTCAGAAGCGATTGAGATGACTGTTTCATGAAGGTTTTCTGAAACATCTTTAAGGAGCAGAAAATAGCTTTTCCCATAAAAATATAAGGAACCGGAATGCAGTCCAAATGTTTTTAACAGTCGGCAAAGCTGGATAACATCTTCCAAATCTTTAAATTCATAAAAAATATGAAAATTATCGGCAAGTCTTACGTCCAATTCAAATATGGAGTCAGTGTCATCGAGCAGATCTTCATCCTCTTCTCTCGTTACAATTACAATTAGTCCTTGGGCTTTTAGAGAGAAAATTTCTACTCCAATTGATCCGATCATCTCAAAATCCATTTCGGTGCAAGCTTCTTCTATCATACTATAGAATAATTTATGAACCTTAAGCGAATTCCCTTTAATATCATCTGTTGTTAATCCGCGGTCCATTAAGTCATCAAAGGTTAAAAAGATTTTAATTTTGTTGCTGGACAACCGCTCAAGCTTCATGCAAATGCCTCCTGGAATCCCCCATCTTCTCTACATCATATGAAGATGAAATCCGCAGGTGCATATCCTAAGCTTATTACATTCTGCCAATCTTATCTTGTATCCATCTGCTCCACTCGCTTTTTGTCTCGCCTACGATACATGATGAATACGTTTCACGCTGAGCAGATGTCAGATTTTGCGTGCCGCTCCCGCCTATACCTATCTGAATGTCCGGATATTGTGTTTGAATGTCATTTATCAAATGAAGGGACGGTTCAAGATTTTTTGGTAAAGTACAAGATATAAATAACAGCTTTGGTTCAATAATGGAAAGGACTGTCTGCAAGTCTTTTTCAGGCACACTTTGTCCTAGATAGACAACTTGAAACCCCTTCAGCCTCAAAAATAAGGTATAAATCAAAAGTCCAAGTTCATGCTGCTCCCCTGGAGCACAAACAGCGGCTGCTTTAGGCAGCAGGCTGTTTTGGGGTATGGTATGCATAATATAGCCGATTCTTGACCTCAGTATGGAAGTTGCAAAGTGTTCATGAGCAGCCGTTATTTTCCCCCGCTCCCATAAATCACCTACTTGTATGATTACATGCCCGAGTACATCGATAATGGCCTTTTCTATCGTATAAATACTGAAAATGCGATCCATGAGTTCATGTGCTTTGTTTTCATTAAATACGAGCAGGCAGCCCAAAAGCTCATGGACCAGAGTTTCTTCCTGCCCCTCGTTTCTTTTGCGTTCTTGGGTTTCTGCTTGTTCATTTATATGCTGCGCTTCACTTTCTAATAATGAAACAGCCTGGCTGATCGTAAATCCCTCGTTCACTTTAGAAACGAGCCACCTGAGTATACCGATATGTTCTTCTGTATACATTCTATGCCCCGATTCATTTCTTACAGGTGCAATAAACTGGTATCGTCTTTCCCAGGCACGCAAGGTTCCAGATCTTATACCGAGCAGATTTGATGCAGCTTTGATGTTATATTTTGGTACTTGCCTAGCCATATAAATCCTCCAAAAAATAATAGCTTACACTATTTCCCCTATTTCTTATCCTTTTCTTTCGGTAAGAGCGTGATTAAATGTGTTTCTGGTTTTGCTCCCAGCCTTAAAGGTACTAGACTTGTTCCATAGCCATTGCTCACCAGATAAGTGGTGCTGCCTTTTTTAGCAATCCTGCCTTTTCTGTACCTTCCAAACCCAAGGATTCTAATTTGCCCTCCGTGGGTATGCCCGCTTAATAGTAAGCTAATATTACTGTCAGGCTCAATCTGTTTGAGTATAGCAGGAGTATGGCTGATAAGAATTCGAAAGGCACCCTCATCTGCATCCTGAATTGCTAAATCAAGCCTGTCTCGTTCGCCGTCCATATAATCTATTCCAAGGAGGCACATCTTTTCGCCAGTTTCTGATTCGAATAAAACAGACGTGTTATCGAGTATTTTAACCCCATATTTAAGAAGGGTTGCATCCAGGAGATGATAATCTGTTTCATAGTCATTATTGCCCCATACAAAATATACAGGCCCTATTTCCTTTAGTTTTTTTAGGTTGCTTTCTATCCTCGAGAAAGGAACTTTGCCTTCAGCAAGGTCCCCGCCTACTACAACAATATCCGCTTTGCCTCTTGCCTTATTGATTATCACGTCTGTAATGGACCTTTTATGAATATCTGAGATAAAAAAAATGGTTACTTTCCCGAAGCTTGCAGGGAAATCCTCAAAATAAAGCGAGGTTTCAAGAACTTGGTCAAGAAAGGCCTGTTTCCACATATATAAAAGCAGCAGCAAACCTGTGATGATTACGATTAATATCAAATATATTCCCATACATACTCCTTAGCTGCCAGATTGCTTATTTTTACCTTTTTCCGAAAAATCTATTGAAATCATACCATAAATCCCAGCAAAACTAAAAAGCAGAACTGCCAGAGCTTTGTTTATCATAAATAGGGCAGCAAAAGATGTAGCCGCTTGACAGCATAAAAAAAAATCCAGCTTATTGATTTTCTCTTTCCTTTTTAAAATTGGGCTAACCGCATCTCTTAGAAGGACCGCATGAATTAAAAAACATGCCAGAAAAGCTGCCGCTGCCGCAAAAAAATAGTGAGGCTCCAATATAATAGTTGAAATAAATTCAGCAAAAATAAAAGGCTCAGGAATGTGGATCCATTCCATAAATAAATAACCGGACAAAAACCCAGAAACGATTTGCAAAATTCGTATCAGCATAAAAATCCCTCCCATAAGAAATTTATGAGAGGGGTGTTAAAAATAACTCTTTTAATCTTCCGTTACATTTAAAATTCTAAAGCCTGAGGATTCAAGCTTATCCATAAACTTCTGGATATTATGATTTTTTTCAATTTTCATGACGATTCTTCTAACCAATTTATCGGAATCGTCAAAAGTTACCAGCGAGATAATATGCTCATGAAATTGGTGGGCAATGTCTGTCACTTTGGCTATCCGCCCTTCTGTTTCCACAGAGGTAAAAGCAATTCTTACGCCCGGCCGGTTCATTCCAAACGCACTTTGGAATTGTTCTAATACATCAAATCTTGTTACTATCCCAAGAAATTCACTTTTACCGCCAACAAGCGGCATAATAGGAAAGTCTTTTAATGCTAATAATGTTCTTTCGAAAATTTCATCACCTTTGATAAACCGGTCTTTGTACTGTTTTGCAATCTCAATCACGGGAACCTCTGCCAAAAAGGTTTCTTTTGATTGATTTGATAGAAAGAAATATTCGTAGAGATCATGGCGGGTAATAATTCCCGCATACTTTTCTCCCTCTAAAACTGGAAGGGCGTCAATTTTATTTTCCTCAAGCTTTTTTAACGCAGCCGCGATAGGTTCTCCCGTCTGAATTGTGCAGCAATTATGCTTAGGAATCATAATACTTTTTACAAACATAACGATCACCTCATGAAATATATAATTAGGTCTCTTTACTTATATTCCACATGAGTTTGACTTTCCCTTTTTTACCAAAGCTCTTTTCTTTAAATCTTTAATGCTTTAAACCATAAATAAGCATTTCACCTTGAATGGACCTGATATCCAGGCAGCAAGCTAGTTAAACCCTTTCTAAGCGAAAACAGTTCTATTCAAATACTCAGCTGTCTTCCTTTACTTATTCTCATGATAGAGGTTAATATCAAAATTCTTTTTCATCATATCGTATACGGTGTGGCGGGCTTTCCATGCGGATTCAGGCCTCCATAAGTCCTTGCTTTTTTCTATGATTTCACACCTTAAAGCATGAAACTCCTTTTCAGCCTTATCCACCTTTTTTTTAAGAACAATCATATACCCATATAAACCAATTGTTACAGATAAATAGAAGAAGTTCAGAGAATTGTTGACAAAAGCAGAAAACATCGCAAAAAAGGAATAAGAGTAAGGCTTGGCAATAAACCAATACACATAAAGCAAAAACATCAGACTAATCATCAAACAAGCACAAAGTGTCAGGATATGATTGTGTTTATACTTCTTAAATTTTTGTTGTCTTTTTACAACGGCTTGAAGCATTTGTTTAGTTGCCTGATCGGTTTTATCATCAAGCATGACTATTGATGGTTCCATAATAACCCGCTCCTTAATCTCAAATTCTCCCTATTTATAATTATGAGCTTGTCAATGAAACTATTACTTCTCTATTGTTTACTGTCTTTTTTTAAGGATTCAGGAAAAACGCGCCTTCCAATATTCTGGGTTAATAATGTCTAATATTTAAAAATAGTCAGTCAGAGGTACTTTTCGGTTTCAAAAATTGTTAGGTTAATCCCTTAAAGATTCGTTTTCTTGTACTCCTTGGGAGCGCTTAACCATCTAAGGGTGGTAACTCTCATCATTTTTCTGAGCGAAAAGTTCCTCGAGCTTCTCATATTCAGCTCCTTCTATTAAATTTTTAACTAAAATCAGCTCAATGCACAAATCAGCACCTTCGAGCAAACAGCAAAAAAACATCCTACCCGCTCCGGGATGAGGATGTCTTTGTAATAAATTTCATTTCTTTAGAGGTATTTTAAGCTTCTGCCCGGCAGAAATTTCATTTCCTGATAATCCGTTCCACTCTCGAATCAGGGCAATACCATCTTGAGAGTTATAATACTTCATGGAAATTCTGAAGACCGTTTCTTTAGGCTGCACGGTGTGGTAAACAACTCGGTACTCATTATTTTGATTTTTATCGAGAGGCTCTTGAGGTGCTTCTTCTACTTGAATCTCTTTCTTATCAGGAACTGCTTGTACAGCTGATTCGTTACTTAGAATCTGCTCATTTTCTCTAGGCTTCTCCGTTTCTTTCTGGCTGGAGGTCACAGGCTGGGTTTCTTTATGAATTTCATTTACTGATGCATTTTCTGCAGCAGCATTTTCATTTAGTTTCTCACCTTTAAACACTTCCACCGTTTCGAAACCGTTTTTAAGTGAGTCAGAATCGGATGACTGGCTGCCAAAATATTGGTAGGCGCTATATATGGTCACAGGAAGCAAAATAAACAATAGGGATAGAAATTTCAGCAGGGGAAACTTAATTTTCCATTTTTTCTTGGTTCTTTTTTTCCTATGTAATTCAGCTCGAGAAAGCACAGGTTGTTTATCATTTTTCATTGAATAGCTTACAGAACCTTCCTGTTCTAAGGACCTTGTTCTATTCTCCATCTTTCATTCCTCTTTTCATCATACGATGTCTAACTTCAGCACCTAGACCCTCGAGTAACAGGCCAACCAATCCATGGGAAGAAAACCGCTTCCCACAGCCCGCTCGTCTTGTGCTTGTCCTGAGCAAGGTGCTTCCGTTTTTCATAATGTCTATCGCCAGCACTTAGACCCTCGAGTCACAGGACAATCAATCCATGTGAAGAAAACCGCTTCCCGCAGCCTGCTCGTCTGGTGCTTAGGAGGCGTGCAGGATGAGGGTCAGATCGAGTTGCCAAAGGACGTAGCGATTTTATCCATCAGCCTTACTTGCGAGGCGCTTTCGTTTTCAATGGCTGCTTAGATTATTGATGTCTATACTTAATGATAAGACCCAAAAGGAAATCAATAATGAAATGGACCATAATACTTACCATTAAATTACCAGTCCAACTGAAAATAAAACCGATTAAAAAGCTTAATACAATCATATTTACTAATAAATACCACTTAAATAAGTAACGATAATGTACAAGTGCAAAAATAATGCTGGCCCAGACTAATCCAGTATGAGTCTGAATCACCCCTCTAAAAAGTAGTTCCTCGCAAACTGCAATAAGCAGCGGAATAATGATTAACATAGGTACAGACAGGCTTTTGAAAATCCTCTCATTAATGCCTCCATCATCATATAAGCTTTCAGGAACCAATTTCATGAGTAGTAAATCAAGCCCCACAACGATTAAACCCGCCGGGAGCCCGATGGTCCATATCCTGCTGTCATTCAAAGTAAAAAGACTCTCGAACTCTGACCAATTGTCAAACAAAACTATACCTAATCCGACTGATAAAACGACTAGAAGAAATTGAGTAAGCAATAAATGAAAAACTAATTCTCTATCAGAAAGCGTCTTGATTATTTCTGCCTGTTTATTTTTCATTACTCGTTCCTTCCCGGGACAAGCATCTCTATAAGCTCCTCTTTCCAATCAAAAATCGGCCTGAATTCAGCCGGATTTTCCGGTGGGTCTTTCTGATAAAAACCTTCTAAGTCTATACCGCAATAATCACAGCATTGTTCTGGTTTTTGCTGAATTTTCTGGTGAAAATACCGTGTTATTAATTCTCTTCTGCACGTATTAGCGTGGATCCAGCTTAATAAAGTACGAAGTTTTTTGACTTTACCTTCTTTTCTGTTTTCCACGAATGAAATCATTTCAGCTTCGATTAATTTTAAATCTTGTAAATCGTGTAAAGAAAGCAGCATGTGCTGGATGATTCTTAACTGAATTTCGTTTAATGCAAACAAAGCACCTATATCATCTTTCTGCAAAAGCCGCGCTGCTTCTTCGCCTGAGGAGGCATTTTTGCTTTTTAAATAATGGACGATTCCTTTTACTTGATTTATCGCAGGAAGCTCCCGCTCTATAAAGCTAAGCTGTAGTCCTTCATCTCCCTCTAAATAGAGCAGAATTGCAGCACTTTCTTTTCCATCTCGTCCTGCACGGCCAATTTCCTGTACATACGACTCCATTTGCATAGGCATTTGAAAGTGTATCACATACCTTACGTTTTCTTTATTAATTCCCATGCCAAAAGCACTTGTAGCACAAATGAGATCGAGTTCCCCATTTATAAATTGCTGCTGAATCAAAATCCTTTGTTCTTGCTCTAATCCACCGTGATAAAACGCTGACCGGCCGTTTCCCTGAGTTTGAAGAAAGGCAGCAGCTGTTTCAGCCGTTTTTTTACTCGAAAAATAAACAATGCCAGGACCTTGTAACTGTTTGACCAGTGTTAGGAGTCTTTGCTCTTTCTCTTCATAACTTGAAAATTTTTCTGCCTTTAAAGCTATATTGCCTCTATCAACTGAGGACAAAATTTCAGTAAATTCGTCTCCTCCAAGCTCCTTGATAATATCACTCCGCACGGCCGGAGTAGCAGTCGCAGTCAGTGCAAGTGTTAAAGGATCACCAAGTTGTTTTCTAACCGGTCCGAGATTTAAATAATCCGGCCGGAAATCATAACCCCACTGTGAAATACAATGGGCTTCATCGATTACAAACAAACCGATATCAAGCTTCTTTAATCCTGCAAGCAGCTGTCTGCTATTCAACATTTCCGGGGAAACAAAAATGAATCGATAGGTGTGCAGATTATTTAAGGCATACCGCTTTTCTTCAAAAGACAAAAAGGAGTTGAAAGAGACTACTCTTTTTTCTCCTCTTACTTTTATCTGTTCAGCCTGGTCCTGCATTAGAGAAAGAAGCGGCGATACGATTACAGCCGGCTTATTCATCATGTATACAGGCAGCTGATAGCAAAGCGACTTTCCAGTTCCAGTCGGGAGCATGCTTAATGTATGATTCCCAGCCATTATTTCCGAAATGGTTTCTTTTTGGCCATCCCTAAATTGTGTATATCCAAAATGTTTTTCAAGATAAGCTTCCAATTTCATATTTTTTCTCCGTATCTAGCCAGCACCAGCCTGATTTGAAAATAACTTGCATTGCCGGTTAGACGTTCTTTAATTTCTTTCAATTTGCGTGTTTGATTGGAAATGGCTATTGAAGCTATTTCCTGCTCCAGCTCCTTTTGCAAATAAGGAGATGTATCAAAGTGCGAATCGGTAAGCGCCAATTCCACTATATGGTCTTCTATCGTACTCACCTTTAAATTTCTGAGACGGGCTACCTCTTCCTTATCGACTCCATTCAAAAGATACTGATATGTTGTATGTGTAGATAGAGTTATAGGCTTTTCGGCAACAGGAGCTCCTTCCAGCAGGATAGAAAGATATTTATATAAGTTCTTTTCAGACTTAATGTTAGTAATCATATAATGAATAACATTCACAAATAAAAAGTACACATATGTTTCCTCCAGGTTCAGCTGCTGGGCTATCTGGGCATATGTCAGTCCAGTTCTTTTGCTGCTGCTGAGGCGCAATACAAATATCTCACGTTCCTGGCTGCTGACTTCTTCAAGCAATGGCAATAACTCTTTTAAGAGAGCCGCACCGAGGTCCTGCCTGCTTAATTTTTGTCCGCTTATATAGTTCTTTATCCATTTTTGGATACCAGGATCTTTTTGAATTGGATAAAACCCCTTCTGTTTCCTCACTAAATTCGATATCGTTTGAATGAGCAGGGAAAGTCTCTTCCAGAAAGTAACTCCGGTATTTTGTATGTCCCATCCATTTACATGAACAGGAAACGGATATTTTTTAAAATAATGCTCCAGCTCTTTCATGCCAGCTGCGGTTACTGCATAATTATTATTAGGCAGCTTTTTTGCAAGACCATTTTCCACAAACTTTTGGATGACTGAGTTTAATTCTTCTCTATTGATATTCGGGTATATGCCAAAGAACCTGTTAATGCCGAACAGATGGCTGTCTTGTATCGTCTGGGAGGACTTTTTCCCTTTTAGTAAATGGTACGTTCCCGAAATAGATCTTTCTCCATTTACCTTTTGGAGACATTTTAATATGAGCGCTTCTAAAAAATTGTCCACCATCGCTTTCACCCGTTTCATGAAAAACAAAATTAACTTATAGCTCCTTTAATTTTAACAAATACTAAGTGATACTTGGGTTAATTTCTGCAGAAAAGTCATGAAATTGTCATATCATGTCTCTTTTTCGAATAAATGATCAAGCTTTTCAATTTCCTGGAAAATCCTGATAGGATAAGGGCTGGACAATTGCATTTCTCCTTGAAAAGTTGTATAAACAGTTTTACAATGAACTCTAGTAGTAATGTTTTCTTTTGCGTAATGGAGGGAAACACAGTACATAGTGATTAATTTGGGAGGGTATATTTATGGCAAAATACACAATCGTTGATAAAGAAACTTGTATTGCTTGCGGTGCTTGCGGTGCAGCAGCTCCAGATATTTATGATTATGATGATGAAGGCATTGCATTTGTAACACTTGATGATAACGAAGGAATTGTAGAGATTCCAGATGTTCTGATTGATGATATGATGGATGCTTTTGAAGGCTGTCCAACTGATTCAATAAAAGTAGCAGATGAACCGTTTGACGGCAATCCCGTTAAATTTGAATAGACCGTAACATATTGCAAAACCCCGCCGAAAAACCGGCGGGGTTATTTTATTTAAATATTTTTATAGACGGTCTGTTTTTCAAGCCAGGAATTTAAACGGACAAATAACAGCATGAATACAACTGTTATGAGAAATCCCTTAACCAGATTGAAAGGAAAAATAAAAGATACAACCATTTGTTTAGCTTGAGCGGAAGACATTGCCTCAGCCCCAAGGAACAGCGTATAAGCCGGAAGGAATACAAAATAATTTAATATACTCATTACAAGGCTCATAATAACTGTTCCAGCCAATAATCCAGCTGCCATTCCTTTTTTTGTGCTTATTTTTTTGTAAATATAATAAGCGGGCAATACAAATAATACTCCTGCTGAAAAGTTAGCGATTTGGCCTACCGGAACACCGGTAACTGCACCTGTCATCATGTAGTCAAGAGAATTCTTAATAAGTTCCACCATGATTCCTGCAGCTGGACCAAAAATAACCGCCGCAATTAGTGCAGGAATATCGCTAAAGTCCACAAGCAAAAAGCTTGGGAACCCTGGAAACGGAAAATTCATCAGCATTAAAATATACGATATACTGCTGAACATTCCAATTCCTACTAATGTTTTAACCTTTTGATGTCTGATCATGCTTATTCTCTCCTTCTTTTTGCCTATCGCGAAAAAAAGAGGAAAGGTTCCTTGCTGAATACCATTAAAAAACCCCTCAGCTGAACACTGAAGGGAGTAATGGCAAATTCAAATAAACGTTCGATAAAATTTTTTCAAAGAACGCTCAGAACCTCCATCTTCTCCCATCCAGACTTTACTGTCGGCCTTGGAATCTCACCAAATCCTGCCCAAACTGCAGGCTCGCGGGCTTAGAATCATAGACTCATCACCGCCGGTCGGGAATTGCACCCTGCCCCGAAGATAGACTATTAAATTTTATACAACATAATTATAAGCTAAAAACTTCTCGATGTGAAGATATTTAGCTTACAATGAGCTTAATGGAGGAAGCTGCCTTATAAATACTTTTCAAACAAAATCATATCTACTGCCTGGATGCCGTCCTCGAAGATTTCTTCCCCATACCGTAAGAAAAAGTTTTTTTCAATGCCGGCCAGGCGAAAACCAGATTTCTGATAAAAAGCTATATTGCTAATGCTCGAATTAGCTGTACCCACCTTCATTTTTTTAAAGCCTTTTTCTTTGTATTGCTCTAAAAAGGAGCGGATAATTTCTTTGCCGATTCCCTTCCCCCTGTCTTCTGGCAAGAGTGCGATGTTCTTTAGTTCAACAGTTTCACCCGGGTGGAAAACAAAAAGAACAGTACCGGCAAGACTTTCATTGAAGTAAATGGCAAACATTTCACCTTCAAACAGATATTCATTCACAATTGACTCATCTTCATCAGCAAGAAGCAGATATTCTTTATAGCGAGGTCTCTCATGCCGATCAATTTCTTTAACAAACACCTCTCCTTTTGCGTCCATTATCTCTCCTCCTCCTCTTTGTGATTCTCAGCAAGATTTCTATTCTCAGAGCCTTTTATCTCTTTATCTTGCTTTTTCATGGTGTCAGTTAAATATATTTTTCAAATTTCGCAATAAGAGCTGCCATACCTTTATATAAAATGATTTCATCCAAGAATTCAATCAAAATCAAGCAGCGTTAAGCGCTTTCAACCGTTCTCACCAAATTGACAGTTGTTTTTTTGTTAGGTAGAATAAACGGAAAATTCAATATTATAAAAACGATTGGCTGGTGATGATTTTGTTTCGAGTGTTAGTGGCAGATGCAATTAAACCTGAAGGACTTGGTCCTTTGCTGGATGCGCCCAATATTGAACTTCTTCAACAAACGGTTACTGAAGCAGGAGAGATACTTGAAAGTATTGATGCCTTACTGGTTAGGAGCGAAACAAAGGTCACGGATGAGCTTCTCAGCGCCATGCCAAACATTAAGATTGTGGCACGCGCCGGAGTTGGTATAGATAACATAGACGTGGCTTCTGCAACTAAGCATGGAGTGGTCGTAGTAAATGCTCCCGATGGAAATACAATATCTACGGCCGAGCACACTTTTGCCATGATGGCTTCGCTGGCAAGGAATATTCCACAAGCTCATTCTTCTCTTAAGCAAAAGGAATGGAAAAGGGCTAAATTTATTGGCACAGAGCTGTATGGGAAAAATCTTGGGATTGTTGGCATGGGCCGCATTGGCGGCGAGATTGCCAAACGTGCAAAGGCTTTTGGTATGGATGTGTATGTGTATGATCCGTTTTTCTCTGCTGAACGGGCTAAATCATTAAATGTAAAGGCTGTCCCGCTAGAAGAATTGATGAAATCTGCCGACTTTATCACGGTACATACGCCTCTGACAAAAGAGACAAAAGGATTAATAAATGAAACCAATTTAAAAATCTGTAAAAAGGGAGTTTACCTTCTTAACTGTGCAAGGGGCGGAATTATTGATGAGGATGCCCTGTATCAGGCCATAATGGAAAAACATGTGGCTGGTGCCGCTTTCGATGTGTTCGTGGAGGAACCTCCATTTGGCAATAAGCTGTTAGAACTGGATGAAATCATAGTAACACCTCATCTAGGTGCATCCACAAAGGAGGCCCAACTGAATGTGGCTACACAGGTTGCCCAGGAAGTACTACAATATTTAAATGGAAACCCTGTCTCAAATTCAATTAATCTGCCTGCTATCTCCAAGGAGGTATTTAACAAAATTCAGCCTTATTACCTTTTAGTCAAGCAAATGGGGGCTCTCGCTTCCCAGTTGACAAAAAGGGCTGTTCTTGAATTATCAGTGACCTATGCCGGCATTCCGGATGACTTTGAGAAAAACCTGCTGACAAAGGCACTTGCAGCGGGATTCTTTAAGCGTATGGTGGATACACCGGTCAATGAAGTAAATGCTCTTCTCGTTGCAAAAGAAAGAGGAGTCACCATTGGTGAAAAGGTCTCTGAAAAAACATATGGATACGCAAATTCCATAAGCCTGACCGTCAAGGCAGAAAATAGAATCTTTGAAATTAGAGGCTCTTACATAGATCAATATGGACCTAGAATCTTAAATCTAAATGGTTTTAACATTGATTTTCAGCCTCAGGGAAATTTACTTTACATTCAGCACACAGACAAACCTGGTGTTATTGGACGCGTCGGCAAAGTATTAGGAGATCATGACGTGAATATCGCAACGATGCAGGTAGGACGAAAACAAGCCGGCGGTGAGGCGATTATGATCTTAACCTTTGATAAACCACTGAGTGAAAACATCATTGATCAATTGGAAAGCTCAGAAGATATATCATTTTTACATCATATTGTATTATAAAGAACGGGGTATAAAGCCTAAACTTTATACCCCGTTTTTACTTTCCTTATTTTCCTTTGCCCAGCGGCACTAGCTTTCTATCGCCCTTTGAAAAAGTCATTAAGCTGGTATATCCTGATTCGGCAGCCATTTTTTCTGCTTTATCGAAATCCGCGCCAACATGCTCAGGAAAATGAGCATCCGATGAAAAAACGATCGGTATTCCCTTACTGAAACACATATCTAAAAGCCGTTTATCTGGATATATCTGTCCAACCGGCTTTCTAAGGCCAGCCGTGCTTATTTCGACACAGGTTTTGGAGTTTTTAAGTGCTTCCGTCGCCCTGTCATACTGTTCAAGCAGAAATTCCTCTTCCGAAGGTACATAATTAAAGATCTTTACAAGATCGATATGACCGATAATATCGAATAAATTACTTTCTGCTAGTGTGACCACTTGATCAAAATATGCTTTGTATACCATATTAACGTCTCTTTTGTCCCACTCATGCATATATTCTTTTAAGTCGATTCCGAAGCTTCCTATCCAGTGAATCGAACCGATTATGTAATCAAAGTCATACGATTGAATAAATTTTTTCATTTCTTCATGCTTTCCTGGAGTATAATCCATTTCTATGGACATTTTCACATCAATTTGTAAATTCCAGGCCTGATGAAATAAATGTACATAATCCTCCATTTTATAAAACCTTCTTGGGTTCACCCATTCATTTTGCAATATATCTGCTGTCTCATAAAAATGATAGGCATGTTCAGAGATCCCAAAATGTTCAATCTTACCAGCATCAGCGCTATCCGTAAACTTTTTCAGGTAGTCTAAAGTTAACGTTCCTGTTTCTAAATGATTATGATAATCAGTAAGCATATCCTGCCCCCCTTATATATCTCTTTATTATACGGGGGGAACATGAAAATTCCAGCATTAAGCCTAAAAGATTTTTAAATAATTAGAAAAAGGTTACCTAATTTCCTGCAGCCAGCTTTAATACCTGACCTGCCTGTACGAAATCACTTGTCAGTCCGTTCATTTCCTTAAGCTCCTCTACACTCATATGGGCTTGCTTAGAGATTCTCCAGAGAGTGTCACCCGCTTTTACAACGTAAGAGTCCAATGCTTTTTTATCCATTGTGCGATTTCCGCTTGCTTCCGGCTGACCGGCTGCTGGCATATGGCTGCGTTCTAGAGCAGCTATAGGATCTAATGCGAATTCCTTTTGGACAGTCCATTTATGCTGGTGAATTTCAAAATGGAGATGTACCCCTGTAGAATACCCGGTAGTACCCATTTTTCCAATAATCTGCCCTTTTTTGACTGAATCACCTTCTTGAACTAAGATTTTGTTCAAGTGTGCGTATACTGTTTCATATCGGCCTTCGTGATTAATAAATATAACATTTCCATATGTATTTGAGGTATAAGCCTTACTAACTGCACCCCCGCCCGCTGCCTTTATCTCTGTATTTAATGGAGCAGCTATATCTATCCCTTTATGGGTGCCTCCTCTGGTGCCGAAATAGTCGGTAATAACCCCTTCTGCCGGCCATATAAACTCGCCGGGCAATTCCTTCTTCATTTCAGCTGCTTGTGAATAGGTACCTCCAATAAACAACAGGCTGATACATAAAGCAACAAGCAGGGCAATGAGAAACCTCTTTCCATAATCTTGCATAGCTTCCTCCTTAAAAATAAACATATCCATATAATATGAGGTATGTCCGGGTTTAGAACATCAAAATAAGCCTAATTTTTCCATGCACATTTAATTAGCATAAACGGAGAAAGCGGGTAATATTCATAGAAAGAACAAAAAACCTGACTGGATGGCCCAATCAGGTTTTTTACTATTGAATTCTATTCGGTGCAAGGGGTATCTCGAGTTCTTTGGTCAAATCATACGGACCGATGGCAGAAAGTCCGGCATTCTCAAATAATACAGCTGTCAGGCCAAAATCTTTTGCCGTAAGCAGAATGGCTTCGATCGCAAGCAGACTGCTCTCATCATCCTTAAAGGGTGTATCCTTAGACAGGGAAATCGTAAGCCTGCCGTTCTCATTAGTCACTTTTTCTATTTTAATATCGGCTGGAATAGAAGGACTGGCAGAATTAACAGGCTCGAAGTTCTGCATTTCCTTTATAGCCTCCGCTACCGTATTACTGGATGCAGTAATATTCGGAACTAAAAACTTCGGCTTTGATTCTTCAGCTTGATAAATGAGAAAAGCCCGTTTCGGCGTTTGCTCAAGAACCCTTTCTGTGATTGGACCCGTATCGGGTAATTCAATTCCAGGTTTACCTGCTGTAGAAAAAGTAATCTTATTATACCCTTGATATCTAAATGTGTTTTCCAGTGCCATTAACAGGCCAAATTCATACAGATTATTAAGTTCACTTTTGTCTGTAAAGTCTATGTTAATGCTTCCTTCTTCTTTTCCCATTGAAATGCCAAGATTTAATGGATAATAATCCATCAGGCCCAGCTCTTCTTCATTAATGGTCTTCATCTTATCTAAAAGAACGTCCAGCAGCTCCTGCTTATCCGCCTTCTCTGTTTCATAAGTAATCGGAATGATATATTGAAGTTGACTATCAGGTACAGCCAGGGTGATATACGAATGTTCTTCTGAATCAGCAGGCAGTACCAGACTGCTGCTTAAAGTTGCTGCTTTTAATACAATATTTTCTTTCTTGTCTGGCACAGTTTCGGAATGATCATCCGTCTTATCTTCTTCAACAGGTTTTTCTTCTTCCGCCTCATCTTCTTTTTCATCCGTATTCCCTAAATTTTTGTTTGGAACCTGAGTATCAGGATCCTCAGCTGCTTTTTTGCCTGAACCGCCGGATGTGTCGGATTGCCGTACATCACTTGCCTGTTCTTGGCGGCTTGATCCTTTTTCATTAGCCGACTGATCCGAGAATATAAAGGAGGAGGTTAGGATCGAGAATAGAATAATAGCGGCTAAACTTGCTGCAGCAGGCATCCAGCGGTTTTTACCTTTGCGTTTAATAGAAGTCCGGCTTACTTTTCTGAAAATCTCTTCTTTTCCACGGCTGTCTGTAATCTTGGGAAACTGTTTCAATGCCTCCTGAATCTCAAGTTCACTCATCTTATATTTTTTCAATTCTCACCCCTCCTTTCTCCGTGTCTTCGTTGATCATCTTCTTTAAGCTTTTCAGGGCCCGGTGCTGTGTGGTTTTGACTTTACTCTCAGTCCATCCCAGCACCGCCGCCGTTTCAATAATCGATAAATCCTGTATGTATCTAAGGATAATAACCGTTTTCTGATCTACCGTACAATGTTTAAGACTTTCATATACAAAACGGAGTTCTTCCTTCTCCATGAGTAGTTCCTCCGGCAGAGGCTGTTCATCCTTTATTTCATTCTTACCCCAGTCAAAGTTTTCAAGCAATCTCTGTTTCCAGCTCTTTTGCTTTCTAAAATGATCGATAGCTGTATTCCTCGCAATTGAATAAAGCCATGTCTTTTCACTGCTCTTCCCCTGAAATTGTTCAAAGGATTTATATACCCTGATATAAACTTCCTGCACAAGGTCCTCAGCCGTTTCGCGGTTGTTTACCATATAGAATAAAAACTGAAATAAATCCTGGTGATGATTCTCATATATTCTTTGGAAAACGGAGTCCACTTTTCCCCACCTCCGTCATTAGATTAGTCGGAAATAACTTATAAAAAGTTACATAAATACTATATTATTTTTATGAAAAAAAAGGAAGGTGCTTTTGCACCCCCACTCTTGTTGGAATACCTTTTTTGTTTACTTTTCGATGTCTTTCAAAATTTCTGGCAGAGATTAAGCAGGCCGCTGCCTGAGGGAAACAAGGTATTAGTTGTTTTAAGGTTAGGCGGACCCTCTTCTGTGCCGGAGAAACGATATGGCTCTTAAAAATTCAAAAACCCTCCCACAATAAATTAAAGTTTTCTCTTATTTACTCTTGTTTTCTCATGATTTCATATCTGACAAAAGGTTGAGTAAGGATTAAATTTGAATATCTGTAAAATATAGGATTAGATGAATGTGCAAAACCAGAGGAAATTACGTTATTTCCTAAAAATTCCATAATATAATCGCATATGGATCTCCACATTCACCCTTGGGAATTTACCCTCCCAAATCACACTGGGTCTAAGCCCTTACATTCCTTCGTCCGTTCTCTCAAGGGGTGGAGGCCGATTCTTGCTCTTAAACGGGGTCTTTGCCCTAATGGGATTTGCACTTCGGCTTCTCCTTGCTTCAATTGTCGTAAAAAATGTTTCGCTTTAATTTAAGTAAATAGATTTCTCTTCATTTAATGTTTTGAACAATATTATGCTGCTTCCCGTATCAAGTTTGAATGCATCGGTCCTAAAACATCATGTCCACAATAAGTAAGTTCCCTAGCCTGAATAATACAATACACGTATTAATTTCCCACATAGGGCAATGAGTGACTGCTTCTTCTTAAGGGGTCGTTCACTACGTGTAGTGTAGTACTGATGAAGATATTTAAATTCTTTATTTTTCGCGACTAAGATTAACACTGAACGGTACAGAAGTGCACGCAGCCTGGACCTTCCCCGCTTAGAAATGGCAGATTTGCCTTTATGTTGGCCGGAACTGTTCTCCCTAAGATTTAACCCGGCAAGCCGGATGATTTGCTGAGGATGGTTGTAGTCCTCGAGGTTTCCTACTTCCGCTAAAAAGCCGGCAATGGTTTGTTCTCCTACCCCAGGAATGGTCATCATTTTCTTTGTT
>NZ_JAFBFI010000035.1 GCF_016909175.1 Peribacillus deserti
GCAACCAGGCACTCTTTTAAAAATACAGAATGAGCTGTCTTCTTTAGTATTGCCTTTTTGACTGTATCTCAGAATTAATTTTCATGGGAGTTTAAACAAGCATCATAAGTAATTTCTGGCGGTGCTACCTACCTGCGTTTCGCATTTTTAACAGACTTCTTATAGAGTTTATTCAACAAGCGAAGAACAATATAGAAGAAAAAGAAATTAAAATAAATCCTAGTCCTTGAAAGTTAAAAATAAAGGGTTCGTAATGATGGTAAACTTCAGCAGGAAAACCAAATATATGAGGGAATCCATCATTGTTAACACCGACTGCAGGGATAAAAGCACAAATAAGAGTTACAACAAGACTTATGATTTGTAATTTCTTCTTATTCAAAGCAGTCCCTCCAAGCGATAGATTATTATAACAAAAGAACTTTTAACTATTCAATTTACACTTAACCTTACATTAAATAGAAACCTGTTGAATATCAAAATGGGCTGAATTAGTTCCTCACCTTCTTATACTAATGCACTTGTTAGTTCAAGTACAAAATTTCAAAACTGATAATTATCCCCTTATTGAATCATCGTTTAATGCCTTGATGTTTTGATTGGATTGAATAGCCGCCATCGAACGACTCCCTATCACAAACGATCCCATACTGATTCATCAACCATTATAAACCCTTCGAACACGCAGCTAAAAAACATTGACCATCTTTATAAAACATTAAATCCTCTGGTAACTCTGGACTAATCCAACCAAAAAGAGATATGCTGCGTTCTTTTAAAAATTCCTTTGTCAAATTATTCAATTAAAAATAAACGTATGCTGTATCCTCACATAGTTTTGTCGTTTTCCATTCTCGTTGAACTTTTCTTTCAATGAGATGTACTTCTATATCGGCTATCAAATTATCAAGATAAGCAAGACGTTCTTCTTCAATCTCCATCATTTGTCTAATTTCTACAAATGCAAAACGATTACATTGTGTTGAAAGTAAATCAATTAATGGATGATATAGTTTTCCCTTTACATCCTCATAAGCATTCTGTGTGTGTGGACAGTAATTGACAACACAAGGGGTGTTGGTGATCTTACAAAAAAAACTAACGGAACCAGTATCATCTGATTCCGTTAGCAGTATTTCATTTAAGACGCCATTTTAGCTGTGTTTTTTACTTGTAGGTTGATAATTTATCTAAAATAAAGAAGCAATAACGTGCTTTGAGTAATTTTTCGATTATTAGCATACACAGTAATTAATGTTCCAATACCAGTGTGTCTTAAATCACCAATTAAGTCCTACTTAGCTTTTACCTTGAATTGGGACACTTCTACTGTTCCCCCATTCCATCAAGATTTGACCCAAAGTTATCGAGCAATGCACGCACTTCATCTGTTGACTCTGTGCTCATTAATTGATTCCTTAATTCACTTGCCCCTCTAAACCCACGGACATATATCTTAAAAAAGCGATGAAGAGCCTTGAACGGACGCAGCAAATATTTATCATGTAGATCTAGATGCAGCCTTAAGAGATCAAGCAATTCCTTACTACTATGATCTTTCGGCTCCTTTTCAAAGGCAAATGGATTATTGAAAATACCACGCCCAATCATAACCCCATCAACACCGTATTGATGAGCGAGCTTTAAGCCGGTTTGACGGTCAAGGATATCCCCATTGATCGTCAAGAGAGTATTGGGTGCCACCTGGTCACGGAGCTTCTTAATCTCCGGTATTAGTTCCCAATGAGCATCTACTTTGCTCATTTCGTCTCTTGTACGCAGATGAATGGAAAGATTAACAATGTCTTGTTTCAATATGTGTGTCAGCCAGTCTTGCCATTCGTCTATATCACTGTAGCCAAGCCTTGTCTTCACACTCACAGGCAGTCCTCCTGCTTTTGCTGCTTGTATTAATTGTGCTGCAACTTCTGGACGGCGGATAAGGCCGCTTCCCTTCCCATGCTGTGCCACATTAGGTACAGGACAGCCCATATTGATATCTATACCCCGAAACCCAAGTTTCGCCATACCGATACTCATTTGCCGAAAGTTTTCCGGCTTATCTCCCCAAATATGGGCTACAATGGGCTGTTCATCCTCTGTAAAAGTCAAACGCCCGCGCACACTTTCTTTCCCGTCAGGGTGGCAGTAACTCTCCGAGTTTGTAAACTCTGTAAAAAACACATCAGGTTTTGCTGCTTCACTCACTACATGACGAAAAACAACATCCGTCACATCTTCCATTGGTGCCAGTATAAAAAAAGGTCGTGGTAAATCACGCCAAAAATTATCTATCATATTCAAATTCAAATCCTCTCATTATGGGAGACCAGGCCAACCCCTTATCCCAAAATTAAAAAGCAAAATCTCCCTGCTTCTTTTACACTTATACCATGCTTAAGCACTTTTTATCAAACTGATCGGAAATGTTTATTTTTCACGAAATCGGGGGTTTGTATCAGAAATGTTTATTTTAAGTTCACAATCTCTATACAACCAAAATATCTCCTGCTAAAATCCCACCCCATCAACCAGCATTCCACTGTTCGAGTTAAAATAAAGTTTTGCTAAAAAAGACTGAAATAGAAAATTGGAAGAACACTGGATGACATATAATTATTGGGCTTTTTTGAATATACGTATTTAATAGGATGTATTTATTAATAAAGTGGGATTCTTTATTAGCCAAAGATTTTATGATTTGTTAAATAGGAGAATTTCACAAGTTTGCTTCAATCCTTCTTGTACTAACGCCCCCGTTAGCTTAATTTCAATTGTTTTTAAAAATTTTAATTAATAGTTATATTACTAATTCACTATTAAATATCCGTATTCACTGCTTCGTACAATTTCCCTTGAATCCAGAGTTGTCCATTCTTCAATTTTTGCATTCTGATTTTTCTTAAAGTAACTCTGCATTATTTTATTACCAATCATATAATTTGCTCTCATAGGGATATTCTTTGAGTTATTCCCGTAGATAAATTCATTATAAATCTGGAAATCAGAAGAGTTCCCTTCTTTTTTTAATTCAGATAAAGGATCTTTAATCAAATCATCAGGTATTGGCTTAGTCCATTGAACTTCTGTTTCCGGGTAGACTAATTTAGCAAAAGCATCTCCTTTTCCTTCAAATACCACCCAATCTAACACTGTACTGCCTACAGAATTTTTCTCCATATTAATCGTGTGATGATATTCATGTGCAACCGCATATTTTAAATGCTTTTCAGTAACAGATGGGTCAATTTGTATCAAAATAAAATCTTCACTAACCGTAATAGCCGAGATACCATTCATATCTTCTAATGGCCATTCAGGGTTCGCCGTCATAACAAATACTGTCCTGTCTCCCCCCGAAAGGAACTTTGAAGAATCAAGCAGAGATTGTTTGATTGCCTTATTTATGTCATCCTGACGTTTAAGAAGTTGAATAGAATTATCTTTAAGATCCTGAACATCCCGAGTAGGCGCTAAATATTCCGAAAAATCGTTTACTATGTTTAAGTTATTTTTAGTTATTTTCTCTCGAAAAGGCTTTATAACTTTGTCAGCATATAGATCATTCTCGCTGAGATCGGACTTCTTGCTCACAGCTTCCGTATACTCAAGAACTTCTTCATATAAAGGGATAATTTTAAAATTTTGTTTTCCTTGTGAAAATTTAGCTGCTTTCTGTGCTGGCAGCTCTTTCAATGTCTGGCTTTTCTTACTAACCTCGTATGTACAACCTGCGATTAAAATCAAAGTATATATAAAAATAAACAGGTATTTCTTCAAAGCCTCCACTCCCTAAAACATCTAATTTATTTATCCTGCCTAAGCATCTTAAAATATATACTACCATAAAATGTAAATTTAGCCTTATTCACTAAAAGAGCCTTTGGTTACACAGAAGTAAAAATGGCTGCCGAAGCAGCCATATCTTCATCTCCTAACGCAACCATTAGTTTGATTAAGATAAATCCGGAAATTTAACAAATAGAATGCATACCCGGACTCAATTTTCCGTTTCTATTGTTGATGTAATCTGTACCACTTTCACAATTGAAAAATACTTCAAGGATACCCTCTTCATTCCTTTATCTATAAGTAAGATTTTAAATTTGTTTCATTTCCTTCCATAAGTGCAATATAGAAAAAGGATGCCGATGCCGCCTGCATACTTCACAATCGCCTAAACTCCCATTTAGGTGATAAAGACTTTTGGAAAAATTTAAACACCATCCAAAAACGGATGGTGCCAAGTGCTTATTGTATTTTAAAAATGAGTAAAACATTATCCTTATCGGCTTAATACGTATTTAACGTTTATTTGTAATTCACTTTTTTTCCATTACTGCAAAGTAATTTTCTTCACTATCTGCAAAGTTAAATACTCTGCCTGAAGGCATATTTACAATTTCTCCGACTGTAATATTTTTATTGGTTAAGTCACTATGTAATTGGTCGAGATTTTCCGAAAAAAACATTAAAGATGGTGTACCAAGATTTAATTCAGGATCCATGTTAGCCACGAATTCCTTATTGTGCAGAATGATGCTTGTTTCAGCATCCTTATATGGAGCAATTTCGATCCATCTCATACCCTGTCCGCTATCTTCTTCAGAAATCACAGTAAATCCTAAATTATTCGTCCAAAAATTAACTGCCTCATTTTGGTTATTTACATACAACATGATCTGACCAACTCTGCTAATCACAGGCTTTTCCACTCCCTTTTTCAACGTAAATAGCAAACGCGCTATGCCTCGGTGATTGATACCCAATGAAAAACTGACTTATCACCATTTACATTCATTATTCGTTGTAAAGGGAAAAACTCCTTCTAAAAATTACATGCTTGTTAGTGAATTCTTTTTCTGGTTGTTGCGGCAGCTTTAACTGATTTCATTTTTTAGTAGAAGGGAAGCAATTTGATTTATCAGCCAACCCATATAAGTTCATTCCAGACGCAGCCTTTTTTAAGAACTGGTTTTTCTGGATCAGTTTTTTCATGTCCATATTTAGTTTTTATTTTCATGGGACTTCAATAAATTCAATAAAAAGGTGCGCTAATCCTGCTTGGATCAACGCACCCGATAACCACCTACAAATATTTACCAAAGACAGTGAATGTTCTTAAACGTTACATATTAATTGCTGGGAAAGGAAGGGAGATAGATTAATCTTCCGTATGTACTTTCCATAACGTAACGAAAATTACCAGTATAAAATGGGAGCCTGTTATATTCTGTACCTTCTAGGATTTACCGTTCTCCAATGACTGCTTTTTGCCTGGTGCAAACCAACCCATTAGGGCAATACCTACTAATACTCCATAAAAGATCACAGTCCAAGCAGTACTGTGGGGAAAATGATGATCTAAGACACCAATATCCTCATGGGAAAGAGTAATTACTGCAAGTTTGACACCCACCCAGGCAACAATTGCATATGCTGTTGTTTCCAAGGCTGGACGTTTATCAAGAAGTTGTACAAACCAGGTTGCAGCATACTTAATCAAGACTAGGCCAGCAATACCTCCAAGAAGAATAACAATAAATTGTCCTCCATCCATGCCGCCAAAGTCATCGAGCGGCGAATCTGGTAGACCAAGAGCAAGGGCAACCGCAGCTAGGATTGAATCAATAGCAAAAGCGAGATCAGCTAAAGCAATCTTCCCAACTGTTGGCCAGAAACCCTTCCCAGCGGATTCCTTTTCATCTTCCTTATGAATATTCTCATTTTCTTTCCCGAACCGGGCTTGAATGACATGCTTTAAGCCTAAGTAAAGAAGATAAGCTGCTCCTATCGCCTGTATCTGCCAGACGTTTGCAATAAAAGAAATGGCAAAAAGGGCAATAAATCGGAACACGAAGGCTAATATGATTCCGTAATTAATAGCTCTTTTTTTATGATCTTTGGGTAAATGCTTGGCTATAACTGCTAAAACAAGGGCATTGTCAGCCGATAACAAACCTTCTAAGCCGATTAGAATTAATAATGCCCAAGCATATTCTAGCCAGAGTGACTCCATCCGCCTCTCTCCTTTCTAAAACTTAAAATGCTATGTAAGAGTTTCGCTAACCATACATTTCCCATATAAGCCATAGTTAATCCGAGAGAATATGACTTTAAATATTTTATACGGATACTCCTAATGCAAAAAACAAAAAACCAGATCCTTGAAATTTTCTCGATTTGAAAATAGCCATTTTAGAGACATTTATAAGAACAGCTGCTACTGCTACAACTTCATCAGGTAATACTGATGCTTCAGTGTATATTTTAGGCTGTTTGGCAGCCAAATCAATTCCAAACAAGCATCGTCTTGACATGTGGTGATATCCACGTGTAAGTTGATATGTTCACCGCTGGAATATTGATTATTCAATCTAAATGACTTTACCTAAGTAAAAGACAATAAGCTGAAGAAGCTGGATCAACTAGAAAAAGAAATTTTATGATGGAGTTTCATTTTGGGTGCCTATTGCGTGATAATAAAAGTTAATATATGTATAAAATCTACATCCTGTAGAAGGATGCTATGAAAAAAGCATTTTAATCATCTTATTTGTTCTACATTTAATTTATATTGGTTTTTTCTGTTAAAGACATAAACACTTTCCTGCTTAGTTCTTTCTGTTAATACCCATAGTTATCGGTATAGCAGTTGCCGCCTTCACTCTATTTAGGATAAAACGGGAATTCAGTAACAATGTATATTGGTCAATAGCTGTTCTTTCTGTAAGTATAGGTACTTTAGGAACACTTGGATTTATTTAATTGCAACCCTTATGGGCTGAATTTAAAAGGAGGAAACTAATGAGAAGAAATTTAGGCATTATTTCAATTATTGTAATGGTATTTGGTATTATGTCAGTATGGTTGACAAAGTACTCTGACTTTTTTGCAGATTATTACCTACAAATTATACCAATATCCATCGTTATTGCATTGATTTTAGCTCTATTATCAGAAAAAGGTATATGGAGAAGGATCGCTTTCAGAAATTAACGCACGCGTTTGGTGGGGAAGGTTATTGTATGAATAGATTAACTTAATAATTAGCTCAAATTGAATTGCTGCTTCTGAAGGAATAAGTTTTCCCCAAAAGTCTAATAACAGCTATTCTATTATTCTTCTCCTGTTAAAATTTCATACAGGATTTTTGAATTTTACTTAGTTAACTCCCCATATTTTTCACTATCAGTAACAAGCACTAATTTAGTATCATTAATATTTACCCATAGTAAATAAGACGCAATTTTGTCTTCACTGCTACTGCTATTCTTATACGGAAATTGAAATCTGTAATCGGAGTAGTTAGACATTTCTACTTCAACGTCTTTCCAATCCGCATTTTCTACTATACCAATCGTCTTTCTTACCTTTTTTTCTTCGGGGACCTCGTTAAAAACTTTGTAATTTTCACCCTCATCTACTCGTTTTTGTACAGTTATCTTTTGACCAATGGATTCGGCTCGACAGCTTGAACAAATTAATATGATTACAAGTATATAAATAATGAATCTTATTTTTTCAATGCCATATTCTCCTTCCTTATTTAAAATCCATTACTTATAACTTCGCATTATTTAGGAATATTCCTCCAACAAAGCAACCTGCACCATCTCTGAGATAATTAAACTAACCTGCCCCGCTATGAGAAACAGAAAAAGGGTGCTTCAGCTGAACTAACGCACCCGTTAGCTTAATAAGAAATTTATGACTGAAGTTAAAAATCCTTTCAAATTCCCAATTAACTATCATCTTTTACTACACATGATGCTTTGTCTAAAATACAATTTCATCACAAAAAGAGTAATTAGAGACAGTCCAACTATTTCCTCGCTTTTCCGGCTCAATATATAGGTTTTTACTCAAAGAATTTTCTATCGTATGTAAAGCAGCGTGTTCGTCGCACCCATTTGCAGTAATCTCGACAAAAGTTCCTGGTTTAATCCTTAATGATATAAGCTCCATAATAGAATTGGGCGGATTTTTTAGGTTAACAGAAACACCCCTGTGAATTAAGGATATTGTAGATGTGAACTTAGAAGCATCACTTACAATTAAGCATGCCGGATGAGCAAATCCCGTTACAGCAACGATTTTAAATTGTTTTTTTATCACTTTTCTTCAGTTCCTTTCGGGTTCTATCAAAAAGGGATTTCTTAATCAACTATTGATGTTTACCAAGGAACTTGTTTTCCATCTCTGAAGAATCCCCCGTTTGGTCCTTCAGGTCCAACAGTCGTTAACCAAAGGATAGACTGGGCTGCTTGCCTTGGAGTTCTTGGAGCTCCACCCATATCTGAACTTACCCACCCTGGATCGACCGCATTTATTTTGATATCTCCATTGATTTCTGCTGCTGCCAATCGTGTCAATCCATTTAGGGCAAATTTAGACAACTTATAAGCTCCTGCTCCTGGATATGACATTTCGCTCATCGCCCCATATTCTGAGGAAACATTAATAATTCTCCCGTAACCTTGTTTTTCCATAAGAGAAATAAACGAACGGATGACATGGTAAACGCCAAAGAAGTTAGCTGCCATTGTTTTCTCCAGAATGCAAGAGTCATAGCCAATAACTTTTCATTCTTCTCTAAATACACGCCTGCATTATTAATCAATACGTCTAATCTTCCATATTTCTCATTTATTGCTGCCCTAGCTTGATGGATGCTATCTTGATTGGCGACATCCATCTCCACACACGAAACATCCAGATCTAACTCCTTAAGTTTTTGTGTAGCTTCATAACCAATCTCGGGATCCCGACTTGCCAAAATGACCTTAAAACCTTTCAACGCCAATTGCTTGACCAGTTCATATCCAATTCCGCGATTCCCGCCAGTGACAAGTGCAACTTGTTTATCCTTTGACATTTAAATCCTCCATTTCTCGCCTTTGATTGAAAGTACCTAAGAATCATTATAGGGATACCCCTATGTGGAGAGTTCTTTTGTATAACTATACATATAATTTCTAAGTAAAATAGTTAACAAACCTAGTATTAATGATAGAATTCCCACTAACACTACGTATTGTGTTCCCATTTCTGATATAAATAACCCGCCTACAGCTGCACCAAATGTTGTTCCTAAGTTTGCGGATGTTAGAAATAATCCATTAGCGAAATCAGGTGTTTTGGGAGCTGCAGACATAATCCAATACTGAGTGATATTACCCCCAATACCAGCCAATATTCCCCAAATAAAAGTAATAATCGCCATAGGCAGGGTAAACTGTCCTGTGAAAAAAAATATGATATAAACTGCCCCTAATATTAAAGGATAAGATATGACAGATTTGTTCGCATTTTTAGTTAGTAATTTCCCTGCCACTATATTTCCAATAATATTGGCTCCACCGTAGAGGAATAACATTAAACTAATAGAATTCGAAGACATATTCGTAACTGTTTTCAGATAATCAGCAAAATAACTATAAACCCCAAATATGGCTGAGTTTAATAAAACGACAGTCACGATGGAAAGCCATGTAATAGATTTTTTTAATACGGAAACTTGTGTACCATAAGAAAGTCTTTCCTGAACTGGCATAGATGGTACAAAAATTAAGGTAGCAATGAATGTAATAACATTAACAATAGCAAAAAATACCATCGCCATTTGTAAGGAAGTTGCACTGGCAGTAATACTTGCGATAGGTACACCGACAACCATACCTGCTGATACTCCTATAAATACTTTAGAAACAGCTTTTGGAGCTTCTTCTTTCCTTACTGATGCAGCAGCTACCGAAAATGCCAAAGAACAATATATTGGATGAAAAAAAGCTGGAATTATACGAGCAATTAATAGAATGGTAAAGTTAGATGTAAATATGGATACGATGTTCCCCAAGACGAAAACACCTAGTACAAGTAACATGACCTTCTTCCGATTTATACCAGAAAACAACAAAGGCATTGTTGGGCCAGATACTGCAACAACCAGGGCAAAAAGACTCACCAGCCATCCTGCTTTTGAGATACTGACATGAAAGTGTTCAGCAATGACAGGTAGTATCCCAATAACACCCATTTCGGTATTTAAGATGCCGAATACTCCGAACGTTAATATAAAGACCAACAAATTATTTCGTTTATTCAAAAAAACAACTCCTATCTTCAATAAAATGCCCCCAAAAAGAAATGGGGACATTTTATTAAAATTTTTCCCGAAGAATTTAAAGTTAACTTCGTTTGAAAGCTTATGCATCCTCGTAAGAAAGGGATATCGAAAGGTCCCGATAGGCATTGATCTGGTTTTGAAGCTCTGCAACTTTCTGCTCTGCACCAGCTATGGCATCTGCACCAGCGATCCAGCGTAACGGTGGTTCCTCCTGACTTGCAATGGTAATTAGAGCCTTTGCAAGCTTGACTGGGTCGCCTTCCTGTTTCCCATTTTTTCTTTCCAGAAAGCCTGGTGTTGTGCATTACGCTCGGCGTAGTCATCGACAGATAGCTCAGCAAAGTATGTAGAGTCTGGCTTTAAAAGTTCGGTACGGAAAAAGCCTGGTTCTACAATAGTCGTTTTGATGCCGTATGGAGCTACATCCTGATGTAACGACTCCATAAAACCTTCAAGACCGAATTTTGAAGCACAGTAAGCCGCATTGTATTCGAAACCAACTAATCCCGCAAGAGACGAGATTGAAATAATGTGTCCGGAACGAGCTTTACGCATCACAGGCAATACGGCACGTGTGATGTTCATCGGACCAATGAGATTTGTCGCGATTTGACGATCTATCTGTTGTGGGGTCAATTCCTCAAAGAAACCGCCATAGAAGTTACCTGCGTTGTTGATCAAAACATCAATACGTCCAAATCGGTCTATTGCCAATTTGACAGCATCCTCAGCATTTGTTGGGTCAGTGACATCCAACTTCACAATAAACAAATTTTTGTCATCGCCAAGAACTTTGGCTATCTTGCCGGTATTACGACCAGTGGCGACAACCTGGTAACCTGCAGCAAGGGCAGCTTTTGCGAAATCAACGCCCATTCCACGTCCAGCACCTGTAATAAACCAAACTTTCTTATTGTATGTCATAATTATTTCCTCCCAATTGCTTTTAATTTTATTTTTTAGAAGACCTAATAATCCACTTGTTGTGTTGGACGAATGATAATTTTACTTACCGCAACCGAAAAAGGAGTGCTAATTGCATATCCTTTCTTACCGTGTCTTGCCAAAGAACTCTACATTAATTCCTTACTCAACATCCTTTGTTATTTATTGTAGTGTAATCCTTGTATATAGCAATTACTTATATCTAATATCATGATATGCTTGATGGGCATATCTAAAATAGTTATACTAAAACATTATAAAGGGAGAGTGTTATATGGAATTTAGAGTTTTGCGATATTTTCTTACTGTTGCAAGAGAAGGAAGCATTACGGGTGCTGCTGATTTTTTGCATGTTACTCAGCCGACCTTATCAAGACAATTAAAAGACCTTGAACAAGAGTTAGGGAAAAAACTATTTATTCGCAGCAGTCATAGCATCATTCTTACAGATGAAGGAATGCTCCTGCGAAAGAGAGCAGAAGAAATCGTTGATATGATCGATAAATTAGAGGCAGAATTTAATTCCATGGAAGAAACAATAAGTGGTGATGTTTATATAGGCGGCGGGGAAACAGACGCCATGAGAGAGATTGCACGGGTAGTAAAAGATTTACAGATACGTTATCCGAATATACGGTATCATCTCTACAGCGGAAACTCAGACGATGTGACTGAACGGCTTGACAAGGGATTGCTTGACTTTGGTATCTTAATTCAACCAGCAGATTTATCAAAATACAATTATCTCCATATCCCAGCCAAAGATGTTTGGGGCGTGGTCATGAGAAAAGACAGTCCTCTTGCTTTGAAAGATACCATTCAAGCAGCGGATTTATTAAATGTACCGCTAATTTGTTCAAGACAGGCTATGAAACAGACATTGTCTAATAATGAATTTGCGTATTGGTTTGGTGGAGATTTTGATAAATTAAACGTCGTGACTACATACAATCTTGCATATAATGCTGCTATTATGGTTGATGAGGGAATTGGTTATGCAATAACCCTTGATAAAATAGTGAATACGTCTAGAGATAGTAACCTTTGTTTTAGACCGCTAGAGCCAAGACTTGAATCTGGCTTGAATATTGTTTGGAAAAAGCATCAAGTTTTTTCATCTGCTTCTGAATTATTTTTAAAAGATCTTCAAGCGAAATTTATAAATTCGGATTCCTAATTTTGACATGACACCTCAGTTCATGAAACATCAAAAAGACTGCAGAAGCAGCCTATCTTTTTTCACCTATCGCATCTGTTAATTTGCCTGCATCTCTTCACATGCTTAGTATTATTTTCTATAGGAATACTCACCTGCTAAATATCCGGTGATCGAAAATCAATATAAAGAGCTAAAAAAGATGTCCCAAAAGCTTATCTCGGGACATCCTTGAGTATTTTCAGAATTAACGTTTACGCAGCTCACATTGTACTGATGTCAATTACGAACCGATACTTGACATCCGACGCTAAGACACGTTTATAGGCTTCGTCAATTTGGTCGGCTGATATGACTTCAATCTTAGGAACAATGTTATGTTTTGAACAGAACTCCAACATCTCCTGTGTCTCACGGATGCCGCCAATCATTGAACCTGCAAATGAACGGCGATGACCGATGAGAGAGAACACATTTACTGACAAAGGCTCTGCAGGCGCACCGACGTTTACCAAAGTGCCGTCAAGAGTTAGAAGTCCAAAATAAGCATCCATGTCAAGCTTTGCACTTACCGTGTTAATAATTAAGTCAAAGGATCCGGCAAGTTTGTCAAATGTTTTCGGGTCGCTGGTGGAATAGTAGTTTTCTGCACCAAATTGCAAACCATCTTCTCTTTTACTCAATGTTTGTGACAGTACAGTAACTTCCGCACCCATGGCATGTGCAATCTTGACAGCCATATGTCCAAGACCTCCCATACCAACAACTGCTACTTTCTTACCTGGACCAGCTCCCCAATGGTTTAATGGAGAATATGTCGTAATGCCTGCACACAGTAATGGTGCTGCAGCATCAAGTTCAATATTATCTGGAATTCTAACTACAAAGTCCTCAGTTACAACAATATGGGTAGAATAGCCACCTTGAGTTGGCTCACCGTATTTATCAACACCAGCGTAGGTAGGGACATTTCCTTTTAGACAGTATTGTTCCTCTCCTTTACGGCAGTTCACACATTCACCACAGGAGTCAACCATACACCCAACCCCAACTCGGTCACCCACTTTATACTTTGTTACCTCGGCTCCAACATCTGTGACAATTCCCGCGACCTCGTGTCCAGGTACAAGAGGATAGTTCACAGGGCCCCATTCACCATGAGCAGTGTGGATGTCAGAATGACATATGCCTGCATATTTAATTTCAATTAGAACATCATGTAAATCAAGGTCACGTCTTTTAATTTCAGCCGCTCTAAACGTTTTGTCTGGACCATCGACTGCTCGCGCTTTAGCTATTATCATTGTGTAAACCTCCAAATTTGATATTTCAAGAGAATGGATTTTTACGGAGTATAGATATTTAACTTCCCTTTTCCCTTTACTCCCTTTTTCTCTTGCAAAACTAGAATAATCCCTCTAGTTAACTCTAGGTCAAGTGATAACCTATCAATAAAATAAACTAGTAAAAACTTTTGACATTCGGTAGATGGCATGAGAGAATGCTCTCAAAACATAGAGCTAACTCGAAGTCTATACAAGAAGAAATGGAGATAAATAACGGTGACGTATTCTATCAGCGAAGTTGCAAAAGAATTAAATCTTACAGTTTATGCCTTAAGGTACTACGACAAAGAGGGCCTAATGCCTTTTGTAGAACGTGCCCCCAGTGGAACCCGATTGTTTAAAGAATCCGATATTCAATCCTTAAAAGTTATTCAATGTCTAAAATCTACCGGGATGCCAATTAAGGAAATTAAAGGTTTCATTGCATGGTGTTCTGAAGGCGATTCAACCTTGCAGCAAAGATATAACATGTTCTTGGAGCGAAAAGCTGCTGTAGAAGCACAGTTGGAAGAACTAAATAAGACAATGGATCTCATAAATCATAAATGCGAATATTACATGACTGCATTAGATGCAGGAACGGAAGATATTCATAAAAACGATAAAATAGGAGATTTTTAATTACGGAAAGCCACCTGTCCTTCATAACTGGTGAAATGAAGGATAAGTGGATCTATTTATATTATTTACTGCCATAAATCAAGTTTAATCAGAGATCATCTAGCACTATTTCCCTCATCTTTGGAATGCCTTTTAACCCAAATCACCTCAATATTATGCGTTATACAATTAAATTCAAATGTTTTTCTATTACTAATCTGCCCCGTTTGAGTAAACAAAAAAAGGCCGCCGCAGCTGCCCAATCTTCCTCAACTAACGCACCCGTTAGTTCAAGATACTCTAAAAAAAGAGGGTTAATCCCTTGGGTCTATCAAACAGCCTCCAGTTAATTCACTATATTTTGGAGAAAAACATTCAATATAAAAAATAGGAAAAGCGGATTTAAAGTATTTCTAATCGCCCATTCTCAAAAGTAGTGTGTGGTATATAACTACCCCTTGGAAATATAAAGGTCCAGGGCATACTCACTTGGGAAGAGACAGCAAGCGAAGGTAAAGTGAATACCTTATCTGCAATGACCTCTCCCTGAACGCTGTAAAGTAATCTTGCCTTATTTAAAGAAAGCGTATCGTCCGTAAAGTTATGGATCAAAACAGACACAAGGAGTGCCTCTTTATGGTTGATTGCTTCTCGTATAGGAGAGCAAAGAATGCCGGAAATGTTTAAATGTTTTGTTTCACTAAAGATACTTTCTATTTTTTGTCGGTCTTCAACAGCTAATGCTTTGTCCCAAGACGCTTCAAATTGTAATTGCTGCATAACTAAAACCACCTCTAGAATGTTAAAATGTACCGCAAATCTAACCTGCCCCATTTTACACCAAAGTTGCCTGGAAAAATACAGCTGGATGTTCAAGCACCTAACATTAAACGAGTTTCTGCATTATAACCACCTATTAAAGTAACAGTGATTGTAAAAATATGAAGAAACAATCTACAGCAATCATTAACAGAGCTTAATTTAAAAGAACTCTTGTGTTTATCTTACTCGTTGTCTCCTCATCCACTGTGTTGCAACCCATTTTTCCCCAGTAATAACTGGTGCTCCGCCGTGTAATGTTTGCTCGTTTAATTCTGTATCGTTATAGAAGTATTCGAAATATACCGCCATACCCTTTTGAGGGAATACTGAAAAATTTAGTTTAGGAAAAAAAGTTTCTCCACCTTGCACCACATCATTTAAGTAGATTACGATTGTGCTAATTCTATTATTGATACTTGCTCCACTTATTGGTGAAAAAAAATCAAAATGAGCTTTATACTCTTGACCAGGAGTATATTTAAGTATTTGAATTCCGTCGCCATGTTCAATGGGTATGTTCATAATAGACGATATTCTTTTTTCGATTTTGATAATAGTGTTGTTTTCATTTTCTTGAAAAAACATACCACTGCTTGTTCTAATCTGATTGACATCTCGTGTTGCTCCAATTTTTGAACGCTGCATTTTGTCTTTTGACAACATAATTAGCTCATCGCATTCTTCATCGCTCAAAACGTTTCCTAAAATTACTAATAGCGGTTCTTCTAACCTAGTAATTATATTAATCTCTCTATCTTCTGTTTTGATTTTATTTCCAATGTGATGAAAAATAGTTTGTTCCTTAATTTTAGTATCCGGTGTCAACTTTATCAGCTCCTTTAATTTTCACTGTTTTATGAAAAGAATTTTAATATAAGCATTTATATAAGTAAGTATTCGTTAAAAATATTAATACTCCTTTGTAGTCTGCCTAATTAGTTCAGTAAGCAAAAAGCCACCAATTCGGCAGCTGTGGACCTTTAACTAACGCACCCGTTAGTTAAACTAGTCGTTATTATCAGTTCCCAAAGTCGCTGTGAGATTACATTTTAGTAGAAAAGGGTATATATACCTATCTTCCTTCTTCTTAATACCTCCTGCTGAGCTTTCTTTATACCAAAGAGAACTTGGCGGGAGGTGATAGGATTGAGAAAGATCTATGGGATTCAAAATTTAATCGTTTATCTTGCTTCAGCAGGCTATCCGCTTACTGAGAAGCAAGTCCACGAACTTATTCTAAATAAAGATATACCTCATCTTAGACCTATTAACAATATGATTGTCTTTAATTTAGATCATATAGATTGGTGGGTTAGTCAACGATTAAAACTATAGTACGGACCCTGCTTCGGCAGGGTTTATTTTTTGTCTCGATTTCAACTAACGCACCCGATAGTTTTAGTTAAAACCTTCTCAATCTATAATTATGTGTAGTGGTGACGTTAGCTTACTGTTTATAAAAGAACAAAAGCCGATGTTCCAGGAAGAACATCGCTTAGGTTAGATATATCATTTGTTATGTTAAGGAATAATAACAAGCTATAGTGGATAGTTATCTAATTAAAAACTGGGGGATCATAAAATATGAAAAGAAAGAAAAAAAGGCTCGTCCTTTACCTTGCTGTATTGCTTCTCCTCCTTTTAGTCATCACTAATCCAACTAACAATCAGTTTGAAAACTGGGCTAAAAAAGAGCTAGCAGACGATGGGAAAATCGAAGGCTTTGGAAAGCAGCTATATGTAGATGCACAATTTGAATCTGTTCTTGACAGGAAGAATTATATTTTATTTTCAGTGTATAAAGGGAAAGCAAAAAAATTAGGAAATCCTATAAATTTTTAAGCCGTTGGATTATTACTAAATAATTATCCTATTGATGCCTGGCATACGGTTCCTAAACAAATACCGAATTAACCCACTAATTGAGCAAAAGGATCACTTAATAGTCGTTCTTATTAGCTGTGCTAAACCAATTATGTTGATAATAGTAAATTATAAATGTTCTATTTTGAGTCATTATTTCTATTATCTGTTGAACTAACGCACCCGTTAGTTGAACAAGAATTTCGTTTATAAGGAACATATTTTCACGCTTTTTGGAAAAATTTTCTTCCCTTTTTTCACTTTTATCAGTCACCTTGAAGAACTGTTACTTTGTTTCAGACCGACTTCCAATTTTTTTAATATTCGTGGTTTTATTCAAAAAAGGGAACTCCAAATATTTAAGTTCCCTTTTTATTTTTAGGCTATGTTAATGAACATTGTTGATTATATTAATAAATTCAGGACTCTATATGTGAAGTCCTCTTTCCATTATCATTAAACTTCTTTTTGAATCTGTCTCTTGTATTGAAACACACCAACGCAAAAATAATTAGAGTAAAAAGTAGAATAAGACCAATAATAAATAAACCTTGCTTTTCTAACATCTCACTCAATGCAAATAATATTATGCTAAAGCTAATACCATACATAATGTTCCCCATAAATTTGCACAAAGCTACTTCATTGTATTGAGCCTTTTCACTGTCAGACATTGTATTATAACCAGCAAGTATTGATGCTCCTTTTCCTTTCGATAGTATGATAGCGAAAATAAAGAAAGGAATTGAAATAATAAGAATAGCTATTCCCAAACAAGTTACCTCCTTTTCTATATGATTCTTCGTTGGTCAAACAATCGAAATTTTAATATTTATACGTTCTCAATGCACTATAAGATTCATGCATTATCACTTCGGTACTTAACAATATCCAAGAATTTAAACCAACTCAGTTGGCAGCTCCTAAATTGGGCTGAGTATAATTCCCTCATATTCCCATATTTTTTCCTTACTTTCTGGATTTACTAACAAAACGGACTCCTGTTTTCCAGTATTCAAATTGGTGCCTATTACTTTAAATGTTCCCTTTATTTCAGATGGGTTGCCCCAGAAGTGCCACAAAACTTTATTGTATGCCTGGGGAATTATTGATCCCTATTCGTCCTTCAAGCCCTCTCAACACTTCTCCTTCAGTTTTGAAGGTCGGTGTAAGCGGATATTCCTCTTTTTTGCTCGTCAGCCCGTTTCCTCCTACTTCCAACACAAGGGTATCAAATAATTGGTCATCTAGATAAACCAGAAACGCCCATGTTCCGGATTCATGCAATAACACATTAGAAGGCATATGGGCATCTGCGCCATTATTTTGACCGCTTATTCTTCCAGCTTTCCAATAAGAGCTTTTGGTATCAACATCCCATAAAACCGGGTGAACGGCAGATGACTTTCTATGGTATCCTACGACAGTCATTTCTCCCCGTTCTTTCCCCCAGAAGTGCCACATCAGTTTTTGTATTTCCCCTTTTTTCAATCCAGGACCGAGCACACCCAGCTTGTTTGGGATTCCAAGCATTTCGCTGTTGGTATTCGTCATGAATGTAACAGCTGGTTTATCCCATTCAATCTTGTCTATATCTTTGTTTTTTACGAATTCGGGAGTGTCAATTGGCGATTGCACTTTCGACTTTTCATCTTTAGCAGGTGCTGTTTCAGCTTCATTACTGCAAGCCGCCAAGCCCAACAAAAGAACAGCTGTTACTATCCAAGTCACAACTTTTTTACACACGTACATCAACCCCTTTGCCATATGTTCAGTTTAGTTGAAATTTTTTAGAATTTTAGTGAAGACAAGTCCGCTCAAGGATAGAAAGAATGAATACACTCCTACGGCAGCTAAATACAATCCATCCCACCCTCCTACAATTCAAAACTTCTTCATTTATATTTTCTTCTACAAACAATGTTGTTTTTCAAAATATGCTCCAACATCTCTAATTCGACATTATAGAGTCATTTCCTTCTCTGAACACCCGTTTAGTGGAACAACAAACAAGAACTGCAACAGCAGCCCTTCCTTATTTAACTAACGCACCCGTTAGCCAATCATGCAGCACTGCTGCACCACAGAATATGAAAATGGGTTTCCTGTCCATACTGATCTTACGGCTAGGAG
>NZ_JAFBFI010000036.1 GCF_016909175.1 Peribacillus deserti
GTCTGCTTTTCAGTAAGCGACGTACATAAACGGGAAGGCTTCATCATAGTGAACATATAAGTCTCATTTGAAAAGCACCGTCCTCCGCTTTTCTATGTATACCATCCCCCATTTACTCCTATTATTTGCCCTGTTATGTAGGATGCTTTTTCTGACAGGAGGAATGCGGTGGTTTCGGCTATTTCATGCGGTAGTCCCATTCGTCCCATGGGGATCTCTGCCTGCAGGTGCTGAAGGTCTTCTGGGCTGAATTCTTCCATCATGGGGGTGGAGATGGCGCCGGGTGCTATGCCGTTTACGCGGATGCGGGATGGTGCGAGCTCTTTGCTGAGTGCTTTTACGAAGGCGTTTTGGGCTCCTTTTACCATGGAATAGAGGACTTCATAGGATGCGCCTGTTTGTCCCCATATCGAGGTGATGGCGACGATGGATGCATGCTTTTTGTTCATGAGTTTGGGCAAGAGCATTTTTCCGATAAGAAAAGGGCTGGTCACATGCAGCTGGACCATTGCTTCTACAAGCTCTTCTTCCATATCGGTTATAAGTCCGTAGGCACTGCTGCCGCTGTTTAGCACAATGGCATCCAGGGAAAAGATGTTCTCTGCAAGCTTACGGTATCCGTCCTTAGAGGATAAATCCGCTTGAATTGGAATCAATTCTACATTGGAGGAAGCTAGTTCAGACATCATCTCCATGATTGCTTGTTCGTTTTTATTATAATGCAGATATAGGGAATAGCCGTCTGCTGCCAGTTTTTGAGCAATGGAGCGTCCTATTCCTCCGCTTGCACCTGTGATTAACACATATTTTTGTTCCATTTTTAATGTTCCCCCTAAATCCGATCCTTATTGTCTAACTTTACCCATGCAGAAATGTTAAAGTCAATGTATGAAAGCGAAAAAAAGAAGCCGTGAGCGGGCTTCTTTCAGCAGGCTATTTCGGGACTACCTGGCAGACCGTCATCCGGCTATCGTCGATAAGTCTTTGAGCCGTGTTTTTGATATCATCAAATGTGATTTGTTCGAGAACCGGCAGTACATCGAATAAATTCATTTCGTTGAAAGCATATCTGGTAAATTGGTTTGCTATGTACTCAGGGGAATTTAATGCTCTGAGAAAAGCGCCAATTTTTTTCTTTTTTGTGCGGCTGAGAGCGTCTTCGTTTAAGCCTTCTCCGTTTCGCGCAGCAAGAAGATAACCTCTCAATTTCTCTTCTAATTGATCCGGATTATTCGTATCGCCGCCGATCATCGCAAACCCAAATCCGAATTCCTGGGTATAATCGAAAGAGAAAGTCTGGTCGATCAACCCTTCGTTATACAGCTCTTCATAGGTTTTGGTGCTTTTGCCGAATAGCATATCTAACAGAACATTGACAGCCAATTCGTTTTTCAGCATGTCGCTGCCGGATTGATCGGTATCAATCGCCTTAATTCCGACAAGGCATTTTGAAGTCTGCACATTCATTTTGAGCACTTTTCTCTTTTCCGCAACCTGGGCTGGCTCCTCAGGGAAACTGCGCTCAATTTCCGGCTGGTCTTTATAGTCTTTCCGAGATTGATTTTCTTTTATCTGATTCATGGTTTTTTCAACATCCACAGGACCTACCACGAACAGAAGCATGTTGCTTGGATGGTAGAATGTTTCATAGCACTTATACAGCAACTGATCTGTAATTTCCGCAATGGACGGAATTGTTCCGGCTATATCTATCTTAACCGGGTGGCTTTTATACATATTTTCGATCAGTCCAAAATACAGGCGCCAGTCTGGGTTATCATCATACATATCGATTTCCTGTCCGATGATTCCCTTTTCCTTTTCAACCGTCTTTTCTGTAAAATATGGATCCTGTACAAAATCGATAAGAGTCTCAAGATTTTTCTCCACATCAGACGTGGATGAGAACAAATACGCTGTTCTTGTGAAGGAAGTAAAGGCATTTGCAGATGCGCCCTGTTTACTGAATTGCTGAAACACATCGCCGTCCTCTTTTTCGAACAGCTTATGCTCCAGGAAATGAGCGATTCCATCCGGAACCTGAATCTTTTCATCCTTATTTAGCGGCTTAAAATGATTATCAATCGATCCATACTTGGTCGTAAATGTTGCATACGTCTTATTAAACCCTTTTTTAGGCAGAACATATACACTCAGGCCATTATCAAGCTTTTCATAATATAGTTCTTCATCCAGCTGGGCAAACGGTATTTTCTCCATGTTATTGTCCCTCCATTCCGGTCAAGAAGTAAATCGTATCCAGTTCAATCTCCTTGGCTGCTTCTACAATTTCGCCGTGCGTAATTGCGTCGGTTTTCTCCAGCCACTCGTCCATTTCTACGGGAACCCCAGAAACTACACCATGGTAAAGAATCTCTACCAAACCGCGGGCGATATCAATCGTTTCAAGCATTTGATTGCGGATTACCGCTTTTGTCTGCGAAATTTCGTCCTCCGTAAAGTCACCGTTTTTCATCGCTTCCATCTGCTCTTTGATGATCGTAACCGCCTGGTCGTAATTTTTGTTTTCTATTCCTGACATGACCATCAGGAGGCCTTTATGGCTTTCAACCCGTGCTGATGCGTAATAGGCAAGGCTTGCTTTTTCCCGCACATTAATAAAAAGCTTTGAATGTGAAAAACCGCCAAAAATTCCGTTAAAAACCTGGAGAGCATAGTACTTGCTGTCACCATAGACAATGTTGGTGCGATAGCCGATATTCAGCTTCCCTTGCTTAATATCCTGTCTTTCAATCACTTCATTTACTTCTTTTATTTCTTTTTTCGCGGTTTCCCCTGCGGATTCAGGAGTTCGTTCCTGCAGCTTAAATAACTGCTCAGCCGCCTTTTCCACTTCACTTTCCTGTACATCTCCGATTACATAAAAATCAAGCTCATCCTGAGCCAGAGCCTGCTTGTAGTATTGATAAAGGGATTCAGGTGTGATGGCATCTATATCCTTAAGCTCGCCGTTGGGATCAAGTGCATATGGCTCGTTCTGGCACATTTCCTGTACCAGCCTGTTAGCCGAATAGCGCATTTTATCATCATGTGAAGATTGAATTCTTTGCTTTAATGTGCGCTTTTCATTATTAACTGTACTTTCATCAAACGAGTTATGGGAGGCATTCGGATTGAACAATACCTCTGCCAGAAGGCCCATTCCTTTTTCCAAAAGCGGAGCCGGATCTGTGAGGAATTTTTCATTGGCTATTTCCACGGTAAACGTAATAATATGATATTCGCCCTTTTTTGAAAGGTCCACATACAAACTGGCTCCATACAGATCATCCAAATGAGACCTTAAAACAGTTGTGGAGGGATAGTTTTTTGTATTGCTCTGCAGAACATAAGGGAAAAGAGACCTTAACGTTACTGTTTCCTTTTGCAGCGGAGCCTTCATTTTCCATACAAAGGTATTTGTTTTATATTTGCCGGTATTGACAATATGAAGTTTATAGCCTTGCTTTTGTTTGATCACTTCGTTGATTATAGCCAAAAGAATAGTCCTCCTTTTAAAGACCGATTAAAAATAATATCATTATCATAACCTATTTTTTCTCATTAAGACTATTTTAACCAATTTTTCTCATTCACTCTCATTATACACGTGAAATTATCCAGGCAGACCCTGAATGCTTTCTTTCCCGCAAAAAAGAAGCTCAAAACCTGAAAGGTTCTGAGCTTCTTCAAATAGTTATTATCTTTTTCCTTTTTCATAATGCAAACCGGAAGCTTTAGGTGCATCCGCTCTGCCGATAAATCCTGTTAACGCTAATATCGTCAGCACATAAGGAGCAATAAGCAGGTAAACGTTAGGAATTTCCTTAAAGAACGGAAGACCTGAACCTACAATACTCAAACTTTGCGCAAATCCAAAGAATAGAGCGGCACCCAGTGCACCAATCGGATGCCATTTACCGAAGATCATAGCAGCAAGTGCCATAAACCCTTGTCCGCTGATCGTGGTATGGCCAAAGTAGCCTGTAACTGTAAGAGCGAATACGGCACCGCCAAAACCGCCGAAGCCGCCTGAAATAAGAACACCGATATATCTCATTTTAGTTACATTGATTCCCATAGTATCTGCAGCCATTGGATGCTCGCCTACTGAACGAAGACGTAGTCCGAATGGAGTGTTAAATAATACATACCATGCCAGAACCGCCACAGCGATCGCAACATAGGAAGTATAATAAGCATCTGTAAAGAACAATGGACCTATAACAGGGATATCCTTTAATAGCGGGATATCCACTTTATGAAAGCCTTCAGCAACACGGTCTGTTTCCCCTTTATCATACATGATTTTTACAAGGAACAGGGAAAGACCTACTGCTAGAAAGTTCAAGGCCACACCGCTGACTGTATGATCCGCCTTAAATGTAATGGAAGCTACAGCATGTAAAATCGAAAAGATTACACCAGCTGCGATTGCGACCAGCAGGGACAGCCAAGGAGTCAACGCCCCAAATGTATCAGCGAAGGTTAAGTTAAACACAACGCTTGAAAATGCGCCGATCACCATTAAACCTTCCAGTCCTATATTAACAACTCCGGATCTTTCTGAATAGACGCCTCCAAGTGCTGTGAAAATAAGCGGTGCAGCAAGGAAGATCATTGAGGGAATGATAATTTGAAGAACCTGAAAGAAATCCACTTACTTCACCCCCTTCTTAGAATTTCGCGTCAATGCCCAGCGAATGATATAGCTTGAAGCGATAAAGAAAATGATAAGAGCGATAATTATATCGACCAGTTCAGTAGGAATACCTGTTTCCAGCGGCATATTCAGTGCTCCAACCTTCAAGCCCCCGAATAGAATGGCTGCCAGGATAATGCCTACCGCTGTATTTCCGCCAAGCAAAGCAACGGCGATTCCGTCAAAGCCGATTCCTGTAAAACCGCCCTTGATCGATGCGTATCCGAATGTTCCCAGCCCTTCCATAGCTCCGGCTGCTCCAGCAAATGCTCCTGAAATGACCATGGATAAAATAATATTGCGGTTAACGTTCATTCCCGCATATTCAGAGGCATGATGATTAAATCCGACAGATCTAAGCTCATAACCCCTTGTTGTTTTCTCGAGAATAAACCACATTAAAAATGCTCCAAACAAGGCAATCAAGATTCCCCAGTGAAGTCTTGAGTAATCACTCATAAGTTCCAGCATCGGCGATTTAAGCAAAGCAGATTGCGGCACGTCAGGCGTACGCTCAGCTCCTTTTGTTAAAACCGTACGAATAATATGGTTAACTACATGCAGGGCAATATAGTTCATCATGATGGTTACAATAACTTCATGAACCTTGAAGCGGGCTTTCAGGAAGCCTGGAATAAAGCCCCACATAGCTCCAGCAGCTACAGCTGCAAGAATAGCCAGCGGCAGATGAATAATTTTCGGAAGATCAAATGCGAGCCCCACCCAGACAGAAGCAAGCCAGCCAACGAGCACTTGACCTTCTACCCCGATATTGAATAGGCCTGTCCGGAAAGCAAAGGCAACCGCAAGTCCTGATAATATATAAGGAGTAAGCTGCCTGATTGTTTCACCGGCATAAAAAACTTCTCCAAACATGCCATAAAATAGTGCAGAGAAACCATCTACCGGGTTATAGCCCGTTATCATCATGATAATGGCCCCGGCAAGCAGCCCAAGAATAACCGCGATGATTGGTACGATGATATTTATTAATCTTTTAGACATTTGCTTCTTCACCTGCTTTCTTGCCTGCCGTACTGCCTGCCATTAATAACCCGAGCTCCTGTTCCGTCGTTTCCTTCGGATTCACAATGGCTACAATCTTTCCTTCATATATAACAGCAATTCTGTCACTTACGTTCATAACTTCGTCAAGCTCAAAGGATACAAGCAAAACACCTTTGCCCCTGTCCCGCTGTTCAATCAGCCGCTTATGAACAAACTCAATAGCACCTACATCTAATCCACGCGTCGGCTGAGCAGCTATCAATAAATCGGGATCACGGTCCACTTCACGGCCGATGATCGCCTTTTGCTGGTTCCCGCCTGATAAAGCCCGTGCAAGCGTGTATTCGGATGGAGTACGAACATCAAAATCCTTAATTAGTGTTCTAGCTTTCTCATAAATATTTTTATAGTTTAAGATCCCATTCTTAGAATACGGCTGCTGATTGTATGTCTGAAGCACCATATTTTCACCAATAGGGAAGTCGAGTACCAGGCCGTGTTTATGCCTGTCCTGTGGAATATGGCCTATTCCAGATCTCGTAATCTTTCTTGGGCTCATGTTCTGAATTTCTTTGCCATTAAGGGAGACTTTTCCAGATTCAGACTTTTTCAAGCCGGTGATTGCTTCAATCAGCTCGCTCTGGCCGTTCCCGTCAACTCCGGCGATTCCTACGATCTCACCTGCTTTTACATTCAGAGAAAGGCCGTTGACAGAAGCAACTCCTCTTGAATCCTTCACTACAAGATCCTGTATATCCAATACAGTTTCCTTAGGGTTCGCATCTTTTTTAACCGTCTTAAATACTACATCACGGCCTACCATAAGGCTCGCCAGTTCATTTGGGTTAGTTTCTGGTACATTTACTGTTCCTATGCCGACACCCTTGCGGATAACAGTAACCCTGTCACAAACATCCATAATTTCTTTAAGCTTATGAGTAATGAGAATAATAGATTTGCCTTCTTTTATCAGCGTTTTCATGATAGCAATTAGCTCTTTAATTTCCTGAGGTGTCAAAACAGCGGTAGGCTCATCAAAAATAAGGATTTCCGCACCGCGGTACAGCGTTTTCAAAATTTCGACACGCTGCTGCATGCCGACGGATATATCCGAAATTTTAGCGTTTGGGTCAACGCTCAGCCCATACTGTTCTGAAAGCTGCCTGACGCCCATAATAGCTTCCTTCATATTGATTTGTCCTGCTTTTGATGGTTCGCTGCCAAGAATAATGTTCTCGGTTACCGAAAATTTGTCTACCAGCATGAAATGCTGATGAACCATACCGATTCCTAACTTATTTGCAACATTAGGGTCTGTTATATTAACGCGGTTTCCGTTAACGCGAATTTCACCTTGTTCAGGCTGGTAAAGTCCAAACAGCACATTCATTAATGTGGACTTCCCTGCTCCATTTTCGCCAAGTAAAGCATGGATTTCTCCTTTTTTTACCTGTAGGGTGATGTTATCGTTCGCGACTATCCCTGGAAACTCTTTTCGGATATTCAGCATTTCAATAACGTAATCCATCCGGTTTTCATCTCCTTATGATCGAAGTAAAAAATTTATAAGTGACAACTTTCCTTGTACCTTTTATTTAAGTTAAAAGCCAAAGGAAAAACTGTAATAAAATTACAGTCTTTCATTTGATTTCTATGAGCCTTTGGCCAAAAATAAAGGAATAGAAGGCTGGCCTTGCCAGCCCTTTATTCCTGGTATGATAGAAGTATTAAAGTATTATTTAAAGTTTTTCAATTCTGCAGGAGTACTTGGAACTTTTACTTCTCCAGATTTAATTTTCGCAGTCCATTCTTCAACTGCTTTTAATACGTCATCAGAAAGATTATCTTTTGTTTCTGCAATTCCTACACCACTTTGGTCTAGACCGTATTCAATCTTCTCGCCGCCAGGGAAGTTGCCTTCTTTAGCTTTCTTGGCAACGTCTGCAACTGCTAAGTCAACACGTTTAACCATTGAAGTAAGAACTGCTTCTGGTGCAAGGTAAGCCTGGTCTTTATCTACACCGATTGCCCATACAGCTTTGTTAGGATCTTTTTGTTTTACTGAGTTTACTTCTTCAATCATACCTTCGCCGGTACCGCCAGCTGCGTGGAAAATAACATCTGCACCGGATTTAATCATAGAATCCGCTGTTGCACGGCCGTCTGCCGGCTTATCGAAGTTACCTGTGTATTTTTGAAGAACTTCAGCTTTTGGATTAACAGACATAACGCCTGCTTTAAATCCAGCTTCGAATTTTTCGATTAACGGCATCTGCACGCCGCCGATGAATCCAACTTTGTTAGATTTAGTTGTTAGACCAGCTACAACACCAACAAGGAATGATCCTTCATGCTCTTTAAAAGTTATGCTCGCAACGTTTGAATTTTCAACCACTTCATCTACGATTGCAAATTTAGTATCTTTACGCTGTTCAGAAACCTTTGTTACTGCATCCTTCATTAAGAAACCAATTCCGTATACAAGGTCAAAGTCTTGGCGAGCTAATGTATTAAGATTTGTTATATAGTCAGAATCTTGCTTTGATTGAAGGTAATGATACCCGTTTTTACCCTGTTTCAGGCCGTTGTCTTTACCAAATGCTGTTAAACCTTCCCAAGCAGATTGGTTAAACGATTTGTCTTCAACACCGCCGACATCTGTTACCATACCAACTGTGAACGCTTCCTTCTTACCGCCAACAGAACCGTTTGATTCTTCTTTCTTGCCACAAGCACCAAGCATAGTTCCAGCAGCCAATACAAGCGACAGTGCCAAACCAAATTTACGCTTTTTCAAGGATAATACCTCCCAAATTTTTGTGAATTAGTAGAAAATAAAGATATTTCAGGATCTACCGCTTCATACCCTCTTCCGGAGGACATGAAAGCTGAATTTATCAGCCTTGAAGTAGTTAACCGAAAAGAGGACCGGATTGTCCTGTCCGTCATAGTGCGTCTGTTTCAGTACAAGGAGAGCCGTTTCAGGGTCACAATTGAGAATCGGCGATATTTTTTCGTGATAACCGATCGGCTCAATATGTGCAATGGCGTATGTAATTGTAATTGAAGACTCCTGTTCAATCAGGGCTAATAGAGATTCCTCCCTGCGTGAAAGGTCAGGCTTCAGAATGCTTTCTGAAATTTTATCAATGCAATAAACAACAGGCTCTCCATTGGCTGTCCTGACACGCTCAATAACGGACATCTCATCATCTTTCCCAAGCGATAATTTTCGCTGGTCTTCCTCTGTCGGCTCCTGAGTATATGAATCTAGGAAAATAGTACCAGGATTCATGCCAGCATTCCTAATCATTCCAGTCACACTGTTAAGCTGTTCTATCCCTGATGTAAACAAAGGCTTGCCATTGACAAATGTCCCCACGCCATGGCGGCGGATGATTACGTTTTCCTCTTCAAGAATTCTCAGAGCTTCCCTAAGTGTTGCACGGCTTACTCCCAGCTGCTTCGCAAGATCGAATTCAGAAGGCAGTTTTTCTTTCTCTTTATAGACTCCTGCTTCAATATCTTGTTTAATTCTGTCGATAACTTGCAGATACAAGTGCCGATTATCCATCTTAATAGGCATAAACGTTCCTCCAAAGACATTGTCCTAGTCATCAGACCTCTGATTTCTATCTTTTCTACTAATCGAATATACTTTATCACTTTTTTTTGAATAAATAAATAGTTGAAATAAATTTGTTTATATGCTGTCGAATTATGCAGAAAATTTAGTAAACGCATAAAAAAAGAGGGGTTCCCCCCCTCTAAAGTAAAAATATATAAGCTCTGTTAAACTTGCCTGTTGAATGCAGCGAAGATTAACATAGTGCGAGAATAAAGAAACTTGAACTTATATAAATTGTCCAGCGCAAACAGCCCCGCGCTTTTTTTATGAAGAATGTGCTTCATTCTGATCTTTTGCTACTAATACCGTTCTTGGCTTGCTGCCTTCATATGGTCCAACAATTCCCCGTAATTCCATCTCATCAATCAATCTAGCGGCACGGGAGTATCCTACTCTAAAGCGTCTTTGAAGCATAGAGACAGATGCGGTCTGCATTTCGACAACCAGCTGTACGGCATCATCATACAAGTCATCATCCACTTCACCAGATGCTTCCGGGATTTCATCAGGGATCATTGCTTCATTGTACTGAGCTTTCTGCTGGGAAATCACATAATTTACGATCTCTTCCACTTCCTCATCAGATAGGAAGGCTCCCTGCACCCTGACCGGCTTAGAGGCTCCAACTGGCAGGAATAGCATATCCCCTCTTCCCAGCAGCTTTTCGGCGCCCCCCATGTCGAGAATGGTACGAGAATCGGTTTGGGAGGAAACACTAAATGCAATTCTCGAAGGGATGTTGGCCTTGATGACCCCAGTTATAACATCTACTGACGGCCTTTGGGTCGCTATAATTAAGTGAATTCCTGCGGCACGTGCCATCTGGGCCAGTCGGGTAATGGCATCTTCGACATCAGAAGAAGCGACCATCATTAAATCCGCGAGCTCATCCACAATTACAACAATATAAGGAAGCAGCGGCTGTTTACTCTCGCTCTCTGCATTATGCCTTTTGATGGATTCATTGTATCCTTCAATGTTGCGGGTTCCGCTATGGGAAAATAATTCATAGCGCCGCTCCATCTCCCCAACTACCTTTTTTAACGCCTGTGATGCTTTCTTAGCATCCGTTACTACAGGCGCCAGCAGATGGGGAATCCCGTTATAGACGTTCAGCTCGACCATTTTGGGGTCAATCATCATCATTTTAACTTCATGCGGCTTTGCTCTCATCAATATACTGGTTATAATTCCGTTAATACAAACAGATTTCCCGCTGCCTGTTGCTCCGGCAACCAGCAAGTGAGGCATTTTGTTTAACTCTGCAAGAACGGCGTCACCGCCAATATCCCTGCCCAGCCCGATCTGCAGTTTGGAGTCTGGTTTATTTTGCTCTTTCGAATCGATTACCTCGCGCAATGTAACCATGGCTACTTCGGTATTTGGAACCTCGATTCCAACTGCTGATTTCCCAGGAATAGGCGCTTCAATTCTAATGCCTTTGGCAGCAAGCGCGAGCGCTATATCATCCGCCAGACTCACAATTTTACTTACCTTTACTCCTACATCAGGATGAACTTCATATTTTGTAACCGCTGGACCGAGATGAACCTGTGTGACCTTCGCTTTTACACCAAAGCTTAGAAAGGTTTTCTCCAACTTAGCTGCATTAGCATGAATCAGCTTAAATTCTCCGCTCTGATCGGTTTTCTTAGGAACCGTTAAGAGAGACATCGGCGGAAGATTGTATTTTGCATTTTCCACCTCAGTAAAATTGATCGGCGGTGAAAGGTCTTCCTTGACTTCCTCTTTATCCTTTACGGCCCCTTTTGGAGCCGGCTTTTCTTCAGATTCTGCGGAAGCAGATTTTTTCAAATCATCCTCTGCATACGCCCTGCTGGCAAAATTAGAAATAATTCTTGGCTGTTCAGGCTCGGGCAGAGGTTCTGAATGAGTGGTAAGTGAAGGCGAAATTACTTCAGTAATATGTGAAGCTTCTCTCTCCGCTTCTGCTTCTTCCTGTCTGATTCTCCTTTTTTCGGCCCGCTCTCCATGCCAGGACTTCATGTCATCCATGAAGGCTCCCCACTGGGATCTTAAAAATTCAGCAATCCCCTGAATCAGCTTCCCAATGGTATCGCCGAGTGTTTTGCCTGTGATGAGAACGAATCCTATTATAATCAGCAAAAAGGCTATAATTTTAGTTCCTGCGCTGTCAAATAAGAAATAGCTTGACGCAAATAGAACCGCACCCACCATTCCCCCGCCTAAATCCCGGGTGCTGGCTTCTCCTTTAACCTCCATCCAAAAGAGTTCCCATGTATTAGAAATCACGCTGGGCTTTTTAAATGGACCTCCTTCTGACAGCAATTCAAATAAAGTAACATGACTGAGAAGGAGGATGGAAGCTGTGATAAAATAAACCCCCATCAGCTGCCGTTTAAAGAAAAAGGGCATTTTTCTCTTCCACATTAAATAAATACTCAGGACACAAAGCCCTATTAAAAATAATATGTACCATTCGCCCATAAAGAGACGAACCATCAATACCATGGCTCTGCCTACACTGCCCAGTCCTGCCATAGCAATGGCCGCTAATCCGAATAAGATAAGCCCTATTAGTTCGAACTTCAGCGTCTCTTTAAAGCCTTTCGACTTTTTTTTCGATCGTCTTTTTCTTTTTGCCATTTGCATCACCTTTACTTACTTATATCACCCTTGCCAGTTCCTGGCTCAGATATCCAAGCAATATTGTTCTTTCCTCTACTAATAAAGAAAACTCGGCGGTCGCCGAGCCTTTTCGCGGGCAAGGGCAGAACCGAAGTTTCGCCCTTATCACTTACACATTATTATTAGAAAGAAAGCAGCCTGATGGCTGCCTATGGATTATACTGCTAATTATATCATATTAATGCTGGGTTAGACGAGCTTTCATCATGCAAATTCCGACGGAGAATACCGAAGAATCGTGCCGGGCTGTACTTCAGGATCTAAAAAATGGTCAGGATCTGTACTTAAAATTCTCTCGACCATAAAGCTGAAAGGAGAATGACACTGGACCTGTAAGGAAATACCCCGATAATCAATTTCCATCATGATGGGCGGCTGTTCTGCTTCGTTATGAAATATTAATTCTTGTGGTACAGTGGTATAAATGATCATTGAATCATTCCGCCGTTCTCTCCGACAGCCCTTTTCGAAATTAATTCATTCAGCTTTTTCATTGCCTGCCCTATTCCGCCTACGGCATTGATTAAGCCAGACTCCACTGCTTCTGATCCTACAATATTTGTCCCAATGTCTCTTGTTAAATTCCCTCTTGCAAACATAAGCTCTTTGAACTTTTCTTCAGAGATATTAGAATGGCTGGTAACAAAATTTACTACCCGGTCCTGCATTTTATCCAAATACTCGAAGGATTGCGGCACATTTATGACTAACCCTGTCAGGCGTATAGGATGAATAGTCATTGTCGCCGTCTCGGCGATCAAGGAATAATCACAGGAAACAGCAATCGGAACGCCGATTGAGTGCCCGCCCCCAAGAACAATCGAAACGGTAGGTTTTGAAAGCGAAGCAAGCATTTCTGAGATTGCAAGGCCAGCTTCCACATCTCCGCCGACTGTATTTAATATAACCAGAAGCCCTTCTATGTTAGGGTTTTGTTCAATGGCGACAATTTGTGGGATCACATGTTCATATTTGGTTGTTTTATTTTGCGGAGGCAGCTGCATATGCCCTTCAATCTGCCCTACAATTGTTAAACAATGAATTTTTGAATCCTTTGACATCTGTGGAACATCGGTCTGGCCGAGCTGCTGGATCTTTTCTATCAAACTTGATGCATGTTTGCCAGTCTCCTGTTTTTCACCTTCAGCCGTCTTTTCTTCATTATTCATATCCATTTCCCCTTCACTATTAATATTAGGTAGTATGAACTTTTTTGTGTAAGTTCATTCCATAGAAGAGAATAATGGTGAACGGGACATCTAAAAGGCCAAAAGCAAAAAACCCCGCCGCATTTATTGTGGCAGGGGTTTTCGAGGAGCGGTTATCCTTCCATGATAATAGGAAGAATCATAGGCCTCCGTTTTGTTTTCTCATATAAATACTGATTTAAACCCTCTCTGATTTCTTGCTTTAAGCTCGCCCATTCAAAAGTGTCTTTTTTCTGGACAATCCCTCTTACAAGATGAGTGGCTTCTTCCATTAATTTTTCAGATTCTCTTACGTAAACAAATCCCCGGGAAATGATTTCAGGGCCGGCAGTAATTGCTTTACGGGCTTTATTTAAGCTGATTACCACAATTAAAATACCATCCTGGGAAAGCAGTCGCCGATCGCGCAGAACAATATTTCCAACATCTCCGACTCCGCTTCCATCAATTAATACATTTCCGGCAGGAACTTTGCCTGTTGTACTTATACTTTCACCTTGAATTTCAGCGACTTCACCTTTGTCAGGGATCAGAATTCTTTCCTTAGACAGTCCCCACTCACCGGCCAGCTTCGCATGGGCCTTAAGCATTCGGTACTCGCCGTGGACAGGAAGAAGGAACCTAGGTTTCATCAGGTTAAGCATCATTTTCAATTCTTCCTGGCTTCCGTGGCCTGGTACATTCACCACTTTGCGTCCTGATACCACTTCTGCTCCTGCCCGGTACACCATATCCATCGTTTTGTAGAGATTGATCTCTCCTCCCTTAATAGGGGGGGCTGCGATCAGTACGGTATCTCCTTCCTGGATATTAATCTGCTTGTGTGATTTTTTGGCCATTTTTTGCAAAGCTTCTATGGGCTCACCTTGTGAACCTGTCACAAGAACGACTACCTGATTATCCGGGTAATTTCCAATTTCTGAAATCGGAATGATGATATCCTCAGGTACATCCAGGTATCCATTGGATAACGCAATTTCATATACCCGCTGAAGGCTTTTGCCCACTACCGCGACTTTTTTTCCATTTTCAGATGCAGCGTTAAACACATGCTGAATCCGGTTAATATGCGATGCAAAACAGGCAACGATGATCCGTTTTTTCGCATTGTAAAAAACATCCGTCATTCCTTTTGCAGCGATTGCTTCAGAAGGGGTATATCCCGGCTTTTCGGCACCAGAGCTCACAGAAAGCAGAGCAGCCACACCTTTTTCGCCAATCGATGCCATTTTGCCAATCTCAGGCTGGTACAACCCTGAGGCAGCCTGGTCAAATTTAAAATCCCCCGTGTAGACTATGGCACCTTGAGGGGTATCAATGCAAATTCCCACGGAATCCGGGATGCTGTGATTTGTTTTAAAGAATGAAACTTCAGCTGCCGGGAATTGAAGAGTGGATGATGAATCAATTATTTCAAAATGAACTTCTTCTTTAAATTCATGTTCTCTTAAGTTTGCCTTTGCCAGTTCTACCGTCAGCTTCGTGCCGTAAACTGGCACTTTCAGCTGATTAAGTATATAAGGGAGTGCTCCAATATGGTCTTCATGACCATGAGTCAGGAAGATTCCCTGAATTCTATGTTTATTATCTAATAGGTAGGAAATATCAGGAATAACAACATCTATTCCATACATTCCAACCTCAGGATACATAAGGCCTGCATCTAATATGTAAATATCCTCGTCTACTTCTGCCAGATACATATTTTTCCCTGATTCTCCCTGGCCCCCGAGTGAAATAATTTTTATTTTATTTTCTGTTTTCAAATTCATGTCCTCCTATGGTGAGTGATCCCGTCCCATTTCCAATTGTTTTCATTATACATGAATCAAAAAACACGTGACAACAAATAGACTCTCTTTTTATAAATTTCATTAGAAAAGCGGAGAACGGTGCTTTTCACGCTAAAATCTTGTTGGTGCTGTTTGATGAACAATCAAGTCAAAGTATCCAATTCAGTGAAAAGCAGACACCTGGCAGGCATAAGACGAGCGGCAGCGAAAGGCCGCTCTTGCCTTTTGATGGCGAATGGCTTATGACCGAAGGTTTCAGTTCGCAGCTGGACAACAAGAAAAGCGGAGAACGGTGCTTTTCACGCTAAAATCTTGTTGGTGCTGTTTGATGAACAATCAAGTCAAAGTATCCAATTCAGTGAAAAGCAGAC
>NZ_JAFBFI010000037.1 GCF_016909175.1 Peribacillus deserti
CATGAGGACCGGAGTGAGGGAAGCTGACGAAGAGATCCGCCGGCCATCGCCATTCAGGACCCGGACACGGAAGTTAAGCTCTTAGCGCCGATGGTAGTTGGGGGATCTCCCCCTGTGAGAGTAGGACGCTGCCAGGCAAAGCGAAGATCAGCTGTATAGCTGGTCTTTTTTTGTGTTTTTTTTAAAACCGAAGGATATAAATAGGATGTAAGACTATTTGGAGATATAATTTTTAATCCAGCACACTATAAATCCACAGATTTAGGCATCATGGGATCCTTAAGGAATAGATCAGCTGACATTTTGAGAGATGAGTCTGGGAAGCATTCCTAGCAAGAGAACGTCAGAAAGTAACGTATTCAAAAGTGGCAGGTCAGGAACTTAACTTATTATTAAGAGGTGTTTATTTGAAAGATTTTACTATTAGATCAGAAACAGAAAGGATAATAATAAGACCCTTGAAGAGGGTTGATTATAGAAATTGGCTTAATGAATTTGAAAGTAGATTTCCATCACAAAATAGGCACGATAAAGGCAGGATTGATATGAGTGAATGTACAGAAGAATGGTTCGCCAATTTGGTGGCAAAACATCAAGAATTAGCATTAAATGATAAAGCACACATATTTGGTATTTTTAGAAAAGAAGACAATAAGCACCTTGGTATGATAGATTTTTCTACATTGTCTAGGGAAAAATTTTCAATGGGGAAGAATAGGTTACACAATACATAATCAACATTGGAAGAGTGGATACGGAAAAGAGGCAGTTGAAGAAGCATTAAATATAGCTTTTAATGACTTGAATTTTCACCGAATTGAAGCCCATATAAACCTTGATAATACTCCCTCAATTAGATTAGCAGAAAGTGTCGGATTGGAGTATGAATGTATAAGGAAAGGTTTTATATATGAGTTTGCTGAATGGACAGACCATTTAATTTATTTTCGAAACTCTGAATAACTGATTCCATTTAGGTGGCTTTAAGGAACAAGGGAACTCCATAGAATAGGGTTCCCTTGCTTTATTTCTTAAATCAACAAGATTGTTTAACATAGCTTCTTTTAAATAAGATCAGAAATACTTTAAAAAGCTGGCAGCTGTCGCAATTTTCAATGTTTTTTCAAGTTTTATTTTTAATTTGAGGATGGGAAAAAACAAAATTTTTAAGCCTCACATGTAACCCATCCACTCAGGCATAGGATGGTTCTCGGCACCGCCAACGGTCACCAGCCTAATCTCAGCTATCAGAGGTACACTTCCAGGCCCGAGCCCTGCAATTTACTCCGCCATAGATGATTCCCCTCAGCCCCGCTATTACAGGTTCTTAGGAAAGGCAGATGCCCTCCTGTACCCCCAGCGTTAAGACATTGACCGCTTACATATATGGATGTGTCTCATGCAGCCAGTGTTTTATTAGCTGCGGTCCTTTGCTTTCTGTGATGTGCAAGAAACTCTTAATGAATGCAAAGTCGGAATTAGGGGTGGTTTTAAGCAGATCCAGCCACCATTCCGTTTCATAACGGGCAATCATGCTAAGATTGTATAACAGCAGATAATGAATCAGTATTTCTGGCAGCATGAAGCATTTGGATTCTTTGTTAACAGATATTTGCAGCTGGGACGCTTCGTTATTCATGCGAAATACACCTTGATTAGAGAAAGAAATATTCTCTTGAAAGCCAAGTGCTAATTTTTCAGGGGATTCTGCCATGGTTATAGACATTCCTGCTTTTTGTGTAAGGAACTCTTTAAAGCGTTCAAATGGCATGTGGTAATGATCCAAGATTTCAGGCGTTAGATAATATGTATCCATCGCCTTCTCAAGAGGGAAATAATTATTTTCGTTATAGTAAGATAGAAATAACGTATTTAATTCTGGTACTCCCTGCAATAACTCCTTCATCACCAGTTTTTCTCCCTCCAGATGTTTCATGTGAAACATTTTTTCAGCAAAGTGAGTTAGGAGCCCGTTTTTCTGGATTTTGATTTCATCAAATATAAATTCATATTGCTGCTTTTTTCTTTTTCTAGCAGAGACTCCATGTGCTAAAACAGAAGTGGATTCGGGATATGAACAGTCAACGGTCAGAAGGCATGCTTTAATAAGCTGGCCATATCCATAAAAAAGCAGATTTGGTTTTATTGTTAGGGGTGCGATCTTAGCTTGTTCATAATAGTTTTGGGCATGTTCTATATAATAAATAAAAGGATAGCAGTTGTCATAGCATTTTGATTCACTGTTCGAAAATTCTTTTGCTTCATAGCATTTGCGTAAAAAAGATTGTGAATAAGAAGCAGAAAAGTATACGATAAAGTCATGCCAGGGGGATTGGTTAAGCACCAATATAAAAACCTCCAAGTAAATTGAAAAATCAAACATTTCTATTCTTTCTTGACAGTATTTTGTCCAATTGATAACCTACTAATAATATTTTTTAAAGCCTGGAGGGAACAAGATGTGGGAATCGAAGTTCGTTAAAGAAGGATTAACATTTGATGATGTTCTATTAGTACCTGCAAAATCAGATGTATTGCCAAAGGATGTTAACATTCAGGCGGCATTAACAGAAACACTGAAAATCAATATTCCGATCATAAGTGCAGGAATGGATACTGTTACAGAAGCTGAAATGGCGATAGCGATGGCGCGCCAGGGAGGCCTTGGCATCATTCATAAAAACATGTCGATTGAACAACAGGCTGAGCAGGTTGATAAAGTAAAACGTTCAGAAAGCGGAGTTATATCCGACCCATTTTTCCTTACTCCAGATCATCAAGTTTTTGATGCAGAGCATTTAATGGGAAAATACCGAATCTCCGGTGTTCCTATTGTGAATAATAATGATGAGTTAAGATTAGTAGGGATCATTACTAATCGAGATCTTCGATTTATCCAGGATTATTCAATTAAGATTTCCGATGTGATGACTAAAGAGAATTTAGTTACCGCTCCAGTTGGAACGAATTTGGAACAGGCAGAAAAAATATTGCAGAGATATAAAATAGAAAAACTTCCGCTCGTCAATGACGAAGGCGTTTTAAAAGGCTTAATTACTATAAAAGATATTGAAAAGGTTATTGAGTTTCCTAATTCAGCAAAGGATTCTCAAGGCCGTTTGCTTGCTGGTGCAGCAGTAGGGGTTACGAAAGACACGATGAAACGTGTAGAGAGACTTGTAAAGGCAAGTGTGGATGTTATTGTAGTAGATACCGCTCACGGACATTCACAAGGGGTTCTGGATACTGTTAAACAGATTAAAAAGGAATACCCGGATGTAAATATTATTGCAGGAAACGTGGCTACAGCTGAAGCTACACGTGCATTAATAGAAGCGGGTGCAGATGTAGTAAAAGTGGGCATCGGTCCTGGATCTATATGTACAACCCGTGTGGTAGCAGGAGTAGGGGTACCTCAGATCACGGCTGTCTATGATTGTGCTACTGAAGCACGGAAATATGGGAAGGCCATCATTGCAGATGGAGGAATTAAATACTCCGGGGATATCGTAAAAGCGCTGGCTGCAGGCGGACATGCTGTGATGCTTGGAAGTTTATTAGCGGGTGTATCTGAGAGTCCAGGGGAAACTGAGATCTTCCAGGGACGCCGATTTAAAGTATATCGCGGCATGGGCTCTGTTGCTGCCATGGAAAAAGGTTCAAAAGACCGATACTTCCAGGAAGATAATAAAAAGTTCGTACCAGAAGGAATTGAAGGCCGTCTGCCATATAAAGGACCTTTGTCTGATTCCCTATATCAGTTAATCGGCGGGCTGCGCTCAGGTATGGGATACTGTGGAACGAAAGATTTAACCGAATTGAGAGAAAATGCTCAATTCATCCGTATGACAGGTGCAGGACTACAGGAAAGTCATCCGCATGACATTCAAATTACGAAAGAAGCACCTAATTATTCAAAATTCTAAGCCTTTTTAACTAGATGAAATTTGGTAATATATACAAAGAAGACAGAGAGCTATCCTCTGTCTATTTTTTTACTTTTTTTTATGATAAACTAGAAAAAGTGAAAAAAATAGAATCATTCAATTGAAAGCTGGAGGTAAAGAAACTTGAAAAAAGTCAGCCAGATTACACTGATTTTGACCATGATGGTTGCTCTGATTGCATCGCAATTTTCTTTTCAAGCAAGTTCCGCTCATGCTGAAGATACACTTGGGTTAAAAGCAGAGGCTGCGGTACTTCTTGATGCAAAAACCGGGAAAATTGTCTATGAAAAGAATGCGGATGCTGTATTGGGTGTTGCCAGCATGTCAAAAATGATGGCGGAGTACAGTGTACTAGAAGCTATTAAGGACAAAAAGATTTCATGGGACCAAAAAGTAAAAATCAATCATTATGTTCATGAACTTTCAAAGGCTCCTGGTTTATCCAATATTGGATTGACTGAAGGCGAAGATTATACAGTAAAAGAATTATATGAAGCGATGGCGATCTTTTCTGGTAATGCTGCAACGGTTGCACTAGCTGAACTGTTAGCAGGAAGCGAAAAGAATTATATTAATTTTGCAAACAAAAAGGGTAAGGAACTTGGTCTAAAACATGCGAAGTTTGTAAATGCCAGCGGATTAAACAACTCAGACCTTATGGGCAGTCATCCTGCTGGAAATGAAACGGACGAGAACATTATGTCAGCACGTGACATAGCCATTCTAGCATTTCATTTAATCAACGACTTCCCTGAGTCTATAGAATATTCAAAAATTCCTAAACTACAGTTTCGTGATGGCGAAACATATCCTAACTTTAACTGGATGCTGCCAGGTTTAAACTATGAGTATAGTGGTGTAGATGGCTTAAAGACTGGTTCAACTGATTTTGCGGGATATTGCTTTACAGCAACGGCAGAAAGAGATGGACAGCGTTTCATTTCTGTCATTATGAAGGCAGATTCTAAGGATTCCCGTTTTACGGAGACTAAAAAACTATTAGACTATGGTTTTAGCAATTTCAAAGTAGAACAGCTTCTTCCTGCAAAATATCAGGTTAAAGGCAAGAAATCTCTTTCGGTAGATAAAGGCAAAGAAGACAGTGTCAAGATTGTAACTAAAGCACCGATTAAAATGATGATCAGAAATGGCGAAAAGAAAAACTATCAGCCAGCTCTAGTTTTGGATAAAAAGAAATTAAATGAAAACGGCGAATTGACAGCACCTGTCAAAAAAGGTGAAACAGTAGGGTACATAACTGTAAAACCAAAAGATGGCCAAGACTATGGTTTCTTAACGAAAGATTCACAGAAAACAAACAGAGTGGAAGTCGTTGCTGCAGAAGGTGTAGAAAAAGCTAACTGGTTCGTACTTTCCATGAGAGGCATCGGCAGTTTCTTTGGAGACGTTTGGAGCAATGCTGCTTCTACAGTAAAAGGCTTATTCTAAATCCACACAAACAAAGCGGTCTTAGGACTGCTTTTTTTCTTCTCAGCGCCTATTTTTGTATAAAAGTATTGCGTGTAGTATAAAATTGTAGTAAATTATCTAATAATCAAAGATTCGTTCAGAGCGATGACAGGAAACAGTAACAGGAATAACCGTTCTTTAGAGAGTCGGTGGCTGGTGAAAACCGACGGCGGTGCTTGTGAATCCATCCTGGAGCAGAGTGAGGAACCCCAATGCGGCTTTAAAGCTAAAGCATTGGCAAGTAATTACTTTCGGCATTAAAGCCGTTATCTATTTGAGGTGGAAAGCTGTATTTGCTTTCAACTAGGGTGGCAGCGCGGGTAACTCTCGTCCCTTTTTAGGGATGGGAGTTTTTTTATTTGCCGGCGGATTTTATAAACGTACAGGAGGACTTATAATGCTTGATATTAAATTCTTACGAGCCAATTTAGAAGAGGTTAAGGAAAAGCTTAAATTTAGAGGTGAAGATTTAAATGACTTTGATAAATTTGAGGAACTTGATCAGAGGCGCAGAGCTCTAATTGTCGAAACCGAAGACCTTAAAAGCAAAAGAAATGAAGTATCCCAGCAGGTTGCCGTTTTAAAGCGCGAAAAGAAAAATGCAGATGAGTTAATTGCAGAAATGCGTGAGGTTGGGGACAGAATTAAAGTATTGGATACGGAACTTAGAGATGTTGAGGCTGTCTTGGAAAACCTGCTTTTATCCATTCCGAACATTCCTCATAAAAGCGTGCCAGTAGGAGATTCTGAAGATGATAATGTGGAAATCCGCACGTGGGGCAGCATTCCACAATTTAAGTTTGAGGCAAAGCCCCACTGGGATCTTGCAGACGAATTAAATATTGTTGATTTTGAACGTGCTGGAAAAGTTACTGGAAGCCGTTTTGTGTTCTATAAAGGGCTAGGTGCCAGATTAGAACGCGCATTGGCCAGCTTTATGCTTGATTTGCACGTGGAAGAGCATGGCTATGAAGAAATTCTACCTCCATTTATCGTTAATCGTGCAAGTATGACAGGTACAGGGCAGCTTCCTAAATTTGAAGAAGATGCGTTTAGAATTGAAAGTGAAGACTATTTCTTAATTCCTACTGCTGAGGTGCCTGTAACCAATATGCACCGGGATGAAATAGTTGATGGAGAGGATCTTCCTATCAGTTATGCTGCCTATAGTGCATGTTTCCGTTCTGAAGCAGGTTCTGCAGGCCGCGATACCCGCGGACTGATCCGTCAGCATCAATTTAATAAAGTGGAGCTTGTAAAGTTTGTGAAGCCTGAGAATTCATACGAGGAGCTTGAAAAGCTTACAGGACATGCTGAGAAAGTTCTGCAGCTTCTTGGTCTCCCTTACCGTGTTTTAAGTATGTGTACAGCAGACCTAGGGTTCACTGCTGCTAAAAAATATGATATTGAAGTCTGGCTGCCGAGCTCCGAAACATACCGGGAGATTTCTTCTTGCAGTAATTTTGAGAGCTTCCAGGCTAGACGTGCCAATATACGCTTCCGGCGTGAAGTAAAGGGCAAGCCAGAGCATGTTCATACATTAAACGGATCTGGGCTGGCTATTGGGCGTACAATTGCCGCTATCTTAGAAAATTATCAACAGGCTGACGGCAGTGTCGTTATTCCAGAAGTGTTAAGACCATATATGGGCGGAAAAGAAGTAATCAAGCCATAATGATAAAAGGCAGCTCAGCGCATTGAGCTGCCTTTTATCATGCTGTTTAAAGTTCATTGTTGATTTTGGCACGGAGCGAAAGGTGCGACATATCACTTTATAAAAAAATAATTATTTACTTGACTTCGTCATCTGATCATTATATTATATTAAGTGTTGTTAATATTAATTCGGAGGTATACCCAAGTCCGGCTGAAGGGATCGGTCTTGAAAACCGACAGGGGTGTAAAAGCCCGCGGGGGTTCGAATCCCTCTACCTCCTCCATTTTTTAACTTAAACCACAGCGCATAAACATTGGAGATGTTTTAAATCCGCTACTCATTAATGGGTAGCGGATTTTTTAATATTCCTTTATAAATAAAGGCTGTTTTCGCAAACTTTGCTGTTATTGATCAAGGGGGTTGATTTCCACTACAGGATGCTCGCTTTCCGCGGGGCGGGCGCCTGAGCCTCCTCGCCTGAGCCTCCTCGGCTTCGCCTGTGGGGTCTCACCTGTCCCGCTGCTCCCGCACAGAAAAGCGGAAAGCGGTGCCTGCCCAACATATAATATTAAAAGCTCAGTGTTAATCCAAATAGATATAAAAAATTGTAAACAAAGTGGCAGGCAGAGACCCGACAAGCATAAGACTAGCCGGCTGTGGGGAGTGCTTTTCTCCCCATAGCCGGATTGGCTTATGACTCGAGGGTCTCAGCTTGTAGCTGGATCAAGGAGTCTCGCACCTTACGTTCCAATCAACCTGTTTAACAATAGGATAGGTTCACAAAACTTATTAAAAAACAACAATCTTTTAGAAAAGAGCCTAAATAAAAAAGTGACGCTGCATCCTCATTCAGGCAGCGTCACTTTTTTATACTTTTACTCGAAGCTTTCGTGTCTGGTGTAGAAAAGAAGCTATCCTTTCAACAATAGGCTCAATTGAATCTTCGTTATTTACTAAATCATAATCGTTGATGTTTAAGCGAAGGACAGGGCAAGCATTAAAATGGTTAATCCAATCTTCATAACGGGCATGCATCTCTTTCCAGTATTCTATAGGTGTCTGCTGTTCCATTGGACGCCCGCGCACTTGAATGCGTTCGAGGATATCATCTAATGATCCTTCGATATATATTAATAGATCAGGATGCGGGAAATAAGGAGTTAAAACCATTGCCTCAAAAAGACTGGTGTAGGTTTCATAATCCACCTTATTCATTGTGCCTTTTTCATAATGCATTTTAGCGAAGATGCCAGTATCCTCATATATAGAACGATCCTGGACGAACCCGCCGCCGTACTCAAATATCCTTTTTTGCTCTTTAAAGCGCTCAGCAAGGAAGTAAATCTGCAGATGGAAGCTCCAGCGTTCAAAGTCATTATAAAATTTATCTAAATAAGGGTTTGTGTCTACTTTTTCAAAAGATGTGCGGAAATCCAGCGCGTTAGCAAGCGCGTTTGTCATGGTCGATTTACCGACACCGACAGTACCCGCTATAGTAATCACCGTATCATTCGGGATTTCATATTTTTTTCGTAGGTTCATGCTTATAAACTCCTTTTTGAAGCTCGTTCTCGATTTGGGAAAGGATATAATCCAGATCTTCTTTTTTATTTACAAAATCCAGTTCGTCTCCATTAAAACGCAGTACAGGGATTTCTGGATGAAGCTTTTCAAATTGACTCATAAAATGGTCATAATCTAAAGAAAGCTGTTTTAAATATAGAGGACTGATGTTCTTCTCGATATCTCTGCCGCGCTTTTCAATTCTTGCAAGCAATGTATCAAGACTTGCATTGAGATAGATGATCATGTTAGGCACAGGCATATCTGATGTTAAAATATTATAAATATCCAAGTACTTATCGTATTGGTTAGTTTTTAAGGAACGCTGGGCAAAAATGAGGTTTTTGAAAATATGGTAATCAGCGACAACTGCCTTGTCACGGCTTAAGTAATCCTCATGAATATCCTCAAGCTGTTTATAACGATTACACAGGAAAAACATTTCTGTTTGAAAGCTCCACTCATCTATATTCTCGTAGAACTTTCCTAAAAAAGGATTCTCATCAACGATTTCTTTCAATAGCCCAAAGCTGAAATGATCTGAAATGATCTTTGCCAGAGATGTTTTACCCACACCAATAGGACCTTCAACCGTGATAAATGGTGTGTAATTCATGAAACGTATCCCCTCCATATATAATAAGACAAAAATTATGTCTAAATATGTAAAAACATACAACAAGAGATATTTTAACACAGAGGAAGGTATAAAGGAGAAGTTTATTTTTGGAATTAAGGGAGTCCTGGCATTCATGGAAGGGATTTTATATAGTTTATGTAATATCTGGTGCTTTTAACATCATGTTTCATTTATAATATTTTATTGATTAATTAAAGAAAAATGAGTTTCTACACTAGTATTTACCTTAAGGATCATATGAAATAAACTATAAAAAGCCTTTATTTAAGGAGTCAAATAATGACAGAAGATGAAAAATTCATGAAGCTGGCCATTGAAGAAGCTAAAAAAGCAGAAGAAATTGGTGAAGTACCAATTGGAGCTGTACTTGTGCTAAATGGAGAGATTATTGCAACGGCATACAATTTAAGAGAAGATTTACAAAGTGCCATCGCTCACGCCGAACTGATGGCTATAGATAAAGCATGTAAAAAGCTTGGAACATGGCGTCTCGAGGACACGGTTCTCTACGTGACGCTTGAACCTTGCCCCATGTGTGCCGGCGCTATCATTCTTTCCAGGGTTAAAAGAGTAGTGTATGGAGCTGATGATCCTAAAGCGGGATGTGCTGGTACGTTTATGAATATTCTTGAGGACCAAAGATTTAATCATCAAAGCGAGGTAACTTCCGGGGTTTTAGCGAAAGAGTGCGGCGATCTGCTGACTGCCTTTTTCAGGTCTCTAAGAGAAAAGAAGAAGGAAGATAAACGAAGGAAAAAACAGCTGTGCTCAACAGAAGATACAGAATTTAACAGACATTAAGCATTGATTTTTCATTAAAAAGTAGGTATACTTGTATTTACCGTGCTAGGCGGGGAGGTAGCGGTGCCCTGTACTCGCAATCCGCTCCAGCGAGGCTGAATTCCTTTTCACGGTTAATATATTGCAGGGTCTGCCTTAAGTAAGTGGTGTTGACGTTTGGGTCCTGCGCAATGAGAATCCATGAACCATGTCAGGTCCGGAAGGAAGCAGCATTAAGTGGAACCTCTCATGTGCCGCAGGATCGCCTGGACTGAGCTAACTGCTTGAGTAACGCTTGTGATTGTTAATCAACAAAAGGTGCACGGTATGACTACATACCATTTGAAACTCATCCCATTTAAAAGTGGGGTGAGTTTTTTGCTATGGTTCTTACATTTATACAGCGCTTTATGATTGAATTTCTTTTTATTGGTTTTTTGAAAAAAGGAAAAATAATAAGTTATAATGATATTAAGACAGTAAAAAAGGGGAGTTTAACGTGGGATATCAAGCATTATATAGAGTTTGGAGGCCGCAGTCTTTCATTGATGTTGTAGGCCAGGGACATGTGACCAAAACCTTGCAGAATGCCCTCGTTCAGCAAAAAATCTCCCATGCTTATTTGTTTTCGGGACCCAGAGGAACCGGTAAAACCAGTGCAGCCAAAATCCTTGCCAAAGCTGTGAACTGCGAGAAAGGGCCGGCTGCAGAACCATGCAATGAATGTCCTTCATGTACGGGAATAACCGACGGATCCATACCCGACGTCATTGAAATAGATGCTGCTTCGAATAACGGAGTAGAAGAAATAAGAGATATTAGAGATAAAGTAAAGTACGCACCAAATGCAGTAAAGTTTAAAGTCTATATTGTGGATGAGGTCCATATGCTGTCGATCGGCGCATTCAATGCTCTTTTAAAAACCCTTGAAGAGCCGCCGCGACATGTCATTTTTATCCTCGCAACAACCGAGCCGCACAAAATTCCCTTAACGATTATTTCTCGATGCCAGCGTTTCGATTTTAAGCGGATTGGTTCAAAAGAAATTGTAGGAAGAATGAAGCAGATCACCCTTGAAACAGATGTACCATGCAGTGACCAGGCTATGAATATTATTGCCAGAGCAGCAGAGGGTGGAATGCGTGATGCTTTAAGCCTGCTTGATCAGGCTATTTCATTTAGTGAAGGTGAGGTAACCGAGGAAGATGCTCTGACGGTTACAGGAGCTGTATCGCAGGCATTCCTTACGAAGATTGCCCAGGCCATACACGAACAAGACGTGGGCAAAGCGCTTGATCTTCTAGAAAGGCTGCTTTCTCTAGGGAAAGATCCATCTCGTTTTCTCGAGGATATGATTTTTTATTTCAGGGACATGCTCTTATATAAGACAGCACCTGGATTATCAGAGGCTCTCGAGCGTGTGTGGATTGATGAGGATTTTAAAAATCTGGCTGATGCATTACCGCCTGAAGGTTTATACAGTATGATTGAAAGCTTTAATAATACCCAGCAGGAAATAAAGTGGACCAATCATCCGCGAGTTTTCATTGAAGTTGCACTAGTCAAGCTTTGCCATAAGGCAAGTGCTTCTCCCGGAGAGGGATATTACCAGGAATTATTACAGAAAATAACCTCACTTGAAAATCAGGTGCAGGAACTGAAAGAAAAAGGGATTTCAATCTCGGCAGAAGCAAAAACAGCTTCACAGCCGAAGCCCCAAAGAACCGCCAAAAAACAATTCAAGGCTCCTGTAGGAAAAATAAATGTCATCTTAAAAGAAGCGACTAAGCAGGATTTACATGCGGTAAAAGGGCAATGGGGCCAGATGCTGGAATTGCTGGTCAAACAGCAAATGAAATCTTCAGTTGCTCTGCTAAATGATGCAGAACCAGTAGCTGCCTCATCAGACGCTTTTGTGGTAAAATTTAAATATGACATCCACTGCCAAATGGCTATGGAGAATTCTCGTTTTGTAGAGGCACTTGGAAGTATCATTCAGCAGACGATTGGAAAGCGCCTGGCGATGGTTGGGGTGCCGGAAGATCAGTGGGTGAAGATCCGTGAAGATTTCCTTTCATTACAATCCAATGATATGCCTGATACCAAGCAGGAAGAAGATCCCTTTATAGCTGAAGCTAGAAAGCTTGTTGGCGATGAATTATTAGAAATTAAAGATTAATTGGAGGCTGTTATTATGATGCGTGGAAACGGAAATATGCAAAACATGATGAAACAAATGCAAAAAATGCAAAAGAAAATGGAAGAGGCTCAGGCAAACCTTGGCGATGAAAAAATTGAAGGTACAGCTGGCGGAGGTATGGTCACTGTTGTCGTTACCGGCCATAAAGAAATTGTTGAAGTAAATATAAAACCAGAAGTTGTAGATCCGGATGATATTGAAATGCTTCAAGACTTAGTGTTAGCTGCAACGAATGATGCTCTTAAGAAAGCAGATCAGCTTGCTAATCAAACAATGGGGCAATTCACAAAAGGACTAAACCTTCCTGGAATGTTCTAGGAGGATGATCTATGCATTACCCCGAACCGATTTCTAAACTGATTGACAGTTTTATGAAGCTGCCGGGCATTGGACCAAAAACTGCGGCCCGGCTGGCTTTTTTTGTTTTAAATATGAAGGAAGATACCGTTCTGGACTTTGCTAAGGCTTTGGTGAATGCGAAACGAAATTTAAGCTATTGCTCTGTCTGCGGCCACATTACAGACCAGGACCCTTGCTATATTTGCGATGACCAGCGGAGAGACCGCAGTATTGTATGTGTTGTTCAAGATCCCAAAGATGTAATTGCGATGGAAAAAATGAAAGAATACACGGGACTTTATCACGTTCTTCACGGCAGTATCTCTCCTATGGATGGAATAGGCCCGGAAGACATTAACATTCCTGATTTACTAAAAAGACTGCAGGATGAAACGATTAAAGAGGTCATTCTGGCAACTAACCCTAACATTGAAGGGGAAGCAACCGCCATGTATATCTCAAGGCTCCTTAAGCCGTCTGGAATAATAGTCACCCGAATTGCCCACGGACTCCCGGTTGGTGGAGACCTCGAATATGCGGATGAAGTAACTCTGTCCAAGGCCATGGAAGGCCGAAGAGAGGTATAGTGAATTTTAGCAGGGAGGTCAAACTGTGTTCTTTCGGCGAAAAGGATGGCTGCGTAAAGAATATGACCAACGTCTTATTGATCAGCTTGAAGAATTAAAAAGAAGTTGGTTAAATCAAAAAGCCCTCTTGGAAAAAAGTGTGGATCCATCCCATGATATTGTCTGCAGGACAAAAATTGCTGAAGCGAAATATTTCTACTTATTTAAAGAAGCAAAAAAAAGACAAGTTAAATTAAAATGGTAACGACCATGTATGGTTCTTCAATATACCTCACCTGCATATGCTATGTAGTACAAGCATAAAGTAGGGAGGTGTTTTTTAATGGAACCAATTGCATTTGTAGCTGTGATCGGAAGCCTGATTATTCTTTTACTATTAATAGGGACTCCCCTTAAGCCCCTGCGCTGGATAGGACAAGCTTGCATCAAACTAGTGATCGGAGCCCTTTTTTTATTTTTTTTAAATGCTGCCGGAACAAAAATCGGACTTCATGTACCAATCAATCCTGCCACCGCGTCAGTAGCTGGGTTCTTAGGAGTCCCGGGTGCAGTGGCCTTAGCAGCTATTGAGTATTGGATATTATAGAGATATAACAATTAATTAGAAGAGCTGCTATTCGTCAGCTCTTTTTTGTTTTTAATTAAAGAACCGAATATGAAAAGTTGATTAAGTTATTGACTTTTATTATATATGTTGGTATTATAGATTTTGTCGCTGAAACGCTGACATAAACGAAATAAAAAAGTTGTTGACAAATTAGATGCGGAAATGTTATTCTAATAAAGTCGCTTCTGACACACTTGCTCTTTGAAAACTGAACGAAACAAGACGCCAAGCGTATTTTTCTTTCGAGAAAATACAAAAACAAGTTTTAAACTTTTAAGAGCTATATCAA
>NZ_JAFBFI010000038.1 GCF_016909175.1 Peribacillus deserti
CGCCTTCAAAAGGCAAGAACGGCCTTTTGCTGCCGCTTTTCTTATGCCTTTCGGAAGTCTCCTCCGCTGCGCTTCGGACCGTTCTCCGCTTTTGGTATTATAACGTAAAAAAGCAGAGGATTGGAGTTCCTCTGCGGGATTCTGTTAATTTAGCACTCTTATTTTGATTTTTCTTACTCCCCATTTGTAGGCATCTGCAGTGGAGGGGAAGAAAACATCTATTTTGTGCCCTTTAATCGCTCCGCCTTTATCTGCTGCGATTGCGTATCCATATCCTTCAACATATACTTTTGACCCTAAAGGAATGATACGGGGATCAACAGCAATTACTTTACTATTAGGGTTGCTTCTTAAATTAATACCTGTAGATGTGAAACCAGAACATCCATTGCAATGTGCCGTATATGCTGTTGAATTTACATAAAATTCTTTGCCTGAGGATGCTCCGCCACTTTCTTGGCCCCGTGATGCTTGCGCCACTAGTATTTTCGTACCTACAGCTATTACTTTATTTTTCTTTTGCTTTATAGTCTTTTGGTTGATTAACTTCCGTTCAACTTCCTTTCCGTTTTCACGGACCACAGAAAATTGCCTTGATATTAAGCCCTTTTGTCCTTCTGTTATAATCTTTTTGGTTCCTTGTTTAAGGTTAGCGTCTTTTTTTGTAATAACAGCATAATTTACTGGTTCTTCCACTACATCGGTGACCTTTTCCACTCGTACAACTTTTACCATATTCCCTGGTTTAATTTGCTCATGCAATCCTGGTTCAACCCGGTCTAAATCATTGAGCTTAATCTTTTGTTGCTCTAAAAAGTCAGCGACCGTAGTCGAAGTTGACCAAACCTTACTTTTCTTCCCTGCTAAGTTGATGCCTACCGGGAAGGCTTTGTTAATCTCAAGGGTCATTCCATTTTTTATAGAAGTGTTCTGTGATGGGCTCACTTGGTCATGCGCGGTTACTTTCAATTTCTCCTGTTCCAGGAGCCTGCCTACTGTTTTTGCTGTTGTCCATACTTTTTTCTTTTCTTGATCCTGGATAATTTCAACCTGTTTTGCCGATTCGAGTACTACTTGCAAGTTTTCCTTTACCTTTGTATGAGGTTCAGGATGCACATAGTCCTCTGCATGAACAGTAATCTCCAAATCTTTTAATATATCATTGATGGTAGCCGCATGCGTTTTGACTACCTTTTGTTGACCATCTAATGTGATTGCTACAGTTTTCTTTGTAGTGTGATAAAGATAAATTCCCATAGAAGCTGCGAAAACTACAAGGCTCGTGACGGATATGGCCAATTTCTTGCTGATAAAAGATTTGGAAAACAGGTTTTTCATATTCCTTATCTCGATGAAAAACTCCTCCCTTCCTCTTCGGTGATTATATAGATTACTACAATCGACTGTCAAACTAGATTGCTTTTAGTTAAGAGTAGTTATTATTATGCATACTCTCTTGAAAAAAAGATAGTCTGACATATCGACATAGTCATCCTATGATAGGATGGAGACTTGTAGAACTTTTTAGAAAAAAGTTTTTTTGGGACAAGTCTCCGTATTACTCGACAGTATTTGATGTCAATTTATGCCGAAAATTTTTCTAGCATTAAGTGTTGTTGCTTCTGCTACTTCTTCTAAACTGATGCCCTTTATTTCAGCAATTTGCTCAGCTACTAGTTTTACATAAGCAGGTTCATTCCGCTTTCCACGATTGGGATGCGGGGCTAGGTATGGACAATCCGTTTCAATCAGAAGCTTATCCAGAGGGATTTCCTGGGCTACTTCTTTAGGTTTTTTTGCATTTTTAAAGGTAACTGGTCCGCCAAGGGATATGTAAAAATTCATATTTACGCATTCTTTTGCAGTCTCGGCGCTTCCGCTGAAACAGTGCATAATTCCCCCGACTTCCTCTGCATTTTCCTCTTTCAGAATCTCTACTATATCAGCTGTAGCATCCCGATTATGAATAATAATAGGCAGTTGCACCTTTTTCGCTAACCGGATCTGCTTTTTAAATACTTCCTTCTGTATTTCTTTTGGAGATTTGTCCCAATGATAATCCAATCCCATTTCTCCAAGTGCAACGACCCTTGGATGTGCCGCAAGCTCTTCAATCCATTTAAGGTCCTCTTCTGTCATATCTATGGCATCTACAGGGTGCCAGCCTACAGCTGCATAAATAAAGTCATAGGTTTCAGCAAGTTCCATTGCACGATTTATGGTAGGTCGGTCAAAGCCTACTACTACTATTTGAGAAACTCCTTCCGCTTTAGCCCTCTGGATTACTTCTGTCAGATCCTCGTTAAATTGCTCAGCATTCAAGTGGGCATGCGTATCAAATAACATTTGGCTATTCTTCCTTCCCTAGCATCTAGTTTATTAGAAAATCACTTTTTCATGTTTCACAATTATGTAACATTTTCATTACAATAGACCCATGGAGATTTTTCCTTTATTCTACATACTTTACTGTTTTTTGCAAAATAATTTGCTTTTTCTTATAGATGTATATATATATTACGAAAACAATTTATATTTTATGTTCTAATTAAAATAAAATAAATTAGTAGATATTAACCTAATTTAATTCACTATTTTTCAAGCCCTGATTCATAATAAAAAAACACAAGATTGTTTCACGTGAAACAACCCTGTGCTATATAAATATACTTTATTACTTAACTTTGGCTCCAATTTCGAGATTCTCGCCTACAGTGGCAAGTGACAATATTCCATCTTTTTCTCCTGCTAATATCATACCTTCTGACAATTCTCCACGTAATGTAACAGGCTTTAAGTTTGTTACACAAATTACTTTTTGGCCGACTAATTCTTCGGGATTATAGAATTTTGCAATTCCTGAAACTACCTGGCGTTTTTCATACCCCAAATCAAGCTGAAGCTTGAGAAGCTTATTCGCTTTTTTTACAGGTTCAGCATGAATCACTCTTGCTACCCGCAGTTCTACCTTCATAAAGTCGTCTATTGTAATCTCATCAGTTTCCGGAGCTGCTTCAGCAGGCTCATCCACCGGTGCCGCTTTAGGCTGACCGCCGCCCTGCATTTGATTTCTTATATACTCAACTTCTTCATTTAAATCTAATCTCGGGAAAATCGGCTCGCCTTTTACTACATGTGTTCCTTCAGGAATCAACCCAAAGCTCTCAAGACTATTCCATGACTGCAGCTCTTGATCCGTTACATTGAGCTGATTAAAGATCTTCTCTGGTGTTTTTGTCAGAAATGGCTGCAGTAATACCGCTGAACGTCTTAATGATTCCGCAAGATGAGCCATAACACTTCCCAGCTCAGGCCGCTTGCTTTCATCCTTTGCCAGAGCCCACGGTGCTGTTTCATCAATATACTTATTTGTTCGGCTTATAAGCTGCCAGACGGTGGACAATGCTACGGAAAACTCCATTTTCTCCATAGCATCTTCATACTTTTCAACTGTTGTTTTATTCATCTCAAGCAGCTGCTTATCAAATTCACCGTTGGATCCGCTATATACAGGAATAACACCATTGAAATATTTCTCAATCATTGCAACCGTACGATTTAGCAAATTACCGAGATCATTTGCTAAATCAAAATTAATTCTTTCTACAAATCCTTCTGGTGTAAATACTCCGTCAGAGCCAAATGGAACTTCTCTTAACAGATAGTATCTAAGAGCATCTAGGCCGTAGCGATCAATAAGTGTGACTGGATCCACCACGTTGCCCTTTGATTTAGACATTTTGCCATCTTTCATCAGAAGCCATCCATGTGCAAACACCTTCTTTGGAAGCGGCAGGTCAAGAGCCATTAGCATTATTGGCCAGTAAATGGTATGGAACCGGACAATCTCTTTTCCTACAAGGTGTACGTCTGCCGGCCAATAATTTAAATATTTGGAGTCATCCTCCGTTCCATATCCTAATGCCGTAATGTAGTTTGACAGGGCATCTATCCACACATATATAACATGCTTTGGATCTCCAGGAACTTTTACTCCCCAGTCAAAAGTAGTTCGAGAAACAGCTAAATCTTCTAATCCCGGTTTAATAAAATTGTTGATCATTTCGTTTTTTCGAGATTCAGGCTGAATGAACTCTGGATTTTCGTCATAATAAGCAAGCAGCCTGTCTACATACTTGCTCATTTTAAAGAAGTAAGATTCCTCTTTTACTTTTTCAACCGGCCTGCCACAGTCAGGGCAATTGCCGCCTTCAACCTGCCGCTCTGTAAAGAAAGATTCACATGGAGTACAATACAAGCCCTCATAATGGTCTAAATAGATATCACCCTGGTCTAGCAGCTGCTTGAAAATCTTTTCAACTACCTTCTTATGACGGTCTTCAGTTGTTCTAATAAAATCATCATATGAGATATCAAGCTTCTGCCAGAGATCTTTAATGCCTGAGACAATTTCGTCCACATATACCTGTGGCGTGACTCCCTTCTCTTCGGCTTTACGCTGTATTTTTTGGCCGTGTTCATCTGTTCCTGTCAGATACATAACGTCAAAGCCTCTCATTCTTTTATATCGGGCCATGGCGTCGCCAGCAACCGTAGTATAGGCATGCCCTATATGTAAATTCCCGCTTGGATAATATATAGGTGTTGTCAGATAAAAAGTATTTAACTTATCTCTCAATTTTTTTCCCTCCGATTAGTTTGTTTATCTCTATTATGACATGTTTTTATAAGGTTTTAACAGTAAATCGTTCAGAATGCCAGCAATACAGCCAATAGAAAAAAGGAGTCCTTCCCTCTTCTGGGCAGACCTGCTCGCTTTTTTTCTTATTAGGAATAATACTATTAGAAATTAAGTATTTAATAAGATGTTAATAGCCTTGCTATTAGGTTAGCTGCCCCATTCAGTTTGGCCACTTTCTTTCACAAAATATACATAAAGCCAGCAATCATGCAACTTCTAGTGGATCATTCTTCCAGAAAAGCCAATTTTATTTTTGTAATCTTTTTACTGGAAACATATTGGAAACAACTTCAAAATAGAGTAAAATATTATTATAGGAATAATAATTTTCAGGAATACTACTTTCATCCTTTTAAATTATTATTTTATTCTTTTTCAAATGTAATAGATTCGACAATACTCATCATTACATAGGAAATATTGTCGAATATTGTCGTATTAAGCAAGAGTTTATTCCTGTACATTCATTATACAATATCTAATCTAAGGTTAAACAAATTATTTGCCTTAAGTGAAAACTTATATATAATGGTAAATAACCCTTGATAACAAAGGGAATTTAAATTACCCATTAATTCCCTATAAAAGTAAACAGGAAATAAATTGACGTATTTGGGAATGTCTGGTACCATAAAAATGCAGTAGAAATTTGTCGAATGTTGACGAATACATATAGTATAAAAATAGAGAAAATCGAGTATTATTCTAGGGAGAAGGAGTTTTTAAATAATGAAATCTACAGGTATTGTCCGTAAAGTTGATGAATTAGGGCGGGTAGTTATTCCTATCGAGCTGCGCCGCACACTTGGAATTGCAGAAAAAGATGCACTTGAAATTTACGTGGATGATGAAAGAATCATTCTTAAAAAATACAAACCAAATATGACTTGCCATGTTACCGGAGAAGTTTCTGATCATAACTTATCTCTAGCTAACGGAAAACTTGTCCTAAGCCGCGAAGGCGCAGAACTTCTGCTTAAAGAAATTCAAGATAGCTTTGTAGCTGTAAAATAATAAACAAAAGGCTTCCCAAAAGGGAGCCTTTTTATTTATGGTTCAATATGATAAGCATTATAAACATCCCGTTTAGCGAGCTCTCTATCCTTGGAGGTCTCTTTGATAGCTTCTTTAGATGTCATATTTTTGTTATTTATATAAAACTCTACATGTTCATTAATAGATAGAGGCTCCCACCATTTTACCGTTTCTTCTTCTTGAATTTCACTGCCTTCAATAATAAGGCAGAATTCTCCCCGAATTTCAGTTGTGTTTGCCCATCTGACAGCTTCATCTATAGATCCCCGGATAAACTCTTCATACTTTTTTGTTAGTTCCCGGCATAAAACAATTTTACGGTTCCCTAGTATCTCTAATAGGCTTTGAAGTGTGTCCTTTAATCGATGCGGTGATTCATAGAGAATAAAGGTTGACGTTATTTTCTTTAACGTCTCTAGTTCTATCTTCTTTCCTTTAGATGACCGGCTTAAAAACCCATAAAAGTAAAATGGCTGAGTAGCAATTCCGGATGCAATTAGCGCTGTCAAGGCAGCGTTTGCTCCTGGAAGAGGTATGACAGTTACATGTTCTGCTAATGCCTCCTGTACCAGCTCATATCCGGGATCCGATATGGTTGGCATTCCTGCATCACTTACTAAGGCGATGACCTGGCCTGATTTTATTTTATCTAATAATTGTTTTCCGCTCGTCACTTTATTATGTTCATGATAGCTTATAACCGGTGTGTCGATCTCAAAATAATTACATAACTTTTTTGTGTTTCGTGTATCTTCTGCCGCTATGAGATCCGCTTCTTTCATAATGCGGATCGCTCTAAAACTCATATCTTCCAGGTTGCCTATTGGTGTAGGCACCAGATAAAGGGCACCCTCCGCCCCTTCTTTCTCAAAGCTTTTTTGCTGCCACATCGTATCCATTTCCTCCCTCCCGGATAAACCTTTCTTTATCCCTTCTGGTAAGCTGCTTAAATCTATATTCCATTTTTAAGGCTTCACTTTTTTCGCTGAACATTTGGCTGTAAATCAACTCTACCGGTCCTCTGCCACGGGTATATTTAGCACCCTTACCTTCATTGTGGGCTGTGATTCTTTTCTTTAATTTATTCGTATAACCCGCATAGTAGCTTCCATCTTTACATTCTACTACATAAAAATAATGGCTATTATTTATCTCCATATAATATCCTGCTTACCTCATCTGTATATTCATTATTCTTTTTATACACAAAAAGCGGAGGCAAAATTTTCAAATCCGGGTTTCCGTCCTTTATTCCTTCTACGAGAATGGTGTTCGCTTCCTTGCCTTCCTTAGGATATACGAACTGAAGGCGCTTTGGTTCCAGTCTATACTTCCTCATGAGACTGAGAATATCTAATAGTCTTCCGGGTCTATGCACAAATGCTGCCTTTCCGCCCTGTTTCAAAAGCTGGCTGCTAACACGTACAGCGTCTTCCAGGGTACATAAAATTTCATGCCTGGCTATGGCCAAATGTTCATTTTTATTTATTTCCTCTTCCGAAGGGGTGGGGAAGTATGGAGGATTACAGGTTACAACGTCATAACGCGAAAACCCAATTTCTTTTGGTATTTCTCTGATATCTCCATGAATCATTCCAAGCTGGTCTGTTAATGTGTTATATTCAAAACTTCTGACCGCCATATCATACAGCCGTTCCTGGATTTCTATTCCTGTAATCTGGCCCTTTGTCCTAGTACTAAGTAGCAGTGGAATTACACCATTACCCGAACACAAATCAACCAGGCTCCCTTTATGTATCGGAACACGGACAAATTTAGCTAAGAGGACAGCATCCAGGGAAAAGGAAAAAACAGAAGGGCTCTGGATGATTCTTAAATCCTCTGCGAGTAAATAGTCGAGCCGTTCATCCCCTTTTAGTAAAACCATGACATAATCCTCCTGCTTGCAGTTCTATTTAAGTAACTATTATTATGATCTCTGTAAAACACTTTAATGATTTGTATCTTTTGGGATTGAATATTCAATGCTCTTTCGTAAATTAATTAAGAAAAAAGCTGCGACATATCAATCACAAAGTTATTTTTCAACTAAAAAATAGGGTCTGACCCATTAAATTGCGGGAGCCAGACCCTGATACTATTTCTTATTTAAGAAGGACAGGCAAAAAAGGCAATCTCCTTCCTTGCGCAGACTTCCGAAATGCAGATTGCAGATATGAAAGCCTTCCTGATAAAGCCGGGCTAGATTATCGTATCCTTCACCAACATCATGTACCTTATTTTCTTTTGATCGCGCGGAAGATTTTTTCTTTGCTTGATTTTTTTCGGTTAATTCCTTCGATTTTGTGCTGTGGTCTAAGTGGCGGCGCAAATGGTCATTTTCTAGCTTCAGCGAATGGTTTTCTTCTAAAATCTCCGCTAAATGGAGTTTTAATTCACCAAGCTGTTTATATAGATGGCCTATTTGTGCTTCCATATTGCTCACAGAATCGAAAATTTCTTTTTTATCCACGCTCTCACCACCTTAATAATCTGTGGCTTGTATAGAAACGGCTCCTTCTTTTAGAATTTCATCTAAAGTATATTCTAATACTCTTTCTTGTTCGACTAATTCAATTTGAAGTACACGTTCTAGAATATTGAGCCCCACTACCTTGCCCGTACCATTTGGAGTTTGAATCATTTCCCCTAAATCTGGAAGCTGCTCTTTCGCTGATTCATACTCGTCGTTCTCATATTTCAAGCAGCACATTAATCGCCCGCAGAGACCGGAAATCTTTGTCGGGTTTAAACTCAGGTTTTGATCCTTAGCCATCTTAATAGATACCGGCTCAAAATCTCCCAAGAAAGTTGAACAGCAAAGCATTCTGCCGCAAGGTCCAATTCCGCCAAGCATCTTTGCCTCATCCCGGACACCAATCTGCCTAAGTTCAATTCTTGTTCTGAAGATGGAAGCCAGATCCTTCACAAGCTCACGAAAATCGACTCTTCCATCAGCAGTAAAGTAAAAAATAACCTTATTGCGGTCAAACGTATATTCGACATCAACCAGCTTCATATCTAATTGATGCTCTTCAACTTTATCACAGCAGGTTCTATATGCCTCCTGTGCAGCTGCTTTATTTTCGTCGACAATCATTCTGTCTTTCTGCTCAGCAATTCGAAGCACCTTTTTCAGCGGAAGAACCACATCTTTTTCTCCTACCTGCTTGCGCGCCGTAACGACCTTGCCAAATTCAACCCCGCGGACTGTTTCTACAATAACGAATTCGTCCTTAGGAATATCCAAATCACCAGGGTCAAAATAATATATTTTACCCGCTTTCTTAAAGCGGACACCTACTACATCAAACAAATGAGGATCCCTCCTGCAAATTTAACACCAGCTGTTCCATCAATAACTGGGTATTTGTATTGGACAACAATCTTTTTTTGGCATCTAGAATAACAGACATTTTTTCAGCCAGACGTTGAGAAGAAATCAGCAGTGCATCATGCTCCAGCACCTTCTCTAAGTGGTTAAAAACCAGCTGATTACGCTTGTCCAATTGAACATGCAGCAAATCTTTATATATCAGGAACAATAAGTCTAATCCTCTATCAATCTGTTCTTTCTCCTTGAAATGGGCGAACCATTCTTCCTGAAGATACAAAAGCGCTTTTAGTGGATTACTACGAAGCGTTTCATATAATTTTACCATTATTTTTTGGGCTTGTGCAAACCATTCCTGAGAATTCATCTGTAAGGCTTCTTCCAAATTCTGGGTAAGGTGAGAAATAACAGTGGCATTTGACGGTGATACACCATTCTGTAGTAAGGTTTCTTTAAAATATATTGGGGATAACGGCTTAAATGAGATAACCTGGCATCTTGATAGGATTGTAGGCAGTATTCTTTGTACCTGTTCAGTAACCAGAATAGCTGTGGTTTCCCGGTTAGGCTCTTCCAAAAATTTAAGCAGGCTGTTTGCTGCTTGATTTGTCATTTTATCAGCATGGAAGATGGCATATAGCTTCTTGCTGGATTCTACAGCTTTTTTAGAAAATTCCTCTTGAAGCGTCTGAATTTGTTCTTTTTTAATAGACAGTCCGTCCGGCTCAAGCACATGTACGTCTGGATGGTTTCCGCTTTGAATTCTTTTGCAGTTAACACAATGATCACAAGGCACAATGCCTTCTGTAATCTGTTCGCAAAATAAACTTTTAGCAAATAGCAGAGCCGCTTCTCTTTTACCTGTTCCCTTTCCGCCCTCGAAGAGATAGGCATGGGCAACACGGTTCTTTATCCGGCTGTTTTTAAGCATTCTGTAAACATCAGGCTGAATTTGCTCTAGTTCATTCCACTTACCAATCACAATCATCACTCGCTTATGTGTAGATATTAATAAGAAGTCCTTTAATTTCTCCTATTTTACCTAGAATATCAATCGAACTTTTTTCTTTATTCATTACTTCTTCTGTCAGCTCCACAAGCTTCTGGTCAACCGTTTCAACAGTTTTCAGAGAACGGCTTTGCCCATAGGCATTCCAGCTCTGAGATTGATTCAGCTCCATGCCAAAATCAACTGCTTCTCTTACAAACCTCTTAACAAGCGTCTTAAATTTTGCAAGATCTTTAAAATTTCTGGAACGGCTCAGCCGGTCTCCAGCTCCTTCAATCTCAGACAAAAGTTTATTTAAGGCAGCAAACTGCATTTTCTGGTCCTGCTTCTGGATAATATCGCTGAATTTTTTTGTTTCATTCAGATTCTGCCTTTGTTCTGGCTTTACTTTGTCCAGCTTAACATGAAGCTCCTGGTTAATTTTCATGATGACCCCTCCAAACCGACCCCATGATCATGGTAATCGATATAGGTTCGAATATATCTTTTTAAAATTGGCGGAAATGCTCAACAGGGAGAACAAACACCGTAGCTCCGCCCACTTCAACTTCTACAGGATATGGGACATATGAATCTGCATTGCCTCCCATTGGAGAGACTGGAGCTACCAGCTGTTCCCGGGACTGGCAGTTTTCTTTTATAATTTCAAGGGCTTTATCTACACGGATATCATCGGTTCCAATCATAAACGTGGTATTTCCAGATTTAAGGAATCCTCCAGTAGTTGCAAGCTTCGTCGCTCTAAAATTATGGTCGACCAATGCATTAAGCAACCGATTACTATCTTTATCCTGAATCACTGCAATAATTAATTTCATACTATTGATCTCCTTTTTAGTTAATTATAGCGTATTCCATGCTATTTTTTTCATATCATTTTGCGATTAAGAATATCTATCAGCTTTGTTTTTGTCTGCTCAAAAACAAGCGGTAATTCCTTTTCTGCATTTATGATATGAAACCTTCCCCGGTAACGGTTAATAAGTTCCATATAACCTTCTTTTACCTTATGATGAAATTCTAAATTCTCACTATCCAATCGATTTACTTCTCTGCCGCTATTGCTGCTTATTCTTTTTAACCCTACTTCAGGATCAATATCATAATAGAATGTAGCATCGGGCCATAGTCCCTCAATAGCAAATTCATTAATCGTACTGACTTCATTAATTCCGAGTCCTCTTGCATATCCCTGATAAGCAAGCGAGCTGTCAATAAAACGGTCACACAGAACAATACACCCTTTTTCTAAAGCTGGAATTACTTTTTCAACAAGGTGCTGCCTTCTCGCTGCCGCATACAGCAGGGCCTCGGTTCTCGGATCCATCTTAGTGTTTAAAGTACTTAAAATTACTTCCCGTATTTGTTCTGCAATAGGAATTCCACCTGGTTCTCTTGTAAGTAATACCTTAAACCCCTGTTCTTCAAGATATTCTCTTAGCATACCTAATACGGTTGTTTTGCCTGCACCTTCAGGCCCCTCAAAAGTTATAAACATTCCATGATTCATTAAAATAAAACCCTCCATATTCTTAAGCCGATTATCCTATGTTTACATTTCCTTAAATACAATGATTTTATTTTCTGGGAGGCTTTCTCCGCCATGAAATCGTGCACCTAAAGTTTGATAAGATCTTAATATTGAGATACGCTCTTCCGTAATACGTTCTCCTTGCAGAAAAAGGGGAATACCTGGAGGATAGGGGATAATGGACTCTGCTGCAATCATGCCGGCACTATCATTAATCAGAATCTCTTTAGTTTTAAGCAATTCCATCTGATTATAGGAAAGTTCAAGCTCAGCCGTATCAGAATTCCAAGAAGTATGTACAGAGGAAATTCTGTGTACACTCCTTATACCTTCTATTCCTTTTCTAATTCCTTTTAAAACTTTTTCATACTGTTCGTTCAAAAAGTCACCGCTTAAGGGTGCGATTAATAACACATTATAGGGATCAGCGAGTTCAGCAAAAATATTCTGTTTCTCCAGTGCCTCTTGAATGTAATATCCTGGAACCCCCTGTGTTGAACGGATCGTAATTTTTAAAGGATCTGCATATTCAGACTCCAGAACCCTTAAGCCAGAAATTCGGTTGATGTCCCTTTTAAAGCGATCAATGCAATCTAGCAGTTTTATAAGCTCTTCAGAAGTATAGAAGGCAGCAAAATATCTAGCCAAATCCAGTGATGCCATAATGGGATAAGAGGGACTGCTGGATTGGAACATCTGTAAGTAAAAGCGAAGCCTGCTCTTATCAATTATGTCACTATTAAAATGTAAATATGAACCCATGGTCATGGCTGGAAGCGTTTTATGCGCTGATTGAACAACAATATCTGCTCCAGCAGCAACCGCGCATAATGGAAATGGCCTGCCCAAAACAAAATGAGCACCATGTGCCTGGTCCACTAATACAGCTATTCCATGACGGCGGCAAATCTGAATAATCTTGTGGATATCTGTTCCTTCCCCATAATAATTCGGATAAGTCAGGATTACTGCTTTTGGATTCGGATATAGCTTAAGTGCTTCTTCTATGCCTTCTGAAGTAATTCCTCCTGCAACATTCAACGTTTCATTGAATTCCGGTGCAATAAAAACCGGCCTGGCATTAGCAAGTCTAAGCCCATGAAGAATCGATTTATGGCAATTTCTTTGTACCAGAACTCGATCTCCATCCCTACAGGCAGCTAAGATCATAGCTAAATTTCCAGAAGTAGTGCCATTCACGAGAAAATAGCTTTCCTGGGACCCATACAAACGGCTAAGCAGATCCTGTGCCTCACGTATGGGCCCTTCAGGAACATGTAAATCATCCAGCCCTGACAGCTCAGTGGCATCTATACGTAAAATAGATTGAAAAAAATCTTTTCCCTCTCCCGGAAAAACCGCCCCATATTTATGTCCAGGAACATGAAACGAAATAGGCTTCCTCCTATGATGCTCAAGCAAAGCATCCAGCAAAGGAAGTTTATGTTGATTAATCAAATTAATATCATCCTTTTTTATATGTACACCTATTTTAACAAAGTTTGCCCCTACTATAAATCAAACTTGCTTTCCGTACTCTAAGCTTTTGACAAAATCTCCAATAAAAAATCTCTGCCAATTTGAACCGACAGAGATTGCAGACCTTATTACGAATAAATTTCAGGCTTAGTAGCTTTTTTTAACTGCTTAATAATAAAAGTATATTTGGGATCCTTTGTATCGGTTGCTGTAATATCTCTCTCACACTCCGTACAAATAAAAGATGTATACAGGTGTATGCCTTTAAACCCTGGCTGCTCACAAACCACACAAATCTCTCCAACATTTTTTCTTGCCGCTGCCGATTCCACCATCTCCACCTCCATATCCCTATATTCTCCGAAAATGTCATTTTGTATACAATTTTTCGAATAGTTTCCTCCGGGATATTGGCCCATTTTGTTTATTGTATGATTCCATTTCCGTATCTGTGTATGTCTCAGGCTAGATTTACTTTATTAATTTTAATTTTTATATTTTAACCTTCGGTCTTAACAACAAAATACAAACACAAAAAAAGACCAGCTATAACAGCTGATCTTCGAGTTGCCTGGCAGCGTCCTACTCTCACAGGGGGAGATCCCCCAACTACCATCGGCGCTAAA
>NZ_JAFBFI010000039.1 GCF_016909175.1 Peribacillus deserti
CTCCTAGCCGTAAGATCAGTATGGACAGGAAACCCATTTTCATATTCTGTGGTGCAGCAGTGCTGCATGATTGGCTAACGGGTGCGTTAGTTGAATGAGGACTCTGATATACGGGATGCTGGAAAAGGAAAGGAGTTAGAAAAGTTGCCGTCAAAGCAACTCTCGAACATACGAAAAAGACCAGAGAAGAGTCTTTTTTGGTTCCAGATCCCGATCCAATGATAGACCAAAGGTCGAGATTGAATGGATGGTAAGAACGAACAAATTATTTTTTATTACTTGTAATTATCCTGTTAGGGGGGCTGTATGGAGAGGTTCATGAAGTATGTTTTTGTCATCTGTTCCATCGTAGTAGGATTTTTACTTTTATCCCTTGTGGCTATTCAATTTGACTTTACTTTTATCGGGGAAGATTATGATACAAAACCTCCTAAAGGTATTCTGTCAGCAGAAGGACCCCCTACAGCATTAAAGCTGGCCAACATCAACTGGAGAGTGAAGCCTGGAGAGTATGAAAAGAAAAAAGTGTCTAATATCCAGGTTCTGGGATTAAAGCAAAAGAAAATCATAATAAAGGCCGGTAATGAAGTTTTGTTTACTTATAAAGCAAACGACGGAACCATTCTGGATAAATTTGTAGAAATCACACTATGGAAGGATGGGATTTCTAACAAGGTTGAGTATAAAGATGGTACTTTTAAAGCTCCTGGTATAAAGGGAACTTATATATTGGAAATTGTTTTACATGCAGAGCAAGGTACCGTTCAATATGTAGGAAATCTTGTTGTTAAATAAACATGGCTACTATTAACGGACCTGTAATCAACTTATGCCAATCTCCAACAACTTAACCTCACGCTCCGGTTGCAAAGAGGAGATAAGGGTTTATCTATACTTATCCTGACTCTTAAACTAAAGGATGCATTAGTTGAAGAACGTATGGCTTTTTAGGCAGCCTTTGGATATTCCACTTAACGGGCTGTTATGGTTAGGAAGGAATAACATCCCATAGAAAAAAATATTAATATTCTACTGTTTTTTTAGGGAGAGATAATATTGAAATTTATTGAAATTGGAATAGGGAATACTTGGTTAGTTAGGACAGAAACAGAATTAGAGGACGGCACGGAATATGAAGAAAAAGGAATAATAGGACCATTAAAGTTCCACTCTTCTTATTTAAGGCTATGGATTGGTAAAACTGTTCTGATTTTTGATTTAATAGAAGGTTTGAAAAGATTAGAGAAGAGTCGTAAAGAATTCAAATTTATTTTTGGAATAGTAAGTTATTAAAGAACTCTTCTTGAACTAATGGGTGCTTTTGTTCAGGAAGCCGGGCTTCAGCAGCCCTTTTTTGTTATTATAAAAGGGCAGGTTAAATAAACGGGTCTACTAATAGAATGACTATGGCATGTTGAATGTGCAAGGAAGTGATTTAAAAATGATGTATGCAATTATACTATTTATATTTGCAGGACTTGCTGAAATAGGTGGAGGTTATCTAATCTGGTTATGGTTAAGAGAAGGTAAACCGTTTTATTGGGGTATCTTTGGAGGTGTAGCTTTGGCTTTATACGGTGTGATCGCTACATTTCAATCATTCCCAACGTTCGGTAGAGTCTATGCTGCCTATGGAGGGGTATTTATCATTCTTTCTGTATTGTGGGGATGGGGCATCGATAAAAAAACACCTGATTTATATGATTGGGTAGGTGCAGGTATATGCTTAGCTGGTGTTTCAGTAATGTTGTTTGTACCTCGACAGTAAAAAGTCTTATTCAAGTAACGGGAGCGTTAGTTGAGAAAATACGGCTGCTTCCGCAGCCTATTTTTGTTTTGCTTAAAGAAGGAGGAATAGAGGAAAGTCATTTTTATTATAGAATAAAAGGAACAAAAAGATCAGGAAAGAAGGATTAAAAGGAATGGGCTTAACCAGGGATAGATATTTTTTAGAATTGGCCTTACAATCTAACACATATCTGATTGGGGCTGTAATAGTTGATCAAGATTACTGGCCGTAATAAAGTATATCCATAGAAAGATGCCACAACTCACGCTGAAATTGATGCAAATTCAGGCTAATCTATTTTAAACGCAAAAGGCTAACGGGGCAGGTTAGATGAACAAGTTGACTAAAATATAGACAGAGATGATGTTGTTTTTACTTTATTTCTATATCCAATTTAAAGTGAATAAAGAATATAAAATTTTAGCTTCTTAAGATTGGAGAGAGCAAAATGCAAAAAAACATACCACATGATACAACGGCACAGCCGGCGGAAAGCCGGATCAAGATGAGTGCATTTCTTTTTTTATGTGTCATGCTCCCATCCAGTTTCATGCCGGAAGAAACGGCTGTCACATGGCTGTTCATAAACAGCATCATCGTACTGGTCCTGCTGGTCCTACAATATTCACACTGGCAGAAGTACAAAAATGACACGGTAAAATACTATTCGCTGCAGGTCTACATTTTATTGATGGGAATTGTCTTCTTTGCTGTTGTGCCTTTGTTCATACTTCTGAGCGGAACTATTTTCTTCTGGTTAATGGTGCTATCAACGACCATTTCATCATGGCAGCGCATGCATTGAATAAAAGGACTGCTTTAAGCTTTGTTAATAGAAACCATAAAAAGCTGGCCGCGGTCGTATCAGTATACATGGCGATCCTGATTTTTGCGGGAATTGTATTGATGAGCATGATGCAGACGCAGGAGGCACCTGAAAATACAGGCGTATCCATTTTGTTTTATTTGGTCGGAAACTTATTCATCGTCTTTGCGCCCGTGTTTTTATTGAGCAAAAAAGAAGTAGATCAATTAGAGAGCTCCTAAGACGCTGATGCAGGCCAAGCCTGAAAAGAGCAGTTCAATTAACGGGGAAAGAACATTGAGTGTTATGAGGAGATAAGGTGGGAGGCTTGAAAGTATTGTAGAATGAAAAGGAGTTTTTGAGCTTCGGATTGCAAACGAGTCGTGAAGTATCGTAACCTTACAAAAAAGGATTCTTGCGGAAACCTTCATTTAAGAATTGGACAGCATAAAAGCCCCCTAAATTAGGAAGGCTTTTTCAATTTCTAAATAAGTACTCATGTTGTTCAGAGTTATTTCCAAACGGATGTTTTCCATTAACTCAATAATAATAAGTCACAATAGGACTTATTTTATATAAAAAAGCATATTGGAATGATTTATTCTTCTAATTCCAGATCTTCGTGTTTCTTTGGCTTACCATTCTCGATTTTCGCCGAGATTAGACCAAGCGCAATGCCAAGCAACGCACCAGCTCCTACTTCCACCGGCTGATGACCGAGAATTTCCTTCAGTTCTTTCTCTCGCTCCACATACTCAAAGCTAGGAAATTCACCCGAAAATTTCACCAGATTATCTTCAAGATCGTTCACGAGCTGCGCAATTTCTCCAGTATGTCGACGAATTCCCTGAGCATCATACATCACAATTACGCCAAACACTGTTGCAAGCGATGTCTCAGTATGACGCCATCCTTTATTCGCCGCCACATAGGAAGCTAGAGCTGCTACACCCGCAGAGTGCGAACTAGGCATACCTCCCGTTGTGAAAGCCTGCTTCAAGTCCCAATTTCCCGTCAACTTCTTGTGAGTTAAAATTTTAAGTCCTTGCGCTATGCCAATCGCCGACAGCGCCGTCAAAATTCCTCGATTCATCTTTTCCATAACAAACTCCTCCATTCCAAAAAGCAGTCAAACCCAATCCGGCATATATCTTTTTGATACCCAATTTTGATTTTTATATGCAAGAATTTGTCCCATCAACCAAGATATTAGTCTATAATTTACCCATAATTTAAGTGTTTTTTCTGAACTACCGGATGCGATAGTTTAATTAATTTTGGCTCCTTGGCTGCCTTTTGATTTGTTCTACCAATGAAGCGGGTTAGTAGAAGAAGGTGGTTTATACCTTCCTGAAGAATATATGCGAGTAGAATTAAATTAAAAAAGGAGAAATAAATATGACAAAAACAATTTTGGATCAATTTGCCAGTTAAAGATACAAATAAATCAAAGTGAAAAATCTGTTCAGCCCATTCTTTTCATCTGGGATTATTATGGAAGTGAAATTTGTTCATTAGTTATAGAAGACAGGGCTGCTGCGGCAGCTTTTTTGTGTTGTTCCACTAACAGGGCAGATTAGTTTAATAAATGTATAATAGTTTTTTTGGTGATGTGGAGTATGCTAATTTTGAAACAAATATTAACCCATTATAATACATTGAAGGATGAACAATATGAACTGGATTTGAGTAGTTTTTGGTTTAATTGCTGTTTTTTTATTGGGGTTATTGCTTATAGAATCTTCCCGATTCAAGAAAGAATTGAAACAAGAAATTAATGATGATAGGAGTTTATCGAATGCTTTAATACAAAGATGGGAAAGGAAAACATCAAGAGCAATTACCCTTGTAATTATAACGTTTATTTTTGTTGTTCTTATCTTAGAAAAGAAGCTTGTTCCCTAACAGGGCAGGTTAGTGCAATAATATTTCCTGAGAAAGAAACTATAAAAAAGTCTGAATCAACCGCTTTAAAGAGGATTTAGAAGATTGGATTTTGAAATTTGGATCTAGGTTAATAAAAAGGGGAAGTTTACAAATACTAAAAAACTAAATACCTTAAGCCCAAATTGTCTTTATAAACCAAGTAAAGTGGGAAGAATAATGAGTTTAGAAATGAAAAAAGAACATCTTATCGATTATGGGTTAACCGTATTTGAAGAAATTGGAGCTAATGATATTTGTAGCGTCTGTATTAAAAGTGGAAATTCTTGTTGTCAGGGGTGTGAATTCTTAAAAGATAAGGAAGGATGTCAAAAACGCAATACTTCTTGTATGGCGTGGTTATGCGGCTTGCAAAAACTTTATTTTAATGAGATTGGATTATTAGATGAGTGGGAAAAATTATGGGCAAAAATCCCAGGTAAATTACATCGTGGAGATGTGACTCCAGATCTTGTAAAGGTGGTTAAATTACTCAATGTTAAACATATTGGTAAAAACTCAGGAAAGTTAATGGCTGATAAATTCAAAACTTTTGTCGAAGGTGGGGGGGATTTAGAAAAATTAGAGAGACGTTTACAACACGATTTTGTGATGGAAAAGCTATAAGATCAATAACTTTCCAATTCAACTACGGTTAGAAACAAACTAACGAGTACGTTAGTTTACATAGGCTATATTTAAATTTAGCAATACGTAAAGTAAAGACCCCCATACGATAGGCGTAGGAGTTTAACAAGTTCACATTTAATTATAAAACCAATTTTTAGACTAAGCTGTTAACGGAGTTCTGGATAGTTTAAAATCTGAAATACCTAAAAGGGAAAAAGAACATGCAATAAACATGTATGTTGATTTCATATTTCTTAGGTGATTATCTTTTTAACGAGAATGAGGAAGTGCCACAATCACTTATTGTTTGAAGTAAGAAGAACGCAGCAGGACAGGTATCTCCAGAAGGAAAAATTTCTGAGATGATTGTTCGTTACACCCCAACCACGGACGTCTTTACAGACTTAATAACGATTATTAGCATAGAATTTGGGCTTCATTAAAAGAACTTGGATATAATAAAAAACGGATAAACAGAATATTAGACATTAGTCTCAACGAAAAGATTTTTACTTTCGAACGCCTGTCCGAAGAATATAAGGAAGAAACACAAAGAGAACTGGCGAACTTTATCACCGATTGTATTGGTTAAAGAAGGTATAGCGATTATTCCTTTAATCGGTTTTATCGACTCATATAGGGCGGATTATATTATGGATAAGTTGTTCCTTAGTTGCTGACAAACAGCTAAAGATTGTTATTGTTATTTTTTTCTGGAATTTTGAAAATCGATACAGAGATAGCACGCCAACTTCATCAAATAGGACAAATGTTTCACAAACTATATTAAATAGCGGCATTAATATGTCTACAATGAAGACTTTCGCAAACGTTAAGCAAGTACTAGATAGCATTCAATAACCATATTTTTAGCACACATCACTCGAAGAAGTGGTGCTTGTGATATTTACTTCGGAATTTCATGGGCATAAATGGGACAAGCTATTTTGTTAACATAATCGAAAGAATATTGTAAGTCTTAGATAGATCCGAACAAGACTATTTAAAGGCAAAACTAATTTCACAGCTTTAAACAGACAGAGGAGCATATTCCTTTGTCTGTTTTATGAAATAAAATTGCAGTTATGTCTCTTTAACGTATAAACGACAAATATAATCGATTGCTTGTTCAACTAACGTCGTGAGTGAAATAAGAAAGAATAAAATGTAGTTGTATTAAAAATGAAAAATAAATAACTATATACATTCCGTATATTGTCAATACAGTATGTTATACTGTAAACAAACCTTTGAAGCTTTAAATTCTTTTACATTACCTGTACCATCTCCCTACTTGAACGTCGAGTAGGGTTTTTTTATTGAGTCTAATTCAGACCATATAAAAAAACAGGCTCTATATTAAGAGCCTGTTTGTATACTCGATTGAAGATTAAGCTTTTTGAACGTTAGAAGCTTGAGCCCCACGAGCACCTTGTTCAACGTCAAACGTTACTTTTTGACCTTCGTCTAAAGTTTTGAAACCTTCACTTTGGATTGCAGAGAAGTGTACGAATACATCGTCTCCATTTTCGCGTTCGATAAAGCCAAAACCTTTTTCTCCATTAAACCATTTAACTGTACCTTGTTCCATTTTTGTTGCCTCCTAGTGCGTTAAACACAATGTATTACTATCCTTGCCCAAAGTGATTCTCAAAACGAAAAGTCGATATTCGTACTATCCATTACACCGAACAAAAATAATTCTTCTTTATCATAACAGAATACGGAAAAAATTGCAAATCATGCAACACATTAACAAAAATAGTATTTTTATATAATCGTTGATAAAGCAAGGTTTGTTCTTCAACTTCCTGAAAAAACTGGTGAAAAATTTGTCAAAGGCAGATTCTGGTTCACTGGGTATAGCTACATGGTGTGGGGGATGGGCGGCAGCGTAGTTTAATCAACTCCATAATATAAGCGTACTAGCTAAGAAGCCAGTACGCTTATAACCTACTCTAAAATCTTGATGGTTTCAGTATCTATAAATGATATGTATTCTTCAGTTTCATAATCTTCAGTCAGCCAAAAGCCGTGAGTTTTAACATCCACAACTTCACCTATGTAAGTAGTTCCGGCAAACACCTTCACCTTTTGACCAGCGGATATATTGAACATCATATTACCATTCCCCCTTATAAATTACTTCTTTTAAGTTTATAGAAGGTGTTCTTCTTTAGCTCTAACATATATCCATGAACTATAGCTGTTATTTCCTTGCTAACCTACTTGAACTAGTTACCCCTCCCTTAGTAATTCATTCTATACCTTATTCATGGTTTCAAGTGCTCATTTAGGCCAACTTACGCAGGTGTCATTATGTGTTCCACCGAAATGGAAAAAGCACCCGATTATTCGGATGCATACTTTAATATTCCATTTAAATAAACTGAGTATTCTCGTTGAACACATTCTCTTAATTTGATTTTTCCTTCTATTTGTAATTCTCCAATCAACTCTTCAATCCTTTTTCCATCATCTTTTGTAGCCTTAGGAATCTCTACTGAAAACAAATTACCTCGACTCGCATTGTGTAGGTTTCTCAATAATCCAACTTTATTTAACACTTTCAGCATAAATTATTCCTCCTTCGAACGTTCGAGTAGGTGTTAAAAAAGCATTAATCAGACATACTGACTAATGCTTTGCGAAGTAAAAGAATATCTTTGCGGATGTTATTCCGAACTTGGTTAACGCTACAGTTATTATGTTCAATTACTAAGCGTTCAAGTTCCTTAATAAATAGTAAGCGTTCGAATTCACTTACCATAGGTGTAGTCTCCCTTAAATAGGATAAAAAGTATGTCTATTTAGATTATCACTATTTCCAAGTATATACAATCGAATAAGCTAAATAAAACCTATTAAAGGAATTAAAGGATTAGAAATACAAAGGCAAATTTGACATAGTGCGTGGTAGATGTATTGTTGTTGGGGGAGAGAAGAAACTGAAAAAGCGAATAGTATTGATGCGTGAAAAAAATTTAGTGAAGATTTCAGAAATGAAGTCTTCTTGAACTAACGGAGCAATAGCTTTACAAAAACAAAATGCCAATACCTTAGTTGGTATCGACATTTTGTTCTCAACTTGTAAAACATTTACTTTCCAGCTACTGCATCTTTAAGTGCTTTACCAGCCTTAAAAGCGGGAACTTTTCCAGCTGCTATTTGAATTTCTTCTCCAGTTTGTGGATTTCTACCCGTACGAGCTGCACGTTCACGGACCTCAAAATTACCAAATCCGATCAATTGCACTTTATCACCATTTTTTAAAGCCTCTGAAATGTTATCAAAAACGGCATCTACTGCTTTGGATGCATCTTTCTGTGAGAGTTCTGCGGTTTTGGCTACTTGATTAACGAATTCTGTTTTATTCACTCATAAACACTCCTTAAAAAATATTAACCTGAAGGGGTACCTTAGTTGTAACATAGCGTACATAGGTTCGCAACTTTAAAACGACGTTGGAAGTTTATTGCTATCAAAGCCTTTACATCTTTCTTAAAGGGCTGTCCTTTACCATTTAAGGGGAACCTGATACAAACAGCCTTAAGGGCGATCCAAATGTGGGTACCTATTTTCAAACGATGGAAATTTCCGTTGAGGTTAGAACAAGTGAATCAGAAGAGTCGTACAAAAACTGCAAGAGATAACCGATAGCCGCTGCCCGGTAGTTAAAACGTTAAAAGCGGCCAATGTTGACATTAAACAAACTGGACAAAGACTGTATAATTAAAAAGATTGTTTCCGGTTAGCCACTCCTTCTTATGCATTAAATCATTAAATAGGCTGCAAAGGCAGCCACAGGCAGTGAGTGTCCAGTAATCCCTCCAAATGATTTTTATAAGCCACGGAGAAAACAACATGAATCCTATTTTTTTAAGAAAAACGCTATGTAAAGAATATCGTTGATTTAATTTATAAAATTAAAGGACTTCAAGGTGTGAAGTCCTCTGGCGATTATCTTCCCTCTATTTCAAAGGTTGCAAATGGTGTTAAGAGCCTTCCTTGCTCATTAAGCAATTCGGCTATTTTTTCAAGGTCGCCTTCCCATGTACCAGTATTATAAAGCTCCCTCACTGCCATTTCAAATGAGAGATATTTTGATTTTCCATCCTTTTTACTTATCTTTTTTACCCGCATGATAAAACTCCCTTTCAACAAATTATTATATCCCATCCGAATGTATTAACAACCCTTAATACCGCATCAAATCTTGGCCTTGCCTGAAGTGTTTCAAGTTCTGCTAATCCTGCAGGAGAAATAATTGCATGTTCTTGCACCCATTTTCTTGGAGAATCTAATTCTTCTCTCCTTCTTCTTTTATCCCCTATTATCTGCCTCCAATCCTGAAAATGTAATGATTTTTCCAAGCATGAGTATATTTTATGAAAATTTTGAACCAATTACTGCATTCAAATGGTCTTTTATGAAAACCTCATTTTTAAAGATACGTCTAAACCTGCAATTACAAAAAGAATTTCGGGGGCTTACAGTAAACCATCAGAGGTTATTGAAGTGACGATATATAGAATGGATGGCATCTCAGTTGATGTTGATAAAAGCATAGGACTCCCAGGAGGTTTGTTTAAATAACGGGTGCGTTAGTTGAAAAAGCCTGCCTGATCCGCAATGAAATGAAAAAACCATGTTACATGACATCTTTTAATGATCTTCTTCACGAAAGGGCGGAACTCTGAAGTTAATCTTTCCTTAAAAGTGAGTTTAGCTCTTTTCCAATGACCCTGATCCCCTTTTCAATTTTCTTATCCTCTACTTGAGAAACACTTAGACGGATTACATTTTCTTTTTTATAAACGGGGAGATACATTCCAGTTGCATCTTGAACAAGAACATTCTTTTTTTTAAGACTATGTACTAAAAGTGCTGCCTTAATCTGTAAGGGCAGCTGAATGGTAGAATAAAAGCCGGATTCAGCTCCAGTAAATACAACTTGCTTAGGAAGATAGGCATGTAATGCTTGTTTAAGGATTCTTCCTTTTTTCTTATAAATTTTTCTAAGCCCCTCAATGTGAGCCTTATACATCCCGCTTTGCAGATAGATTTCTAATGCTCCCTGGGTTAGCACAGGGGTGTGAACATCAGAGGCGAATTTGGCCCTGAAAAATGATTCGAGAAGTAGGTCGGGCAAAACAGCCGCACCAAGTCTTAACCCAGGCAGCAGGACCTTGGAAAAACTTTTTGTGTATATTACTCTGCCTGATGGATCATATGCAAACATGGGGTCGGCCTTTTTTCTTGTATCAAGATCCCCCATATAATCGTCCTCTATAATGTATACATCATATTTTTGAGCCAGCTCCACAATTTTCTTCTTTTCCTTATTTGTATAGCTATATCCCGTAGGGTTCTGAAATCTGGAAACGGTATAGAAGAACTTTATGGACCTTTCTTTAAACAACTTCTCTAAATAGGTTAGATCAATCCCGTCTTTTGTCATTTCTATCCCTATTGCATTCAGCCCGCGAGAGCTTATGGAATCTATAAAACTGAAATGGGTAGGCTGCTCAACACAAATTTCCTTTTTTCCATTCGGAAAGGGCAGAGAAACAAGAATATCTAGGGCCTGCTGGGAGCCGGATACGACGCAAATTCTTTCAGGCGGGGCGAAAACCTGTAAATCTTGCAGCTGCTTTGAAAGCTCATATCGGAGTGATGATAGACCAAGAGGTTCTGAGTATTGAAACATTTCTTCTTTAAAGAGTTCAATAGCCTGGTTCATACAATGCTGATAATCACGGTAGGGCATATTCCATTTGTCAGGACCAGCGGATGAAAAATCAATCATTTCCTGTGCGGAATTATTACTAAATTGTCGGATTCCGACAAGGAAAAAACCGCTTTTAGGAACCGAATAGATCTTATGTTCTTTTTCCATTTCAGTGTAGGCTTTAACAATTGTATTTATACTACATTCGAAAGTTTCCGCCAGGGACCGAATGGACGGTAGTTTGTCCCCTGGCTTAAGACGGCCGTCTGATATTCGGACATGGATTTCATTTATAATTTCTTCGTATTTTGTCTTCATATTATTCCCCGCTTCATTAATCTGTATGGGTACAGACGATATATTTAACATCTTCCATAACACTAGTTTCTCATATAGTATAAATTACCATAAGAGTCATATTACTTCAGCAACATAAAGGAGGCTGTCAATGGAAATGTACAATTTTAAGAGAGGTTCAAGGTTCTGCAATCTGGCGGTATTTTTCATGCTCTCAATCATGCTAGTTTTCGCATGTCTGGTCACAGCGGCGGATGCAAAAGGCCTGAAAACAAAGAAACTGAACATTGAAGATTTATTTAATGGCAAGGACGGGACAATGGTACTTAAGAATTTAAAAAACGATCATATCTATATTTATAATAACGAAAGAAGTAAAAAGATGGTTACTCCTGAATCAACTTTTAAAGTGCCAAACGCTCTAATCGGGCTCGAAACAAGTGCTGTAAGGGATGAGTATGAAGTGAAACGCTGGGATGGTGTTCGCAGGGAATTCGAAAACTGGAATAGGGATCACTCACTAGCTTCTGCTATGAGGGAGTCAGCAATTTGGTTTTATCAAGATATGGCCAGGGATATAGGAGAAATTAAAATGAAAAAGTATATTAATCTGATGGCATATGGAAACGGCAATATTACAGGAGGCATTGATATATTCTGGCTGAATAGCACTTTGAAAATTTCCGCTCTGGAACAAGTTGATTTTATGGAACACCTTATTGAAGAAGAGCTTCCATTTAAGGAGAAAAACCAGAAAACGGTCAAGCGAATGATGATTCAAGAAGAGAAAGATGACTATACACTTCACGGAAAAACAGGTACGCGGCTTTCGGATATGGGGTTAGGATGGTATGTAGGTTTTATAGAATCAAATAAAGAAACCTGGGTATTTGCATTGAATCTTAGTGGGACAGGGACTGAAGCAAAAAATATTACACTCCAAGTATTAAAGCAAATGGATATTATTAAAGAACACCCATAGTCGTTAGGTCTTTTATGAAGTAGCAGAGTTCTTGTTCAAAATCAATTAACAACATGATATTTTGCAGCAGTTCTGTTTCCGCATAGTATAACAATTATACATGAAGAAGGTGATTCGCAATGAAACCATACTTTTTCACCAAGACCTTGGGTATTATGGTTGGAACACTGACGATCCTTGTTGCATTTAGTTTTTCATTTTATTTCTAATAGGACCGGGTTTAGCAAAGGCTTTAAATCCGGACAAAGTATTTCGGAATGGACCAATATTTTACACTACTCACCTTTCTAATAATATTACTGGTTGTTTAATTACTGCAGTGGGCTCATTTAGGATTGAAAATAAAGCTTGGAAAGTGTCTTATATTTGGTATTCCTTAGTACTAGGTATCGGTTTGGTAGTAGGTTTCTTTCTCTATTGGGGGATACTAGGAACTCGACCTGAAATCTTCATATTGTGTACTGGAATCATATACCTAATATTAAGTCATTTAACTATAGAAGAAAATAACAATATTACAGGTAATCAGCTTCCATAAACGGCAGCATTTTTGATATCCCACGTAATATGAAAGCAACAAAAAATGAAACAGGTATCCTTACTGGATTGTTATCTACCTTCAATGATAAAGAAGAAACCGTTTTTGAGGGTGACTTGTTGTGAAACTAGTTTTAGAGTTTACAGCAAATGGTAAAATGAATGACTGATAATAAAATATAGAGTACAATGAAAATTCGTATGTTACTTTACACATGGCTGATTATTAATAATAGGGGGACATTAAATGTCCAAGGTGAACCAAAGAAAAAGATACTCGGTCGTGGTTGAAGGAAATGGTAAAATCGAGCATGCAGTAATAATTTCCGAGAGTTTGGACCTAATGTATTGGCAAGTACACAAGCTGTATGGACACCTATTGAAGGACGAAAACGGTAAAGATGTTGGAAATGTTTCATTTGAAGAATCTACATTAGCTTAAATGCCTGAGGCACTCATAAATGGGTGTCTTTTCTTTTTAAAACGGGTTCTTTACCTATTTTTAAAATTTATAAGGAGGCCAATTGCAGCTCCATTTTTTTACTCGACTTTAATAAGCCAAGTGGATATAAGACGGATTATATTCTGTTCTTCAACTAAAAGGTGCGTTAGTTCTTTAAGAAACAAGCGAAGACTGCAAAAAAGCAGTCTTTTTTATTTGCTATTGATAAAAGGGTATCTAAGTAGGTAACCCCCAATATATTAGTCGAAATTGCTAATTCAATTGATAATAAATCACAATAAAGGTATTCTTCTTCACTCCCATGAAAATTAATTCTGAGATACAGTCAAAAAGGCAATACTAAAGAAGACAGCTCATTCTGTATTTTTAAAAGAGTGCCTGGTTGCTTGT
>NZ_JAFBFI010000040.1 GCF_016909175.1 Peribacillus deserti
CGCAAATCACTTGAAGAAGTGAAAGCGAAGCTAGAAGAATTAGGCTTAGGTTTAAGAAAAGACGATTGATCTGATAGATAATCCGGTCCTTTCCTGACCAGGCTAAATAGAAAATGACTTCAATAAAGGAGGGAATCTCTCAATGGGTTACAGAAAGTTAGGACGCACTAGCTCTCAACGTAAAGCTTTACTTCGTGATTTAGCAACTGACCTAATCGTAAGTGAGCGTATTGAAACAACAGAAGCTAAAGCAAAAGAATTACGTTCTGTTGTTGAAAAAATGATCACTTTAGGTAAACGTGGTGACTTACACGCACGCCGTCAAGCTGCTGCATTCATTCGTAACGAAGTAGCTGATGCTGAAAAGGGCCAAAATGCTCTTCAAAAATTGTTCAGTGACATCGCTCCTCGTTATGAAGAACGTCAGGGTGGATACACTCGTATAATGAAAGTAGGTCCTCGTCGCGGAGACGGAGCACCAATGGTAATTATCGAGTTAGTTTAATAGCCATAAAATAAAAAGGGCGGGACAGTTCCAAACTAACTTGTTCTTTGCCCTTTTTTCTTATAATGGTAAATTAACTGTTTATTATGTAAAATGCAATACGCTAATAGAGTGTTACGATGACCGGAAAATATGCGGCCCGTCTAGCTCTCGCACCCCTCCAGCTTTCATAGGATGAAAGTGTAAAAGTGGTCTTATTAGTAATAGGATGCTTCCTAAGCTGTTCTTAATCTACCGGGAATTTTTTTCTTGTGGAAGGGGTGCAGCGTTTTTTTATATCCTTTTTTAATTGATAGATAGGTTTTTTAATCTTAGCTTTCAAAAATTAATGGTTACTTTTTCGCGCTTAATGTGCGGGTGTAATCCCTGTTTTTCATGGATCTTCAAACAAGCAGAGATGAGAATAGCAGAGGCAAGAGGAGGAGAGCTCATGAACAATGCTCTGGTGCAATTAGAACAAGTAGCATTTAAATACGAGGGCCAGGAAAAGAACGCAGTTGATTACGTCTCTTTCGATATATATGAGGGAGAATGGTTAGCGATTGTAGGGCATAATGGGTCAGGTAAATCTACTCTGGCAAAGCTCTTGAATGGTCTTTTATTTCCCCAATCCGGGCGTATAACTGTACAAGGGCAGCCTTTAACAGAGGAAACAGTCTGGGACGTCAGAGGGCAGATTGGAATGGTTTTTCAAAATCCTGATAACCAATTTGTCGGTACTACGGTACAGGATGATGTGGCTTTTGGTTTAGAAAACGCTGGGATAGCCAGGGAGGAAATGCTCGTCCGTGTTGAGGATGCTCTTAAACGAGTAAACATGGAACAATTTCTTAATCAAGAGCCGCACCATCTATCAGGCGGGCAGAAGCAAAGAGTAGCTATAGCAGGAGTTTTAGCATTAAGGCCACGAGTTATTATTTTGGACGAATCTACTTCTATGCTGGATCCTAAAGGCAGAGAGGAAGTCCTTGTAACGGTGAGGGAACTTATGAAAGAACGGGGAGTAACTGTTCTCTCTATCACTCATGACTTGGAGGAGGCTTCCCGTGCAGACCGCATGATAGTTATGAATCAGGGTTCCGTTTACAGTGAAGGAACTCCTAGAGAAATATTTCAGCTTGAAGAGGAGCTGGTCAAGCTTGGGCTTGACATTCCTTTTTCCATTAAAATGAGCACCCTTTTACAAGAGCGGGGAGTAAGTTTATCCCAAACCCATCTAACAGACGAAGAGCTGGTGAATGATTTATGCAGATTAATCTCACGAATGTAGAGCATAAGTACCAAAAAGATACCCCTTTTGAGAGGTTAGCTTTAAGGGAAGTTAATATCGACATACCTTCTGGAACTTATCTTGCTATAATTGGACACACTGGTTCTGGAAAATCTACTTTGCTTCAGCATCTTAATGGTCTGTTGAAACCTACTAAAGGTTCTGTCCATATTGGAGAGTATACTCTTGCGGCTGGTAAAAAGGAAAAGAACCTTCGAGCCATCCGCAAAAAGGTAGGGATCGTCTTTCAATTTCCAGAGCATCAGCTCTTTGAAGAAACCGTATTAAAGGATATATGTTTTGGACCTATGAACTTTGGGGTTTCAGAAAAAGAGGCCATAATGCTTGCAAAGGAATCACTTCACAAGGTTGGACTTTCCGAAGACATTCTGGACAAATCCCCTTTTGATTTGTCTGGCGGACAAATGAGGAGAGTTGCTATAGCGGGTGTTCTTGCTATGAAACCAGAGGTTTTGGTTCTTGATGAGCCGACAGCCGGCCTTGATCCAGGAGGACGAAAGGAAATAATGGATCTTTTTTATGATATTCATAAGGAAACCAAAATTTCTACCATCTTAGTTACACATAGCATGGAAGATGCTGCTAGTTATGCTGATGAAATTGTGATTATGCATAAAGGTACAGTGTATGAGACGGGCAGTCCTAGAGAAATATTTTCACAGAGTGATCAGCTTGTTTCTTTAGGGTTAGATGTGCCCAATACGGTCCGTATGCAGCTAATGATCGAGCAGCAATGCGGCAGGAAGCTGGATCAAATATGCCTTACAATGGACGAGCTGTCTGAGCAAATTGAAAGTCTCCTAAAAAGGGGGGTTCCAAAATGATGGATAAGATGATTTTTGGGCGCTATGTTCCTGCTGAATCTCCGATGCACCGGCTGGATCCCCGTGCTAAGCTGCTTATGGTATTTATTTTTGTTTTCATCATTTTTTTAGCCAACAATATTGCGACTTATGTGGTGATTGGTGCATTTACGCTGCTAATCCTTAACATGTCAAAAATACCTGCGGGTTTTTTAATCGGCGGATTAAGGCCTGTATTCTACCTCATTCTATTTACTTTCTTCCTTCATCTGTTTTTTACGAAGGAAGGCGACCTGCTGTTTAAATGGAATTTTATAGAAGTCTATGAAAATGGGCTGCGCCAAGGAATTTTTATTTCTCTAAGGTTTGCTTTTTTAATATTGATTACATCTATATTAACGTTGACAACTACTCCTATCTCTATAACAGATGGATTAGAAACCCTATTTAATCCCTTAAAAAAATGGAAACTGCCTGTCCATGAATTAGCGCTTATGATGTCTATCTCGCTCAGGTTTATCCCAACATTGATGGAGGAAACTGATAAGATCATGAAAGCACAGGCGGCAAGGGGAACTGAATTCTCCACAGGCCCGATTAAAAATAGAATTAAAGCGATCGTTCCCTTATTGATTCCTTTATTTGTCAGCTCGTTTAAAAGAGCGGAGGAGCTTGCAACCGCTATGGAATCAAGAGGGTATCGCGGCGGTGAGGGAAGAACCAAATATCGTTTGCTGAAATGGGAAAGTAAAGACACGATTCTTTTAGCCGCGATAATGGTACTGACCGTCCTATTATTACTATTAAGATCTTAATGGAGCTATAAAATGGGAAGATTAAAATGCAAGATTATGTATGATGGTACTCATTTTTTCGGCTATCAGGTTCAGCCTGAAAAAAGGACGGTACAGGGAGTCATAGAAGGTGTTTTAACTCAATTGCATAAGGGTGCTCCTGTCCGAATTTCAGCTTCAGGCAGAACCGACGCTCATGTCCATGCCAGAGGGCAGATCATTCACTTTGATTCTCCTTTGCAGATCCCTGAAGAAAATTGGCTGAGAGCCTTGAACGCTATGCTTCCAGAGGATATTTCCGTGGTTCATATTGAAAGAGTACATTCAAGTTTCCATTCACGATTCGATGCTTCAGGTAAGGAATACCGGTATTTTGTGAATCTCGGAAAAACAAGAGATCCTTTTAGACGAAATTATTCGTATCATACAGGTTACCGCCTCGATTATGCAGCTATGAGAGAATCATTACAGTATCTAATAGGAACTCACGATTTTACCAGCTTTTGCTCAGCTAAAACGGAAGTGGAAGACCGTGTAAGAACGATTAGTGAAATTGAGTTCTTTGAATGCGACGATGAACTTGTATTTCGGTTTGTCGGCAATGGTTTTCTTTATAATATGGTGAGAATATTAGTCGGAACGATTCTAGAGGTTGGTACGGGCAGAAAACATGCAAGTGTGATGAAAGAGATCTTGGAAAAAAAAGACCGGAGCTATGCCGGCAAAACGGCACCAGGACACGGATTATATCTGTGGGAAGTCTTTTATAATTAATTTTTTTACCAGAAGATTCGGCTGGAGGATAAATCCTAGTAATATCAAGGGATTATCTGTTTTTATGACAACTAATCCTGGTGTAACATTTTCTTGACATTCCGTCCTAAAAATTATATCATATCATAGGTATGATATTTAAACCCCACGTTAAGCCCCGGAAGACTTTACGTGATTGAAAATAAATATAACCAACGATTTAATAGGAGGGTAACCATGCGCACGACATTTATGGCGAAAGCAAATGAAATTGAACGTAAATGGTTCGTTATTGATGCTGAAGGTAAAACTTTAGGTCGTCTTGCAAGTGAAGTAGCAGCTATCTTGCGTGGAAAAAACAAGCCAATATTTACACCGAACGTTGATACAGGTGATCATGTAATCATTCTCAACGCTTCTAAAGTAGAACTTACAGGTAAGAAACTTACAGATAAAATTTACTACCGTCACAGTATGCACCCAGGCGGTTTAAAATCTAGAACGGCTCTTGAAATGCGTACTAACTACGCTGAGAGAATGATCGAGCTTGCTGTGAAAGGCATGCTTCCAAAGAACTCTCTAGGCCGTCAAATCTTTAAAAAATTACACGTATACGCTGGCAGCGAGCATCCACACCAAGCTCAACAGCCTGAAGTTTACGAACTACGCGGATAATTAAGGGAGGATATTATAATGGCACAGGTACAATATTATGGCACTGGTCGTCGTAAGAGCTCCGTAGCACGTGTACGTTTAGTACCAGGCGACGGACGCATCGTAATCAACGGCCGCGATATCAATGATTATATTCCATTTGAAGCTTTACGTGAGGTTGTTAAACAACCACTTAACAACACAGAAACAGTTAGCAGCTATGACGTTCTTGTATCTGTACAAGGCGGAGGCTACACTGGCCAAGCTGGCGCAATCCGTCACGGAATTTCCCGTGCATTGCTTCAAGCTGATCCTGAGTTCCGTGGATCACTTAAATCAGCTGGACTATTAACTCGTGACGCTCGTATGAAAGAACGTAAGAAATACGGTCTTAAAGGTGCACGTCGTGCACCTCAGTTCTCAAAGCGTTAATTTTTCGCTTTCAAAAGGCTCTCAGTCATATTGGCTGGGGCCTTTTTTATGTTTATTAGTCATATTTAGACCACTTGTGACCGTGTATACTGCTTTATGCCCTGCTGAATCTACCTTTTGATGAATCCCGCAATTATCGCAGGATTTCCCGCAATAATAATAAAAAGACCCGCAGTTATGCTGATTCTTCCCCCAATCTAGGCTGCTATTAAACGGTAAACATGATTTCTGGGTTCGCTATTAACAAGTTTTTGTGTGCTTATTAGGAGAAACTATACCCATTCTACCTTCAGTCTATAGTATGGTACACTTTAGGAACGAATGGGATGAAAACAGAGGTGTTCAAACTTGAAAACAGTATTGGTAATTGGAGGCGGAGTCACAGGGCTTTCCACTTTATATGAGTTGAGTAAATGGAAAAAAGAAAATCAATCCGATATAAGACTTGTCCTTGCCGAGGCTTCTGCACAGCTTGGCGGCAAAATTCATACCGTTAAGAATGTTGGTTTTATGATGGAGGCGGGTGCAGACTCGATAGTTGCCCGTAAAGCAAATGGAATGAATTTTATTCAGGAGCTGGGCTTAGAAGAAGAAGTAGTATATAACGCTGCTGGCAGGTCATTCATTTATAGTGATGGAGAACTGAAACTGATTCCCGCGGATTCTGTATTTGGTATCCCAGCGAGTGTAGAATCACTTGCGAAAAGTACTCTTGTATCTGCAGAGGGAAAAGTCGAAGCCTTGAAGGATTTTTATACAAAAAACGAAGACTTTACAAAGAATGATTCTATTGGCGTATTTTTAGAGCACTTTTTCGGAAAAGAATTGGTTCAAAAACAAATCGGACCAGTGCTTTCCGGTGTCTATTCTGGGGATCTGGAGGACTTAACGATCGCATCTACTCTTCCCCAAGTATTCGATTACAAGGAAAAGTACGGAAGTATTATAAAAGGTTTTAATGAAAACAGGAAAGTTTGGCAAAGCGGCGGCGATAGAAAATTCCTATCATTTAAAGGCGGCCTAGGAGCGCTAATTCAGGCTTATGAAGAAGATCTGCACGGCACAGAAATTTTCAAAAATACAAAAGCTGAAAAAATTGTAAAAGCAGCTGACCGATATGAGGTTGTTTTTTCAAATGGAAAAAGCGTGGCAGCAGACCATGTTGTCCTAAGTATTCCACATAATGCTGCTGAACCATTGTTCACGGATCGGGCCCTAAAAACAGAATTTACTGGCCTAAAAAACAGTTCGCTTATCTCAGTATATATCGGGTTTGATATACCAGACAGCGAGCTTCCGGCGGACGGAACTGGTTTTATCACGGCAAATACCGATGAATTATCATGCAATGCCTGCACATGGACAAGCCGAAAGTGGAAGCATACATCGGAAAGCGGTAACTTGCTTGTAAGACTTTTTTATAAAAGCAGCCATCCTTCGTTCTCGATCTTAAAAGAAATGAGTAAAGAGAAACTTCTTCAGACTGCATTGGGTGATATTAAGAAAAGCCTTGGTATTACGGCAGAGCCTGTTGTAAGCGAAGTAACCATTTGGAAGGAAAGCATGCCAAACTATTTAATTACCCATCCGCAAACGGTAGAAATACTTGAAAGCAGGCTGGCTGAAAATTATCCGGGAGTCTGGCTTGCAGGCAGTTCGTATTATGGTGTTGGTATCCCCGACTGCATTGAAAACGGAGCAATTACCGCGAAGAAAATTACTGAGAAGTTATAAAAAATAATCCCCTATCAGCAATGAAGGGGATTGTTTTTTTTCAATTTGCCTAAGGGGAGTTAAGGTCTCTATCGTATTACTGCTCTATTCAGCATAGACGAAAGCCAAAAAACAGCCTGGTTTATCACAAATTTTATTATCCCCAAATACACGCTGAATTCCCCCTTAAAAAATTCCCAAAGCGGAAAATCCTCAATATAAGAATTACACGAACCTTCAAGCAGAAACTAACTCCATAGTATTAACGGCAGCCGGTGCAGATTGAAAAATTTAGTACTGGTTAGCCGGCAAAGAGGTGCTTTATGAATGTGATTACCACATTAAAGGAGAAGCAAAGGGAGAAACAGGTTAAATATGAAAGGAAAGTTCTGAGAGAGCTGTCCATTGATCAATTAAAAAAGAGGGTTCAGCAGCAGTTTGGGCATAACCGGCTCTTCCAGCTTTCTTTTTCTCAGGTACTCGAAGAAGGATGCTATGATGTAGCGATTGAGGCTTATCTTCTTGGTGCTCACTTTAGTAAATTTGGATATTATGGTGAAGATGCCAGTTCAGTTAAAAACCGCTGTCAGGCCGAGGAAAAGCATTTGATTGATACTCTGTTTAATTTTGTTCTTTATTGGGGCAAGGCTGAGCAGCAGGATTATATCAGTGAATCACTTTATTATGAATGTGAGCAATACGTCGATTCCTGGTGGAAGGACGGCTTCCAAAAAGGTCAGAAGATGTATAAGATGAGACTTCATTAAATTAAACCGGGGTTCTAAAACCTTCGCTCGTCCCATATTTTTTATCATATAGGGATGAGCGGGGGTTTTTGTATTGAAAAAAAAGTGGAAATACAGCGGAATCGCGATTGGTATAACTTTATTATTTTTAATCATAACGTTTCAATTTATAGATAAAGATTCGTGGAGTCCATGGAGTCTGCCGCTGTCAGGAAAGATTATTGTCATTGATCCAGGGCATGGAGGTGTAGACGCAGGAGCCAACAATGGGCCTGTATTAGAAAAAGAAATTGCACTGAATGTTTCAAAAAAGGTAAGGGATTACCTTCAGGAACAGGGTGCATTAGTCCTCCTGACTAGAGAGGAAGATAAGGATCTGGCAGATAGAGATACAAAAGGACTTAGAGCACGCAAACGAGAGGATCTAAGAAATAGAGTGAAATTTATTAATGAGTCACAGGCTGACTTGTATATAAGTATACATCTAAATGCCTTCCCATCCACAAAATGGAGCGGCGCTCAAACTTTTTATACATTGAGATATGAAGAGAACAAACGTGTAGCTAAATTCATTCAGGCAGAGCTTAAAAGGAATCTGGAAAATACCTCTAGAGAAGCTAAAGCTATGCATTCACTCTATTTAATAAAGAAAGTAAATAAACCAGGCGCTCTAGTAGAAATAGGCTTCCTTTCCAATCCATCTGAACGTGCAAACTTACAAAGTGATATTTACCAGGAAAAAGTGGCCGCTTCGATTTATAAAGGGATTTCCCGATATTTTACAGAGGAGTACATCAATTGAACCTAGAACTTATAGAAGCCCCATGTCACCCGAGCAATGGATTTAAAGAATTCAGAACATATATGATATACTGAATATGGAAACGAATTCACAAAGGCGGTGCTGGAATTGTTAACAGAACAACAGGTAAAAGACATTTTAAAGGGTTTAAAGGATCCTTTTCTACATAAAACGATAGATGAACTTGATGCCATTGAGGAAGTCAAAATAAAACCGGAAAAGAATCATGTGAGTGTCAAAATAGCTATAGCCAAAACAGGAACAAGCGAGCAGATGCAGCTGCAGACAGTCATTGTTGATTTACTGAAAAAAGCAGGGGCGGCTTCTGTGGGAATCCGTTTTACAGAGCTCCCGGAGAATGAGCTGCAAAAGCACCGCAGTTCTATGCCGCAAAAGGATCTTGGTTTATTATCTCCAGAATCTAAAACTAAGTTTATTGCTATTGCCAGTGGTAAAGGCGGTGTAGGCAAGTCGACGGTTTCAGTTAATCTTGCAACATCGCTCTCACGGCTAGGGAAAAAGGTCGGTCTAATTGATGCAGATATATACGGATTTAGTGTACCGGATATGATGGGGATCACGCATCGTCCAGTCGTACGCGGAGATAAAATCATACCGGTGGAACGTTTTGGCGTTAAGGTAGTTTCCATGGGCTTTTTTGTAGAAGATAATTCGCCAATCATCTGGAGAGGTCCGATGCTTGGGAAAATGCTGAACAGCTTCTTCACGGAAGTCGAGTGGGGCGACATAGAATATCTCCTGCTTGATCTGCCTCCGGGTACAGGAGATGTGGCTTTGGATGTACATTCCATGCTGCCGGCCTGCAAAGAAATCATTGTCACAACTCCGCATCCCACAGCGGCATTCGTAGCGGCCAGGGCAGGAGCGATGGCTATTAAAACGGAACACGAAGTGATTGGCGTAATTGAAAACATGTCTTACTTTGAGAGCAAAGTAAGCGGAGAAAAAGAGCATGTATTTGGTAAAGGCGGAGGAGAGAAGCTTGCAGATGAACTAAATACGCTTGTTCTTGGACAGCTTCCCCTTCAGCAGCCTGATTGGAATGAAGAAGATTTTGCTCCATCTATTTATGCTGAAGATCATCCAACTGGAAGAATTTATATGTCCATCTCAGAAAAAATTATTGAAATCCTAAATAAGTAATACAAAAAACGCCTCGTTCATAATGAGGCGTTTTTGTTATTATTGACCTCCGCCGCCGCTCTGTCCGCCCGCGGCTTGACCTCCGCCCTGCTGTGCGCCGCCTCCCTTAGGCTTCGAAGCAGGCATTTCTTCCGCAGCCTTAACGATAATATCTTGCATTTTCACTTTAAATAAAGGGCTATCCATCGTTTCCAGCATTACCTTTTGGACGCTTTCCCTATATTTTTGGCTTTGAAGAACCTTTAAATATTCACTGCTGAGCTGAGGATCCTGCATGAGGCCGAGAATTTGTTTACGATAGGCCGGATCTTTCATCAGATCCTTTAACAGCTGCTCATGTTCCCCTTTTAAGCTTTTTGCATAAGCAGAAGCAAATTTTGGATCACTGAAGTTTTTCTGCCAGAAGCTTTTACTTTTATCTGTTGTAAAGTTTTTCTCAATTGTATTAGTCACTAATTGGTCATCTAGCACAAATTGCTCTCTCATCTTGGGATCGGCAAGAACCTCCTGAAAAGCCTTCTTTCCATCCTCAGATTTGATAATGTCCACGACCATTTTTTTGGTTTCTTCGTAGTCTACTTTCTCCTCGTGATTATTGCCCTGGGCTTGATTACAGCCTGTCAAAGCAAGAAAAAAAGAAGAGAGAAGAAGAAGCAAGGCTCCGCTTTTCATTTGGAAACCCCTTTCTTGTTGTCGTATGTATTTAATATAAATCTTTCTAATAAAAATTATTCCCTTCATGAATAGGCACCTAGATTTTTCTAAGGCTGGTTGGTACAATCATGGGAGTAAAAGTATTAGAAATAATATATGGGGGATATAGAAAATTGAATAGCCGAAACCTCGTTAGATTGTTACTGACAACATTACTATTAGGAGGATTATCTGCCGTAATAGTTGGATTAGCAGCCAGATGGACGGAGCTTGGACCGCTTTTAAGCAAAGGGGCCATTGGAGAATTGATGATGACCATTGTGTGGCTTCTTGGTCTGGGCTTTATATTTAGTGTGATCAGCCAAATGGGCTTCTTTGCCTATTTAACGGTTCACCGGTTTGGTCTTGGGATTTTTGGAGCAGGCTGGAAAGGTGTACAGGTTGTGCTGATTGCATTCTTGCTATTCGATTTAATCTACTTTGGTCCAGTATGGTTTGGAGAGGAAAGCGACAGGAGAGTCTATCTGGTATATAGTTTGTTTCTGTTAGCTGCAGGTCTTGCAGTTGGCTGGTATAAAGCTAAAATTACAAATAAAGCAGCCTTTATTCCGGCAGTCTTTTTTATGATTGTGGTCACGGTTATTGAGTGGGTGCCTGTCCTTCGTGCCAATGATAAAGATTGGATGCTGTTTATGCTGATTCCATTATTAATTTGCAATGCTTATCAGCTCCTCATACTTGGTGCTTTAAACACCCGGTCAAAACAAGAATTAGAATTGAAAAAGAATTAACCTTCAAACGGTTAATTCTTTTTTCAATGATTAAATTATGACGGCAGTTAATTCTAACTACTTTATTTCCTTGGTTTTTGTGCTGGAGTTTGCAATCATTTCTGATACACTAACAAACTTCAGGTTCTTTGATTGTACAGTATTGATGATCTGCGGCAGGGCTTTGGCTGTTTGTTTTGCGGAATCAGATGCGTGCAGTAAAACAATATCACCCTCTTCAACATCCTCTATATTTGTTACTATCTCCTGCACGCCGGGATTGGTCCAATCCTTAGAGTCAAGGCTCCAATGAACTACTGTATACCCATAGCGGTCTCCTACCTTTAATAAACGCTGATCAAAATGACCGGTTGGGGAGCGGAGTAATTCAATATTTTTAACATTTAATTTCCGGAACACATCCTGGGCTTTTGATATATCTCGGGCAATCTCCTGTTCTTCCATATTCGTATAATCCTTATAGCCATAGCCTAACATTCCGATTTCATATCCCTGTTTTACAATTTGTCCAACCAGTTCCGGATGTCTTTCGGCCCACGATCCTGAAAGGAAGAAAGTAGCTGCCCGGACCTTTTCCTGTTTTAAAGTATCCAATATTGGTTTTGCTTTAACATCACCCCACCCAATATTAAAGGTTAAGGCAAGGTCCCGCTCTCCCTTATAAACTGCCTTAGGCCCTGTCATCGTTGAAAAAACGGAAAAATTATTCAGGGATTGAACGTAGAGAAAAACTGCAGTGAAAAAAGCGATCACTATAATAAACGTATACTGCTTTATTTTTTTGGCATTCGCCGCTTGAAAATAATACAAAGCTATCACCTCGTCCATAGACTCTTGTCTCATCCTATGCTTGTTCCGAACACTTATGACAAAATAATTTAATTCGAAGACATAAAACAGGAAATTCAGGAGAAAAATAGGAGAAAAATAACAGAAGGTGACAAGATGCTAGGGATGTTAATAAACGATAAAGAAGTACGAGAAATAGAATATTTAATCAAAAGAGAGATGGATGAGATTCTTTTTGACCTTAAGGACGGAAGGATAGAGTACATAGTCAAAAGGTCAATGGAAGAAAGATATCAAATCCTTTTTGATTTGTTTAAACGAGTTGCTGCTCCTAAAGACTGTTTACTATATATGCGGACAGGAGAAAAAGGGAAAAGTAGATCAGGTGATAAAAAGGATGACAAAAAAAACAAGAAAAAAGTTATTGACTCATGATGGATACGCTGGTATAGTAATAAACGTTGCTGCGAAAACAATTTTAATTGTTAAGCGGTAATCAAATTTAAATAGTTGTTGACTCATGTCGCAGCTTTGTGATATATTAAAGAGGTCGCTTCTTGAGCGATTGACTAATATTGATGAACAATCTGCTCTTTGAAAACTGAACGAAACAAGACGCCAAGCGTATTTTTCTTTCGAGAAAATACAAAAACAAGTTTTAAACTTTTAAGAGCTATATCAAACAT
>NZ_JAFBFI010000041.1 GCF_016909175.1 Peribacillus deserti
GGATTAAATAAAATGACCCCGGTACAATACCGGGATCATTTATTAGCAGCATAGGGCCTTTTTATTAAACTGTCCATTTTAGGGGTTACAGTTCAGGTGCGCGGGTCCGCTTCTTTATTGTCAGGGTTTTATTCAGCACCCCTTCTCATGATTAGTAAACAACCTGTTGGTTAAACAAAAGACCCTTCTTGTTCTCTGATGTATTTGTCATAACCTTTGTCCTGTAGCATAAACTTGTACAAAACATAAAAGGAGACGGTCGTTAACATGAGTGTTTTACATAAATCAGTAATTTTTGTATTTATACTTCTTCTTATATCATCATCCTTTCCATCGGGAGCGAAGGGTGCAGGTTTATCGGTCAGTGCGGAAAGTGCCGTGTTAATGGAACAGGAAAGCGGCAGGATCCTATTTGAAAAGAACCCCCATGAACGAAGGAGAATAGCAAGCATCACTAAGATTATGACAGCTTTGCTTGCCATCGAATCCGGAAAAATGAAAAAAGACGTAAAAATAAGCAGTTATGCAGCTGGTACGGAAGGGTCCTCGCTGTATTTAAAACCCGGACAAAAAATGAAGCTCGAAGATTTGGTTTATGGACTTATGCTGAGATCTGGAAATGACGCCGGGGTAGCAATTGCTGAATATATTGGAGGAAGCGTTGAGGGCTTTGCTTATTTAATGAACCAAAAAGCAGAAGAGCTTGGCATGAAGGATTCAAACTTTACCAATCCACATGGTTTGGATAATACAAAGAATCACTATTCTTCTGCCTATGATATGGCTTTGCTTACGAAATATGCAATGAAGTTCAGTGAATATAGAAAAATTACGGGAACCAAAATCCATAAAGCTCCGAATCCAAATGAGAATTGGGATTATTCCTGGAGGAATAAAAATAGGCTGTTAACCCAGCTCTACAAGTATTGCACCGGAGGGAAGACAGGCTATACAAAACTGGCCAGACGCACACTGGTAACCACAGCTGAGAAAGACGGTTTAAAGCTGATAGCTGTAACATTAAATGATGGAGATGATTGGGACGATCATAAGAATATGTATGAATATGCTTTTTCCCATTATAAACTGACTGAATTATTGTCTGCAGGCAAAATAACCAAAATTAAAAATAAAATATATAAAGGAAAGATATATGCCAAAAATAGTTTTTATTTTCCTCTTACCGAAGATGAATCCACACAGATTTCGTTAAAACTGAAATTGCTAAAGCCGCAGGAAGATTGGGAGAGTACAAAAGAAATTCCTGAAATCGTGGGTAAACATACATTTTATTTAGAGGATGAAGAAATTGGCAGCCGAAATATTTTCTATGGAAAATATCAGGAAAAGGGTAAGGAGACGTGGATTCAGTCCTGGAAAAACGTCTTCCTGACAGCGCTAGGCATCCGCCATGGTTAACTATATCTGGGTGGGCATGACCCTGATTGGAATCGTATACGCCATGTTTAATGGGACCATGGAGCAGGTTAATGAAGCAGTCTTTAAAAGTGCAAAGGAAGCAGTCACATTATGTATAGGTCTAATGAGTATCCTCGTTTTTTGGCTCGGAATCATGAAAGTGGCGGAAGATTCTAAACTGCTTGAAAAAGTTTCGCTGATGACAAAACCTGTAGTTAGAAGGCTGTTCCCAGAGGTGCCAAGCAGCCATCCTGCTATGGGCTATATTGTCTCAAATATAATGGCAAATATGTTTGGACTGGGAAATGCAGCCACACCGCTTGGCATTAAAGCCATGGAGCAGTTAAAAAAGTTAAATGGGGATAAAACTTCGGCGAGCCGGTCTATGATTACTTTTCTTGCTATAAATACTTCAAGTGTCACACTGATCCCCACTACTGTTATCGCTATACGAATGAACTATCATGCTTCTTCACCCACTGATATTGTATTTCCTACCTTAATAGCAACGGTTATATCTGCAATAGGCGGAATATTAATAGATAGATACTTCTATTACCGAAGGAAGCGAAAAGGGAGGGAGTAGAAATGGCATGGCTCAATGTAATCTCTTTGTGGATGATTCCGGTTTTAATTGGCTTCATCCTACTTTATGCAACCTATAAAAAGGTGCCAGCATATGAGAGCTTTGTAGAAGGCGGGAAGGAAGGAATAGGGATGGCATTTTCCATCATCCCTTTCCTCGTTGGTATGCTGGTTGCCATATCTATTTTTCGAGCTTCAGGCGCTCTAGATGCAGCGGTTAATTTCGTTAAACCAGCCTTCGATCTGATTGGAGTACCATCAGAAATACTGCCGCTCGCTATCATTAGGCCGATTTCCGGAAATGCGGCACTTGGAATGACAAGCGACCTCATTTCTGTATATGGTCCTGACTCATTTGTCGGCAGGCTGGCTGCCACCATTCAAGGCAGTACAGACACTACATTTTATGTTTTGACTGTTTATTTTGGAGCAGTCGGGATAAAAAGGATGGGTGATGCCCTAAAGGTTGGTCTTTTAGCCGACCTTGTCGGCATAACGGCAGCAATCATTGTAGTCATCTACTTTTTTGGCTACTAAATATACGGCATCCAAACAAGCGGGAGCCCAGGACTTGGTTCAATGAATAAAGTCCCCGGCTCCGCTTTGTTTTTTTCGGTAAATATGTCATAATTGTGTATCGCTTGTTTTAGAGATTTTTGTCGAAGTATGATGTAAAGGGTGAATTATTAATGGAGCGTTTACAAAAAGTCATTGCTCATTCAGGTGTTGCTTCCAGAAGGCATGCCGAGCAGTTAATTTTAGATGGAAAAGTGAAGGTAAATGGAAAAGTTGTGAAAGAACTAGGGACAAAAGTAGGACCTAATGATCAAGTGGAGGTCAATCAAGTCCAGCTTGTTAAAGAAGTTCCAGTTTATTTTCTCCACTATAAAGAGAGAGGTGTCATCTCTGCCGTCAGTGATGACAAAGGCAGAAAAACTGTAACAGACTATTTCCCGGAAGTACAAGAAAGAATATATCCGATAGGCAGACTTGACTATGATACATCCGGCATATTGCTATTAACAAATGATGGGGAATTTGCAAATCTTCTTATGCATCCAAGAAATGAAGTGGAAAAAGTCTACGTTGCTAAGATAAAAGGAATCCTGTTCAGGGAAAATGTAAAAAAGCTTGAAAGAGGGATAAAACTTGAGGATGGAATGACTGCGCCAGCCAAGCTTAAAATTCTATCTGCAGACAAAAAGAAAGGCACTTCGATAGTGGAAATTAGCATTCACGAGGGCAAAAACCGGCAGATCCGCAGAATGTTTGAAGCCGTGGGACACCCTGTCATCAAATTGAAGCGTGAGCGATATGCCACGTTAGATCTTAGCGGGCTTCAGCCGGGAGATTCCAGGGAGCTGACACCGCACGAAGTAAAACAGCTGCGGACATTGGCGCAAAGCCATGGCAAAAAGTAAAACGTTGTCACAAACAATTCAAATAATCGTAAAAAGCGGTTATTGTATAATGGTATAATCTTTGGGAGCAATCTTAAACTGGGGGGGAAAGGGATGGCAAAGAAACAGCGGCTTGCTATGAGGACCATCATATTACTAATACTCGCAGCAGCCTTAGTTTATGCATTGTATGCCAACCTGACTAAAGCAAATCAAGATAAAGTAGAAAAGAATTCAGAAGCGCCTAACTTTGTGTTGACTGATATAGATGGTACAAAACACAAACTATCAGATTATAAAGGACAAGGCGTTGTTTTAAACTTTTGGGGTACATGGTGCAAGCCGTGTGAAAAGGAAATGCCCTATATGAACAGCCAATACAAAGAATTTAAGGACAAGGGCGTTCAAATCCTGGCGGTGAATGTTGGTGAATCCAATTATTCAGTTGAACAGTTTGTGGATAAGTACGCCCTTGATTTCCCTGTACTGATTGATAGAAAAAGCGAAGTGCAAAATGCCTATAAGGTTGATCCGCTTCCTGTAACCTTCCTGATTAATAAAGAAGGAAAAGTGATCGATCAAATGACCGGCAGTTTGACAGAAGCGGAAATACGGAGCTTCATGAATAGAATTAAACCTTGATTAGGGAGTTTTACAAATGAAAGAAGTTAAATGCGAATGCGGACACATAAATCCAGTAGGTACAGCTTTATGTGAAGCATGCGGCAGAGTGGTTGGGGAAGAAGCCGAAAGCAGTAAGCTTCTAGATATGCGCTATGAAGCAAGTCCAAGGCGATCGCAAAATTATAACAGAACATCCGTAGATAAAATATGGAGCTTTTTTTCATCTGTAAAAGTAGGCATCTGGCTGATTGTCCTCACGCTGATCGCTTCGGCTCTCGGCACTATATTCCCTCAAGAGATGTACATACCGCCGAACATGCCAGCTGTGGATTACTATGAGGATGAATATGGCACTCTTGGCAAGCTGTATTATCAGCTTGGATTTCATAACTTGTACAGCTCCTGGTGGTATTTATTATTAATTGCTTCTATTGGGATATCGCTCGTGATCTGCAGCTTAGACCGTGTAATTCCGCTCTATAAAGCGTTAAAGAATCAAAGGACTGCTCCGCGTGAAGGCTTTCTTAAAAGGCAGCGGCTATTTGGTATAACTGAAACTAGCGGGCAAATAGATTTAGAATCTATTAAAAAAAATCTTAAGAATAAGAGATATTCCATTAAAGAAGAAAACGGCAGCATTCTTGCAGAGAAAAACCGTTTCTCCCGGTGGGGTCCTTATGTAAATCATATTGGTCTTATTATTTTCTTATTCGGTGGTTTGCTGCGTTTTGTGCCGGGCATGTATGTGGATGAAGTTGTCTGGGTCCGAGAGGAAGAAACGATTGAGGTTCCGGGAACGAGCGGTCAGTTTTATGTGAAAAACGAAAAATTCATCCGTCAGCTCTATGATCAGGAAAAGGACGACCAGGTCTATAATGAGGCGTTGAAAAAAAATCCTGCTGTTATTAAGAACTTCCAAACAGATGCTGTGCTTTATGAAAAGAAGGGTAACACTCTTCCCGGAGAACAGCCAGAACTGAAACAGGTGGAATCTCACAGCATTCAGGTAAACAAACCTATGAAATATAAGGATTTTGCTTTTTATCAGACAGACTATAAGCTGGATGAAATGCATAAAATGAAATTTAAATTAATTGATAAAAAAACGGAAGAAAGCTTTGGGAAGCTGACTGTCGATTTATATGACCCCAAAAAGAAATATGAGTTAGGCAGCGGCTATTCGGTGGAGCTTTTGAACTACTTTCCCGACTTCGAATTCGGTGAAAATAGCGAGCCCATAACGAAATCCAGAATTCCCAATAATCCTGCTTTTGTCTTTAATATGAAAACACCGGATAAACCAAAAGGTGAAACGAGCTTTGTAGCGATTCAGCAGACGATCGAACCTCAAGAGAATAATAAATATAAGCTGGCTTTTGACGGCATCGAGACCCAGAATGTTTCGGGGCTTACCATTAGAAAAGATATGACTCTATGGTATTTAGCCATAGGCGGAACAATATTCATGATAGGTGTCATTCAGGGAGCATATTGGAACCACCGGCGTATCTGGGTGCAGAAGAAAAATGGACAAGTATGGATCGCTGCCCATACTAATAAAAACTGGTTTGGAATCAAAAGAGAGATAAGCTCTATTTTAAGCGGAACAACTCTTAATGAACCGGCAGACCAGCTTGATGACAAGTCCTAAAAGGGGGAGGCAGCAAAGTGGTTGAAATAAGCAGTAATCTTTTATATATTGCATTTGTTTTATATTTAATCGCCACATTTTTCTTTGCAGGTTCTATAAAAATTAGTAAAGACAAAGAAGAAAAAAAGACAAGCAGATGGTCACTCATTGGAATTGTTATAACGTTAATAGGATTCGCATCTCAAATTGGGTATTTTATTACGAGATGGATTGCTGGAGGGCATGCACCTGTAAGTAATTTATTCGAGTTTACCACCTTCTTTGGAATGATGCTGGTTGCAGCTTTTATTATCATCTACTTTATTTATAAAACTTCTATTCTAGGAGTCTTTACACTTCCTGTTGCATTGCTGGTTATTGCATATGCAAGCATGTTTCCGAGAGAGATTACCCCTCTTATTCCAGCTCTGCAAAGTGACTGGCTCCATATCCATGTTACAACAGCAGCAGCAGGTGAAGCTATCTTAGCTTTAAGTTTTGCAGCAGGACTTATTTATCTTATTAAATTTGTAGATCAAACCAAGAGCAGCAAACGGACGTTTTGGCTGGAGACCACATTATTCGGTCTCATTGCAACTTTAGGTTTTATTATTGTAGCTACATCATTTTCTCTGGCAGACTATGAGTCAAAGTTCAACTGGGTGGACAAAAGGGGTCAGGAAGCAGAAGCTGCTTATCATATGCCTGCTTTGATCGGCCCACATAAATATGAATCCGTGACAGATGGTTCCTTCCAGCCGCTGGCAGAGGTTCCGGCATTGATCAATGCTATGAAGCTTAATACGTTTATCTGGTCCTTATTAGCAGGAACTATTTTATATCTTCTTATCCGGCTTATATTTAGAAAACGGGTGGCTGCCATACTGCAGCCGCTCGTTAGAAAAATAGATCTAAATCTGGTAGATGAAATAGGATATCGCTCTGTTTTAATCGGTTTTCCTATTTTTACTCTAGGCGCTTTGATCTTTGCTATGATTTGGGCTCAAATGGCCTGGACTAGATTCTGGGGCTGGGATCCAAAAGAAGTTTGGGCATTAGTAACTTTCCTCTTTTATGCCGCATTTCTTCATTTGCGTCTATCTAAGGGCTGGCATGGAGAAAAATCAGCCTGGCTTGCAGTCATAGGATTTGTCATTATCATGTTTAACCTGATAGCGGTAAACCTAATTATCGCCGGTTTGCACTCTTATGCATAACAGACAACCCCGTTTAACATAACGGGGTTTTTTGTGCAGCGGGGAGATACTGAGGCTGGATTTTTTCTTGACCTGTTTGATCGTTTAAGTCCCTTTAATTATGTCAAAAGGAAATGGAGAAGCAATAGGGGCTTAAATAGCAGCAAAAGGTGCTGCTATCGCAAATAGACCGTTTTTCTACTATAATAAAAGTATCAGAACGATAATGAACTCTCACGATACATACTCTTGCTTTTTCAGCAGAAAAAGCAAAAATAGGGGGCTTTAATGTGGAAAAGGAATATAGAATCCTTGTTGTAGATGATGAAGAAAGAATTCGGCGCTTGCTTAAAATGTACCTTGAAAGAGAAGGATATCTTATTGAAGAAGCTTCCGATGGGGTAGCAGCGCTTGAGATGGCAATACAAACGGATTATGATTTAATTTTGCTGGATATCATGATGCCTGGAAAAGATGGTGTTGAGGTATGCAGAGAGTTAAGAGAGAAAAAGTCCACACCTATAATTATGCTGACTGCAAAGGGAGAAGAAATTAACCGTGTCCAAGGCTTTGAAGCGGGAACGGATGATTATATTGTAAAGCCATTCAGTCCTCGGGAAGTGGTGCTCCGGGTCAAAGCTCTGTTAAGAAGAGCTTCTAGCACAAGCTATATTCAAACTGAAACTTCCACGAAAGATATTATTGTTTTCCGTCATTTAACAATTGATAATGATGCCCATCGGGTAACGGCTGAGAATATGGAAGTAACGCTGACTCCTAAAGAGTATGAACTGCTATACTTTCTTGCCAAATCGCCTGACAAGGTATTTGACCGGGAGCAATTATTAAAAGAAGTCTGGCATTATGAGTTTTTTGGAGACTTAAGAACGGTTGATACTCATGTGAAGAGATTGCGGGAGAAATTAAACAAGGTATCAGAAAATGCTGCAAAAATGATTGTCACAGTCTGGGGAGTAGGCTATAAATTTGAGGTAATAAATGAATGATACTTTGGAGAAGTGTAGTAGGAAAGCTATGGGTAACCATATTACTGTTAGTGTCCTTCGTCTTATTTATACTGACGGTTCTATTGCTGGAGTTCTTTCAAAATTATCATAAAAACGAAATTGAACAACAGCTTTCCGCGACAGCGAGCAGAATAGTGACCATTCTCCACCAGCATGAAGATATGGATACAGCTTTAAAAATTTCATCCGAACTGATGGGAAAAGCCACAAAGGTAATCGTAATCGAGGATAAAACACATGATTTTGCCTCCGAGAACATCAGCCGCCCATCGGCCATGATTTCATTCATAAGAAACAATCCAGAACTATCAAACGTCATGAAAAACCAAGTGCCCATTAATCAGCAGATGGAGCTTCCGGCAAATACAGATGGTAAATCATCTACAGGAATTATCGTAGGAGTACCCGTAAAACTCAATGGAGAAAAAGGGGCTGTATTTTTATTTCAATCCCTGGAAGCTATGGAAGCAACTGTGCATTCTACGACTAAGTTTATCTGGCTTGCTGCAGGTGTAGCGGCCATATTGACTACCATATTTGCCTTTTTCCTTTCGACCCGGATCACAGCTCCACTGCGTAAAATGAGAGAAGCTGCCTTTGAAGTAGCACGAGGCAAATTTGATACTAAGGTTCCTATTTTAACTCATGATGAAATTGGGGAGCTGGCGACTGCCTTCAACCAAATGGGTAAACAGCTGAAGTTCAATCTCAATGCATTAAGCCAGGAAAAAGAAAGCCTTGCCAGCATTTTAAGCAGTATGGCAGATGGAGTCATAACATTTAACAGGGATGGAACGATTCTAACATCAAATCCTCCGGCCGAACGCTTTCTTCAATACTGGTATAAAGAAAAAGGATTCATACAAGGAAGCCATGATGCAGTTCCATCTGTATTGATGAAACTTTTTGAGCAAACAGAGGAGTTTGAAAGCGAGCAGGTTGGTGAAATATCTATTCAGAACCACTATTGGGTTCTAATTGTAAGTCCTCTCTATAATAATAAGTCAATCCGGGGAGCAGTAGCTGTTTTGCGGGATATGACTGAAGAGCGCAGTTTAGAAAAGCTGCGGAAGGATTTTATCGCCAATGTCTCCCATGAGCTGAGGACTCCAATTGCCATGCTTCAGGGATACAGTGAAGCGATTATCGATGACATTGGAACTGTAGAAGATAAAAAAGAGATGGCTCAGATAATATATGAGGAATCTTTAAGAATGGGCCGCCTCGTAAATGATCTGCTCGATCTGGCCCGCATGGAAGCAGGTCATATATCCCTTAATTACGAAAAAGTCAGTATTGCACCTTACCTAAAACGAGTGGTTTATAAATTCCAGGGTCTTGCCAAGGAAAAAGACATTGAAATTACGGTAGAAATAACCGAGCCGGAAACTGAATATTCCTTTGATCCTGATAAAATAGAACAGGTCTTAACCAATCTTATTGATAATGCAATCAGGCATACACCTGAAGGCGGCGCTGTGAAAATAGTGCAAAGCGGGGATGCACATAGGGGGCTCATGATAAAGGTTCAAGATTCCGGATCAGGAATTCCAAAGGAAGACCTGCCATTTGTATTCGAACGCTTTTACAAAGCCGATAAAGACCGAACAAGGGGACGTTCGGGAACCGGCCTTGGCCTAGCCATTGCCCAAAATATCATCCGGTCCCACGATGGGAAAATTTCCGTAACAAGCGAACTAGAAAAGGGAACGACATTTTATATCAATATCCCACGAAAAATGCAAGAAATTAGTTAAAAACCCAAAAACCTGCCGATAAATCTTGTTTCGTATGGAACAAAGAAAAGCGGAGAACGGTGCCTTTCAATGGGAAAAATATGAAGCAGAATGTATAGCCAACTCTTTCAAAAATCAACACTAGGCAGAAAGGCAGACACCTGACAGGCGTAAGAAAAGCGGCAGCGAAAGGCCGCACTTGCCTTTTGATGGCGATTGGCTTACGACGGAAGGTGTCAGTTCGGAGCTAGACAACAAAGAAAAGCGGAAAACGGTGCCTTTCATTGAAAAGATTATTAAAAAAAGAATGAAATACCATTTAATTCAGTAAATGAAATAAAAGGAATGGCAGCCATCCTACAAGCATAAGACGAGAGCCCTTGGGGAGTGTTTTTCTCCCCGAGGGGTGCTTGGCTTATGACTCGAGGATGTCAGTTCGGAGCTAGACAACACCGAAAAGCGGAGAACGGTGCCTTTCAATTAAAAATTATTAAAAGAAGAATGAAATACCAATTATTTCAGCAAGTAAAATAGACAAGAAAGGCAGCCATCCGACAAGCATAAGACGAGGAGCCCTTGGGGAGTGGTTTTCTCCCCGAGGGATGCTTGGCTTATGACTCGAGGATGGCAGTTCGGAGCTGGACAACACCGAAAAGCGCAGGACGGTGCTTTTCTAGATGGGTTTCTTACGAAAGCTAGACTAAATGTCTAGCTTTTTATATTTTTATCAACCTTATGAAAAGCAGACACCTGAAAGGCGTAAGAAAAGCGGCAGCGAAAGGCTGTCTTTACCTTTTGATGGCGATTGGCTTACGACCGAAGGTGTCAGTCCGGAGCTGGACAACACCGAAAAGCTGAAAGCAGTGCCTTCCAAAGGGAATTTATAATAAGGACTATGAATTAGGGATGTATAACAACAAGCTAATTAATAGGAAGGCAGAGACCCGAAAAGCATAAGACGAGCAGGCCGTAAGAAGTGCTTTTCTTCTATGGACTGATTGGCTTATGACTCGAGGGTCTCAGCTTGAAGCTGGATAGCACCGAAAAGCGCAGAACGGTGCCTCAATACCCTTAAAGATGAGCCCCTCTGTTCGTCTTTTTTAGTTCAAGCGGGTAATTTTGATATGAAAGAGGATGAAAAACACCCTCTCACATGAAAAAAGCAATGATCTAAAGTGCGTGCAACCATTGAAATCATAGGGGCGGATATTGCAAAGAAAACTCATTATGCTCGTGCAATCGATTATCGCGGCATAGAGCTTGGTAATAGATGTGTCTTTGATAATGA
>NZ_JAFBFI010000042.1 GCF_016909175.1 Peribacillus deserti
GCTTTTCAAGTACTATACCCTTTAGGCAATAAATGAAGATCACAATTGGAAGTAAACACTTCATTGATAGAAAAGCAGACACCTGACAGGCATAAGACGAGCGGCGGCGAAAGGCCGGTTTTACCTCTTGATGGCGATTGGCTTATGACCGAAGGTGTCAGTCCGCAGCTGGACACCAAGAGAAAAGCAGAGGACGGTGTGTTTTTCAAGAGGTCTTGTGAAGGGAAGAATGATAAGTTTATATTGAACCTTTAAGTTAATGAAGGGCAGCACCCTATCAGAGTGAAATTGACTGCCTGCAGGGTTCTGAGGGCAAAACTGCTTAATTATTTGTTTTTTATTAAAAAATTCACTTAAATCATGGCCATTTATTAGAAAACCAGCTTCTACTTTTAGCATTTAGATGATTGCAAGTAAGTTTTAGGGACTATCAGGCATTTAATTTTAATTCATGCTTATAAAACGCCATCTTATGCTTATGTTTTGGGAATTTATGCTTGAGTTTCAGAAATTTATGCTTAAGTTTGAGGATTTTATGCTTACCTATGCTTAACTTAACACCCTAACGCTTTTCATTAATCGCTTAAGCTTGATCCTTGACCTACAGTAAACTACGCCCATACACCATCTCTGGTTTTAGCATTAATAGGCTAAACAGCACTCACCGCCAGCCAGCCCTCACCGCACGAACAAAAAAAAGAACCGGAAATTTTCCGGTCCTCTTCCTTTTAAAACAGTGACAGCTGATTTTGGTCTGGCAGTGATTCCAGGCAGCCTTGCTTGTCAAGGTATTCTAATATGGTTTTTGAAACTTTTCCGCGCTGTTGAAGATCTTCTTTTGATAGGAATTCTCCTTCTTCTCTTGCACGGACTATACTTAAGGCAACGTTTGTTCCTAAACCGGGCAGTGAGTTAAACGGCGGTATTAAGGAATTGCCATCAATGATAAATTCACTGGCATGTGATTTGTATAAGTCAATTTTCTTGAAAGAAAATCCTCGTTCACACATTTCCATTGCCAATTCAAGGACGGTCAGCAGGTTTTTCTCTTTTGTTGAAGCATCAAGGCCTTTGGCGTTGATTTCTTCTATTTTTGCCCTGATAGCCTGAGAGCCCCGAGTCATGGCTTCAATATCAAAGTCCTCTGCTCGTACGGTAAAGTAGGCAGCATAGTAAAGGATCGGATGGTGTACCTTGAAGTATGCAATCCTGACAGCCATCAATACATAGGCAGCGGCGTGGGCTTTCGGGAACATGTATTTGATTTTTTTACAAGAATCAATATACCATTCCGGAACTTCATTTTTTCTCATTTCCGCTTCAAATTCCTCAGAAAGTCCTTTACCTTTTCGCACTGATTCCATTATTTTAAACGCAAGTGACGGTTCTAAGCCTTGATAAATTAGATAAACCATTATGTCATCACGGCAGCCGATTACTTCGCTAAGGTTACAAATTTTATTATGAATCAGCTCTTGAGCATTGCCGAGCCAAACATCTGTTCCGTGTGAAAGACCAGAAATCTGGACGAGCTCAGAGAACGTAGTTGGTTTAGTATCTTCGAGCATTTGACGGACGAATCTGGTACCAAATTCAGGTATGCCAAGTGTACCTGTTTTACACATAATCTGATCCTCGGTTACTCCAAGTGACTCTGGACCGCTGAATATCTTCATAACCTCAGGGTCGTCCGTCGGTATCGTTTTAGGATCGATTCCGCTCAGATCCTGGAGCATCCTAATTACAGTCGGATCATCGTGCCCTAGAATATCCAATTTCAACAAGTTATCATGAATCGAGTGGAAGTCGAAATGCGTTGTTTTCCATTCTGATGTTTTATCATCAGCCGGGAACTGAATCGGTGAGAAATCAAATATTTCCATATAATCTGGAACAACTATTATACCGCCTGGATGCTGGCCGGTAGTCCTTTTGACTCCTGTACATCCTGACACTAACCGGTCCACTTCTGCATTCCGGATATGAAGATTATTGTCAGAGGCATATCCTTTTACATATCCATACGCCGTTTTTTCAGCTACCGTACCGATTGTTCCTGCACGAAAGACATAATCTTCCCCAAACAGCTCTTTCGTGTAATTATGTGCACGCGGCTGGTATTCACCAGAGAAGTTTAAGTCGATATCGGGAACTTTATCTCCTTTAAAACCAAGGAACGTTTCAAACGGGATATCGTGGCCGTCTTTTTTATAGTTCGCTCCGCATTCGGGACAGCTTTTATCCGGCAGATCAAAACCGGAACCTACTGAACCATCGTTAAAGAATTCCGAATGCTTGCATTTCGCACACACATAGTGCGGCGGCAGCGGATTTACTTCTGTTATTTCGGTCATTGTAGCAACAAGAGAAGATCCTACAGATCCACGGGATCCAACCAGGTATCCATCATTCAGTGATTTTTTAACCAGCTTGTGAGAAATTAGATAGATTACGGCAAACCCGTGGCCAATTATACTTTTTAATTCCTTTTCAAGCCGGGCTTCAACGATCTCCGGCAGCTGTTCACCGTAAATGCTGCGTGCCATCGCATAGCTCATTTCGCGGACTTCCTCTTCTGCACCTTCAATTTTCGGTGTGAATAGGTCATCTTTAATAACTTTAATGTTTTCTATTTTATCCGCTATTAGATTAGTATTTGCCACGACTACTTCTTTTGCCTTATCATCACCAAGAAACGAAAATGCACCCAGCATTTCATCTGTTGTACGGAAATGGACGTCAGGCAGCTTATGGCGGTTTAATGGATTTGCCCCGCCCTGTGATCTTACTAAAATCTTGCGGTATATTTTATCCTCTGGGTCCTTATAATGAACATTTCCTGTCGCTACAACAGGTTTTTCAAGCTTTTCTCCAAGCTTTACAATATTTTTTATAATACCTTCAAGCGATTTTTCATCACGTACATATTCCATCTCAATCAAATGGGAATAGACTTCTTTTGGCTGGATCTCAAGGTAATCATAGAATTCTGCAATTTCCTCAACTTCTTCAAAGGATTTCTGCATCATCCCTTCAAAAACTTCACCCTTGTCACAGCCGGATCCTATGAGAATTCCTTCTCTATGCTTCTGAAGAACAGAGCGTGGAATTCTTGGAACTCTATAAAAATATTCTAAGTGGGAAATAGATACCAGTTTAAATATATTCTTCAAACCCGTCTCATTGACTGCAAGCAGAGTACAATGGGATGGTCTTGAACGCTGATAAGAATTGCCTTTACCCATGTTGTCATTCAGCTGGTCATGGTATTCTACCCCATGCTCAAGAGCGTCTTTTAACATCTTAATTAAAAGATATCCTGTAGCCTCTGCATCATATATGGCTCGATGGTGCTGTGTTAATTCTATGTCAAACTTCTTCGTCAGCGTATTTAAGCGGTGGTTTTTCATCTCTGGATAAAGGAAGCGCCCTAATTCCAAAGTATCTATTACAGGATTTGCAGCTTTCCCGAAACCTAACTTTTTATAGCACACATTTAAAAATCCCATGTCAAAGCTGGCATTATGCGCTACGAATATACTATCCTCGGACCATTCCTTGAATTTTGTTATCACTTCGTCCACTTCTGGTGCATTTTCTACCATATCGTCTGTTATTCCTGTAAGATCTATTGTTGTTGCAGACAGCGGGTGGTGAGGATTAGCAAATGATTCAAAACGGTCAATTATATCTCCATCCTTTATCTTTACAGCTGCAAGTTCAATGATGGTATCGTAAACTGCAGATAATCCGGTAGTTTCCACGTCAAATACTACATACGTATCGGTAGATAAAAGCCTGTTTTGTGGATTGTAGGCAATCGGCACACCATCATTTACAAGGTTAGCTTCAATGCCATACATCACTTTAATGTCGTTTTTCTTTCCGGCTCCATACGCTTCTGGAAAGCTTTGGGCACCAGAATGATCTGTAACCGCGACTGCCTTATGGCCCCATTTTTTTGCCTGAGCAATAAGAGAACTTACTGAAGAAACAGCATCCATCGTGCTCATCGGAGTATGAAGGTGAAGTTCGACTCTCTTTTCTCCCTCAGGTGCAGTATCTGAACGCCCTTTTGCTTTTATTTCGTTTATGTCGTTAGCGATCATAACCAAATCTCTCACAAACGTATCGTTTTGGATGCTGCCTTGAACTCTTACCCACATCCCTTTTTTAATTCTGGCAAGCTGAGTGGCATCTTCTTTATCACGGGAGAACATCTTAACCATTATCGAACTGGAATAATCGGTTACTTTAAAGGTTAAAAGTGTACGTCCGCTGCGCAATTCGCGAGTCTCAGCATCAAATACATATCCTTCAATGGCTATTCTGCGTTCTTCGTCGACGATATGCTCAAGTCTGCGGAAATCCGCATCTTCTTTAATTCGGTACCCAATAAGCAATGGACCCTCGGACGCAGCTCCATCTTCTTTGGCCCGTTCACTTTCTTTCTTCTGCATTTCTACAAGAGCAGCGAGACCGCGTTCCTGGTCTTCTTTTTGCTTTTGTTCAAGAAATAATTTATATTCTTTATTCTCACCCTCGGGAGCTACTTCAGGTTCTATAGAAAAAACCGGGAATCCCAGGGATTGATAGATATTGGAAATCATACCCGAATATTTTCTCTTAAGCTGCCCAGCTTCAGCATCATTTCTAGCTGAAATAAGGATTCTATTGCCGGACAGTCTGGGAACTTGTTCATTTAAAAGAGACAAAAGAGCCGGAGAAATTCCATCTATTTCTTTAATACAATTATTCCAGTACTCTCTGATTAATTCTTCGGTAACCTGCGGATTCAATACCTTTATAGAAAAGGAAACATTTGCTATGTGTGCGAAGGATTGGGTGAGCTGGGTTGAAAACCTAGTGTAAACACTGCAGGGAATCAATTCTTCCAGCTGAAAGGAAAAATGCCATTTTTTCGAATCTCTTTCTACAAATAGCTTTTCTATTTCGGCATTATAAAAGTACTTTACAAATGCATCTTCCGTTAATTGAAGCTGCTGGAGCAAGAGCTGGAATCTTTGTTTTTTTGAATTTGGATTTTGGTCCATTAATTATTCTCTCTCCCCATTTTTTTAACAGTTTTCTGTATTGGCTCTGGTAATTATAACACATTTATATCTATGGATTATTAGTAAAAAAACTCCCGGAAAAAGAAAAAGGTACCATTAAATTGTAATGGGTACCTTCTTATTTTCTCTGCCGGTTAAACCGTCAAAAGATTAGTAATTTCTTGACTTACTTGACTCTTTTCAGCTTCAATGATTTCGCCAGACTGGCGGACTTTCATCTCCACTATGCCTTCAGCTGCTTTTTTCCCTACAGTAATACGGACAGGGATACCAATTAGATCTGAATCTGCAAACTTAACTCCTGGTCTTTCCTGTCTGTCATCCATAAGAACTTCAAATCCGGCAAGCTTAAGATCTTGATAGATCTCTTCAGCAAGCTCTTTTTGAACCTCATCCTTGATATTAACAGGGATTACATGCACCTGGTATGGAGCCAGATTTGCAGGCCAAACAAGACCGTTTTCATCATTAAATTGCTCTGCTACAGCGGCTAAGGTACGGGACACGCCGATTCCATAACAGCCCATAATCATTGACTGGGAACGTCCATTTTCATCAAGGAAGGATGCATTCATTGCTTCGCTGTATCTGGTCCCAAGCTTAAACACATGGCCCACTTCAATGCCCTTTGCAAATTTAATGAGGCCATTTCCATCCGGAGAAGCATCGCCTTCCTGGATAAAACGCAGATCAGCAAAACGAGAAACTTTAAAGTCCCGCTCTGGATTCACATTGATAAAATGGTAGTTTTCTTCGTTTGCACCGCACACGCCATTTACAATCGACTTAATGCTGTAATCCGCAACAATTTCAAGGTCCTTCTGAACATTTACCGGTCCAATTGAACCAATTTCACATCCAAGGATTTCTTTTGTTTCAGCCGGAGAAGCTAATTCTACCACTGAAGCTTCCAGAAGATTCTTCAGTTTAATATCATTAATCTCAAAATCTCCTCTTACTAATGCAAGTACATATTGATCATCTGCCTTAAATACCAGAGATTTAATGCAATTGTCTTGGGTTGTGTTCAAGAAGGAAGATACTTCTTCAATCGTTTTTTGATTTTCTGTTAACACCTTTTCAAGACTTTTTGGTTCTTCATTCTTTGCTTCATACTCTGCTGTTACAGGCGCCATTTCGATGTTAGCTGCATAATCAGATGAATCTGAGTATGCAATTGTATCTTCGCCGATGTCAGAAAGAACCATAAACTCATGTGTATCTTTGCCGCCCATCGCGCCAGAATCTGCAATTACTGCTCTGAAGTTCAGGCCGCAGCGGCGGAATACGGCTGAATACGCATTGTACATTTTTTGGTATACATCATCTAGGCTGTCAAAATTCGAGTGGAACGAATAAGCATCTTTCATGATAAATTCACGGCCTCGCAGTAAACCGAACCGCGGTCTTTTTTCATCACGGAATTTGGTCTGAATCTGATAAAGAGCAAGAGGCAGACGCTTATATGATTTAATTTCATCACGGATTAAGCTTGTTATTACTTCTTCATGTGTTGCACCAAGCGCAAATTCTCTGTCGTTGCGGTCATTCAGCCTCATAAGTTCTGGGCCGTATGAATACCAGCGGCCCGACTCCTGCCAAAGCTCTGCCTGCTGCAGGGCCGGCATAAACATCTCAACCGCTCCAGCATTGTCCATTTCCTCGCGGATAATGGTTTCAATTTTCTGGAGGACTTTTTTAGCAAGAGGAAGGTAGCTGTACACTCCGCTGGAATTCTGCCGGATAAAGCCTGCGCGCAGCAATAACTGATGGCTCTTTGTATCCGCGTCAGCAGGTACTTCTCTTAATGTTGGAATAAACGTCATACTCTGTTTCATCAATAAACACCCCATCTTAAATCTATCCAAAAAAATGTGAGCAGAAGCAAAGATGGCCATCTTTGCCCCTGCCCTGTTATCTTACTATTTAACCATACTGTCTCTTTAAATGAAACCTGTAAAAACTACATCCATTATAGGAAAAACCGCTGAATATCATTCCAGGTAACTACAAGCATAAGGAGCATGAGCAGGGCAAATCCGATAAAATGGACCATTCCTTCTTTCTGTCGGTCAATCGGTTTTCCGCGAACCGCTTCTACTGCAAAGAATAATAGTCTTCCGCCATCTAGAGCCGGAATCGGAAGGAGATTCATAATTCCTAAGTTAATACTTAGTACAGCAGCCCATTTTAACAGATAGACTACCCCAGACTTGGCCACCTCTTCAGTTGATTTATAAATACCAACTGGACCAGAAAGGGCATCAATTGTAAATTGCCCAGTTACCAGCTGCCCGAGCATCGAGCCAATTTGTTTTGTCCAAAAATAGGTCTCGGTAAAACCAGATGCTATTACCTTTGTCGGCGATTTTTCAACCGGAGGATAGACACCAATTACACCTATTTTTTTATTTTCTCTTTCAATTTCCTTTGGTTTTACAGGAATCTCGAGAGTTTTTCCGTCACGGTCGACTATAAAGACAATTTCTTCACCAGGATGCTTCTGGATAGCTTCCTGAATATCCATCCAATCAGACACTTCAGTACCATCAATGGATTGAACAGCATCCCCCTGCTTAAGGCCAGAAGAAATAGCTGCACCGTCTTTTGTCAAATTACCAAGCTTCGGTTCATCTACCACAATTCCCTGAAAAGCACCTATGATCCAGAAAAGAACGATGGCTAACAAAAAGTTCATCATCGGACCTGCAAAAATAGCCATCGTTCTCTGGCCTAATGTTTTAGATCCAAACTGGCGGTTATAGGGTACAATTTGATTCTCTGCACCATCTTCCACAAGCATGGCTTCAGGATGTACGCTAAATGTTTCCAGCGTTTGTTCTTCTCCGTCTTCATATCCCTTGATTACCAGGCTGTGTTCAAGATCTGCTGACTCTACTTCAACCACCTTGATATCAGGGTATTTTTCTTTATTATTTAAAATGATTTTATTCACTAAACCTTCATTATTGAATAACAGACCAACCCTGTAGCCAGGTTTAATCTCTGTTGTATCGGCATCTTCGCCAGCCATCCTGACATATCCTCCGACAGGAAGCAGTCTGATGGTATAAAGCGTTTCGTTCCTTTTCATTGAAAAAACCTTAGGGCCAATCCCTATTGCGAATTCACGGCAGAGAATGCCTGCTCTTTTCGCAAAGACGAGATGTCCAAGCTCATGGAAAAATACTAGAGCTCCAAATATCAGGATGAACGCAATCACTGTTTGCAAAGTTTGCACTAATTCAACCACCTTTTTTATGAAATAGACCGAATGAATTGACGAGTTTCTGCATCTGCTTCCCGAATAATATCCAAGCTTGGATTACTAATAGGAGTATGTCTATTCAGCGCCTTTTCTATCATTGTTTCGATCTCTAAAAACCCAATTTTTCTCTCCAGGAATCCCGCAACGGCAGCTTCATTGGCTGCATTTAAAACCGTCGGCATGGTACCTCCCGCTCTGCCGGCATCATAGGCGTATTGTAAGCACGGAAAACGTTTGAAGTCCATTTCTTCAAAATGAAGCTTCCCTATTTCTGCAAGCTTCAGCCTTTTTGCAGACGGAAAAGGAATTCGATCGGGATAAGTAAGAGCATATTGAATAGGAACTCTCATATCCGGTGTGCCGAGCTGGGCCATAATGCTTGAATCGTGAAACTCAACCATTGAATGGATAATACTCTCTCTATGGAGGAGCACCTTTATTCTATCGTAAGGAATTTGATAAAGCCAATGCGCCTCAATAACTTCAAGTCCTTTATTCATCATGGTCGCTGAATCAATTGTAATCTTTGCTCCCATCGACCAATTAGGATGGTTCAAGGCGTCTTCAACAGACACATTTTTAAGCTCTTCCCTGGTACGGTCTCTAAAGCTTCCTCCAGAGGCCGTAATAATCAGATTATCAATATTCTTCTCATTTTCACCTTGAAGCGCCTGGAAAATAGCTGAATGCTCACTATCTACCGGGAGCAGCCGCACTTTATTTTCTTCCGCAGCCTTCATAACAAGATGGCCTGCGGTTACCAGTGTTTCCTTGTTCGCGATGGCGATATCTTTTTTAGCTTCAATAGCTTGAAGAGTAGGATCTAAACCAACGCTTCCGATTACTGCATTTACTACAATATCTGCTTTAGGGTAGCAAGCTGTCTCCACAAGGCCTTCTTCACTGTAAGTAAATTGAATGTTCAAATGAGAGTATTCCTGCCTTAATGCAGCACAATGCTCTCTCCCTTGAACAGAAACAAGCTCAGGCTTAAATTCTTCGATAATTTTTCTGGTCAAATCAAGATTTCGTCCCGCCGACATAGCTGCGAGCTTAAATTGCTCCGGATTGGAACGAATAATATCAAGCGTCTGAGTTCCAATGGAACCAGTAGCTCCTAAAAGACTTATATATTTCAACACTTTCAACTCCTACATTTTGAAACAAGCTTTTAAAGAAAATGAAGCAAATGAAGAATAGGCAATACAAAGATCAAGCTGTCGAGCCGGTCTAATATTCCGCCATGTCCTGGTAAAATATTACCGGAATCCTTAATTCCATAAAGCCTTTTATAAGCAGATTGCACAAGATCGCCAATCTGGCCGAAAATGGATATGAAAATAGAGATAGCAGCGAGCTTCCATAGAGGGTCGGAAATGTTTGTAAACAAGAAAAAGACCACAGCTACCAGCAAGCCGCAAATAATGCCTCCAACGGCACCTTCTATCGTTTTATTAGGGCTGATATCCGGCCAAAGCTTCCGTTTCCCCATGGCCCGTCCGACAAAATAAGCTCCTGAATCGGTAGCCCAGATAATGAATAAAGTAAAAAATATATAAGTCAATCCATTATCAATTTCCCGTGTCTCATAAAAATAATAAAAGCCCATCCCCACATATAATACGGATATGATCATGAATCCCGCATCATCATATGTGTACTTGTTCTTTGACAACACCGTGAAAGTTAACAAAAGAAGCACCAATAACAAAACAATTTCAAGCTTTGTATACATTTCGTTAGTAAGATTATCAAAGGCCGCTGCAGGCATCAGCACTATCCATAATGCTGCATAAGACAGCACAGAAGGCATGCTAAGCAAAGGCATCTTTCTCATCTTAAAAAGTTCATATAACCCAACAGTTCCCAGCAAATAGGCAGTTGCCAGCAGTGGAACTCCGCCCATTATAACAAGCGGCAAAAAGACTGCAGCAGCAATTATTCCAGTAATGATTCTCTGTCTCATAAATAAAAATTCCTCACCTTCATAGAAAAGCGGAGGTATCCGCGTTTTGCCCCGAATTGCACAAGACGAGCGGGGCTATGAGAAGCGGTTTTCTTCTCATGGACCGATTGGCTTGTGACTCGAGGGGCAGGATACCGGAGCTAGACAAACAAGAAAAGCGGAAGCGCCTTGGTCTGACCCGACAAGCATAAGACGAGCAGGTCGTGGGAAGCGGTTTTTCTTCCCATGGACTGATTGGATTATGACTCGAGGGTCAAGGCGCTGCAGCTGGACAAACAAGAAAAGCGGAAGCGCCTTGGTCTGACCCGACAAGCATAAGACGAGCAGGTCGTGGGAAGCGGTTTTTCTTCCCATGGACTGATTGG
>NZ_JAFBFI010000043.1 GCF_016909175.1 Peribacillus deserti
AAGCAACCAGGCACTCTTTTAAAAATACAGAATGAGCTGTCTTCTTTAGTATTGCCTTTTTGACTGTATCTCAGAATTAATTTTCATGGGAGTTATATAAGTTTGTTCACTTCTGCTCGATCTACGGATTTATACACCAATTAGACTTTATCCGACAAAACCATCTAGATACAAGAATGAGTATGTATGTTATGCTTTTTTCAACAAATAACATATGCTGGGAACTCCAAGACTTTTCTTAGTCACCTCCCCCATAGTGGAAGGGAGGCAAAGACCTTATGTCTTTTGACCTTGCAAGAATAATGTTAACTACCTTAAAGCAGTATTCCAACTGTGAAATTTCATTAACTTTTAATGACAACAATCAGCAGCCCGTATTGTCTGTTTGTTACAAAGAAAAATTCTTCGAAGTAACAAATATCCAGACACTTGTTGTTGACAGATACGAAAATATAGAATCTACAATCGTAGCTATTGATAATGTAATAAAAGATAATTTTCAAAAAACCTCGATTTAATTTGAGGTTTTTTGCTTGTACATTTTAACTACTCCAATCTATGTAATTATATGTTTTCACTAACGCACCTTTCGATTAAGTACAATAATAACAATTTGGCTTGATATACAAAGTCGGTTCTTTAACAGACAGTACATAGAAAAGAACTTCAACAATAAAGTCATTTTCTCCTCTTCAGTAATTTATCTGTTATTGAAACAAAGAAAAAGGCTGCCTAAGCAACCATACGTTCTTCAACTAATGCACCCGTTAGTTGAACAAGAAGAAAAAGGGAGCTGAATGGTCCTCTTAATAGTCTTAAAAAGACACCAATTTTCTGTCTTTTTAAGTTTATATATATCATTATTGGCTTAACCTTTTGAACTTTTGAGAACTGACATTTCCTCTTTGGTGAGGTGTATCTTTTATATTTTTACTATCTATTTTCTGTTTTGGGCGTTCCTTCATTTTCTCTTCGAGACCTTTTATGATTAAGTTGCAAGAGATAATAGTGACAGCAAAAAATAAAAGTGGAGAAATAACAACCCAAGGTGCAAGAGAGATGCGATAGTATCCCTTCCCGACTAATCCAGACCATTCATTTGATAGCGAAATAAATTCATTTACGCCTTGTTCTAACGTGACCATTTCTCTCCCACCTAAAAAGATACTTAAAACAGCTATCTGAGCAAAAAGAGAAAGAACTTGCACAACCTGTTCCATAAAGAAAACCATCATTCTTGGCAATAAGTAAGGTTTTAATTGTTTAAATAGTAGCCTGGACCGAGAAGCTCCCATTAATTTAGAGGCAGTAATATAATCCTCTTGGAGTTGTAAATGTATTTCTTCCCCTAACATTACAGAAATCGGCAGAAGAGCAATGACAATGAGTATGAATACTTGGTAACTAATATACTGTCCCCGGGAAATACCATCTATGAAATCAATAGGACTTAACATTATATAGGCAAGCAACGCAGTAGGCACATAGTAAAAAATCTGAAACACTCCATTAAACCATTTTTTATAAGGAATGAGCCAGTATGCATATACTATACCGAAAATCAAGCCCAATATTAACCTCATAAAACTAATGAAAAGGACCAGTATGATCGTATATTTCGCTCCTTCTAAAATCAGAAAGAATATATTACGGCCTAACATATCACTTCCTAGAGGTGGCGCATCTAATGGGGAAAAGGGAGGCTTACCAACTAGCTTACCATTTTCGTACAACAATGAGAGCGGTTTTGGAATGCCATCTTCAAAAAACCAACGGAGAGAGAAGCTGCATATAAGTAGAACAAGCAAATATAATAGTCCAAACAGGACTCTTTTTGACCGTAAATATCTCATTGTTCCACCTCCCCCATTCCGGAAATCTTTGCCACAAAGTACAATGTACACTTAAAGAAAAAGAAGAAAGGCACATATATTAAGATGATACCAATGGCCATTATTTCCGGAATATTTACATTATATTTGATAAGATTCATTATTCCATCCATATTGAACATTATCTCAAGCACAAATAAGTTAGACAATAGAAAGAGAAAGATGGTTTTTGAATGATAAAAAAGGTGAATCAAGACATTCCGCAAAATATGTATCCAGAGAATATAGGATTTCGTGAATCCTCTTCCGTTCGCAAACTCAATATAGGGCTTAACCGTTTCTTCTTCTACCTGAATCACAAAAAATTTAAACAATTGTATAAGCGGCAGAATGGATAAACATAAAATAGGCAGTATATAGGACCGGTCATTAGGAACAGAAACGATATCAAATAACAATAAATTGGTTTTTTTGAATAACCATATAACAGAAACTTGGGCAACGGCTACGATCAGAATGTCAGGTAGCGATTCCAGAATAACCAGTGTATTCTGTATACCCTTTTTAATCTTTACAGACGATAATGTATATCCATAGCTTAATACTATAGTAATAATTAGTGAAAATAAGAGAGCAGAAAATAGAATGAACATAGAGTATCCATACCGCTCAAAAACATCTGGAAATAGCGATAAAATTTTCCCTGATTCCATTACGTAAGAAGCATCATTGATTTGGAACAAGTTTTTACAAGTTCCTATAACACTTTCTATATAGGAATTGAGATGAAATCCAAAAACATCTTCCTGTACAATTAGAGAAGGAAGACAAACTATCAAAACAATACAGACCATTGTGACCAAGAGCTCTAATACGTTACTTCTTATATTTTGTATCATTAAATCAATCCAACCCAATTTGTTCCGTAGTTCTTAATTTGTCATTCGCAAATTTAACCGTAACTCGATATTTATTTTCCTTATCCCAAACGTAATATGCTTGATAGCTGCCGTTAGAATTTTTAGTTCCAATTTCTGATATTAGTTTCCCTTTGGAACCCAAAACATTAATAACTTCCTGATAACTCATACCTTCCTTGAGTTTCGCGTAGTTGGCCAATGTAATACCTGGCTTAAATGTTTCTTCCGTTTTTGTTTCAGTGCTGTTATTGCAAGCCGCTAAACTTAACAAAAGTCCACACACAATAATTAAACTCCCTAAATTTTTGTACATATGTCCACTCCCTAATTTTGTTCTATTACTTATAAATTTTACCACTAAATCCCATTTTAATTTAATTGTTTAGAAATTTTCTATTATTTTTACATATTCTATTTATATAACACAGGTAATATCCTTACTCCCCAGAACTTCTTTGGTATTGTGATACATAATTCTTATATAAAAAGAACTCCTAGTCGGAGTTCTTCACTTTTTTATGATTAATTCTATTTGTGGCTAAACCTATATTTAAGAATGATAACTACCAAAAGACTGTGGACTTAATATTGGAGAATATAAAAGGAACAGAACCGTTTTAAGCCTTTCAAATGATCATAAGAGGATCATAAGAAGATGGCTTACATCATAAGATTGTTGTCAGAACTTAAATTGCCATAAAATTTACATACTATAATGGGCTTGTAGCGATTTATTGGCTTGGGCTACTGTTTCGATATTTATCCGAATCAATAAAACGTTGGTCGTATTGCTCCATAAAGAGAAGTGTCACAAGACCAATAATATTCGATAGACCAATTACCCCGATAAGAATACCAATAGAAATCATAATTAACAACACCGATTTTTTTGATTTTTGTAATAATCAAAACGTCAGCCCCTTTGTCGAAATGATTAGTTTACCGACTCGACAGCAACCAATAACCCCTATGTGATTCCGATAATTTTCTTCCGTATGTTTATTCCTAGTTGGCGAAATAAGAAGCTGCCGAAGCAGCTCATGGCTAATTCGACTAACGCACCCGTTAGCTTTACAATGTTTCACAATCTTTCATTAATTTCCTTGTTAATTGAAAAATACCGGTTTCCATTAAATTTTTTTGTAATCTTTTACTATTGTCTGAATAGTAATAAATGCTTCTTTTGCTGTCACTTTATCAGAATCTTTTTTAGCATCATATGTTATCAATGCTTTCCATAGAGCCCATCCTCGTGCTCTATTCCAAGTTGCTTCGTCCAAATTCATTTCATTCTTGAACACTTTTCTACTGGCATCATCAAAGAAAGTCCAGGCTATTGCTGCATCACAAGAAGGGTCTCTACTCCTAAAATACCAAAATCAATAACTGCACGGAGCTGTCCATCTTTAACCAACAAATTCCCTGGTGCTATATCACCGTGTACCCATACAGGCTTTGATTCCCATTCAGAATCTAAAGCTAACCACCATATTTCACTCAACAAACCTTCATCAAAATCCTCTTTGTTGTTCTCAATAGCATTTCGAGATTCCTCGTTATAAATAGATAATGAACCACCTCTATAAAAATTATGCTTACCAGCTAAGGGGCCTTCGCTAGCATCGATGGCTTGTAACTCTTTTAAAAATAACCCCAAGTCTTTTGCTATATGATTAAGGTTTTCAATATTGTAATGAGATAGGGGTTCTCCCTCAATCCATTTATAGACGGACCAGGACCAGGGATATTCTTCATTCGCATTTCCTTTTGCTATTGGAATAGGAATTGGTAATGAAAGTTTTTCAGCTAATATCGGAAGCCACTTTTGTTCTTTTTCTACTTGTGGAGCATAGCCTGCTGAACTAGGTAACCTTACACTCATATGATCACCTAGATGAAATGTTCTATTATCATTTCCGGCATTTTTTACAGGTGTGATATATAAATCAGACCATTCTGGAAACTGCTGGTATATTAGTCTTGATACTAATTCTATACTTATAATCATTATATAACTCACCCACCCTTTTCTAATCCTAATAGATATTTTCTTCCTCAACACTTTGAAATCCTGCTTCAACGAAACTGCCCGTTAGCTGAATAACAAAAATTATCTTCTTAAACTAACGCACCCGTTAGTTTAAGAAGATACAGTTACTTTCTGATTTGTATAATAACTTACACCACTTTCCAGATCGTCTGTTATTTCTTCTACCTACCAGGAAAACAGCGTAAGAATTCACTATAAATTAAAGTAGAATAAAGTTAAGAAGATATCTTTTCACACAAAAAGAGGGGTTCTTAAAAAATGGTAATGGATAAAGGTAAGTACATAAAACGAAAATTACTAACCACGTACCTTTCCACCACCCTTGTTTCGATGGTACTTAGCTTTTTTTATTTCTTTTCCGATCCGGATCAAATGCATAACCGAGGAACTGAATTTATAGGTTGGTTTTCAATCTACTTTACATATGTTGGTGTCATAATGTTGATATATGGAAACGCAGTATCAATAGGGGTCGACTATTTACAAAAGAAATGGTTCAGAAATTGTGATGAATTGAATGTTTTACTAGTAGGTATATTTGGTTTAGCGAATGGAGTCCTATTTCAAGAGATGTCATTTGCTCTGTACGGAATGATAGCGGCGATACTATATAGTGCGATTGACAGATGGTTAAAAAAGGGCCCAGAAAGAATCGTTAAGTGGACAATCATATTGCATGTAACGATTTTAGCGTTGTTATGGGGCTATCTCCAGTTAAACTCGGAACCTTTGCCCGCATTTACTGGATATAAAGCAGTTAAATTTGCTACAACCGGATCTGGAACGAACATTGACTTTTTTCCGAAGAAAGTTGGCATTTTTGAAAGAGAGGTCCACGGATATTCTGTAAAGAGAGAAACAGCGGTACGTGAAGTTAAAAAAGGTGAAGTGTATATCGTGTCTTTTATAGAAACTTGGGACGATGGTAAACAAGACGGAAAGTACGTCCTATCTTTTAAAGTTGAACGAGGTAGTATGGGTATTTATGAAGACAAAGGAGATACGCCCCCCTATTACAGCTCAGAATGAAAGGAACAACAAAGTCCTTCTTGAATTACCTCTATATTAGAGTACTTTTAAGGTGGGATTTTCTCAACAAAGACCACATTAAAATCAACAAAAAAATTAAATAAAGGTTTTTTTGACACGGATCTTAATCTTGAGTCTCCTCCAGCATATCTAAGAGCTGGCCTACCTTAAAGTGGAACGAAAGAAAAGATCTACTCCCTATGGAATTAATGCAGTAAAAGCTGCCGTAGCAGCTATTCCTTCTTCAACTAAAGCACCCTTTTTTGAAGACAGCTGCCTACAAAAAAAGCAAGGCCCGATTGGCCCTGCTTGTTATTTGACTATTACTTTTCCAGCCATTCCTTCTTGAAAATGGTACCGACATATCAGATCATATGTACCGGCCATTTTTGGTGTTACGGTATTGGTTATTTCTTTTCCCGGCTGGACTTCGACGTCAATTCTGAGCTTTTCCACTGTGAAGGTGTGCTTTTTCTTACCTTTGTTTTTCAATAGCAACGTAGTCGTTCTTCCATTCGGAATAGTGATGGCTTTCGGATTAAAATAATCATCATTCAATTCGACCTCAATCGATTTCACTGACATAGGCTGTGTTACAAAGCCGGATTCGGCAAATACTCTGAGTGAGCTTGGAGCTGCCACAACCACAATCATAGCAAGTAAAACCACCAATCCAGTTAACCACTTTTTCACAGACATTCGCAATGCCTCCTTTCCTAAGACTATTTTTTTCCAATTCACAAAATATTATCACTATAAATTCTCTTCAACGTGCTTCTATAGTAAATCTTTTAAACAGTGACAACGAAAAAAGATCTCTAATGGCGATCTTCTGGAATCCATTCTTCTTCCATTTACCTGCCCCGTTAGTAAAATAACAAAAATGCTGCCGAAGCAAATTTTATCTCTTAATTTGCTTCAACATTGATAAAGTTAACAATTGGATTTTTTTACGCCTATAATCCAAGCATATTGTTTAGGGATTCGGGCTTTTCTTTCCAGGCAGTCCGAGTATTCCACAATAAAATTTTCTCCCCCTCTTTTTCAGCCCTATTAGTGAAACAATAAAAGGCTGCCGAAGCAGCCATACCTTCTTGACCTAATGCACCCCACATACAACATTTTTTTAAAGAGGAAGGACACATTATCCTCCTTCCTTAATAATAAGAGAGATTTTTTATGCGATAAATCTATATAATCCTCTCTAATGGAATCCCCCACTTTTTCTGTCATTTCCTGCGGTCGATAAGGCATGCCATTTTTCAGCCACCATTCCACTACACCTACGAAAGCATTTGCAATTTCCAATGAAAGAGCAAACCTCTTACGGCTATCATCTTCATGGTTCCATACATAAAACAAAAAAGCTACATCATATGGCAGCTGAATTGATTTAATTTACTGCTTTGGTCTTGAAAGATGAGCCTCAAATAAATCTATAATTTCCAAAAATCTTTCAGCTTCTCTAAATGTATGATCAGCGAGGAGTGGATGAATATTACTTTTAATACGACAAGCCTCTATTAAATCTCTTGCCGTTTTCTTAAAATCCCTTAATGAAACTACTGAAACTCTATTTTGATCCAAGAATTGATCCATGATTGGAACAGTTTCAGATTGTGGACGCATAGACTCCAAATCAACCGCCTGGAAAACTAGTTGATCGAAATCATGGCTAAATTCTCTCGCCTGTTCCACTAGCTTTCTTTCTGAAGGATCTAAAAGATGTCCGATAAATTTGGCATGGTCAGCCATAATCCTTAAAAAGAATAGATTCTCCTGGATAATCGTGTCAGGTTGGGGGGCTAGTTTTCCTTCATTGAGATCTTTTAATCTGTTAGCAAAATAAGCTGCTTCTCTGCTAACATGGTCAATTAATAATGGAAAGTTATTTGAGCGGATTTCACAACGTAAAGCTAACCCTAATACTTTTCTCTTGTAGCTCCAAATCGCAACAGCTGCTTGATAAACCTCACTGTTAAAAGCTTGAATTTGACGTATATCCGCGTTTACAGTAAACCTTGCCAACTTTTCCTCTATTCGTTCAAAAAGAGTGATGAACTGCTGGGCTTCTTCAATCAATTGCTTCTGTTCATGGGTAAATCCCAAGCTTAAAAATAAAGCATGTTCTTTCATGATCCGCGACCAAAATTGAATTTCGTCCAATGATCTCATCACAATTGGATTCGCCATTATGTCTCCTCCTTATCAGCACACCTCCTTCTCATACTTATGTATGTTTATCAGCCCTTATTCTTGCAACTCCATAGGACTGTTTGTCCTAAGATACTTTTTTCGCATCTTGGCTGCTTAGTCAAATCATATGGACCAAACTGCCTTCTATGACCTTCCTGTTAGTGGAACAACAAAAAAGCTGCCTTAGCAGCCAAACTCTCTACAACTAACGCTTAAAAAGGGCATTCATCCTTCATGGACCAATGCCTTGTTAGTTTTTTTAAGATATAGCCAGCCGATTCGGCAGACGTTTAAATGATAATTTATGATGTTAACTTTAACCCAATCACTGCTGCTAAGATAATTCCAATAAATGAAATTCGTTTCCACTCTTTTGGTTCATCATAAAACAACATTCCAATAATGGTGCCACCTATTGTCCCAATGCCTGTCCAAATTGCATAGGACAGCCCCAAAGGTAGGCTTTCCATGGCTAAAGCTAAAGAACCAAAACTTAGTATCAATCCAATAATTAATATCATGTAGGATTTTACATTTCCAAATTTATTAACGAGATTCATACCCATTACACCAACCACTTCAAATATTCCAGCTATCACAAGAAATATCCAACCCATCTACACGACACCTTCTTGCTTGTCTGATTTCTTAGTGACAAGTTTTAGACCTAATACTCCAATTAGGAGTATTAAAATGAAAAATATTTTTGTCCAACTAAATGGTTCTCCAAAAACAATCATATCAACCAAAACAGTCCCAGCTGTTCCTATACCCGTAAAGACAGCATAAACAGTAGCAACAGGAACCGCTTTTGTAGCTTTTATTAATACAACAAAAGAAAGATAGATAAGAAATATCGTGCCAGCCCAAGTAATACCGTTAGTTGAATGCTTCAACCCGATTGCCCAAAATATCTCAATAAGACCAGCTAAAATAACCAATGCCCAACTTCGACTCATTAAATTTCCCTCCAAATACGATTAATCATTTGAAAGTCCACGCCAATAAAGATACCAAGAGGCATCAAATCTTTTCTGCAAACGTTCAGGACCTCCATATAACATTTCAACGAATATCCCATCTAATACTCCCATGAATGCAGCAGTGGCTCGTTGTCTACCTATGGTTGAACTAATTTCTCCTACTGTCATCGCTTTTTCAATAATTGGAAGTAATTGTTCTTCTAACTTATCCAGGTATTCATAAACTTTTTTCATTACCTGATCATTAAGATGCCTTGGCGGAAAAAAAGCAGTTCGAATCCAAAACTTTGTAGAGTCATGCTTCTCATATCGTTCTTTATATTGCAAAAGGAAATCAAATAAGAACTCCTTTATAGGTCGAGATCTGTTTCTTTCTATAAAATTTGTTACGAATCTTAATTCGCTCTCACATGCATCCTTGCATAACTGAAGAAAAAGCTCATCTTTTCCTTTGAAATGAGCGTAAATAGATTGCTTCTTAATTCCTACATCTTCGGCGATATGTGCTAGCGATGCACCTTCATACCCATTTTGTGCGAAATGATTTAAAGAAACTTCCTTAATTTGATTTGAAGTCACATAATTACCCTCCCGAACGGTCGTCAGTTAAATTTAACATCAAATCTTTTTTGAGTCAATTCATATTTTCCTAACAAAATTAAAAAAACTTTCGTTAGAAATCCGGGGTAATACATTTATTAAAAAACAGGTGCACTACCTGCTGTTGGTAATACACCTGGTCATTGAGTATCATTGGGTACTTAATTCTGCAACGTTCTTCTTATCTAAACGGTCTTTTAAGAACTCTTGAGGTATTTCTAATTCTCTTGATATTTTTTGAATCTCTTTGCATGTTAGTCATTATAAGTTTATCATTTCTTAGTAGCCATACAGATTCATAACAACACAATAAAGAAGGCAAGCCAGTTTAATAGGCTCACCTTTATCTATATAATGAAGAAATGAAAACGAAGCAAGTTAACCACGTCTTCCTCCTCTTCCACCTCGTTTACCTTCAGTGTTACGTTTTAGAGAAGTTAAGCTCTCTTCACTTCTCTTTAAGAATTGAGACATTTTATCTTCAAAGGTTTCTCTTGGTTTAAAGGTACCTTTAGAACGATCATTCCCTCTTCCTTGAGTTGGGCGAGGACGCTGTTTATTAGAAGATTGCCCTTCAGGTTTATCGATGGTTTGCTTTATGGATAAGGCAACCTTTCCTTCTTTCTCACTTAACACTTTTACTTCAACCATATCGCCAATTTTCAGATGATCATTAACATCTTTTACATAACTATCAGCAACTTCACTGATATGCACAAGACCCGTTGTTCCTCCAGGTAATTCTACGAATGCTCCAAAATTAGTGATACCAGCTACTTTACCTTGTACCTTACTTCCTATTTCAATAGACATTAAAATAATGTGCCTCCTCGATATGTTAAAAACACTTTATTATAACAAGGGGATGGTGTAATATCAAATTAAATATTTTATAGATAGGAACGAAGCAGCCATATCAGACTTCAACTAACGCACCCGTTAGCCAATCATGCAGCACTGCTGCACCACAGAATATGAAAATGGGTTTCCTGTCCATACTGATCTTACGGCTAGGAGAGG
>NZ_JAFBFI010000044.1 GCF_016909175.1 Peribacillus deserti
GGATTAAATAAAATGACCCCGGTACAATACCGGGATCATTTATTAGCAGCATAGGGCCTTTTTATTAAACTGTCCATTTTAGGGGTTACAGTTCATTCCTGGGGTGCCCTTTTTTATTAGCTTGTTACTTGGTGGAGGGTTTTGTGCTGTCTAGCTCCAAGCTTTGACCCTCGAGACATAAGTCAATCAGTCCATAAGAAGAAAAAGCATTTCTCACGGCCTGCTCGTCTTATGATTGTCGGCTGCCTGCGTAACCTATATGGTTGTAATATCTTTTGCTGTCTTTCAGTTTTCAAATAGTCAGGGGCGAGCAGGCACCGCTTTCCGCTTTTCCTATTTTCTAGCTGCGAACTGACAACTTCGGTCAAAAGCCTATCTACATCAAAGGCAAGAGCAGCCTTTACGCCGCTTTTCTTATGCCATTCTGGTGTCTGCCTTTCTTATAGTTTTGGCCTTCTAATAAAAAATTTTTGAAATGTAATTATGATTCAATATACACTCTCTTAGAAAGGCAGCGTTCTCCGCTTTTCTAAGTATCCTTCAATCGATTAATTATGATATGATGTGGAAGGATAAGAGTAATCCATCGTATGAACAGATGCATTGCTTTAAGTCGATGCCGGCAGTTCGTGCTGGCTGCATTTTATATTTACTAAAGTGGTGAAATAATATGATCTTTGTATTGGATGTAGGCAACACAAATATAGTGTTAGGTGTATATGAGGGAGATTCCTTACTACACCATTGGAGAATAGAAACGAACCGGCACAAGACGGAAGATGAATACGGTATGGTCATTAAAGGACTCCTTCAGCATGTGGGCCTTACTTTTAAAGATTTTGACGGCATCATCATTTCTTCTGTTGTCCCTCCGATCATGTTTTCCTTAGAGGGTATGTGCCAGAAGTATTTTGAAATTAAACCTCTTGTAGTAGGACCGGGAATAAAAACGGGCTTAAATATCAAATATGATAATCCCCGTGAAGTCGGAGCCGACCGAATTGTTAATGCTGTGGCAGGAATTCATGAATATGGAAGCCCATTAATTATTGTCGATTTCGGAACTGCAACCACTTATTGCTATATTAATGAGGACAAGCAATATATGGGGGGAGCAATAGCCCCTGGTATCGGGATTTCAACAGAAGCATTATATTCAAAAGCAGCAAAATTACCGAGAATAGAAATCGCGCGTCCAGATGATATTATAGGGAAAAATACTGTAGCAGCTATGCAGGCAGGGATTTTATTCGGATATGTCGGGCAGGTTGAAGGAATTGTGAAACGCATGAAGGAGCATAGTGAGTCTGTGCCAAAAGTTGTTGCAACCGGAGGTCTTGCTAAACTTATTTCTAAGGAATCTCCTATTATTGATATAGTGGATCCTTTCCTAACTTTGAAGGGTTTAAAATTAATTTATAAAAGAAATATATAACAGATTTGTATACGCATCAGGAAGGCGGTTTTTAAATGTCGGATTATTTAGTCAAAGCATTAGGTTTTAATGGACAGGTAAGGGCCTATGCTGTTTGTTCAACAGATACAGTTGGAGAAGGACAGAGACGCCATGGAACGTGGCCGACGGCTTCTGCTGCATTAGGAAGGACCATGACGGCTGGTGTTATGATGGGAGCCATGCTTAAAGGCGATGAGAAACTAACTGTAAAAGTAGAAGGCGGGGGCCCAATAGGCCCTATATTGGTCGACAGCAATGCTAAAGGCGAGGTTAGAGGGTATGTTACTCACCCGCAGGTTCACTTTGATCTAAATGAACATGGAAAGTTAGATGTAAGGCGTGCAGTTGGTACTGAGGGTACACTGACGGTTGTTAAGGATATAGGGATGCGGGATCACTTTACCGGACAAGTTCCTATTGTATCAGGAGAGCTGGGTGATGATTTCACCTATTATTTCGCATCTTCTGAACAGGTTCCTTCCTCTGTTGGAGTTGGAGTTCTGGTTAATCCTGACAACTCCATTTTAGCTGCAGGCGGATTTATTTTGCAGCTCCTTCCAGGTGCAGATGAAGAGACCATTTCACAGCTGGAAGCAAGGCTTAAATCCATCGCCCCCATCTCTAAACTGATTCAGCAAGGATTGTCGCCTGAAGAGATTTTAGAGCAATTAATGGGAGAAGGAAATGTTAAGGTCCTTGAAAAGATGCCAATTCAATTCAAGTGTCAATGCTCAAAAGAACGGATCGCCAGTGCATTAATCAGTTTAGGCTCCGTGGAAATTGAAGATATCATTAAGACTGATGGCGAAGCCGAAGCACAATGCCATTTCTGTAACGAAAAGTACCACTTCACAAAAGAAGAGCTTGAAGAATTAAAATTAGAAGCAAAATAACTTTTTTGGGGGAAGAAAAAGTTGTCGAGTAAGCAGCTCTGGACGATTATTACCGGCCTGATTTTGTGTAATATTATAACCATTCTTTTTTTCGCTGTAAGACCATTTAATGCCCTCCATTCCACAAAAGCCGAATCAGAAGAAGTGGCCTCTATAGGAGACACAAAAATCAATCGGCAGCAATGGCAGTCAAAATTGGAATCGCGTTATGGTAAAGAAGTTTTAGAAGAAATGGTGGACGAAGAAGTTATTAACCAAGCTGCAAAGAAATATAAAGTTTCCGTGTCAGACAAGGATGTTAACCGGGAAATTGCCCTTATGAAAACGATGTATGGTTCTTATGACTCGAAAGAGACGACTGACAAACAATTAAAACAGCAAGTTAGGGCAAATTTGCTGCTTGGGGAACTTTTAACAAAAGATGCGGTAATCTCTGATGAAGCAATTGAGCGGTATTATGAAGATAATAGAGAATCTTTTGACGTCCCAGATACTTACCATCTTTCTCATATTCTGGTGAAAACGAAAAAAGAAGCGGTAAAGGCAGCTAGTGAATTGAAGAATGGGGCCAATTTCTCAACGCTTGCTATGGAGAAATCAATCGATGAATTTAGTGCTAATCAGGGTGGAGACCTTGGATTCATTTCTATGGAAAACGATAGGATTCCGGAGTCCTATCTGACAACCGCAAGTCATCTTAAAGTAAAACAATGGAGTGCCCCGCTGAAGGCGGATAAAGGTTATGCTGTTATCTATCTCCATGAAAAGGTAACAGGAAAGAAATATGGATTGAAAGAAGTAAAAAGCCAGATCAGGCGCCAGTTAGCTTTAGAACAGATGGATAGAGGGGTATCATCCAAGGTATTTTGGAATGAACTTGACGTTGAGTGGCTTTATGGCCATAAGAAATAAATTAAAAAAGCACAAAAATTCTGGAGCACTATACATGAATTTTTGTGTTTTTTTATGCAATCAGTTCATTTTCTTTAAATGGAGCACATAACATTTAATAGGTTCTCCTAAAAGTTAAAATATTTGACAATTCTAAGAATTCGAGTTAAATTTTTTATAAAACCAATAAAGTTACTTGGTATTAAAAGGTGGAGAAAAAATGTCACGTATAGCAAATTCAGTAGCCGATTTAGTTGGGCAAACCCCGATTGTTAAATTAAACAGGATTGTAGATCAGGACATCGCAGAGGTTTATCTTAAGTTAGAGTATATGAATCCGGGCAGCAGTGTTAAAGATCGAATTGCTCTGGCTATGATTGAAGCAGCAGAGGAAAGCGGGCAGTTAAAATCTGGAGATACGCTAATTGAGCCAACAAGCGGAAATACAGGAATAGGCCTTGCCATGATCGCCGCTGCTAAAGGATACCGCTCTATTTTGGTTATGCCAGAAACCATGAGCCTTGAGCGGCGAAACCTTCTGCGCGCTTATGGCGCAGAATTAGTATTAACTCCGGGACCTGAAGGAATGGGTGGAGCTATCAGAAAGGCAGAGGAGTTAGCTAAGGAACATGGCTATTTCGTACCTCAGCAATTTAAAAATGAAGCTAACCCAGAAGTTCACCGCAATACAACCGGTAAAGAAATTGTTTCCCAGATGGGTGAGCAATTAGATGCATTTATATCCGGAATAGGTACGGGCGGTACGATTACCGGCGCAGGAGATGTTTTAAGAGAAAATTATCCTGGAATTCAGATTGTGGCAGTAGAGCCAGCTGATTCTCCGATTTTATCAGGAGGAAAGCCTGGCCCGCATAAAATACAAGGAATAGGTGCTGGGTTCGTGCCAGATATTCTGAATACTGATATTTATGATCAAATCATTCAGGTGAATACAGAGGATGCATTTGAATATGCACGCCGCGCTGCGAGAGAAGAAGGGATTCTTGGAGGTATATCTTCAGGAGCTGCGATTTATGCAGCAATTGAGACAGCTAAAAAGCTTGGAAAAGGTAAAAAAGTACTTGCGATTATTCCAAGTAACGGAGAAAGATACTTAAGTACTGCTCTTTATCAATTCGAACAAGAATAATACTCAAAGAAGACAACAGAACCCGGCTTACATGCCGGGTTTTTTTTATTCAGCTATAATTTGTAGTAATATAAAAAAGGATTATCGAATTTATTCTTGAATTGCTGCAGCCGGTTATAAGCGGCTGCTCAGGGGACGGAGGCAAGATATGAAACACATGATTAAATGCGGCCCTTATACTCTAGACTATGGGCAGAAAACAATTGTAATGGGAATATTGAATGCCACTCCAGACTCTTTTTCTGATGGCGGTCATTATAATTCCATTGATCATGCTTTATACCATGCAGAACAAATGATCAAAGACGGTGCAGACATTATCGATATTGGAGGAGAATCGACTCGTCCGGGCTATGAAATGATTTCAGAGGAAGAAGAGGCAGAGCGAGTGGTTCCTGTGATAGAGGCCATTTCGAGCCGTCTTGAGATCCCGATTTCTATTGATACCTATAAAGCAGCAGTCGCTAAGGATGCTATCGATGCTGGCGCCCATATTATTAATGACATCTGGGGAGGAAAAGCGGATAAAAATATGGCAGATCTAGCATCTGGAACAAGTGTTCCGATTGTCTTGATGCATAACAGGCAAGATAGAAACTATCGTTTTTTTATCAGAGATGTGCTGCAGGATCTTTATGAAAGCATTCAACTAATGAAGAATGCAGGAGTTAAGGATGAACAAATTATACTGGATCCTGGAATCGGTTTTGCGAAGGATTATGATTTAAATTTGGAAATGATGAGAAACCTCCATATAATCACTTCCTTAGGTTTCCCCGTTTTGCTTGGAACATCGCGGAAAGGCTTTATAGGCCAGACTCTTGATCTTCCGCCGGAACAAAGAATCGAAGGAACGGGTGCAACCGTATGCTACGGAATTCAGCAAGGCTGCCAGTTAATCAGGGTTCATGATGTTAAAGAAATGGCAAGAATGGCTAAGATGATGGATGCAATGTTGCAGAAGGGGAACAGAAATGGATAAAATTTATGTAAAGGGAATGGAATTCTACGGCTATCATGGTGTGTTTGCAGAGGAAACACGCTTAGGCCAAAGATTTAGAGTGGACTTGACAGTAGAAGCAGATTTATCTCAGGCAGGCAAGAGCGATAACCTGAATGATTCAATTAGCTATGCAGAACTTTTTACAATGACTAAAGAAGTTGTAGAAGGCACGCCATTTAAGCTTATAGAAGCGGTAGCAGAAAAAGTTGCTGAGAATATTCTTCTTGCTTATACAAACATAGATAATTGCACGGTTAAAGTGATTAAACCAGACCCGCCAATTCCGGGACATTATGAATATGTAGGTGTTGAAATAACAAGAGGCAGGCCGGTTTAATGGAATATACGGCGTATTTATCATTAGGCACAAATATGGGAGATAGAGAAAATTATTTAAGAGATGCAGTTCTTCTTCTCCAGAACGACTCTCAACTAAGCATCACATCGGTATCTTCCATATATGAAACCGATCCAGTAGGTTATGTAGAACAAGAGCGGTTTTTAAATATCGTTTTAGAGGTAAAAACCGCCAAAAATGCAAACGAATTACTCCATAAATGCCAGCAGATTGAGCTTCAACTTGGAAGAAAGAGGGAAATTAGATGGGGTCCCCGGACAATAGACCTTGACATTTTGCTCTATAATCATGAAAATATTGAAACAGAGAGTCTTTCTATTCCTCATCCTCGGATGCATGAGAGAGCATTTGTCCTCGTCCCGCTTATAGAGATAAATCCAGGTCTCAGTCTTCCAAAGATAGACAAGCCATTGTCAGAAATTCTAGAAGCTATTCCTGATAAAGAGGGAGTTCGATTATGGAAGCGGAAAAATGGGGAAGGCGTATTCGCGCTTTTCGAAAACTGAAAGGCTATACTCAGGAAGAATTTGCGAGAGAAATCGGTGTTTCTGTTTCATTGCTTGGTGAGGTCGAAAGAGGCAGCCGTATGCCCTCCGAATCATTCCTACTGAAAATATCCGAAAAGCTAAGTATAACTTTAGATGAACTAAGCCCGCCAGAGTAACTGGCAGATCGTATATATAGGTCAAATTAACAGAGGAGGTTCATCATGTTAAAGATAGGTAATGTTGAAATGAAGAATCCAGTCGTTCTTGCGCCTATGGCCGGTATCTGCAACTCTGCTTTCCGATTGACCGTTAAGGAATTCGGTGCTGGACTTGTGTGTGCCGAAATGATCAGTGACAAGGGTATTGTCTTCAAAAATGAAAAAACAATGAATATGCTGTACATTGATGACCGTGAATTGCCTTTAAGCCTTCAAATCTTCGGAGGAGAAAGAAAAACTTTGGTAGAGGCAGCGCAGTTTGTAGATAAAAATACAAACGCTAGTATTATTGACATTAATATGGGCTGTCCTGTACCAAAGATTACAAAGTGTGATGCTGGAGCAAAATGGCTTCTTGATCCAGATAAAATTTATGAAATGGTTTCAGCAGTTGTAGATGCTGTAGACAAGCCTGTTACAGTTAAAATGCGAATGGGCTGGGATGAAGAGCATATTTATGCTGTCAGAAACGCACAAGCAGTAGAGAGAGCAGGCGGAAGTGCTGTATCCCTGCATGGGAGAACCCGTGTGCAAATGTACGAAGGAAAAGCAAACTGGGATATCATCCGCGAAGTTAAACAATCCGTTAATATTCCTATTATCGGTAACGGCGATGTCCAAACACCGCTCGATGCGGAACGGATGCTCAAAGAAACTTGTGTTGACGGTGTTATGATTGGACGTGCAGCACTTGGAAACCCATGGATGATTTATCAAACTGTTAAATACCTTGAAACAGGCGAACTTATGGGTGAACCAACTGCAAGAGAAAAGATTGACGTATGCGTTCTTCACTTAGACCGCCTAATTAATCTAAAAAACGAATATGTGGCAGTCAGAGAAATGAGAAAGCACGCAGCCTGGTATTTAAAAGGCATCAGCGGCAATGCAAAAGTGCGGAATCATATCAATGAATGTGAGACAAGAGAAGTTCTTGTAAAACTTCTGTATAGCCTTGTTGAAGATATCGAGGCTAGAGAAGCTGTTTCTCAGCTTGCATAATTGACAATAACCATTAATTTTCCTATAATACCCATTAACAAACACTGCCAGATATTCTGGCAGTTTTTGTATTTTACTTTTCTTACATAAATTGCTGATTCATCTGATTGCTTTGTGTAAAATAAATGTTATTCAATCGATTTATACATTCTATATATAAACGATATAAAAGAGATGGAGTGAGTATAGTGAGTCAGGAAGAATTAAACGACCAGCTGATTGTCCGGCGCGAAAAAATGCAAAATATGCTCGAGAGCGGGAACGACCCATTTGGCAAGCGATATGAGCGTACACACCTTTCTGAAGAAATCGTTTCTGTTTATCAAGATATAAGTAAAGAAGACTTAGATGAACAAAACATAGAAGTGACGATTGCTGGTCGAATTATGACTAAGCGGGGGAAAGGTAAAGCGGGTTTTGCTCATTTACAGGATTTAACCGGACAAATTCAAATTTATGTCCGCCAGGATGCTGTAGGAGAAGAGCAGTATGAAATCTTTAACTCTGTAGACTTAGGAGATATTGTCGGCATAACAGGGACAATTTTCAAAACTAAAGTGGGGGAGCTTTCCATTAAAGCAAATGATCTTGTTTTCCTAACCAAGGCCCTTCGCCCTCTTCCTGATAAGTTCCATGGCCTAAAAGATGTTGAGGAACGTTACCGTAAGCGTTATGTAGATTTAATGACTAACCCGGACAGCAAAAAGACTTTTATCCTGCGCAGTAAAATTATTCAATCGATGCGCAGATACCTGGACAGCCATGGGTACCTTGAAGTAGAAACGCCAATGATGCATTCCATTGCAGGAGGAGCATCTGCCCGGCCGTTCATTACTCACCATAATGCATTGGATATGGAACTGTTTATGCGTATTGCTATAGAATTACATCTAAAACGTCTAATTGTAGGCGGATTAGAAAAGGTTTATGAGATTGGGCGTGTATTTAGAAACGAAGGTGTATCCACTCGTCATAATCCAGAGTTCACTATGATCGAGCTGTATGAAGCCTACGCTGATTACCGAGACATCATGAGCTTAACTGAGAATCTAATTGCACATATAGCACAGGAAGTGCTGGGTACAACTACTGTTCAGTATGGAGAATATGAAGTAGATTTAAAGCCTGAGTGGACAAGGCTTCATATGGTCGATGCTATTAAACAATATACTGGCGTAGATTTCTGGAAAGAAATGAGCAGTGAAGAAGCAAAAGCTCTGGCGAAAGAGCACGGAGTAGAGATTAAAGAAACAATGGAATTCGGACATGTGGTTAATGAATTCTTTGAGCAAAAAGTGGAAGATAAGCTGATTCAGCCTACGTTTATTTTTGGACACCCAGTAGAGATTTCTCCGCTGGCAAAGAAAAACGAGGAAGATCCGCGCTTCACGGACCGTTTTGAGTTATTCATTGTGGCACGTGAACATGCTAATGCATTTACAGAGCTAAATGATCCTATCGATCAGCGTCAGCGTTTTGAAGCCCAATTAAAAGAGCGTGAACAAGGAAATGATGAGGCTCACGAAATGGACGACGATTTTATAGAGGCTCTTGAATACGGAATGCCGCCTACAGGAGGACTTGGCATAGGGATCGACCGATTGGTGATGCTTCTTACAAATTCACCGTCAATCCGCGATGTATTGTTATTCCCGTTAATGAGGCACAGATAACATCCTGAACACCTTTCCCATGCGGGAGGGTGTTTTTTCTTTTCATTATATTAACAAAACAACTTCAAGAATGGACAATAGAGTGTTAGCATTAAAAAGCCAAATTTTTAGAATAAACGTTCTTTTATATCAAGCGAAAACTTTAAAAAAGCTATTGCGGAGTTTGAAATATGGTGTTATATTTATATCTGTCGTTAAGAACGAAACAAACTTAACAAACGAAAAAGAGAATAATACTTAAAAAAGTGTTGACTCTTTATTGGTAAAATGATAATGTTAATAAGCTGCTTAGACAGCGAATAAATATTGCTCTTTGAAAACTGAACGAAACAAGACGCCAAGCGTATTTTTCTTTCGAGAAAATACAAAACAAGTTTTAAACTTTTAAGAGCTATATCAAAC
>NZ_JAFBFI010000045.1 GCF_016909175.1 Peribacillus deserti
GCAACCAGGCACTCTTTTAAAAATACAGAATGAGCTGTCTTCTTTAGTATTGCCTTTTTGACTGTATCTCAGAATTAATTTTCATGGGAGTTAAAAATACCGAACAGAAATAAATATTTTCCTAAGCCGAAAATGATGGTAATATTTAACTGGAATGATAGGGGCGAATAATGAGTCATAGAGGTATTGATATAGATGGTGATGGTGAGGGTGACTTAACTAAATCAGGTTTAAAATTAATTATATATATTGTATATAATCTAATTACTAAACCTACAAGAGTTGCTGCACAAGCAGTCATTTTAATACAAATGATTTTATCTTTTTTATTTTTATTATTTATTGATACAGGTTGGGCTATTGCCTTCCCCTTTACAGTTGCTGCTTTTTTTATTCCAGTCTATTACATCATTGAAGTAGGAAAAGCATTCTACGGATTCAGATTTTTTGTTAATAAATCATTTAAATATTTAATCATTACTGTATTAACAAAACTTATATTTAAAAAATAATTTATAGTCTATTTTTATAAGCCGACTTAATAGTCGGCTTCAGGCTGTCGACAAAGTCGACAGCTATTTTTTAATAATATTTAACCCTCAATATATAGTGCTTAACTTTAGAAAAGCCACCATATATACAAGAAATAAATTGACAAACCTCATTTTTCGCGACAAAGTTTGTTTGAAATTGATTTTGTCTACACTCTGAAGCCGACTTAATAGTCGGCTTATACTTTATCATCTAGAATCATTCTAGCTGTTCTTGAACTAACGCACCCGTTACTTTAAGTGCATATTTTCACAATATAATCTTCTTGGCACCGTTTAAAGAAATTAAATTTTGGAGACATAAAAAGTGAATTGTTTATCTTTATTATTTTAACCTTTGAAGGATTACCTTTAGTAACTCCTTAATAGTTATAAAAAAGAGAATAAAACCTATGAAAGAATATGTGTGTTTCCAATGATTAAGTTCGAACAAACTGAACTTAATAAATAATGGTTCCAAAATATATGAGTAAACTGCTGCGAGTATAACCGAACCCAGTACAAATTTGATACGTGTCTTACAAAACTGATATAAAAACATTGCTGAAATAGGGATTACTACAACATCTGCTGGTATAAGGGGTGGCACCATATTGACAAGTTTATCAGGATAACCCCATAGCATAAATTCTACCCCCGCAGTATCAAGCACACTAGCAAATACGCTGCATAAGAGTCCGTATGAAAATATTTCTAAGAATCGCTCTCTTTTTTTTTCAATAAATATCCAAAAAATAATTATCAAAGCCAAAGTGCTGATTAATAAAAACCACCACTGGGGACTAAATAGGTCATCCTTATACCAATGTTCGAAGGAAATATCAGTATACACTTTCCTTGCTCTCTCTACATTTTTGTAATCTAATATGTATTCCACTAAGACACCCCCTCAGGCGATTAATATGTAATCACTCTATTCTAGCATCGCTAATCCTAATACCAAATTACGTGTGAGTATGTCAGTGACTAAATCCATTTTTTCTTTCTCGCAGTTTATTATAAGAATAACCTCTGCGAATTTGTCTTTTGATTTAATTTTGACCTTTTTATCTTTATTTTTTATTTTAAATTTCACTATTTCTATTAGGAATCCTAGAATAACACCTCCTGCTCCCCCAATTAGTCCCCAGTAAATTGGTCCCCATTCCCATACCAATCCCCTACAGGCAAGTATGGTTGAAAATACTACAGCTAGAAGAAACCCAAAATCTAAAAAAGAACGGCCATCTGAGTGGTGTATAGTATCCATTATTGCAGGATTTTTCATAACCTTTTTTATAGGAACTGCAAATATATCAGTAATTCCATTTTGTTGTAATTCCGTGATACCAAGCTCTAGATATTTTGAATGTTCATATGTTGCAATAATTTGCATCTATTTAACCAGCCTTCCTTTTTTGATCTTATAATTAGAAGGTTGAAAATTATTAATTAGGTAATCTTTCTGTTCTTTATCGAATATTTTATTTAACTCAACTGTGTTCACATAAGCATCAAATATAGTAAAGAAATAAAAGGAAGGGATAAACAACGCCCATTGCATATCCAACACTTGTGTTGATTGGTTTATATCTCCCAATATGAGATAAACTATTGCTTCAATTAGGTGAGAATTATATGTATAAACTATTGCCCATATAAGAGTAAATAGGCCAGATAAAGTCCTATGTTGATAAGTTTGTCCAAGGCTAGGGATGAACAAAGCCCATAAAGTAGCAATATTTGGACTCCTCTTATCCAAATAATTAATGCCGAAAGAATTCATCGTATATTTTCTTAACGGAGATTTATCTCTTTCACTCAATTTAAATTCGTTATTTAGATCGACTGTTGTTCGGTAACTATCCCATATTGCAAAGAAATAAACTGGCATATATAAAAGCAGTAATCTAATATTAAGAATGTCCTTAGCTGCTGAAATATCTCCATTAAAAGAATAGACCATTGCCATATTCACTTTGGAATATTGATTGATAAAACCTTCCCAAATAATTAAAGCAAATCCTCGGAAATACTTACCTAAGATTAAATGTCCGAATCCTGGAAATGTAACAGACCATCCCGCTACTATATACGGGTTTCTAAAATGTAACATAGGAGTATCAATTAAGCCTAAATAGTTTCTGGGTAATCTTTTACTCTTTTTTAATTGTTTCATCCTGTTAAGCTCCTCCTCTTGTCCTTTAAATATCTTTCTAAAAAAAATAGAGGAATATACATCTTAAAGAATCAAAAAAAGACCTAAAAGGCCCCTACAAAGTACTTTTCCTTATTTAGAGCGTTTAAAAGAGCTTCCTCCGCAGCCATTCTTGTTGAACTAACGGACCCTTTAGCTAAAGAAGAGTAATAAAACCACCAATACAAACGATATGATTAACTAGATTAGTGAATAATCCCTATTTTAATTAAAACAAAAATTAATAGAGCAGACAAAAAAGCCGAAAAAAAAACAAACCAGTGAAAAATGACGGGGCATATTTGGATATTATCTTTAACTTATTCAAAACCCTCTCCATCCTTTCATCCTTTGTATTATTGGACGTTTACATTTTTAAAAAGTTACGATTAATACCTTTTGTTTTCCGCATATGAACATATATTTAATTCCTATTTCTTCAAATAACGCACCCGTTAGAATGATAAATTTAGCAAATTGTAGTTACAATGTTTTTTAATTCACCTTTTGTGTTAACGCTGTCTGTGCCATTCTCACAATTATCCCTGTTTTCCCATTCAATAATATACTTATTAAATTTAGTAGTAACTGATATTATTTTAACTTCACCTATGTCTTTACTGTGATATTCAAGAACGATTAATTTTGCATGTTCCTCTGTAATTTTTGACTCAATAATATTACAACCACTCGTTATTAAAGATAAAATTAAAGTAAAAATTATTACCGCTTTTTTCATCTTTTCCCCTTCTCCCCTTTATTGAATAAGACGTTTTTCCAATAATATAGTTTCAGAAAGGTTAATGTACTAAAACTAAAACTACAAAAAAGACTGCCGTAGCAGTCATACCATGTTCAACTAACGCACCCGTTAGTTGAGTAAAGCCATTTGTAGTGCTAATAATCCACGAAATGTTTTCTTCCAAGTGCTTTCAGTATGTGTTATCTTTACGTAGGTGATTAATATGATAATTAAAGAACTTCTTTCAAATTTAGCAATTTTGACTTCCTTGATTTTTGGATATGCACAACTAACAAACTCTATACCACTTAATAGAGAATCTACTCTTATAAGGAAAATCTTTTTGGGAATATTAGGAGGACTTCTGAGTAACATTTTAATGCAATATAGCATGCACTTGGGTAGTACAATAATTGACTTACGACATATACCAATTATGTTACTGTCCTATTATGGTGGTTCTATACCAGCATTAGTTGCAATGTTTTTGGTGATTATTGGTCGTTTTATAATAGGCATTAATACTTCTTCCTACTATGCTGTGATACTTATTACCTTAATTACAATTGTGTCGATTTTTATATCAAATATGAATCTCACTAACATAGTAAAAAGTTTCTATATATTAACTTTTTCAAATGGCATTTTTACAATTTTGTTTTCAATCTTGTTAAAGGATTTACAAACACTTTCACTTTTAATCCCATCTTACTGGCTTATATCTTATTTAGCTGGGATAATATCCTTTTATATTGTTGAATATTTGCGAAACACTCAAAAATTGTTTAATCGTTATAAGTCAGAGTCTGCAATAGATGGTTTAACCGGATTAAATAATGTTAGAAAATTTGATGAAGTATTCAATGACCTACTAAAAAATCTTGAGATCAACAATGAAATGCTATCACTTCTTTATATTGATATAGATCATTTTAAGAAAATTAATGATACTTACGGACATAAAGAAGGTGATGTCGTACTAATTGAACTAGGTAAAATATTGAAAAACTCCGTAAGAAATTTTGATATAGTAAGCCGAAATGGTGGAGAAGAATTCACTGTGATATTACTAGATTGTCCAACGAACCATGCTACTGAGATTAGTGAAAAAATTAGAAACTCGGTTCAGAACCACACACTCTTCTTTTGAATACTGGAGAAAAAATAAATATCACTATCTCAATAGGTATCGCTTGCTTTAATGAGTCAACATCTATCCCATCTGAATTAATCGCAGATGCTGACAAGGCTTTATATCAGGCAAAAAGATCCGGAAGAAACAAAGTTTGTGTAGCTGAATAAAAAATAGCTATTTAAAGTTACGCTTTTCTTTATTTTGTATTTCATTAGTCTACTGCATACTATTAGCCCATCTATGCAATGGATTCTTGAAAACTTTATTAATACTTCTTATTTTGTGGTACTTTAATATTAATTATGGGCTTAACTTTTACATCAGGTTATATGAATAGCTATTTAACTAACTCACCCGTTCGTAATATAAGTTTAGCCAGATATTTCTGGTTGACCTTTAGCTTAAGTACTTTCTTCCCAATAGTCTCGAACTGTGCATTAAAATTCTGAACTGACTATTTCATTTCCACATTTCTTGCATCGAATTGATACAATGTTTTCGCCGTTTTCGCCGATTCCGTCACCATTAACAACTGCTATATCTCCAGATTCTTTTGAAAAATAATTTACTAATTCTCCAAGACATCCGCATTCTGAACAAGTAATAGTAAAACTAATTTTCTCCCTCTTTGCATCTAAAATCCCTGTTATGATTCCCTTTAAAATTGGTATAACATACGATTTCATCACTTCACCCCTACGTCGCTTTTTGGTTCTATTATATATTAAGCATGATGATTAATTCTTCAACTAAACTGCTACGTTAGCAAAACAAAAAAAGAGCTGCCACCGCAGCCCCTGTTCTTCAAGTAAAGCACCCGTTAGTTGAACAAACTCACTTTAAAATCAGTTATTGATTTTTCATCTTCCCCTATGATCTCTACCTCAATTTCCCTAACTTGAGTAGAAAAAATTCTTTGTTTCAATATTGCCAAGTAATAATCATTTAGTGAATGAAAATGAGGTTGCATGGTTAAATTACTTTCTTCTACTACATCACCGTCAATTAGAATAAATTCTTATTAAACGTAGAAAGCTGGGTGATTATATATAGAACAATAGGTACATATTATCATCCACACTTTGTTGTCGTCCTCAAAGATATTCCCTTTTGTTAAGAATAAAACCATATAGAAGCAACATGGAAGGACAATCCACATCATTCCAAACAAAATATTCAATTATCGCTACAGGTATTCCACTATCGCACCCGATAGTGAAGTAATACCGCTTGTAGTGAGGTTATAATATTGTACGAATATAAATTTGTTAAATCGATTTAAATAAACTCTCCGGCAAGCCAAAAAAAAACTACCAAGAAGTAATCCAGGAAAATGCACAAGAAGGTTGGCGATTTGTACAATTAGTAGCACCTGATATGGCTACAAATTGTCTGGGCTCATACTTTGACTTGATATTTGAAAGACCCCTCGATGGGTTTTATTTATTATAAAGAACGGGTGTACCTAACATCCGGTAAGTTGATATCCACTTTGTGCAGTAGATATCCTATTTGTAATATACGGTTTCATTGTGAATTTTTTTTAGAATAATTAATTATGAAAACTAATTTATGATGCAATTCTTGCATCAGATAACGGCTTCCCCTCACTACGAAGCTGCTGTTTGAAACTAAGTTTATTAATTAAGCTCATACTGTAATGCCGGAAAAATGGTATAGGCCAAACCCCTTTGATCATCACCCGATAGTTTAATTACAATTCTTCACAATGTGCCTTTATAATAGAATAGGAAGAAGAGAATATTCCACACGTTAAAGGATCCACCGATGAATTTTCATCATTCTTCTTCAATAAATAGGTTTTCATAAGAGAAAGCTATAAAAACCCATTTGAATGCAGTAATTGATTCAAAATTTTCCATCTGAAAATATACTCATGCTTGGAAAAATGATTACATTTTCAGGATTGGAGGCAGATAATAGGGGATATAAGAAGAAGGAGGAAGAATTAGATTATCCAAGAAAATGGGTGCAAGAACATGCAATTATTTCTCCTGTAGGATTAGCAGAACTTGAAACACTTCAGGCAAGGCCAAGATTTGATGCGGTTTTAAGGGTTGTTAATACATTCGGATGGGATATAATAATTTGTTGAAAGGGAGTTTTATCATGCGGGTAAAAAAGATAAGTAAAAAGGATGGAAAATCAAAACATCTCTCATTTGAAATGGCAGTGAGGGAGCTTTATAATACTGGTACATGGGAAGGTGACCTTGAAAAAATAGCCGAATTGCTTAATGAGCAAGGAAGACTCTTGACACCATTTGCAACTTTTGAAATAGAGGGAAGATAATCGCCAGAGGACTTCACACCTTGAAGTCCTTTAATTTATAAATTAAATTAACGATATTCTTTACATAGCTTTTTTCTTAAAAAACTGGATTCATGTCGTCTTCTCCGTGGCTTTTATATATCATTGGAGATGAAGTAGTTCCGGCAAACACCTTCACCTTTTGACCAGCGGTGTTAGAGCTAAAGAAGAGCACCTTCTATAAACTTATCTAAGAATATAAAGTAATTTATAGAGGGAATGGCAATATGAAGTTCAATATATTTATAGATACTGAAGCCATCAAGATTTTAGAGTAGGTTATAAGCGTATTGGCTTGTTAGCTAGTACGCTTATATTATGGAGTTGATTACGCTACGCTGCCGCCCATCCCCCCATACCGTGTAGGTATACCTAGTGAACCAGAATCTGCCTTTGACAAATTTTCACAAGTTTTTTCAGGAGGTTGAAGAACAAACCTTGCTTTATCAACGATTTTATAAAAATACTATTTTTGTTAATGCCTCGCATGATTTGCAATTTTTTCCGTATCCTGTTATGATAAAGAAGAATTATTTTTGTTCGGTGTAACAATGGATAGTATGAATATCGACTTTTCGTTTTGAGAATCACTTTGGGCAAGGATAGTAATACAATGTGTTTTAACGCACTAGGAGGCAACAAAAATGGAACAAGGTACAGTAAAATGGTTTAACGCAGAAAAAGGATTCGGATTCATCGAACGCGAAGATGGAGACGACGTATTCGTACATTTCTCTGCTATCCAATCTGAAGGATTCAAATCTTTAGACGAAGGCCAAAAAGTTACTTTTGACGTTGAGCAAGGTCAACGTGGACCACAAGCTACTAACGTTCAAAAAGCTTAATCTTATATAGATGACATAAACAAGCTCTTATTAAAGAGCTTGTTTTTTTATATTCTCCTTATAATACTCATTAAAAAACCCTACTCATTGTTCAGTAGGGAGATGGTAAAGGTAATAAAAAAAGATTTAAAGCTTCAAAGGTTTGTTTACAGTATAACATACTGTATTGACAATATGGGAGATGTATAGATTTTTATTTATCTTTACGCTAACCTGCCTGCTAGTGAAACATAAAAAAAGAGTGCCGAAGGATACTAGCAAAAAGAACCATAAAATTGGTCCTTTTCTGTTTCTCTGCTAGCCATATATCATATTAAGACAACTATCTTTTTAGCCACTTTTTTACTACAATTGTCGTTCCTTCTCCAACCGTAGAATCAATGAGAAATTCATCCATTAGTCTTTTTACACCCGGTACTCCTGCTCCCAAACCGCCTGAGGTAGTATATCCGGCTTCCAGTGCTTTTTTAATATCTACAATACCAGGACCCTTATCGATAGCAGAAATCTTTAAACCTTTTGTACTGCCCTCTTCAATTGGGTGAAACGTGATTTCTCCACTTCCTGCGTATAAATAAATATTTCGGGCTAATTCAGATACGGATGTTGTAATACGAGTTTGGTCCACTGCACCAAATCCAATTACCTTTGACATTTCCCTTCCCTTTTTGCGTGCCTCTACGATATCCCATTCTTGATGGATTTTAACCGTTTCCATCATAGATGAACCACATTGATTTCCTTCAACAATCCAATTCCTTTTTCCAAATCAAGGGCAGTTAATATATCTGGAAGGCTTATGCCTAACTCAATTAAAGTGATAGCGACTGCAGGCTGTATTCCTGTTAACACCACTTTTGCTCCCATTAATTCTGCCATGCTGACCATGTCTCCAATTACTTTTGCGATAAACGAATCAATCATGTCTAGAGAAGTGAGGTCCAAAACAACCCCTTCTGCACTGGTCTCATGAATTTTATGCAATAGATCCTCTTGAAGCTCGAGAGCCGTTTTATCGTCCAGCATGACTTGTATGGAAACCAGTAATAAATTTTTCAATTTTAATATAGGGATTCTCATTATCTTTCCTCCAATAACTCATGAGCCTTATCATTTGTTTTAGGGGGAGAAAAATAAAACGCCAAAGAGGGGTTCTTTTGACCCGTCTTTGGCTTATGTCTAGTTCTGCTGCCTATCTGCTGCCAATATTCGTGTATCTAGCATTTAATCAATAGCACTTTTATTTTTCTCTAACACTATATCTGATATTACATTTTGCTTTAAGAACGAAGCTTTGTTTTTTTGTTCCATAAAGTATTATACCTTTAAACCGTTTATTTTTATATAAAAACCTATATGTAGATGCTACTGCTACTAAATAGGGTCTTTTCTTTGCATTTTGGCCTTATACGAAAAGTGAATATGAACACTTACTTTTCATTAAAGAACTTGGACGCCTTTTAATTGAACTTAATAATTGTAGCGATAACCAAGTCCGTACTATCTTTTGTACACATAATGGGTCATCTACGACAAAAAAAGGCTGCCAGCACAACCTTCCTTTTTCAACTAACGCACCCGTTAGCCAATCATGCAGCACTGCTGCACCACAGAATATGAAAATGGGTTTCCTGTCCATACTGATCTTACGGCTAGGAG
>NZ_JAFBFI010000046.1 GCF_016909175.1 Peribacillus deserti
GGCAAAGAGGCCACACCCGTTCCCATCCCGAACACGGAAGTTAAGCTCTTTAGCGCCGATGGTAGTTGGGGGATCTCCCCCTGTGAGAGTAGGACACTGCCAGGCTGGCTTTTTAATATGTCAGGAAGTTTACCATATTATTCCGCAGTAGCTCAGTGGTAGAGCATTCGGCTGTTAACCGAACGGTCGTAGGTTCGAGTCCTACCTGCGGAGCCATGCTTCCATAGCTCAGCAGGTAGAGCACTTCCATGGTAAGGAAGAGGTCACCGGTTCGAGTCCGGTTGGGAGCTTTTTATTTGTACAAGTTGTCGGCCCCTTGGTCAAGCGGTTAAGACACCGCCCTTTCACGGCGGTAACACGGGTTCGAATCCCGTAGGGGTCACCATATATTGGAGGATTAGCTCAGCTGGGAGAGCATCTGCCTTACAAGCAGAGGGTCGGCGGTTCGATCCCGTCATCCTCCACCATTTACTTCTTTCGGAGGGGTAGCGAAGTGGCTAAACGCGGCGGACTGTAAATCCGCTCCCTCAGGGTTCGGCGGTTCGAATCCGTCCCCCTCCACCATTTCTTAAATTTTTAATAAAGACATGTTATATATTCCGAGATGTTGGGAAATCTAATATTGTCAAGATGCAGTTAACTATTTCATTGGCATAAAGCTTTTGAGGAAGTTAACCATTATTTTTTAATGGGCTATAGCCAAGCGGTAAGGCAACGGACTTTGACTCCGTCATGCGTTGGTTCGAATCCAGCTAGCCCAGCCATATGAGCCATTAGCTCAGCCGGTAGAGCATCTGACTTTTAATCAGAGGGTCGAAGGTTCGAATCCTTCATGGCTCATCATTCATATTTGGCGGAAGTAGTTCAGTGGTAGAATACAACCTTGCCAAGGTTGGGGTCGCGGGTTCGAATCCCGTCTTCCGCTCCACTCTAGTTTCGTTTTTAAGGGGCCTTAGCTCAGCTGGGAGAGCGCCTGCCTTGCACGCAGGAGGTCAGCGGTTCGATCCCGCTAGGCTCCACCATCTAACTTTTTACTACATACACCATTTATCCTTAAATCTGAAAATGATTTAAGGTTTTTTTTATTTTTTGGACAGCTGCTGTTTTCTATAACCATAGGCTTATATCAAGAGTGATAAGGCGTTTGTAGCCCTGTTGAAAACGCATACTTATACATTTTTTTGTCGAGTTGAGTCATTCCTTTTTTACTTATAAAATAGATAGAGATAAGGGTAGAGGAGGAAATCATATATGAAAAAAATATCATTGGTTGGAGTGCCTATGGATTTAGGGCAGACACGCCGCGGGGTTGATATGGGGCCTAGCGCCATCCGCTATGCTGGAGTAATTGAGCGCTTAGAACATCTGAAATATGATGTTGAAGATAATGGGGACATTATTATTGGACGTGCAGAACGCCTGCATAATCCAAATGAAAGACTTAAGAACTTAAAGCTTGTAGCAGAAGGAAATGAAAAGCTGGCTGAAAAGGTCGACAAAATATTAGAAAACGGTGATTTTCCTCTTGTTCTTGGCGGGGATCATAGCATCGCCATTGGGACACTTGCCGGCGTAGCCAAGCATTACAGCAACTTAGGAGTTATTTGGTATGATGCTCATGGTGATTTAAACACAGAGGAAACTTCGCCATCAGGTAATATTCACGGGACTCCTCTAGCAGCCAGCTTGGGGTTTGGAAATCCCGTACTTACCAATCTCCACGGCTACGGTCCGAAAATAAAGCCGGAAAATGTAGTGGTAATAGGAGCAAGAGCACTAGACGAGGGTGAAAAAGAATTAATTAAGGAACAGGGCATTAAAGTATATACCATGCATGAAATAGACCGCTTAGGGATGGCAAAAGTTATGGAAGAAGCTATAAGTTATCTTAAAGATAAAACGGATGGCGTTCATTTATCGCTTGATCTTGACGGGTTAGATCCGATTGATGCACCAGGCGTAGGCACACCAGTAATGGGTGGAATCTCTTATCGTGAAAGCCACCTTGCCATGGAAATGCTTGCTGAATCTGAAATTATCACTTCGGCTGAATTTGTCGAGGTAAATCCCATCTTAGATGAACGCAACAGGACAGCAAAGGTTGCAGTTGCATTAATGGGCTCATTATTCGGAGAAAAATTAGCATAATACAAGAAAAGCGGAGAACGGTGCTTTTCTAATATCTTTTATTAAAGAACCATGATGAACTTAACTAGATAAATGCAATAACATTAGATGAAAA
>NZ_JAFBFI010000047.1 GCF_016909175.1 Peribacillus deserti
TTGGGGTGAAGTCGTAACAAGGTAGCCGTATCGGAAGGTGCGGCTGGATCACCTCCTTTCTAAGGAAAAAGCGTTCTTGTTTCGCTCAGTTTTGAGAGAGCAATTCTCTCATATAATATGAAACAAATTAGAAGCGATCTATTTGGAGAGCTTATCATTTGTTTTTCGTTCTTTGAAAACTAGATAACAATATTAAGGCAAAAATGATTTGCGTCATTTTATACCGCATCGAGTAATAAAGTTAAGTTTTATGTTTTATGGCTTGATAAAGCAAAACTTCTCTAAAGCACTATGCTTTCGGAGAAGCGAGTTATTCGAGGAAACGAGTGAGGGAAGACCGGAGCGCACTTAGCGTGCGTGAGGATCTGAGCGAGCGAAGTTGACGAAGAAGAACGAAGCTTATCATCAGCCGAATGGTTAAGTTAGAAAGGGCGCACGGTGAATGCCTTGGCACTAGGAGCCGATGAAGGACGGGACTAACACCGATATGCTTCGGGGAGCTGTAAGTAAGCTTTGATCCGGAGATTTCCGAATGGGGAAACCCACTGTTCGTAATGGAACAGTATCTCAGCCTGAATTCATAGGGCTTTGAAGGCAGACCCGGGGAACTGAAACATCTAAGTACCCGGAGGAAGAGAAAGCAAATGCGATTTCCTGAGTAGCGGCGAGCGAAACGGAATATAGCCCAAACCAAAAGGCTTGCCTTTTGGGGTTGTAGGACACTCTATACGGAGTTACAAAGGAACGGGGTAGATGAAGAGACCTGGAAAGGTCCGTCGAAGAAGGTAACAACCCTGTAGTCGAAACTTCGTTCCCTCCAGAGTGGATCCTGAGTACGGCGGGACACGAGAAATCCCGTCGGAAGCAGGGAGGACCATCTCCCAAGGCTAAATACTACCTAGTGACCGATAGTGAACCAGTACCGTGAGGGAAAGGTGAAAAGCACCCCGGAAGGGGAGTGAAAGAGATCCTGAAACCGTGTGCCTACAAGTAGTCAGAGCCCTATGTCTTTCTTCTGAAAGAAACGGGTGATGGCGTGCCTTTTGTAGAATGAACCGGCGAGTTACGATTTCATGCAAGGTTAAGTTGATGAGACGGAGCCGCAGCGAAAGCGAGTCTGAATAGGGCGAATGAGTATGAGGTCGTAGACCCGAAACCAGGTGATCTACCCATGTCCAGGGTGAAGTTCAGGTAACACTGAATGGAGGCCCGAACCCACGCACGTTGAAAAGTGCGGGGATGAGGTGTGGGTAGCGGAGAAATTCCAATCGAACCTGGAGATAGCTGGTTCTCTCCGAAATAGCTTTAGGGCTAGCCTCAAGTGTGAGAGTCTTGGAGGTAGAGCACTGATTGGACTAGGGGCCCCCATCGGGTTACCGAATTCAGTCAAACTCCGAATGCCAATGACTTATCCTTGGGAGTCAGACTGCGAGTGATAAGATCCGTAGTCAAAAGGGAAACAGCCCAGACCACCAGCTAAGGTCCCAAAGTATACGTTAAGTGGAAAAGGATGTGGAGTTGCTTAGACAACCAGGATGTTGGCTTAGAAGCAGCCACCATTTAAAGAGTGCGTAATAGCTCACTGGTCGAGTGACTCTGCGCCGAAAATGTACCGGGGCTAAACGTATCACCGAAGCTGTGGGTGG
>NZ_JAFBFI010000049.1 GCF_016909175.1 Peribacillus deserti
TGAACTGTAACCCCTAAAATGGACAGTTTAATAAAAAGGCCCTATGCTGCTAATAAATGATCCCGGTATTGTACCGGGGTCATTTTATTTAATCCCCATTGATAACGATGACAATTATACTCCTCGATATATGAATCCACTATTTGTTTTAATTCACTTAAGCTAGTACATTCTTTAAAATCTACCTCGTCCTTAAAATGACCAAAGAAAGATTCAATTGGAGCGTTATCCCAACAATTTCCCTTGCGGGACATGGATTGAGTGATACCCAATTTCTTTACTTTCTTTTGAAAAAAGGGATGAGTGTAATGCATACCCTGGTCTGAATGAAGTATGACTTCAGGGTGAAACTGATTTTGTACAGATTCTTTAAGTCTTTCTAGCGTCTTATAAACTATACTCATTTCTAAAGACCTGGATATATAATGGGCCAGTATTTCGTTTGTGCTTCCATCCTTGATACAGGATAAATAGGCTTTTTGACCGTTCTCATAATAAAGATAAGTAATATCCGTTAATAACACTTTTCCAGGCTCTCCTTGATTAAATTCACGGTTTAACAGGTTAGGGCATGTACGGTGTTCTTGGGTAGCTTTCGCCATTTTTTTATAAGGCTTTGCTTTTCTAACCTTTGTAATCAGTTGATATTTCCTCATTAACCTTCTAATCTTCTTGTGATTCATCTTAACAAAATAATCATTTTCTAAGATCATTTTGATTTGAAGAGCCCCGACTTTTTCCTTTTTTTGTTGAAAGATAAACTTAATGAGTTCAATATCCCTTTCATCCTCTAAATCTTTAAACTGGCGGATGGGGGCTGCCTTCAACCAAGCATAGTATCCATTTTTACTTACCCCTGCTAATTCACAAAAGTAACTCACTACATTTTTTAGTTGATATTTACGAATTGTACGTTCAATAAGCTGAAATTTTTCTGAAGGTGTTAGTAACTTTTTTTCATCAACGCCTGCCTCTCTAGTTCCTCTAGCTTTTTTAACAAGTCATTCTCTGCTTCTAAAAACTTAATTCTTGCTTCAGCTTTTTTCAGTTTTTCCTCAACTGATAGTTCCTTAGAAGAAGGGCGTCCAGTACT
>NZ_JAFBFI010000050.1 GCF_016909175.1 Peribacillus deserti
GGCTTGAAGAAAGGCATGTCACCCATATTGCGATGGAAAGTACCGGAATCTACTGGAAACCAGTCTATAATATTCTCGAGGGATACTTTGATATCACGCTTGCCAATGCACAGAGAATAAAGAATGTTCCTGGTCGCAAAACTGATGTCTGCGATGCTGAATGGATTGCTAAACTTCTCAGACATGGGTTAATCGAAAGAAGCTTCGTTCCTCCCCAGAATCTACGTGAACTAAGAGATCTAACTCGTTTAAGAAAGAAATTAATTGGCAACCTTACGGCTGAGAAAAATAGAATTTCTAAAACCCTTGAATGTTCTAATATTAAATTAGGATCTGTTATTTCTGATGTTTTTGGAGTTTCCGGGCGTAAACTTCTTAACCGCTTAGTAGAACAGGGATATCTTGAAGAGATTGATATTCATACCTGTCTGCACCATTCTTTAAAGAAGAAAAAGGGAACTATTACCGACTCTCTTTTTGGAACGCTAAATGAACATCAAATCTTTTTAATCAGGATGTCGTGGAACCACATTACTTTCATTGAACAGTCTATTCAAGACTTAGAAGGCCGAATTGAGTTACTGCTCCAGCCATATCACGAAGAACAGGAAATTCTGTTAAGTATACCTGGAGTAAAGCAAAATACGGCAGCCTGTATCATCGCAGAAATAGGGACAGATATGAATCAATTTCCTACTTCCCGGCATTTAGCTTCTTGGTCTGGGGTATCACCGGGAAACAATGAAAGTGCTGGTAAAAAAAAAGCGGAAAAACTGTTCAAGGGAATCCGCACATCAAATCAGCACTCTGTGAAGTAGCTTGGGCAATATCGAGATCGAAAAAGACGGGAATGTCTTCTGTTTTTTGGACCCTATCGGCAAGAAGAGGAAAGAAAAAAGCTATACAAGCTATCGCCCATAAAGTTCTTAGGATTATTTACACATTGTTAATTAATAAGCAAATCTATTCAGAACCACGTCTTGCGGGGTAAAGTCCAGGAACAGATATTTTTTCCGGGAGTGTGTTTTAAAAATCCAACTGCACACCCTTATTTTCGTGTTGCCTTTTTTACCCTTCTAGATTACTT
>NZ_JAFBFI010000051.1 GCF_016909175.1 Peribacillus deserti
TATAGCTCTTAAAAGTTTAAAACTTGTTTTTGTATTTTCTCGAAAGAAAAATACGCTTGGCGTCTTGTTTCGTTCAGTTTTCAAAGAACAATCATGGTGGAGCCTAGCGGGATCGAACCGCTGACCTCCTGCGTGCAAGGCAGGCGCTCTCCCAGCTGAGCTAAGGCCCCATAAGGAATTTTAGGAATGGTCGGGAAGACAGGATTCGAACCTGCGACCCCTTGGTCCCAAACCAAGTGCTCTACCAAGCTGAGCTACTTCCCGTATTTATATGGCGCGCCCGAAAGGAGTCGAACCCATAACCTTCTGATCCGTAGTCAGACGCTCTATCCAATTGAGCTACGGGCGCATATTAAATGGTGCCGAGGACCGGAATCGAACCGGTACGGTAGTCACCTACCGCAGGATTTTAAGTCCTGTGCGTCTGCCAGTTCCGCCACCCCGGCAAAGAAATAGTATGGAGCGGAAGACGGGATTCGAACCCGCGACCCCAACCTTGGCAAGGTTGTATTCTACCACTGAACTACTTCCGCAAAACTAAAGTGCGGGTGAAGGGAGTCGAACCCCCACGCCGTAAGGCGCTAGATCCTAAGTCTAGTGCGTCTGCCAATTCCGCCACACCCGCATATTTAAAATGGTGAGCCATGAAGGATTCGAACCTTCGACCCTCTGATTAAAAGTCAGATGCTCTACCGGCTGAGCTAATGGCTCGTACATATTAGCGACAAAAATTATTGTAACTCTTATCAGCTTAATATTCAACTAGAAAATAATGGTGCCGGCAAGAGGACTTGAACCCCCAACCTACTGATTACAAGTCAGTTGCTCTACCAATTGAGCTACACCGGCACAAAATATGGTGGAGGATGACGGGATCGAACCGCCGACCCTCTGCTTGTAAGGCAGATGCTCTCCCAGCTGAGCTAATCCTCCATATAAACGCCTGGCAGCGTCCTACTCTCACAGGGGGAGATCCCCCAACTACCATCGGCGCTAAAGAGCTTAACTTCCGTGTTCGGGATGGGAACGGGTGTGG